>DAISIM010000051.1:0-31250 GCA_036821995.1 Bryobacteraceae bacterium
GGCAGCTATACGCATTGCCCGTGCCCACCGGCGAAGTGCAAACAAGGTGGCTGCCCGCCTGTGACTCATCCACCGTGAGGAAGTCCTCAACCATAGGCGGTTGGAACACCCGGAACACCGTGCCGTCGTACCAAAGGGGGTACATCGCCCCAGCCAGCAGTTCCCCCACCCGCGGTGCCGCCACGCCATCCGCCAAGCGCACAGGTACATTGCCGAGAACATCAATGGCCAAGGTCACTGCAGTGTTGGTATTCGTGACGTCTGGCCGCCAGTGCACCACCATCCCTGTCGTCAGCGCCTCCAACTGCGGCAACATCTGGCAACTGTATGCCGTGCCACTTCCGCCGTTGGACATGCATATCAAGTTCTCCCCGGACTGCGCCCGCTCGTTGGTCATCAGGACCGCCGTGTTCACCGATTGCTGGATATTCAGTTGTCCTGGCAGCACGGAAATGATCTGACTGAGAGCCTCCGTGGGAATCAGATTCAGAGTAGTTGTTGTTCCAGCCAGTTCGCCGTCAGCCAGTACGGTCACGTTGGCAAGTCCTGCGCTGCCTTGCGATGCCCACTGCCCTTCGGCAAAGCACACGTGCAGATTCGCCCCCGGCGCCGCGGTCGTCAACAGAAACAGGTCGTTCACCGCACAGCTAAGCGGTAGCGCTTCGCCGGACTTCACCGGCCTGTCAAATGGCGGAGACAAGAACTCCACCCCTTTGGCCTGCCGCTGGATATCCACTCTTGTTTGTGTGAGTGCGGCCAGCGCCATTGTCAAAACCATAATCAAGAGTCTGTACATTGCTTCCCTCGTCCTTCCGGTCTCCACGCACCTCTCTCGGAAAACAGTGAGGGGACCTCTCGGGTTTCGTCCCGCATTGGTGCCGGCCGCCACCTTGGCCGCAACAGCGCCTTCGCCAGACAAAATACCGTACTCCCGGTCCATGAGAAATCAATGATCGCGATTCGCAACTTGTTGTTTTATTGACTTGTTGGATATATTCGTGATACTTAACTGACTGGATGTCGGAAGCAGAAGCGATTCAATGCATCACGAAGGCGCGTTGGCCAGAAGGCCCAAACTGCCCGAAGTGCGGCACCCGCGCATCTCTCAGGCCCGGTGGAGTCGCGGGGGCACCCTCGGATGGTGCCCTTGCCTCACCCGGCAAGGCAGCACTGTCCCCGCCCCACTGCTTCTGCGCCATCTGCCGCAAACGCTACCCGCTGCTGTGGAACACGCCCCTCGCAGGTACCCGGATTCCACTTCACCATTGGCTGGAAGCGCTTGATGGGGTGTGCGAATCGCCCCGCGGCAAGTCTGCGCGCGAAATCTCCGCCTCGCTCCACATCACCCGCAAGTCCGCATCCTTAATGCTTGCCCGCATCTACAGTGCGCGTTCCGCTCCCCCCCTGTTGTCCCGTTGGCGAGGAGCACTACAGGCTCTGCATCGTGGCACTTTGGACAGCACCTTGAGCAGCAAAACAGCCAACACGCGGCGTCATGCCAAGGCACTTCTTGAAGTGCTGGAACGCGCGAAGTCAGCCAGCGCTCCCGGAATCGCCACCTGGAAGTGGGCCTCTGCGGAACGGGAGTTCCGCCTCAGTCTCTGGCCACTCTCCAGTGATCAGGTCCTTGTCGACCTTCTGCATTCGCCCAAGAACGACTCGTTTGGAGTTGCCGATACCGACCAAATGGATTAGACGGCTGCAAGCATCCATCCGTGCCACTTGCCCCTCCCCGCCAGGGACGAGACCCGGTAGCACTGAGTCCGAAATTGCGATAAACTCTCCGCGAGGTAACTGCATGCAACGCCGAAGATTTCTTCAAACCGCAAGTGCGTTCACGATTCTACCCGCGGGCCTGCTGCGCGGCCAGACGGCGCCCAGCAATCGCCTGAATGTTGCCCTGATTGGGGTATGGGGCCGTGGAACGGCTCACTACGCGAGCCTACGCAATGAGAATGTCGTGGCGCTATGCGACGTGTATGAACCACGCACGCGTGAGGCACAGGCGATGTTCCCCAAAGCTAAGTGCTACACAGACTGGCGCAAGGCGATGGAGCAAAAGGACGTGGAGGCTGTGGTGATCTGCACGGCTGACCAACACCATGCCTTCATCGCCAATTGGGCCATCAACCGGGGCATGCACGTGTTTTGCGAGAAGCCCTTGGGCATGACCGTACAAGAGGCACGCGTGGTACGGGCGAACTACCTGAAAAACAAAGCGAAGATCGCCACCCAGCATGGCACACAGCGGCACGCCTATCCGAACTTTGAGCGGGTGCGCGAACTGATTCTGGATGGGGCTATCGGCGAGTTGAAGCGAGTGCATAGCTGGGACGCACGCGAGTTGCCACGGCCGGGCTATCCGAAGGGCGAAGGCGCTCCGCCGCAGGGCCTGGATTTTGAGCAGTGGATCGGTCCGTCACCCGTTCACCCATATTCGCCGCAGTATTTCGGAGGGTCGTCGGGATTGAACTGCTTGTTCTGGAACATGTATCGCGACTTTGGCGTGGGCCAAATGGGTGACATGGGCGCGCATACGATGGACCTTGTGTGGAATGTGCTGGATGCGGGTGCGCCCTCATCGATTGAGGTAGACCAGGAACTCAGTGATAAGTATAACCCCGACATCTGCCCGGTGAAGTTGAAGGTTCATTTCCAGCATGCCGCCAATTCCTGGCGTGGTCCGGTGGAATTGGTGTGGTATCAGGGCGGGCTGAAGCCAGAGCCGCCACGGGGCTATGTGGACCTGTCCCGGGTGGGCAACGGCGCAATCTTTGAGGGTACTAAGGGTGTGATCTTCTCTGATTTCACTTCGCGTATTGTGTTGCCCAATAACGATGACGGCGACTTCACCTACTATCAACGCCGCGCGGAGAAGGATCTGCTGCCGCTGGTGGCGGGCAAGGGGAATCCTACCCAGATGGCCAGCGCGGCTCCAAGGCGTCCGGCAGGCGGGGGACGTTCCGCCGATAGGCCGCTACCTCCTGGCGTAAAGGCCTGGCCAAGCGCGACTCCAAAGCCGGGTGGATTCCCAGAGGTGGTGTTGATGGAAAACGGTCTACCGCCGGCCCTTGGGATGGCCAATGACCCCGTGAACGCCTGGGTGGCCGCGCAGAAAGCCGGCCGTACGGTGAATGAACGAATTGACCCCTTCCAAACGGAATGGCTTGATGCCTGCAAGGGCAAGAACGATGGCGTCACCCATGGCACCAGCAGCAAGACGCACTGCGACTTTGACTATTCGGGAACCATGATTGAGCAGATGATGCTAGGTCTGGTGGCGCACCGGGTGGGCAAGAAATTGGAGTACGACGGCGCGGCGGGACGGGTAACGAACTCGACAGAGGCTAACAGCTATCTGGCGCGGGAATACCGCAAGGGCTGGGCGCTGGACGGCTAGTTACTTCTGACTGGTTGGGATAAACGGGAAGGGGGAGCCAATTGGCTCCCCCTTTCTGCGTCTGACGAGCTAGTTGACGTACTGTTTAGCTCCAACTCCAGCCTTTGCGGATCGCGGGCTTCAGGTAAGCATTCGCCGCCTGATTGTTCGTGAAGCGCATCTTCACGGGGTCGTATTCCAACTTGCCTTCGGTACGAAGGGCAGCCACACCCAACAGCATCCACTCCACGAACGGCGCGGCCACGTTGAAGTTTGAACATGCCTGTTCCCCGCCCTTGCAGGCGCGGATCCAATCGCGGTAGTGGCCCGGGGAACGGGTGAGGTATTGGTCAGGGAACTTGTAGTCCTTCATCTTCGACACGGGCAGCAGACGGGTGTTCTCACCGTACGTGCCCGTGGTGAGGATGCCCTTGGAACCAATGAACACGCTGCCGTTGGGAGTGGGCTTGCGCATGTTGGGATTGGCCATGGTTTCCTGGAATCGGTCGTAGTTAAAGACGGGACCGACATAGGGGCTGTCGGCGCGAGCCTGACGCGGGTTGCCGCCACCAGCAGGTGGTGCGAAAGGAAGATCACCCAGCCACTCGTCTTTGGGAACACCCGGGAGTTCCAGATTGGCCTCCATGCCATCGTACCAGAAGAGTTTGAGGGCAGGCATTGAGCCACGAGCCGGGAAATCAAAGCGCGTCACTGACTTCTTGGGGAACATGAAGCTGCTGACGCCTTCCTTTTTGATGCACTCCACGCTGGTAGGCACGCCAAGGCGCAAGGCGAGGTTGGGTGCACCCAGGATGTGGCAGGCCATGTCGCCGAGAGCACCACAGCCGAAGTCGTAAAAGCCGCGCCAGCTAAAGGGTGCATAGAAGCCACCGAAGCGGGAGGGAAAATCAGGCCCTCCAGTGGTGAAGGGGCGCGGTTCGGCGATGCCGAGCCAGAGGTCCCAATCAAGGGTGGCAGGCACAGGTTCAGCGGCCGGAATCTCAGTGAGGCCCTGGGGCCAGATAGGACGGTTGGTCCAGGCATGGACTTCTGTAACATCGCCGATCTCGCCGGCCCATATGATCTCCGCGGCCTGGCGGGTGCCTTCGTTGGAATAGCCCTGATTGCCCATCTGGGTGGCAACCTTATGTTTGTTGGCGGCATCCCGGAGAAGACGCGCTTCCCAAACGGTGCGGGTGAGTGGCTTCTGAACGTAAACGTGCTTACCGCGCTCCATGCACCAGTTGGCCTGGATGGCGTGCATGTGGTCAGGACTGGCGACGACGACGGCGTCGATGTTGCGGCCTTCCTTGTCCAGCATCTGACGGAAGTCCTTGTACTTGGGCGCCTTGGGATAGCGCTCAAAGGTGGCCGCGGCGCGTTTCTCGTCCACGTCGCACAGGGCCACGATGTTCTCAGGCTCGCAACCACGCAGGTCGCTTTGGCCCTTGCCGCCGGAACCGATGCCCGCGACATTGAGTTTTTCATTCGGCGACTTGTAGCCGAGCCGCGAAAGCGACGCCGAACTGCCAAAGCCCGCTGTGGGCACTGCACCCGCTAGCAGCGAGCCGTAAAAGAAATATCGTCTGGAAACGTTGAATGACAAGGCAACCTCCGTAACTATCCTACCCTCGTGACGGGCGTAAATACAGCGGTGGTTGCGCTTATCCGTGCGCAGGCTTGTGATTGACGCCCATGGGGCGAACAACAAGCAGCACCACGGCAAGCGCAAGCACCATCCAGATAGCGCCGGTCCAGTAGGGAGCACCCTGGCTGATGCGGTCGTACACCACGCCAGCCCAGACTGGACCTGCGATGCGCGCCAGGCTGGCAGCGGACTGTGATGCTCCCAAAGCCCATCCCTGTTCGCGGGCAGTAACCAGCTTAGAGAGCAAGCTGGTGAGCGTAGGAGTGGTGAGTCCACTGCCAATGGGGGTAAGGGTGCAGGCGACGTAGAGCGTGAACAGGTCATGCGCCCAGGCCGTGGCTCCAAACCCGCAAACCATGATGGCGATGCCCACAGCGGCGAGGTTACGATCCGCAAAGCGGCGCGAGAGCTTACGCACAATCACGGCCTGCATGATCACCGCGATGAAGCCGATGTAGGCAAAGACAGCGGCATTAGCCTCAGGCCCCATGCCCAGCTTGTCTGCGGTGTAAACGGCGAAGTTGGTTTGCAGGCCACTAAAAGCGAAGTTGATGGCAAAAAAGGCCAGCAGGATGGGCCACAGGTCACTACGCTGAAGTGCCTTGATGAAGTGGGTGAGGGGATTCAGGTCAGACGGCATGAGGGGCTGTGCGCGGCGATGTTCAGGACGCAGGCTCTCAGGAAGAAGGAAGTAGCCGAAGGCCATGGTGACCAGGGCGAGAACGCCAGAACCATACGCGGGGGCGGCAAGGCTGATCTTTGCAAGCAGGCCGCCTAGGGCGGGACCGATGATGAAGCCGAGGCCGAAGGCGGCACCCACGAGGCCGAAGTTCTTCGCGCGATCCTCCGGCGGACTGATGTCGGCGATGTATGCCTGGGCCGCGGAAATATTGCCACCGGTGAAGCCGTCAATGATACGGCCGAGGAACATCATCCAAAGGGCGCCAGCCCAGCCGAAGAGGAAGTAACCGAAGGCGGAGCCAAGAAGGCTGAGCAGCAGGATGGGGCGGCGTCCATAGCGGTCTGACAAGACTCCTAGGATGGGAGAGGCAAGGAACTGGGCAGCGGAAAACGAAAGCGCCAGCATCCCCACGGTGAGGGCATCGGACTCAAAGCGGCGGACCAGGAAAGGGATGACGGGGACAAGGATTCCCACACCCAACAGGTCAAGGAAGATGGTGGCGAAGATCAGCGTAAGTGCCGAGCGGCTGGGCCGGACGGGGGCCGCACCGGATTCGGCGGGTAGGGGCGCTGTTTCGCGGATGGTGGACATGCGGAGGGAAAGCTTCATTGTCTCCCGCGGAGAGATGGGGTGTCCAACGAAGACCGGTGCGCCGCTACAGCAAGTTGGAGAGGGGGGCGTTTGAGGAGAGAGCATCCAGGACGCGGCCGGGAGACGGAGCGCCGCGTTCCGCAAACAGAATGACCCCATCAGCGCCCACAAGGACGACGGTACGCTTCACGATCCATCCGGCAGCCCGGTAAAGGCGGGCTACCTCCTGGTTACGATCCACGAGGATGGGAAACGGAAACGCGTACTTATCGCGGAAGGCTTGATGGCTGCCGGCAGACTGGGGGTTCACGGCGAAGACGCGAACTCCCGCAGCCTCAAGGGCCTGCCAGGAATCGCGAATCTCGCAAAGCTGGCGGCGGCAACCGTAGGTATCGTCGCCCGGGTAGAACACCAGCAGGACGGGTGCGCCCCGCAGGCCTGACAAGCGATGTACGGTGCCACTTTCGTCGGGCAATGCAAACTCAGGAGCGGGCGAGCCGGCAGCAAGCGGTTTTTGGAACAAACTCAACACGCCCTATGGGATTCCGGACGGATGCGGAAAGCGGCATGAATTCGAGGAGCATTGCGTGCCAAAGATTGGGTGGACCTACTGAGTGGTTTGCGATTTGGCGGGCGAAGGAGCGGAACGGTGAAGAGTGGCGGCAATGGCGTGATGGTCAGAATGCCGGAGGGGTTGCACCCGGGAGTCTCGCGGCAGCAGGCCGCGCGCAAAGATCCAGTCCAACTGCATGCCCAAAACGTCGTGGGTGGCGGTGGGAGAGTAGAGTGCGCTTGCATATCCCAGGCTGGCCATGTGTTGGCGCAGACGCACGGGCTGAGGCTGGACGAAGGGAATGGGCACAAGGTGCAGGATCCAGCGGTGGGGATGAGTATTGAAGTCCCCACCGAGTATGACGGGACCACTTGCCTTGTTCGCGTGAGCAAGAATGGGCTCCAGCTGCTGAAGACGCTGTGGCCAGTTGATGCGTGTATCGAGGTGCGTGTTGACGACGGTAAGCGGACCCGATGGGGTAAGGACTGAGGCGGTAAGGGCGATGCGCACACGGCTGCGTAGGTTGAGATTGTGGCGCTGCAATGGCAACACCATAGCGTGCTCCAGGGGGTAGCGGCTGAGGACCGCCAGTCCGTAGTGCTGCCCGGGACTTCGCTGAAAAGCGGAGCGGTAAAGCACGTGTAGGTGGCGGCCAGGAAGGATATCCAACGCGGCCTGGCTGCGGTCTTGCGATTCGCCGATGACTTCCTGCAAGAGGTAAATATCCGCCTGATGAAGGTTGCGCCGGCGCAGTTCGGTAGCCAGCGCTCGAACGTCCCGCTTGCTGGCTATGTTGAGTGAGACCACCCTGATGCCGCCATCCGGAGCAGCTTCCTGAGCGGGGACGGCGGACAGCAAGACCAATAGCAACGCGCCGCCGAGCAGGCAGAGGGCAAGAGGACGCCACCAGTTCGCCACGAACGGGGCTTCACTAAGCGCAGGTTGGGATGGATCTTCCTGGAGCATGCCGCTTGCCTTAAGGATATGAGATGGCGCAGACGGTTGACGTTTCGTAGTGAACTCAGCCGGTGCGATCATGCGGAACGGCTTCCGGTATTATCGGGGGATGCGGAAAGTACACTCGTGGACGCGCAGGGATGCGCTTTTGGGCGTTGGCGTGGGCATTGCGGCCGGGCAAGCGGCGTGTCAGTCAGTGACGAGGGTCACAGGCGATAGCGCGCCCGCGGACGTGCCGCGCGCGATGGGAGATCTGCGGGCTGACACGGGTACTCTGTTCTCCGACGCGGTGGCGCTGGGCAATCGCACGAGCTTTCCGGCTTCCTTTCTGGGTAACCGCTGGCGCGACGTGGAAGAGTATCAACGCGAAGGCCGCAAGCTGGTACTGGATGCCCTGGGCAATCCGGCAGCGGCTGTAGAAGTACGCGGTGACGTGGTGGCAACGCAAGACCTGGGCAGCTTCACGCGAGAGAAGATCCTCATCCGCACTACGCCGGAACTAGTGACGCCTGCATATCTGCACCTGCCAAAGCAGCGAAGCGGGCGCGTTCCGGCCATCGTTGATCTGCACTCCCACGGGGGAATGTTCCTGTTCGGTAAGGAGAAGGTGATTGACTTCGGTGGCAACCATCCCGCCATGGTGCGCTATCACAAGGACAATTACGAAAGCCGGCCCACGGCTACGGAACTGGTGAAACGCGGTTATGCGGTGATCACGATTGACGCCTTCGGCTTCGGCGAGCGTCGCATTCTGCTGGAGGAGGACCGCGACGCAGGCTGGGAGAGGGCGGCGTATTCCTTGGATGACGTTGAGCGGCTGAACCGCAAATGCAGGGCCAAGGAATCCACCATCGTGAAGACTCTGGCATACGCAGGGCATACCTGGCCGGGTGTGATTGCCTGGGACGATATGCGCACGGTGGATTACCTACTGACCCGCCCGGAGATCGACCCTGGGCGGATTGGCTGCGTCGGGGTGTCGATGGGCGGGTGGCGCTCCTTGATTCTGGCGGGGCTGGACAGCCGCATCCGGGCGGGCGTGGTGGTGGGGTTTATGTCCACGGCGCGGACGATGATGGAGCGGCATATGGACACGCACTCCTTTGTGCACTTCATTCCGGGCATTCATGCGCATCTGGATCTCCCGGACATTGTGGGACTGCGGGCACCGCTGCCGCTGCTGGTGCAGCAATGCCGGCAGGACGGGCTCTTCCCTCTGGCGGGGATGGAGGAGTCGCTGGAGAAACTAGCTGCCATCTATCGCAAGGCGGGGCGGCCGGACGCATTTGCGGGGCGATTCTACGACCAGAAGCACATCTTCAACATCGAGATGCAAAACGACGCTTTCGCGTGGCTGGACGGGCACCTGAAAGGTTGAGGATGCGAACCCGGGCCGAATAGGGCGGACTGGGTTCGCGATGTTCAGCGTGTCCCGGCGCTGGCGGACACGGGGTGGTAGACGGGGTTCACCCAGTGAGTGTAGGCGGGCAGTTGGCCGTGCACCGCGTTGTGGTAGAGCGCACGCAGGCGGGCAGCAATGGGGCCTACTTCTCCGTCGCCCACGGGACGGTGATCGATGCGGGTGATGGGTGCCAGTTCCACCGCGGTACCAGTGAAGAAGAGTTCGTCGCAGATGTAGAGTTCACTGCGGTCAAGCGAACGCTCCACCACATCCAAGCCCAGTTCGCGGCGGGCCAGCGTCATGATGCAATCGCGGGTAATGCCTTCCAGAATGTTGTCTGTCGAGGGAGGCGTGCAGAGCTTGCCGTTGCGCACCAGGAAAAGGTTGCAGGCTGCGCCTTCGGCGACGTGGCCGTCCTCGGTAAGGAAGATGGCCTCGTCGAAACCATTACGGCGGGCTTCGTCGCCGGCAAGGGCGGAGTTCACGTAAGCGCCGCAAATCTTGGCGCGGCCGGGGATGGCGTTGTCTTCGATGCGGCGCCAACTGACGACGCCCGCATGGATGCCGTTCTCGGACGGCAAGTAAGCGCCAAAGGGCAGGGCGATGATGGTGGTGGCGTCCTCATCGTCGGGCTGAACACCCAGACGCGCGGAGGCCTTCCAGGCCAGGGGACGCAGGTAGATGTCCGTACGGAACGCATTGCGGCGGCAGACCTCGGAGGCAATGCGCGCCAGTTCATAGGGGGATTCCGGGATGTGGAGGCGAAGGATGCCGCAATTGCGTTTCCAACGGGCGAAGTGCTCCTCGGCGCGGACGAGAAAGAGTTCCTGCTCAGCCTCGCTCCAATAGGCGCGGATACCCTCAAAGACACCCGTGCCGTAGTGGAGGGCATGGGTGAGGATGTTCACGTTCGCGTCGGCCAGACGGCAGAAGCCGCCGCGGAACCAGACCTGAATCTCGGGGTTGGGACTAGTGGATTTCATGGGTGTCCTCCGTGGCAGCCGGGGAAAGTGCCTGCACGGCAGCGTGCTGCCCGAGGGTGAGTGCCTGACGGTCAAGCTCCAGCCAGCGGGCGGATTTCACGCTATGGGTGAGGGCGCGATCGATGGCGGCAAGAGGCAAGCAGGCGGTGGCGGCAAGCAGCGCGCCCAGCATGACAATGTTCCCGGCGCGAGCCTCGCCCAGCGAGTCAGCGAGTTCGCTGCAGGGGAGCGGCAGCGCATGGACGCCATCGGGCAGAGCGAGGTCGCCGGGAAAATGATGATGGTTGTAGATCACCCACCCGCCGGGTTCCACGAGGGGCAGGAACTTGCGCAGGGACGGCTCATTGAGTGCAAGCAGGAGGTTGGGCTTGGCCACCAGGGGGGAATCAACCTCCTGGCTGGAGATGCGCACGTGACAGTTTGACGTGCCGCTGCGCATCTCAGGCCCGTAGGAGGGCAGCCAGGAGACGTCGAGGCCCAGTTGCAACCCGGCCTCGGCAAGCACTTCGCCCAGCATCAGCACGCCTTGTCCGCCGAAGCCAGCAACACGGATGCGGAGATCAACGGATGTGGGGCGCGGAGCGGGCGGCTCAGGCTCATTTTCGTTGATTTCCAACAAGCGGGGGATGTCTGTCAGGGGTGGAGGTGGCGGCGGCAAAGGTCGCGCGGGAAGCGTTTCTCCCTTGGGCAGCGTAGCACCCTTGTCGCGATAAACGCCCAGCGGAAAAGCGGGGACCAGCACCTCGCGCACCTGCTTCTGGGCGGCTACAGGGTCAAGCTTCCAGATGGTGGGACAGGGCGAGAGGATCTCCACCAAAGAAAATCCCGCGCCGTCGGCCTGATAGCGGAGCGCTTTGCGAACAGCGCGCAATGCTGCGTTGATTTGCTTGGCGTTACCCAGCGCGACGCGTTCCAGATAGACCGGCGCTTCCAGGGTAGCCAACAACTCACACACCTTCACGGGGTAGCCGTCATTGAAGGGGTCGCGGCCGTGTGGCGTAGTCGTTGACTTCTGGCCCAGCAGAGTCGTGGGCGCCATCTGCCCGCCGGTCATGCCATAGATGGCGTTATTGATGAAGAAGACCGTGAAGTTTTCGCCACGGTTGGCGGCATGCAGGATCTCCGCCGTACCGATGGCCGCCAAGTCGCCGTCACCTTGATACGAAATGACAATGCTTTCCGGGTGGGCGCGCTTCACGCCCGTGGCCACGGCCGGGGCACGACCATGGGCAGCCTGCACGTTGCCGGTGTCGAGGTAGTAATACGCAAACACGCTGCAGCCAACGGGACTGATGGTGATGGTGCGGTCCTGGATTCCCATCTCGTCAATCACTTGGGCGACAAGTTTGTGGGCGATGCCGTGGCCGCAACCGGGGCAGTAGTGGGTTTGATCCTTGAGGTCGCCCTTGCGGAAGAACTCGGGGTAAAACGAATGGGGCCGTTCATGCAGCACCTCGAAGCCAACGGCACAGGGATCATCCATCAACAGTTCAGCCATGGCAGACCTCCAGCGAGGACATTTCAGGAAGCAGCGGACGCAGGCCTTCACGGATGGCGAGTTCGCGCACCACGCGCAGCACCTCGTCGGTAGCGGGGACGTTGCCGCCACAACGGCCATAGAATTCCACGGGGCGCGCTCCGTTGAGGGCGAGACGGACGTCCTCCACCATCATGCCGGTAGACATCTCTACAGTTAGGAAGACGCGGGCGCGATGGGCGAGGGAGCGCAAGGGCAACACTGGGAATGGGTATAGAGTGACGGGACGAAGCAGGCCAACGCGCAGACCCTCAGCGCGGGCTTCGCGAACAACAGCCTTCAGTACGCGGGCCACCACACCATAGCCCACCAGGACAAGGTCAGCATCAGCGGTGTCTACATGCTCATAACGAACTTCCACTTCCGCCGCACGGAGATACTTGGCTTCCAGCTTGCGCACGTGGGCTTCCATCTGGTTAGCCTCCAGTTGGATGGAACTGGCCAGATTCCGGCGGGTGGCGGCGGTACCGGTAACAGCCCAGGAGGGGGGAGGAGGGAGGATGGCGGATTCGGCGAAAGCAACGGGCTCCATCATCTGACCGATGAAGCCGTCGGCCATCACCACGACTGGATTGCGGTAGCGGTCAGCCAAGTCAAAGGCGAGCGCGGTGCAATCGGCCATCTCCTGGCAGGAGTGGGGTGCCAGCACTAAGCTGCGGTAGCAGCCGTGGCCACCGTTCTTCACCACCTGGAAGTAATCGCCCTGCTCCGGGAAGATGTTGCCCAAGCCGGGACCGCTACGGGTGATGTCGGCCACCACACAAGGCAGTTCGGCGCCAGCCAGATAGCTGATGCCTTCCTGCATGAGAGACATACCAGGACCGGAGGAACCGGTCATGCTGCGCACCCCGGCAGAAGCCGCGCCGTAGACCATATTGATGGCGGCTACTTCGCTTTCGGCCTGCACAAAGGTGCCACCGGCGGGCGGAAAGTAGCGGGCGGCGGCCTCAGCGATTTCCGAGGCGGGAGTAATGGGGTAGCCGTAGTAAGCGCGGCATCCGGCCAGGATCGCACTCTTCACGATAGCTTCGTTGCCCTTAATCAGTTGTTTAGCCATGACGAACCTCCGGAATCTTTGCGGCTTCGTGCGCAGGGGGATGTTAGGCTGCCACAGCTGCGCCCGTTTGCGCGGCGTTTGCCGGGTTGGTGACGGCGGGGCGTTTATACACCACCAGCCCTCCGGGTTCCGGGCAGGCATGGAAGCACAGTCCGCATCCATTACAGCCATGGCCCAGGTACTGCACGGGGTGATAACCGAAGCGGTTCAGATGCGGCGCCAACGCCAGCACATGCGGCACGCAGGCCTCCACGCACAGGCCGCAGCCTTTGCAGAGTTCCGGGTTGACAGCGACATAACCTCTGTCCGGCTTGCCAACCGAAGATGTGGTGGGCGACATGGGAGTTCTCCTCAAACCATGAGCGCGGGTTGCGCGCCCAGGATGTGGTTGTCCGCGGCATAGCGGGTGAGCTGGTCACGGAACTGGGGAGCGGCGATGGCAATGAGGGCCTCGGCACGCTGCCGGAGGTTCTTGCCATGGAGATAGGCAACGCCATATTCGGTTACAACGTAGTGGACATCGGCGCGAGAGGTCACGACACCCGCACCTGGCTTCAGCATCGATACGATGCGGGAGACCCTTCCGTCGGCGGTGGTGGAGGGTAGCGCGATGATGGGAAGGCCACCTTTTGCCCTCGCTGCGCCTCGAATGAAGTCCACTTGTCCGCCGAAGCCTGAGTATGGCTTCGTGCCGATGGAATCTGACACCACCTGGCCGGTGATATCCACCTCAATGGCGGAGTTGATGGCCACCATGCGTTCGTTCTGCGCAATGCGGAAGGGGTCGTTCACATAGCGTGTGCGCTGACACTCAAACAAGGCCGATTCATGCATGAAGTCAAACAGCTTGCGCGTGCCCAGCACAAAACCCACAAGGCACTTGTGCGGGTGAAGGGTCTTACGGCGGTTGTTGATTACGCCCTTTTCGATGAGTGGGATGACTCCATCGGACACCATCTCGGAATGGATGCCCAGATCCTTGTGATCCTTCAGGCAGGCAAGCACCGCGTCCGGGATGGCGCCAATGCCCAACTGGAGGCAAGCGCCGTCAGGCACCAGCTGGGCGATATGGCAGCCGATACGGCTCTGGACCTCTCCGGGTGCCTCAGGCGGAATTTCCAGCAGAGGACGATTGGTTTCCACCAGCGCCGACACCTGGGAAACATGCAGGAAGGTGTCGCCCAGTGTGCGAGGCATCTGGTGGTTCACTTCAGCGATCACCTGGCGGGAGCACTCCGCGGCGGTAAGTGTGGCGTCGATGCTCACTCCCAGCGACAGGTAGCCTTGGGCGTCGGGCGGCGAGGTAGTCACCAGGGCGGTGTCGATGGGCATCGCTCCAGAGGTAAATAAGGCCTCAATTTCTGAAAGAAAGATAGGGATGTAGTCTGCCCGCCCTTCGTGGACCGCGCGACGGACATTACCGCCCAGGAACATCCCGTTATGACGGAAGGCGCGCTCCATGCCGGGACGGGCGTAGGCGGCGGAGCCCAACGTGAGCATATGGGTGACTTCGACGCCATCAAGTTCAGGTGCGCGCGCAGCCAGAGCTTCTACCAGCACTTCAGGGGTTCCACAGCCAGGATGGACATAGACACGGCTACCGGATTCAACGATGCGCAGGGCATCGCTGGCGCTGCAAAGCCGGTCGCGATAGAGGCTGGTCCAAGGCATGGGAGACCTCCAGAATTGGCCATTGCCCAGCTAGCGCCACCCTGAGGCCACATAGCACCTCCTCGCGGTGGGTCTAGGCATAAGCTTCTGTAATCAGCGTATAAGGAGGGGCGAGGGGAGTCAAGAGAAATCGGTACCAGACGGTCTGAAAACAGGCATGCGCGGCAGATACGAAAGGTGTGAGATCCCACCCGGATTGGGACTCCAGAGGAGGATGGGGCCAGGTGGCCAGCTTCTCAGAGGACTGGGGATTTGGCATCGAACTGGGGTGTTTGCGAGGATAAAAAGACCGAAACAAAATCTCCTGCTGGTCTCTCTCTGGAAAGTGCGGTAACGTGCCCCTTTCCATCTCGCCCCGTAGAGCCGTCAATGCCCTGTGAGCGTGGCGGCAGAATCATTGGCGGACCTTATCGCAGACCAGAAATCTGAGTGGAGCTACTTGGTCTGAAACAATGACTCGATTGTGTTCTTCGCATCGTCACGCCCATTCCAGCGGACGCATCAGGCTTTTATTCGTCTTGGGCATTGCGCTTGCGGCCTGCCTTTCGGCGCCCGCGTGGACTGAGAATAGCGCAGCAGGAAACATGCAACCCGACGTGAGTATTCTTACGTTGGAAGACGCACTCCAACTGGCACAGACGTATAACCCGCAATTGCAGGCTGCCTCAGCCCAGGCAGCAGGTGCGGAAGCGGGGATCCGCACAGCGCAGGCATATCCAAACCCTCAATTCAACAACCTAACTGGCTATCAGTACGTGGTTCGGAATCGGATTGGGCCGGCTGCTCCAGGACTATTGCAGCACTACAGTTTTGACCAACCCCTTGAGTTGCCTTCCATGCGCAGGGCTCGGATTTCGGCAGCACGGAATGGGTTTTCCAGTTCCGGGCATCAGCTAAGCGAAGTCCGAGTGGCCGTACGGGCGTCGGTAAAGCTGGCATTTTTCGAGGTGCTCCGGCGGGAAGCAGAAGTAGAGCTAGCGCAGGAGAACCTCCGTAACGTAGACGAGTTGTTGAGGCGGATTCGTGTACAAGTGGAGGTAGGGGAAGCGGCACGGCTGGAACTTACGCGAGCCGAGGCGGAATTGGCCACTGCGCGGACCTTCGTGCGAGCAAGCCAAGTGCGGCTGGCGAATGCGATCGCGATGCTGTCGTCACTGATAGGGACACCTCTAGGCTCTGACGTGGATGTTGTGATGCCTCCGAAGAGTACAGAGTCGCTGCCGCCACTGGAAAGCCTTCGTTCCGAGATGCTGGCAAGATATCCAGCCTTAAAGCGGACAGAGGCGCAAATCCGCCAAGCCGATTCCCTCATTCAGCTGCAAATCGCGATGCGGAAGCCGCAACCCTCCGTAAGGCTGGAGTATGAACATCAGCCGGACTTGGGTTTTCTACGGATGGGAGTGACGGTGCCCCTCCCCGTCTGGAACCGGAGGGAAGGGCCGATAGGAGAAGCTGTGGCGGCGCGCGCTGAGGCAGCAGCGAACGCACAGGCAGTGCGACTTCAATTGCTGGCGCAACTGGACCGCGCTTTCAGCCTCTACGAGATCGCGGGTCAGCAGATCGCATCACTGGAACAGGGCTCACTGCGTGAAGCCGAGGCTGCCTTGCAGGCGGCCGAGGCGGCGTTACGGTATGGCGAGCGGGGAATCCTGGATGTCCTGGACGCGCAGCGGGTGCTGCGTAGCGTGCGCGCGGATTACCTGAACGCGCAGTATGATCAGCGATCCGCGCTGATTGAAATTGAGCAATTGCGAGCTGCAGAGCTGGAGGCACAACCGTGATATTGCTACGAGCGAAGACAAAGGGAAAAGCGGCAGCACTCTGCCTGGCGCCGGTGCTTGCACTGCTGCTTAGCGCTGGATGTTCCGTGGACAAAGCTGCGGAGACCGCCACGGTGAACGCCGCTCCTATGGATACCCGTACCGTCGTCCCGACTCCAGATCTACTGCACGACCTGCAATTGGGCAATCCACGGCGTACTGCGGTCACTGGACAATTGCAGGTTGCCGGACGTGTGGAAGCAGACGAAACCCGGCAGGCAAGGATTTCCAGTCCGGTGGGCGGACGGATCACTCGCTTGGAGGTTGTCGAGGGTCAGACGGTGAAACGCGGCGACCTGATCGCCGTGGTTCGTAGCACGGAGCTTGCGGAATCCCAACTTCACTTACTAAAGGCAAACTCCCAGCGAGACCTTGCGCGGCGCAGTGTAGAGCGCGCCAAACTTCTAGTGGAAGCCGGAGTCATTGGCTCGGCCGAATTGCAGCGCCGCGAAGCGGATTTCACGCAGGCTGAAGCGGAGTTTTCCTCAGAGCGGGACCAACTGCGCGTGCTGGGCATGAGTGATGAGCGCGTGGATGAACTGCTGCGTACGCGCAACGTGAACGCCGTCACTGAGATCTTCGCCACCATTAGTGGAACCGTGATGGAAAGGGCTGTTACGCCCGGGCAGATCATACAGCCGGCCGGGGAAATTTGCACCCTGGCAGACCTTTCGCAAGTTTGGCTGGTGGCTGACGTACCAGAGCAAAGCTCTGGCCAGCTCTCGGCGGGAAAGGCTGTGGAGGCACAGATTGCTGCGTTCGCTGACCGCAGGATTGTGGGAAAGCTGAGTTTCGTGAGCGCGATCGTAAGCCCAGAGACACGCACCGTGCGTGCCCGCATGGACCTTAGGAATGAAGATGGACTATTCAAACCTTCGATGCTGGCCAGCCTCACCTTGCAGGACTTGGCCGAGACGCAGTTGGTGATTCCCTCCACCGCTCTGGTGCGCGAGAACAACGAAGACTTCGTGTTCCTCCGCATCAGCAACGATAGCTTCCTGCTGCACAAGGTGCTGTTGGGTGGAGAGTTCGGCGCGGTGCGCGTGGTTGAGGATGGTCTGGACACCACGGATGTCATCGTGCTGGACGGCGCCTTTCACCTGAATAACGAGCGCAAACAGCAAGCATTGCAGGGGAGCTAGTCATGATCGATCGCGTGGTTGAGAGTGCGGTGAAGAACCGCCTGATCGTCGTGGTGATGGCGCTGATCCTGCTTGCGGCCGGCGTACAAGCCGTGCGCAGCCTGTCGGTGGATGCTTTTCCCGACGTCACCACCATCCAGGTGCAAATTGCCACGGAAGCGCCGGGACGGTCACCGGAAGAGGTGGAACTCTTCGTCACCGTACCCATTGAAATCGGCATGACCGGCCTGCCCGGCATGAACGAGATGCGTACCCTGGTGAAGCCGGGGCTCTCGATAGTGACGCTGATCTTCGATGACAACGTCAATGTCTATTTCGCCCGGCAGATGGTGATGGAACGGCTGGCGGAAGTCCGCAGCCGGTTGCCGGAGGGCGTCAACCCGATTCTCGGGCCGGTCTCCACGGCGCTAGGGGAGGTGTATCAGTACACCTTGGAGCGCCCTGACGACGGCGAGCGCATGCTTACCAAGAGCGAGTTAGTGGAGCGGCGCATCATCCAGGATTGGGTGGTGCGGCCCATGCTGCGTTCCACTCCCGGAGTGGCGGAGATTAACTCCGTGGGCGGCTTCGTGCGCCAGTATCAGGTGCTGGCCGATCCGCTGAAACTGCGGGCCTACTCGGTGACCCTCCAGGACCTCACCCACGCACTGGCGCGAAACAACTCGAATGCGGGTGGCGGCATTCTGCCCGTGAACGCGGAACAGTATCTGGTGCGCGGCGTGGGCCTCATCCAGAGTCTGGATGACATCCGGGGCATCGTGCTGAAGGAGACGGCGGGTACCCCGGTGTATGTGCGCGACATCGGCGAGGTACGCCTGGGCGAGGAGGTTCGCTATGGCGCCGTGGTGAAGGGCGGATACACCGAAGCCGTCGGTGGCGTTGTGATCATGATCGCCAGCGGCAACGCCAAGGAAATCGTCAGCCTCATTAAGGAGCGCGTGGATGACATCAACCAGCGCGGCCTGCTTCCGAACGGCCTGCAGATTGTTCCCTTCTACGACCGCTCACAGCTTGTGGACGCCGCGCTGCTCACCGTCAGTAAGGTGCTGCTGGAAGGCATTGTGCTGGTGACGGTGGTGCTGTTTCTGTTCCTGGGTGACCTCAGGTCGAGCATCATCGTCATCGCCACGTTGATCCTAACCCCCCTGGCCACGTTCATGGTGATGAACCAGGTGGGGCTCTCGGCAAACCTGATGTCGCTTGGCGGGCTAGCGATCGCCATCGGCCTGATGGTGGATGGGTCCGTGGTGGTGGTGGAAAACGTGTTTGCGAAACTCAGCCACGGTAGCCGCCGGCCCAAGCATGAAGTGGTGTTGGAGGCGGTGCGCGAAGTGGGAACGCCGGTGATCTTCGGCATCACGGTCATCATTCTGGTGTTCCTACCCTTGATGACTTTGGAAGGGATGGAAGGCAAGATGTTCGCGCCCTTGGCGTACACCATCGCCATTGCGCTAGCCATCTCCCTGGTGCTGTCGCTTACCCTCTCGCCGGTGCTGTCACAGTACCTGCTGAAGGGCGGCAGCGAAGACGACACCTTCCTGGTGCGCTGGTTACGCAAGCCCTTTGACCTGGTACTGACACTCGCCCTACACAACGAGAAGACGGCCATCCTGCTGGCCGTGGCCTCCTTTGGCGGCGCGGTGGCGCTGTTTCCCTTACTGGGAACGTCGTTCATCCCAGAGATGAAGGAGGGTTCGATCTCACCGAACATCGATCGTGTTCCCAACATCTCACTGGAAGAAGCCATCCAGATGGAAATGCGCGCCTTGAAACTGGTAGCCAGCGTACCGGGCGTCACCCGCGTCGTGTCGCGGATGGGTCGCGGGGAATCACCAGCAGACCCGGCAGGCCCGAACGAAGCGGATACCGTCGCTACGCTGGCACCCTTGGAAGAGCGGGCGGGCCGCACCCAGGACCAGATCGCCGATGAGATCCGCGAGAAGCTGAAGGTGATTCCCGGGGTGAACCTGGTGATGGCGCAGCCGATTTCAGATCGCGTGGACGAAATGGTGACCGGCGTTCGCGCGGATGTGGCCGTGAAAATATTCGGCGATGACCTGGAACTACTGGTGCGCAAGGCGTCAGAGGTTGCGCAAGTGGCTAGCAAGATCCAGGGCATGCGCGATACCCGTGTGGACCGCGTAGGCGGCCAGCAATACCTCACCATCACCATCAACCGGCAGGCCATTGCGCGCCTGGGCCTGAACGCAGCCGACATTCATGATGTCATCGAAACCGCGGTGGGCGGCAAAGCGGCTACGGAAATCTTTGAGGGCGAACGGCGCTTTCAAGCCGTCGTCCGCTATCCCGGCGAACTGCGCGATAGCGTGGAGGATATCCGAAATATTCTGCTGGAGACGCCGAACCGGGCGAAGGTGATGTTGCACACGGTGGCGGACATCCGCGTGGTGGAGGGGCCCGCGCAGATCAATCGCGACATGGCCAAGCGTCGCATCGTGGTGGGCGTGAACATTCAGGACCGCGACCTAGGCAGCTTCGTTGCCGAGTTGCAGCAGCGCGTGGGGGAGGAGGTTGAGCTTCCCCCGGGCTACAACATCGAGTGGGGCGGGCAGTTCCAGAACATGGAACGCGCCCGCAAGCACCTGATGATTATCGTTCCAATCACCATTGGCGCCATCTTCTTTCTGCTGTTTCTATTGTTCCACTCAGTGCGGTTTGCGGCTCTAATCATCCTGGTGCTGCCCTTCGCCAGCATCGGCGGCGTGGTGGCGCTCTATCTCACGGGCGAGTACCTTTCGGTGCCCGCCTCGGTAGGCTTCATCGCCCTATGGGGCATTGCCGTATTGAACGGAGTGGTGCTGGTTTCCTACATCCGCAAGCTGCGTGAGAACGGGTATCCGCAACGAGAGGCGATCCTGGAGGGCACCCGCCTTCGCTTTCGTCCGGTGATGATGACGGCCACCGTGGCCGCCTTAGGCCTGGTGCCCTTCCTTTTCGCCACCGGTCCGGGCTCTGAAGTGCAGCGCCCGCTCGCGGTGGTAGTGATTGGTGGCTTGATCACCTCCACCCTGCTCACTCTGGTGATCGTCCCCACCTTGTACCGATTCTTTGAAGGCGCTGAGGTGCTGGAACCGCCACCAGCCATGGAGGAAGAGCCTGAATTGGTGGCGCACTAGGCGGAACCCGGCTGGATGGACTGTACCTGTGATGGGGCTGCCAACCTGAGTTCCTTGCCGATCCAGGCTTTAGCGAGCTTCAAATCACGGTAAACCGTGGCGGGGGAGACGTGCAGCGCGTTGGCGATTTCCTCGTGCGTCAAGCCGCCGAAGTAGTGCATTTCCACCACCTCCAGCAGACGCGGGTCGTTTTCCTTAAGTCGATCGAGCACCTGATTCAGTTCCTCAAACTCGAAGCCAGTGCTGGCGGCGGCTGGCTCCATTTGCAGGGTCACCCGAGTGAGTTCCCCACCCCTCTTGGCGCGATGCCGTGACCGCGCGTGGTCCACCAGGATGGCGCGCATCACCCGCGCACAGATGGCAAAGAAGTGGACGCGGTTCTCTACCCGCACATCGCTCTTCAGCATGCGCAGGAAGAGTTCGTTGATGAGGGCCGTAGGCTGCAAGGTAAGCTGGTTGGATTCGTTGGCGAAGGCACGGCTGGCGATACGGTGCAGTTGATCATAGACGAGTGGCAGCAGTGTTTCCAGGGCGCGAGCATCGCCCTTGCGCCAATCATTCAATAATCCGGTGACTGCTTCTGAAGACGGTTGACGCATTTCAAGGTAAGGCCCGTCGGATCTAGTAACCCCAGCGGGCAACAAGTGGCTACCAGCCGGAGCATCGGGGCAATACGGGTATGATGTCATCATTGCGGATTCCTCAGTTGCTTTCTTGAGGTAGCGCAGCCGGATGGGAGTTCGGCTCAAGGCAAACGTTGCGGCGACGAGGGACGCCAGATAACGCGGGCTGGGACAATCGTAGAACGACTCTGGACCGAACATGGCAACTCCACATTGGGAGCGATTGCGCTTCTTGTTTGAAGAGGCACTGGCTAAGCCGCCATCGGAGCGCAGCCAATTCCTAAGGAACGCCTGCGAGCCGGCGGAAGCGCTCCTGCGCGAAGAAGTGGAAGCGCTACTGGCCGAGACGTCCGAGGACGATGCCGTCATCCGCAATGTGATCTCTAACGAAGCGGCACTTCTAGCACATTCCGCGGCCCCAACCACCATCGGCCCCTACCGGATGCTGCGCGAACTCGGCCATGGTGGCATGGGTACCGTGTATCTGGCGGAACGGCACGGCGAGTTTCACCTGCAGGTGGCGCTGAAGCTGGCCACGCGCTGCCAGGCGGATCGCACACTGCTGGCGCGTTTCCGGGCAGAGCGCCAAATTCTTGCGAACCTTCACCATCCGAACATCGCCCAAGTCTTGGACGGCGGCAGCACGCCGGACGGAACGCCCTACCTGGTCATGGAGTATGTGGATGGTACGCCCATCACCCGGTACTGCACACATCATCGATTGCCAGTAGAGGCAACGCTGCGGCTCTTTCGAAAGGCTTGCGAGGCGGTGCACTTCGCGCACCAGAACCTGGTGGTGCACCGGGATATTAAGCCAGGAAATCTGCTCGTGACCCCGCAGGGTGAGCCCAAACTGCTGGATTTCGGCATCGCGAAGCTGTTGGATACCGGCGGTACCAATGTGGATGTGGTGCGCACGGAAGCGGCCGCGCGAATGATGACCCCAGCCTACGCCAGCCCTGAGCAAATTCGCGGCAAAGCCATCACCACCGCCAGTGACGTGTATGCGCTGGGCGTACTGCTGTATGAGTTGCTCACCGGTCAGAGGCCCTTCCTGAGCAGTGAGCCGGAAAGCTACAACCTGCAAAAGGCAATCTGTGAGGAGGATCCGGCGCGTCCCAGCATTCTACGCCCGGGCCTTTCGCGAGACCTGGACGCGATTGTACTGAAGGCCATGCGCAAACAGCCGGCTGACCGATACGCGTCAGTGGAGCACCTGTCCGCGGACATCGAACGTCATCTCAACTGCTATCCCGTGCAGGCGAGGAATCGTACCTGGCAGTACAATGCCTCGCGTTTCCTGAGGCGAAACAAGGCATTCCTCCCCGTTGCAGCCGCATTCACGCTGATCATCAGCAGTGCCCTGTGGGGCTTGAACTTCCAGGCACGGGAGACGGCGGCGCAGCGTGACCGGGCCGTAGCCGCCCTTCAGAACGCGGAAGCCGCGAGACAATTGGCCCAGCAGCAGCAACTGGTGGCGGAACGGAACGAGCGCATTGCACAGGAATATGGGGCGCGCGCGTCCACCGCGGAGTTGCAGGCGATTCAAGTGGCAGCCCGTGCGCGCGATGAAGCCGCATCCTCGGATGCAGTCGCCCGGTTCCTGGAGGATCTCTTTCGCTCCGCTGACCCCATGACCGCGAAGGAACGGAATATAACCGCTGCACAACTACTGGAGCAGGGCGCCAGGCGAGTGAAGGAAGACCTCGCCAGCCAACCTGTGATCCAGGCCCGATTGCAGGATTCCATCGGTCGAGCCTTCTTGGCCCTGGGGGATTCAGCCTCTGCGGAAGATCTCATGCGGCAGTCGCTAGCCATCCGGCGGCACGTGTTCGGCGAGAATCACGTGGAAACGGCACGGAGTTTTCTTAGCTTGGCAAAGCTGTTGGATACGCGTGGCGATTACTCGGCAGCGAAGGCCGCTATGGAAAAGGCAATTTCAGTGTTTTCCGCCCAGGGGACCACAGGAGAGGCCGAGTTGGCGGCGGCGCTCGTTGACCAGGGCCTGATGGCGATGTCGCGTTCCGCCTATCCGGAGGCGCTGGAAGCATTTGAGAGATCGCAAGCGCTTAGCAGAAAGCAGTTGCCTGAGCGGCAGCGAACCTTACGCGACGCTACCTTGGCGCTTGTTGGATACCATTCCAGGCAAGGGCGGCACGTCGAAGCGGAGAGGACGGCCCGGTCTAGCCTGGCGTTGTCGCGAAAGATCTACGGCGAGAATCATCCCGAAGTGGGCGTGGACTGGAGCGCAATTGGAATCTCGCTTCGCGACCAGGGGCGTTTTCCGGAAGCTGCCGCTGCGCTGGAGAATGCCATCCGCATCTATCGGCAGGTGGTGGGCCCTGACCATCCCTCGCTAGGGAATGCACTCAACAATCGCGCCACGGTGGCTTACTCCATGGGGGACTACCCCACCGCGGAACGCAACTTCCAGGAGGCTCATCGCAATCGCGCCAAGTTCAGTGGACCGGATCACCTATCCACGCTCCGCATCCTGAACAACATTGGCGTCGTGCGCTATCAGCAGAGGGACTTTGACGGTGCGATCGCAATCTACCAGGAAGTCCTGGAAAGGCAGCGGCGCGCGGTGGGGGAAGAGACGCGGGATGTGGCCGACAGTTTGAACAACCTGGGGCGAACGTATGCGGCTAAGCGCGAATGGGCAAAGGCCCAGGTACACTTGAGCGCCTCGCTGGAGATTCGGCGCCGGGTGCAAGGTGACGATCATCCTTTGGTGGCGGTCGCCCTCGACGGCTTGGGGATCCTGCTCCGCGACCAGGAACAGTTCGCGGAAGCGGAGAAGCTACATCAGGAATCCCTGGCGATCCGGCGAAAAAGGCTTGGAGAAGATCATCCGGCGGTCAGCGTGCCTCTGCTGGGACTAGGTTACTGTCGGCTGATGCTGGGCGATGCCGCGGGGGCCGAAACCTACCTGCGGCGCTCACTGGCCATCCGCGAAGCAAAGCTGCCGGCCGGGCACTGGGAACTTGCGGAAGTGCAAAGCGTTTTGGGCGCCAGCCTGCTGCAGCAGGGGCGAATGGAGGACGCAGTGGTACTACTCGCCCCGGCGCACGCCAAACTGCTGGAGGCGCAAGGGGAGGACTCCGCGCTGGCGCGGCAGGCGGGCGAATGGCTGTCCGAAGCACATACACAAAGGGCCGCCCCGGGAACAGACCGTCGCCAGGCGCTACATCAGACGCCAAAATAACAAGAACTTAGCGGATTTGCCCAACATAGTACTAGGCGCAAGATCCGCTTCCCCCCTGAAAATCGCAGAGATAGAATGAGGGCACGGGAAGAATGATCCGCCGCCGCCTTGCATGGGTGAGGGCGAGCGTGTGGAGTTGGCTTGCGCGGCGAAACGGCGCAAGGCAACAGCGCGTGCGTTTCGCGCGTCCAACCGGCAGGACATCTGGAATCGGTCCACCTGCCGCAACCAGAGAAGCCATCCACTGCAACAAGGAAAACAAGATGAGCAAGACGTTAAGAATATCGCTAATGCTGGCTGGCTTGACTGGCCTGGTGCTTGCACAGGGATTGCCGCCGGCGGAACGGCTGACGGCGCGCGAGTTGTTCTTTGTGCCCGCCGCCAAGCAAGCCATCATGGCCAAGGCCACCACGCCCTCGCGGCCCATGCAAGCAAGTACGCCCCGCCGTCCGGCACCGGTGGAAGTGGCGCAGAAGATTGAAAAGCAGAGAACGCCTCCTGCGGAGATCGCCAGGAACCAGAGCGAGTCGCAACTGCTGCGCGCAGGGTATTTGCCGGCTGACCTGAAGCCATTGGGGTTGCGCTACACCATCATTAAGCGGGTGGGCAGCAACGCGCAGGAGGTTCCGGTGGACACCGTGTTCCGCTCAGGCGATCGGATCCAGGTGGCGGTTGAGGCCAATGAGCCGGGCTACCTCTATATCGTTGCCCGTGGCTCTAGCGGTGCCTGGAAGCCTCTCTTCCCTTCCCCCGACGTGGAGGGCGGCAAGAACTACATCCCCGCCGGCAAGGTAACTACCATCCCGGCCGGCTATGTGTTCACCTTTGACGAACAGGCAGGCGAGGAGAAGCTTTTTGTGGTTTTCTCGCGGAAGCCTGAAGCCAGCCTGGAGTCGCTGATCTACGACCTCGGCACGGGTAAGGGAACCAACGCCCCGGGCAAGGATCCCCAACCCAGCAAGGTGACGGAACCGGAGACGGCACCGGCTGATTCGCCCAAGGTCCTGCTGGCTTCCAACAAGGTGGAGATTCGTGACGACGTGGTGGGCAACATGCGCCGCGTCTATGCCCGCGACCTCATTGTCGAGAAAGTACAGGCGGCCCCAGGTGCCAGTAGCTATGGCGCGCCGCGGCCGATTAACGCCAGCTATGAGCCCACAATGCAGAACGCTGCCTATGTGGTAAACCCGTCCAGCAGTGCGGATGCCCGCGTGGTGGCCGACGTTAGCCTGGTGCACCAGTAAATCAGCACGGTGCCCATGTAAAGGAGTTTTGCGATGCGCATACAAGACCTGCTTTCGCGAGGCCGGCTAGGCCGGTTGCTGGCAACTGCCGCTTGCCTGTTGGGCTTGCTGACGCTGACAGCGGCCCAGGCCTCGGCCTCCGATGCCCGCAAGGTGGAGGTGCTGCTCGAAAAGTGGATCACCCAGAGCTGGCAACCCGTTGACCCCGGCACGGTTTTGCACGCGGGTGACCGGGTTCGGTTCCGCTTCACTTCCAACTTTGACGGCTACCTCTATGTGACCAACCTGGGTACCAGCGGCAAGTACGAGCTGCTGTTCCCCACAGCGGATACCGGCGCGGAGAACCGTGTGGAAGCGGGCAAGAGCTATCTGGTCCCGGCTACTCAGGCGCAGTTTGTGGTGGCCGGCCCTGCAGGACACGACATCAGCTTCTGGATGGTGAGTCCGACACCGCTGGCGGGCTTGGACCTGCTTCCCGCTGGAGGAGCGCCAGCCGCACCCCGCGTGCCGCCCCACCGCATGAAGCCGCGCTGCGACGATTCGCTGTTCCGCGCACGCGGTGAGTGCATCGACAGCTCCGCGGGACTGCGCACCGTCCCCGACAACAAGAGCCTGCCCGAGAGTTGGGAGAAGCTGCCGCGCATGCAGTCCCGAGAGCTCTTCTTCATGCGCAACCAGCAGAAGCAGGTGATTAGCGCACCCGGCAAGATGGAAGGACCGATGATCTATGAATTCCGCATTGCGCACGACTAGAACCCGCGCTGGGTGGCACTTCGTGATGTATTCCTGCCTGCTGGCGCTTGTGCTGGCATTGGCTGGCACAGCCTTCGCGCAGACACCGCAGAACGTCCAGCAACGCGACCTGAAAGTGGAAAAGGATGTCCCCATTGAGGCTGAAGACATCGCGGGCAACAAGTTTGTGATCCCGCGCAGCTATGCCTTGGTGGTTGGCGTGGGGCACTACCCGAATCTCGAAGGCAAATTCCAATTGGAGTATGCAGAGAAGGATGCCGAAAGCATTTACTCCGCGCTCATCAGCCCGGAGGGCGGCAACTTTCGGGCTGAGAATGTGAAGCGCCTCATTGGTGAGGACGCCACACTGGAAAACATCCGCCGCGAGTTGGAAGAGTGGCTGCCCTCCGTGGCCCAGCCCGAGGATCGCGTGCTGGTCTACTTCGCCGGGCACGGCTTCCTCTACCAGGGCAGCGGCTATCTGGCCCCCTACGACTTCCGCATGGAAGACCCCTCCAAGTTCGGCTATCCCATGCAGAGCCTGGGAGAGGTAATCGGCGGTAAGGTGCAGGCGCGCTGGAAGGTGCTGCTCACCGATAGCTGCCACAGTGGCGTGATTGCGCCTGAGGACAGCGCGCAGTTAAACAGCCGTCTGGTAAACCTCAGCACCTCCCTGTTTTCGCTCACCGCCAGCCGCGACCGCGAACGCAGCTTTGAGAGTCCCGATTGGGGAGGCGGACATGGTGTCTTCACCTATTACGTGGTGAAGGGGCTGGAAGGTCTTGCCGACGAGAACACCGACAGCATCGTCACCGCCGATGAACTGGCAGAGTACGTCCGCCGCAATGTGCGCGAGGCCACTGGCGGCGAACAAAACCCCACGGCTGACCGCGCCAGCTTCGACAAGGACATGTTGCTGGCCTACATCCCCAGCAACAAGGCGCTGGGTTCCGCGCCCGCCCCCAAGTTCGGCACGCTGGTGTTTGAAACCAACCGCGATGGCGTGGAGATCTTCCTGAACAACAAGAGCGTGGGCGTGGTGAATTCCAGTGAACCTTTGCGGCTGCCAGGATTGCCGCCGGGCGTGCACACCGTGAAGGCCGTCAAGATGGGCTTTGAGCCGGACGGCCCCCGCGAAGAAGTGGTTTACCCTGGCCAGGAGAAGACGGTCACCATCAAGATCGTCATTCCGCGCCGCAGGAATCGCGCCGCCGTCGACAAGTTCGAGGA
The DNA here is from genome assembly GCA_036821995.1 of Bryobacteraceae bacterium. GTDB lineage: Bacteria > Acidobacteriota > Terriglobia > Bryobacterales > Bryobacteraceae > JACTMJ01. The sequence goes on from DAISIM010000051.1 coordinate 27,597, forward strand.
TGGCCTGGAGAAGTACAACAAGGGCTATGCCAAGAACTACCAGGCAGCGGTGGTGGAGTTCCAGCAGGCCCTGACGCTTGACCCCAAGTACAGCCAGGCGGCACTGTATCTGGCCCGCACCTACAATGCGCTCTACGACCAGGACAAAGCCCGCCGCTTCTTCCAGAAGGCCATCGACATTGACCCGGACTACATGGAGGCCCGCGCCAGTTTCGCGGGTATGCTGCTGGATACCGGCGACCTGGACGAATCCATCCGCCAGTTGAACCGGGTCACCCAGCGCGACAAGGAAAACGGCATGGCCTGGTACCTGCAATCGCAGGCCTACTGCCGCAAAGAGATGTATCGCGAGGCCGTTAGCAGCGCCCACCGCGCCATCAACATCAACCCGCAGAACGGTGAGGCTCACTTCTGGCTGGCGGAAAGCCTGCGCCTGAACGGCAACTACCAGGAAGCCGTCGATTCCTACCAGCGCTACCTGCAGTTGTCTGATTACAACAGCAAGCTGGCCGGCAACCTGAATTACTACGTGCTGGGTTTTCTAGCCGGAATGGGCAAGAAGAAGCGCGCCTCCCAGCAGGATATCTGGAAGGATCTGCGCAGCCTGGCGTGGTTTGGCATCTGCGACGCCGGCCGCAAGATGAACCAGTATGGGCAAGCGATTGAGGCTTGCCGTGAGGCCCTGCGTTACGATTCCGAGGACCCCTTCACCCACTACGTCCTGGGTCTGAGCTACGCGCACCAGGCCAACACGCAGAACGACCGCAGCCTCTGCGCCCCTGCCATCCGCCACTTTGAAACGATGCTGGACATCAACCCTGACCTTGAGCAAGCAGACTTCGCCCGTAAGAACCTCAGCGCTCTCCGCCAGGCCTGCGGCAGCGCCAAGCCCTAAACCTACCGGTGCGAGCAGCTTCGTAGCCCCTCCCCAACCCTTCCTCACCCCTTCGCGTGGATCGCACGCGTCCTCTTCCCCGGTCCTTCACCTCCGCTAAAGTAGAACCAGCGGTTGTTTCCGCCAACTTCGGCCATGTTCTGGACAGAATTCATCGCGCTCGCCAGTACAAACGTTCTCGCTACCCGGGACTGGTGGGTGCGGCACTTCGATTGCAAACCCGTGCCAATACCCAGCGACTGGGATGCCCCCCTCCCTTCGGATGTCGCGCTCCAGTTGCCCGGGCAGGAACGCGCCACCATCCAGCTTTGCTCGCAGGCGGAAGTGAACGCCGCCGGCTATACCCTGCCAGGAAACCCCATCCTGTTCACGCGCCAGGCAAAGCGTGCGCGCGAGCACCTGATTGCCCGTGGCCTTAGACCCACCGCGATTCAGGAAAGCGGCGGCACACCGGTTTTTGAAGTCAGCGACGGGTTGGGGAACACCATCGAGATCTGTGAGGAACCGTAGCCACAGTCACACGGCGTACCGGCACTGGGTGTTTCCTCATTCCCCTTCCCTCCCTGCCCCCTAGTTCCCGAACGCCGACCCCCCCTTTCTTTCTGCTTAAGGATTCGTTAAAATTCCATCCCAAAGGAGGGGCTGCAATGGCGCCCGTGTCTGATTCCAACGCAACCGTCCGCGCCCTGCTGGATACCAAGGGCTGGCAAGTCCACACGATTGACCCGGAAACCACTGTGTTTGAAGCAATCGCCAAGATGGCCGAACGCGGCATCGGCGCGCTGGTGGTGCTGGAAGAGAAGCGCCTGGTAGGGCTTCTATCGGAACGGGACTACACCCGGAAGGTGATTCTGCGCGGCCGCAACTCGCGCGAAACCAAGGTCCGCGAGATCATGACCCCGCCCCTGGTGACGGCCAGCCCGGACGACACCGTAGCCATGTGCATGGCTGCGCTCACCGACACCCGCGCCCGCTATCTGCCGGTCATGCACGAAGGCGGTGTGGTGGGAATTGTCTCCATGGGCGACCTCATCAAGTGGACCGTCGCCGAACAGCGCGAGACCATCTCGCAGTTACACAGCTACATCGTCGGCGGCTACCCCATCTAGCCGCACTCAGCCGGTTGCGTAGCGGCTGATACACACGCGGCGGCAGCAAGAGCGGGCACGACAACCTACCGCGTCAGCGGAACGCTTCGCCTCGCAAACATCGAGAGGTTCTAGCGCAACCCGAACCACATGATGCGCAGGGAGAGGCACGTCCTCTGGAAGTCCGCGCACATCCATCACATGCTGGACCCAGCCTGGTCGCACCCACCCGTGTCCAGATGGGCATCCCGGATCCCTGCTCCCTAACCCACGCCTCACCTCCGACGGGTGGCACGCGAGGATGCGTCTTTCGGATGCAGATACGCTCTGGCTTGTTGGCCGGGCATTGGTCCCCATGGGCGGGGTCTGCGCGATTCCAGCGCGGCGATGCGCGTACCTAAGTGATTGGCAGCAGCAGAACGGACCCCGCCACGATGCGATGAAGCACAACGCGGTGAGGGTTTGACACGCCAGGGGGAGAGCCCTGCGGTCGCAATTCGCGGTCTTGTTCGCTGCTGCCAGCCGATGGTACTGGAGGCTCACTGATGGACACGACCAATCCAGCGCATCCTTGCACTTCCTTCAGGAGGAACGTGCCATGCAAGTAACCCTGATTCTTACGCGGACTCCGCTGAAGGAGTTCCGTCATGGTCCGCGCAGCGGACGGTGGGGAGAACTGATCGCGTTCAAGGGACCCAAGGTGAGCTCCGCCAGGCTGCTGCCCAAGATTGCGCTGCCCGGCGGTGCAGGATTGCTTGCTACTGTCGGCTCAGCGGTCCAGCAGGCGGGCGCCCTGCTGGGGCCGGTGATGCAGGGCAAGACCCACCTGGTCCCGGTGAACCATGGCGTGCTGGAATTGACGATCGGGGACGGGCCCGTGTTCGCGGCGAAACGCTACACCTCGATGGAACGGTTCAAGGCTGACAGTGGGAATGGCTACTACGTCCAACTCCGGCCAAGAGCCACCCCGTACCGGTTGACCTACGAGAAGGCCAATGCGGCTGTCGTGAAGCTGCGCGCCCGGCACGATGGACGGTGTTTTCGAGTTCGCGGTGGGCAGACCCGTCCCGAGAAGGGCATTCTGATTCACGAAGCGCCCCACGTTGGCTGGGTGATCGGCTGTATCGCGCCGCGGCCTCTGAATGATTTCACGATTGAGCACCGCAATGCCGACGGCAACCCCTCGCATCATGCGATGGAGGACCTGTTCTCGTTCGTTGGGGCCAGCGCGGAACTGTTTGTGCTGGATTGGTGAAGGGTGCACCGGCATCCTCAGGCGCTAGAGGAACCCCTAGTCCCTAGCCCCTGCTCCCCAACCCCTAGTCGCCAGCCCCTCGCCCTTCCCCTCTGACAACTGTCAACCGACAAGCGACAACCGACAGCCCGTGTTTCCCCTCAAACACCTCACCGATCCCCAACCCAGTGTTTCGGAGCCAATCCCTTCCCCTACCTCCCGAGCCCCGAAGGTGGCGACAGGGTTAGGCGGAACCCGGCGGGGCGGGATGGATACCTGGTCTGGGCGGGATGGGGTGCGGGTGGCTGTAGGTGATTGCAAACAGGTGGCTTGCGGTTCGCGCGGGGATTTACGAATTGGCGTGATGGCTGTGTAAACTCGGCGGATTGCGGCTGGCAAATAGTGAAAGGGTCTCTCGGGCCGCTCGGGCTGGGGGG
>DAISIM010000052.1:0-30724 GCA_036821995.1 Bryobacteraceae bacterium
GGATGCGACAATCCAAGCGCGCTCGCAGAGCGAATGCCTGGCGAAGTGGTGCTGGATCTCGGCTCCGGTGGCGGCATTGATGTGCTGCTTTCTGCACGCCGTGTCGGCCCCACGGGTAGGGCCTATGGGTTGGATATGACCGAGGAGATGCTTGCGCTTGCAAGCGACAACCAGCGCAAGGCAGGCGTTGAGAACGTGGAGTTTCTAAAGGGCGAGATTGAGGACATTCCGCTGCCGGATGCCTCCGTCGACGTCAGCATCTCCAACTGCGTCATCAACCTTTCCGCCGACAAGGATCGCGTCCTCCGGGAGGCCTTCCGCGTCCTGAAGCCGGGAGGCCGGTTTGCGGTTTCCGACATCGTGGTGAAGGGTGAGGTTCCTGGGGCAGTCCGGCGTCACATGGAACTCTGGACCGGCTGCGTGGCCGGTGCGCCTGAGGAAGCCGACTAACAGCATAAGCTTTCCGCGGCGGGTTCCAGGCAGTATCCATTCAGCCCACACGCATCTACCGCTCTGAAGATGCCCGCGCGTTTCTCGCGAACGCAGGCCTCGAAAACATCGATCAGATTGTAGCCGAAGTCGATGGCAAATTCTTCAGCGCCTTCGTGCGAGCCGTGAAGCCCTCCTAGCGCAGAGCGATGGGGCACCCATCGAGTGACGATAAGAGCTAGATGCATCGTCGCAGCAGCGATGCACTTGCCAGCGTGCCGCAGTTCCGTGGGTTGAGGTGTGGCGGATACGCAGAGTATCCTCGGTGAAGGGGCGCATTCGGTCACTGGTCCCTTCGCTAGACCCCGTCAGCCCGGCGCACCGCCAACGATGCCAGCCTTGCCCATCAACGTGTTGCTTGTCACGCCCCCTGACGCCCTCTGCTGCGGTGCCGAAGCGTGGTCGACCGCGGCCAGGTTCATTCGTGATCGCCTACTCCGCCGCTATCCCGGGCGGATCAACGTCGAACAATTGGAAGCATTCAGCTCAACATTCTATGAATTCCCCGCTCTCGCTGATGCGCTGCTAGCGGACAGCCCGCTGCCCATCGTGATGGTGAATGGCAAGGTGGTGATCCGTGGGGGAAAACTCAGCTGGCGTGCTATTGATCAGGCCATCCAGTTCGCCCTAAGCCCCTCCATCCTTTAGGCTTGTCTCCGCCAACGCAATCTGGCAACTGGTGTCATCGAATGCGGGCAGCCAGGGACAAGGGTCAGTGGGGCAATGCCGCCCTCAGGGGCTGACCGCAAGCATGCCAAACGCGGTTGCCCACCTACTTACCGGTGTACCTCTCATGAAGTCCTCGTAATAACTTGCTGCGCCTTTGGTGAAGGCTTGCCGGATTTCCTTGTCGTCACGGGAGCGAAGAGCCAGAATGAGCGGCTCATGCGCCGCGGTAACCTCCGCCAAATGCTCAAGGCCAGAGGCGCGCATCATACTCACAAACGCCATCAACGGCACTGTAATCTGGTACAGAATCATCGCCAGAGTCTGGTTGCCGGAACAACGCCAGATATACCGGTGGAACTCCAGATCGGCTTGCACTGCCTCGTAGTAGAGGTCGCCATCAACTGCGGCCGAAAGTGCACGCAGCCTGCGGCTGAGTTCGTCAAACTCTGCCTCCGTCATCCGTTTCGAAGCCTGCTCTGCCGCCTGAACCTCCAGCATCACCCGAAGTTCCACACGCTCTCGGACCTGCTGCGGAGTCAAGCGGGTGACCGTCGTGCCAATGTTCGGTTCGCGCGTCACCAGTCCCTTGGCCTGCAGACGCTGCAGTGCTTCCCGTACCGTTGCCTGACTCACTCCAAACTCCTTCGCAATCCTCAGTTCGCGCAAATTGGAGCCCGGCGGATAACTGCCATCGAACTTCGTGCCGACAAGGCAGATTATGGACTACAACCGCCAGGACAGCTATGGCGCGCGGGCTGACCTTCGACTTCTATTACACCTACGCCAACAGCAAGCAGTACTATGTTCCAGATGGCACTATCACCTTTACCCTTGGCTCACTGCAGGACCCGAACAACATTGCCGGTTCAATGGGCGTCAAGGACGGAGACATTCGCCATCGGTATGTGGGCAACTTCTCGTACCTCATTCCCACCGGCGCGCTTGGAAACAATCCGGTCATCAAGGCTCTGCTGGGCGGATGGACGGTTCAAGGAATTACACAATGGCGATCAGGGCTCCCGGTAAACGTGACCGCCGGCACGCTGCTTGTCCGCAATGGTCGCGTGGATGGACAGCGCCCGGATTATGTGACCGGTACTGACCCCTACAACCGCAATGCAAATGCTCTCACTTGGCTGAGCCGCGCGGCATTCGACAATGCAGGACCCGCGTCCGCAGGGCGCTTTGGCACCCTGGGTTACAACGCGATGCGCGGACCGTCAGGGCTCTCGTTTGACTCGTCGCTGCACAAGCAGTTCGAAGTGCGTGAAGGACACCGCGTCACGTTCCGCTTTGAGATGTTCAACGCGCTGAATCACAAGATCCTGGGCAATCCCGTTGCGAATATGAACAATCCGAACTTCGGTCTAATTACCGGCGCTTCCGCCGGACGCAACATTCAGCTTGCCCTGAAGTACAACTTCTAGAAGGCAATGGAACCATGAATCGGCGTGCGTGGCTAGGAATTGTGGGGGGGGTAGCGATTCGAGGCGCCTCGGCCCTTCAGCGCCCAGCCCTGGCACGGCCAAATGTTCTGATGCTGATTGCCGACGACCTGAACACCTGGACCGGCCTACAGCACAAGGAGTCAGCAACCCTCTCACCTGCGGTGAACCGCTTGGGTGGGCGTGGAGTTGTTTTTCGAAACGCATACTGCGCCTCGCCCCTTTGTAACCCATCGCGGACTGCAACTCTCACCGGCATTGCTCCTTGGAAAAGCGGCGTCTACGACAACGCCCACTGGTGGAAGCCAGCCATGCCCCATGCCGTCACCATGCCTGCACATTGGCGACGCCATGGATATCGCGCCATCGGTGTGGGAAAGGTCTTTCACCATACCGCTGGATTCAACCCGCCATCGGAATGGGACGAGTTCCACCGCCTCCAATTTGACGACCCATGGGACCGGCCAGCGGCAAACTACCCAGACGTTCCCGCAACGAAACCACCGCCCGGCATCCCGCTGAATGCGCTCGCGCCGCTGAAGCACGAGTTCGATTGGGGGAGCCTGCCAAAGCCCGAAGAGGAATATGGAGACGCCCGTTCCGCTGCCTGGGCCCAGGATTTCCTATCGCGCGAACAGGAGCAACCTTACTTCTTGGCCGTGGGACTGTTTCGGCCACACTTGCCCTGGTACTCGCCACCCGAGTATTTTCGGGAAACAGCTGGCGACGCGTACCTGCCTGTCGCGAACTCCCGCGATCTGGATGACCTCCCCGCGGAAGCGCGCCGGCTCGCCGCGGCGGGCAGCCCCGACTATCAGCGGACTCGGGATGCCCGCAAATGGGAGGAGGCAGTAGGTGCCTACCGCGCGTCCATCCGGTATGCAGACGCGCTTTTCGGAAGGATTCTTCACGCGCTGGAAGCCGGCCCACACGCAGCCAATACCATCGTGGTGCTGTGGTCAGACAATGGCTTTCACCTGGGCGAGAAAGAGCGCTTCCACAAATCTACGCTTTGGGAACGCGCCTGCCGCGTGCCGTTAGTTGTGGCTGCACCGGGGATTCAGCCTGCCGTGGTGGATGCACCCGTTAGTTTGCTGGACCTGTTCCCTACGCTTGCGACGCTGTGTGGACTGCCGCGCCCGGAGTCCCTGGATGGCGAGGATCTTGGCACCCTGATGAGGAATCCCCGGCGGACAAACCACCGCTACGTCATCACCAACTTCCGTCCTGGCAATTACGCCGTCAGCGACGGGGACTGGCGTTATCTGCGGTACCTCGACGGCGGAGAGGAACTCTACCATCTGCGCCGGGATCCGCGGGAAGAAGTTAACCTTGCCCGGAATCCCCGGTATCGGGGCCGTATTCGCGCAATGGCGCGCCATATACCTCTCCAGCAGATGCAACCGGCACCGGACAAATCCACCTACCGGTTCGACTCCGCCTCCTATACGTGGCAGGCCAGCACGACACCTCAGTAGTGAAAGAATGAACCAAACGGCGAAAGGCAGAGCTTCATGAACAACAAATTGATACTGGAACCGAAGGACAACAGGGCAAAGCCGGCGCGCTTCCTCTTTGTAGCATTGTTCGCAATCTGTCTTTGCCTGCTGCTGGCAGCCTGCGGCACGGCTGACGGTCCCGCCACCGAACCTGTTCGCGTGGATATCTTTAATGCGAACACCGGGGGCTACGAGCTTTACCGGATCCCCGGCCTCGCCGTCACCGCCAAGGGCACACTCCTGGCATACGCGGAAGCGCGTAAGACAGGGCGGGGCGATTGGGGCGCCATTGATGTGATGTTGCGCCGCAGCGAGGACGGCGGAGGCACATGGAGCAACCCAGTCGTCATCAGCAATGTAAAGGGGCCCATCGCCAGGAACCCCGTCGCTATGGCGCAGAAACTGGGCGCGGAAGGTGCAACTACCTTCAACAACCCCGTGGCAATCACTGACCGCAAGACCGGTGCCGTACACTTCCTCTTCTGCGCGGAGTACATGCGCGCCTTCTACATGCGCAGCGATGATGATGGTAAGACCTTCACTGAGCCGGTTGAGATCACTGCCGCCTTCGATGCATTCCGCCCTGAGTATGACTGGAAGGTGCTTGCTACGGGTCCTGGCCATGGTATCCAACTGAAGAGCGGGCGTTTGCTGGTACCTGTTTGGCTGTCCACGGGAACAGGCGGACACGCCCATCGTCCCTCCGTCGTCGCTACTATCTACAGCGACGACAATGGTGCTACGTGGAATCGCGGCGAGATCGCGGCCCCCAACAATGAAGACACCATCAACCCTAGCGAGACCGTCGCAGAACAACTCGCTGATGGCAGCGTGATGCTGAACGTCCGCACGGAAAGCAAACGCAATCGCCGGGTGGTAACGGTCAGCGCCGATGGGGCCACTGGATGGAGCGCACCGCGCTACCAGGATGAACTGCTTGAGCCTATTTGCTTTGGGGCGCTGGTGCGCTTGAGCGGCGCAGGCGATGGACGCCCAAACCGGATCTTGTTTGTGAATCCTGACAACCTGAAGAAAGGAGACGCCGATGGCGAGCCCGGGCGGAATCGCGACCGCAGGAATCTTGCGGTCCAACTCAGCGAAGACGACGGGGCCACCTGGACCTCGAAGAAGGTCATCAACCCTGGCTGGGCGGGCTACGCCGACATCAATGTCGGTCCGGACGGACAGATCTATGTGTTCTACGAACGTGGCGGACTGGACGACGACCACTTCCGCACGGCACACCTGACACTAGTGAAGTTTGATCTGGAGTGGCTGACGGATGGCAAAGTGAAGTTGGAGACAGCGCAGTGAGGCCAGCGCAAACAACACGGCGAGAGTGGCTGAGCGCACTCGCTGGAGCGGCGGCGATGACGTCTGCCGCCCAGCAGTCGCGGCGCCCGAACATCGTGGTTATCCTTACCGACGACCAGCGCTGGGACGCGATGGCTTGCGCTGGCCATCCCTGGCTAAAGACTCCCCACATCGATACGCTGGCGGCACGCGGGGCACGCTTCCGCAACGCCTTCGTGACTACATCGCTTTGTTCACCCAGCCGCGCCAGCATTCTCACCGGCCAGTACATGCATGCGCATGGCGTTCAGGATAACTTCACACCCTTGCCGGATTTGCTGCCCACGTTTCCCGCTGTTCTGCAGCAGCAAGGGTATCGCACTGCCTTTGTAGGCAAGTGGCACATGGGAGACAGCCAGTTGATTGGCGGCGGCCGGGATAGCGATAACCCACAGCCCGGATTTCATCACTGGATCAGCTTCAAAGGACAGGGCGTCTACACCAATCCGGTGCTGAATTGTAACGGGGAGCGCCGTAAGGTGGAAGGCTACATCACAGACCTCCTCACGCAGGAGGCAGTGGAGTTCATCACGCAGCAGAGGCAAGATCAACCCTTCCTGCTCTACCTGTCCCACAAGGCCGTCCACGCGGGCTTCGAACCCGCTCCTCGCCATCGCGGCTTATACGCAACCCAGCCGGTTCCTACTCCGGAAACCGCGACGCACCGCAATGGCAAGCCACAGTGGTTGCTGCGCAAGCGCGACGAATCCCGCCATGGCCTTGCCAATCTCTATGAGGGGCAGTATACGCTGGATGGCCTGTATCGGGACTACATGCGAACCGTGGCCGCGGTTGATGACAGCGTAGGTGCGGTGGAAGCGGCGCTCAGAAGGGGTGGTTTCCTTGAGGACACGCTGGTAATATTCCTGGGTGACAACGGGTTCCTGCTGGGCGAACAGGGGCTGGTGGATAAGCGCGTGATGCATGAGCCCTCCATCCGCATCCCCATGCTGGCAGCGTGGCCAGGGCACATCCCGCCCGGCTCTGTCCGCGATGAACTGGTATTGAATATGGACATCGCGCCTACCGCCATTGCCGCGGCCGGAGGCGCAATTCCCTCCACCGTGCACGGTTGCTCCTTGCTTGACCTTTTTCAGAGTCCGCCCACGCATTGGCGTAAGGACTTCGTTTACGAATACTTCTGGGATTGGGAGGCGCCGCATACCGCGGGCGTTCTTGGCTTGCGCTCGGCAACCCACAGCTACATGGAATACCAGGGTATCTGGGACGACAACGAACTTTATGATCTTACGCGTGACCCACAGCAGCGCCACAACCTGCTGGCAGCCACACAGGTCTCCACCGAAGCCGGAGGCTGGTTGCGTCGGATCCAGGATCCCGCACTCGCTGGCCTCATCCGTTCCATGCGCGCCAGGTTGGTGGAGATTCTAAACCAGACCGGCGGCGGCCATCTGACGCGCGGCCCCGTATAGCGCCAACAGAACAAGACAGCACATCACCATGACCTCACCCAACTCCATCGAATACCTCAAATCCATCGATACCCCCACGCTGGTAAACGCCATCGAACTGCTGAAGCTGCGGCCGAACCGCGACGGCTTCACGCCACTCCAGATCCGATGTATGTTTCCTGATTTCGGCCGCATGTGCGGCTACGCCGTTACTGCCCAAGTGGAGACGATTTCACAGACCGGCCCATTTGATGTCTCTGGATTCATTGACCTCTACCGGCTGGTGGAAGCCAGCCCGAAGCCCGCTGTGGTGGTGCTCCAGGAAATTGGAGGTTTTGGCGAATTTGCTGCTCACTGCGGTGAGGTGATGGCCACCTTCTTCACCCGGCTGGGCGCAATCGGTCTTGTGAGTGACTGTGCCGTACGGGATCTTCCTGAGGTGCGCGCCTTGGGCTTTCACTACTTCGCCCGTGGCAGCGTAGCCAGCCACGGCAACTTCCGTATCGTGCGCAGCGGCCTTCCCGTGCAGGTAATGGGGATGGAAGTGGCCCCCGGTGACATCCTCCATGGCGATGAGAATGGCCTCATCACCGTGCCGCGGGAGGGGCTTGACGCCTTACCTGGAAAGGTTGAGGCGGTCCGCGAGAAAGAGCGCCGGATCATGGACTTTGTGAAGTCGTCCTCGTTTACGCTCGAGGGCTTTCAGGAAATGGTGGTGGAATAATCATGAGTACGTTTCAAGGTGTCCTGCCTGCCGTCATCACTCCCGTGGATGCGGCCGGCAACCTGAATACAAGCAGCTTCGAACAGCTATTGACGAGGCTTTACGAACTGGGCGCGCACGGGATGTATGTCTGCGGCCAGACTGGGGAGGGCTTGCAGTTGCCTGTTGCTGTGCGGGAACGCGCGGCGGAGGTGGCCGTTGCGAACACGCCGGCGGGAAGGCAGGTGGTTGTTCATGTCGGCGCACCCAGTACCGCGGATGCCGTCCGTCTGGCAAAGCACGCGTCGGCAGCTGGAGCTCATGGCATCAGCAGTTTGCCTCCGGGTTCCGCTTACAGCTTCCGGGAAGTGAAAAGTTACTACCAGGCGCTATCCGCTGCCTCGTCCTTGCCCGTACTGGTCTACTATTTCCCTGACTTTTCAGCCGCCATCAGGACCGTGGACGAGGTGTTCGAGCTGTGTGCTATCCCGAACGTGGTGGGGTTGAAGTTCACTGACTTTGATCTCTACCGGCTATCGCTGATCCAGCGCGCGGGGCTCACCATCTTCAATGGCCGCGACGAGGTGTTCGCAGCCGGAATGCTAATGGGTGCGCATGGCGGCATCGGCAGCTTCTACAACCTTACGCCACAGCTGTTCGTGAACGTCTACCATCACGCACAGACGGGTAACTGGGCAGAAGCCCGTGCCACCCAGGACCGGATCAACGACCTCATTCGCACCGTGCTTGGCTTCCCCATGATGGCCTCCATCAAGCAACTACTTACCTGGAGCGGGATTCCCTGCGGCCAGCCTGTGCCACCTCGGGGTGCCCTCACGCCGCAGGAGCAATCCGCGCTACGCTCAGCCGTTGAGCAGGCCGGTTTCGCGCCCGATGGATTCCTTCGATGATCCGTATTTCCCGGCGCGTCGCGCTCACCGCGGGGATGGTCATGACGGTTAGCTCCTGTACACACAAAAGCAACCCGGATCAACTCCTCATCTGGCAGCGCCTGCCTGATTTGCCGCACGCCCTTGGCGGACAAATGGCGGGTGTCCACAACGATGCTCTCGTCGTTGCCGGTGGCAGTTATTTTGACACCCCACCCTGGGATGGAGGCCCCAAGCGTTGGGTGGATACCGTCTTTGTGCTCGCCGCTCCCGGCGCTTCCTGGCGTACCTTCCACCTGCCTGCTGCTTTCGGCTATGCTGCGTCCGTCAATACACCACAAGGCTTTTTCCTCATCGGAGGCGGTGATTCCGAGGCCAACCGGCGTGAGGTACTGCGCCTGACATGGGATGGCGCCGCGTTGGAGGTCGTGCAATCGCGGCCACTTCCCATCCCTCTTGCCAATTGCGCAGGCGGTTTTCTGAACGGCAAAGCCTACGTGGTTGGAGGGCAGCAGCAGCCCATGGCTACGGCTGCGTCCTCAACGCTCCTCTCTCTCGATCTGTCACTGCCTCAGGCGAACTGGATAGAGGAGCCCCCGTTGCCTGGTGGCGGTAGAATTTTGCCTTCCGTGGGTGTGGTGGGCAATGCTCTCTACGTAGTAAGCGGTGCAACTCTGTATCCTGATCCACAGGGCAGGCCCGCCAGACGCTATCTGCGGGATGCCTGGCGATTCCGGCCCGGTACCGGATGGGAGGAACTTCCCCCGCCACCAAGAGCCTCGGTTGCCGCTGCTGCTCATGGTGCTGGACAGCGTTTTCTCATCTTTGGCGGCGACGACGGACGCTACGCCGCGCAGACGGAACTGCGGGAGCAGCACCCCGGCTTCCCTCGTGAGGTGCTCTCATTCCACACCCGCTCCCTTAACTGGCAGGTACTGGACGAGATGCCGGCTGGTCTTGTCACCACCACCGCTACGCACTGGCAACAGTCCATCGTGATTCCTGGCGGCGAGGACCGGCCAGCCCATCGGTCTGCTGAAGTTCATGCATGCAGGCTCGCGGAGCTTCGCCCATGAGCAGCGTTTCGCCGCCCACCCTTTCCCGCATCAATCCCTGGCTGCTGGTGGCCCTGCTCTGGGTAGTGGGGCTGCTGAACTACCTCGATCGCCAGGTGGTGTTCTCTCTGTTTCCCCTCCTTGAGCGGGAATTCGCTGCCTCGGGACTTGAGCTGGGTCTCATCAGTACGGTGTTCCTTTGGGTGTATGGTCTCGTGAGCCCCTTCGCCGGATATCTTGCTGACCGCTTCGGCCGGGTTCGCGTGATCCTCATCAGCCTTGCGGTTTGGAGCGCCGCCACCTGGGTCACCGGGCATGTGCAGTCCATCCCCCAGATGCTGTGGGCGCGCGCCGTCATGGGCATCAGCGAGGCCTGCTACATCCCCGCTGCCTTAGCGCTGATCGTCGAAGTTCACTCAGAGAAGTCGCGCTCACTGGCAGTGGGTCTGCACCAGAGCGGACTCTATTCGGGCATGATTCTCGGTGGACTTTGGGGCGGGTGGATGGGAGACCATTACGGATGGCGTCCCGTGTTTACCATCCTCGGCGTGGCTGGCCTGGCCTATCTGCTGGTCCTTTGGCTGTCCCTACGGCGCCGGGTTCCAGAAGGGAGTCTTGAAGCCGAACGGCCACAGCTGATCCGCTCGCTGGAGTCACTGGCCGCCACCCCCGGCTTCCTTACCCTAACGCTGGTTTTTGCCGGACTCTCAACCGCCAACTGGCTGGTGTATACCTGGCTGCCCACCTTCCTCTATGAACGCTTCAACCTCAACCTTACTGAGGCTGGCTTCACGGCCACGTTCTACATCCAGGCCGCCAGTTACGTGGGGATTCTGCTGGGCGGGTTGGTAGCGGATCGCTGGGCGCAACGGAACGCCAAGGGCCGCATCTACACCCAGGCTATAGGCCTGCTTGCCGCCGCCCCTTTCCTCTTTCTGGTAGGCTTCACCAGCATTTACCCGCTATTGGTGGTGGCGCTGCTTATATTCGGCCTTGGCCGCGGGCTTTACGACTGCAACGCCATGCCGGTACTCAGCCAGATCGCGCCACCCCATCTGCGTGCGACTGGCTATGGCATCTTTAACCTCGCCGGCTGCATTGTGGGCGGCGTCACTGCTGCCTTTGCCGGAGTCTTCAAGCAGGCCATTGGGCTTTCCGCGGCATTTCAGCTTGCGGCGCTCATTGCCCTCGGTTGCGCGTTATTGCTTTTCACGGTGAAGCCAACTGCAAGCCCTCGTCACAATCACTGAAGTCCTGCCGCCAGCAGCACAATCTGACTCTACCGGACGTAGGAACGCCTTCAGTCTCGGCCAATTCACCGCACTCAGGCAATAACCTCAGCGCAAGATGCCGCCCACTGCACATCCACTCGTGAATCGGCTTCGACGGCTGGATGTTCGACAGCGTACGGTTGAGAGGCTTTCGCTGGTTTCGGCTGGCTGGCTGCCCATGGCGCTTCCCGCACCCGAAGTGGAGATACCCTCTATGCCAAGCGCCTGAGGCACGTTCAGCAGCCCTGAGCCCAACTCTGGGGAAAGCGGAGTTGCATCCCTTACCGCGTCCTCGGCGTCTGCTTGGGTCAGTCCGGGGGTATCCTGCACCATCAGCGCGACCGTAGCCGCAACAAATGGCGCTGAGAACGAGGTCCCCCATGCGGCAGCGTAACCGCCTCCTGGAAAGGTTGTCAGAATCCCCTCCCCTGGCGCCGCCACCGTCACCGTCGCGGCCCCAAAGTTACTGAACGCGCTGCGCTGAAGCGAGTTGTCCACCGATGCCACGCCAATCACGTTCGGCATCCCGGCCGGGAATACCAGAGCCTGTGTCCCCTGGTTTCCTACAGAAGCCACGCACACTACATTGCGTGCCGTCGCATAGTTGATCGCGCGGGAAAGCTCCTGCGATTCCGCGGGCAGACTGAAGCTCATGTTAATCACCTTGGCCCCGTGGTCAGCCGCATAGTACACCGCTTGTGCCAAGTGGAACAGATTCGACCGGCCATCCGCCCGGAAGGCCCTCAACGGCATGATCTTCGCATTTGGCGCAGCTAGCCGAAGCACACCCGCAACCATCGTGCCGTGTCCAAAAGAACTGGGCAACTGCGAAGCATCCAGGAACGCTACCGTGGACTGGGGAACAATCACAGTAAAACGGTCCGCCAGCGCTACCGGAACGCCATCCAGGAAAGCAACCGTTGACTGCTGCAGCAGGCCGCTCACCGCTGGAGTAATGTCGCCCATCTCCGTCGCGCTACCCGGCATTCCAGTGATGAAGTCATACCCGCTTACCAGCGCGTGGCGCAGAGCCGGATGATTCGGGTCAACGCCGGTATCAATCACCGCCACAACCCCCGCGCCAGTCGCCTTGGCAAGGTGCGTTTGGCTAAGGCCTAGCACTGAGTTCGCAGGCTGTTGAATATAGCCCGTCCATGCCGTGTCGCCGTAGTAGTTGTTCAACGTTCGATCGGCAAGCAGAGGGTCAAATGGCGTGGTGCTTACGAGTGGAGCTACTTTTGCGTCATCGTCCTCTGGGAGGTCAATATCCTCATTGATCTCGAAACTGATGACATTGGGGTCCGCCCGCACGGCGGCGATGAACTGCTCAAGCGTGAGTGTGGGTGAACCAGTTCCAGTGCTGCCGGTTCCTGAGCCCTGGTTTACGCCGGTATCTGGGCCGTCATCATCGTCATCATCATCGTCGTCATCGTCATCATCATCATCGTCATCATCATCGTCATCATCATCGTCACCGTCATCCTCGTCCATGACGACGATGTCGTCATCCACTTCCACCAGATACACCTCTTGGCCTTCGATCCGATCCTCCACCTCAAGCCGGAACTTCAGCAGCACTGACTGCAACGTGCCGGGCATCACGCGCAAGACGAACTCGATGTCATCGTCATCGGCCCGCAACGGCATAACGCCAACGAGTAGCAGCGCTAGCAACCAGGACAGTACATAGTGAAAGCGGTTTCTCTGTCTCATCACAGCCTCAGCCTCATCCTTAAATCTGGGTGATTGTTAACGCCACCCTTGCTTCAAATGCTCTCGGGCTTCTGTTACCCCAGTAGCAACTCGATCGCACGGGTCTGCTCCTCCACCAGCAACACAAGTCTTGCCTTGCGCAACGCTGGAAGGTCCAGATGAAATTCTCCAAACTCATTGGTGAGTTGCCGCGCCACTTCAGTCTCGTCATTGAAGACCAGTACCGGTACACCGCGAACGTCACCCGCGCCGTCATCGGCAATCAATTGTCCGGTCAGCAGATGCGCCACGGGCTGTGCCTGACGCTCAACCTGCACTTCCACCCGGTAGTTCTGCGCCTGAAAGCTGTAGTGACGTGCTGCATCAATGCTGGATCGCACGCCAGCCAAGGCCGGCTGCCCTACACCATCGACGATCAATGCAGCAATTTCACGCGGCAAGTCGCGCCAGAAGTGACGCTGCGCAGGAAAGATCGTTCGGGCCTTCGCTACCAGTGCTTCCGGTACTGGCCACGAACGATCCTCTGCAAAAGACTCCTCCACTGCGGCGAGGGAGGTGTGGAGCGCATGGCAGCGATGGCATCCACCTTGCAGATGCTGCTGCATCTCACGGGCCAAATCCTCGTTCACGATGCCACGTACGAAATCTATCCAAAGCGCTTCGTTATAGTGCACAACATCCTCTCTCGCCTGATTGGGGGAAACGGATAGGACGAAAAATATACCCTGCCCACAAAAATCTGCGTGAAAAAATTACGCAGATCCTCATACTTACCATGTATCGGCTTCCTCCATCGCTCCCTATGGGCACTGCCTTGCGGAAGCCTGTCCGCTTACCATCAGGCTGAAGGCAGCCCAGTGGTACGGATGCGGGTGCTGCTTGCGTACTTCTGTCGCCGCCTCCTTCAGCGCAAGGCTCGGGTGCCCGTGCCGCACGTACGCGGCATAGAAATGAGTCATGAATCGGGCAGTGCTTGCATCATTTACGTCCCACAGGGTCACCATCACGTTACGCGCACCCGCCTTGAAGAATCCGCGCGATAGCCCCATCAACTCGTCTCCCCCAAGCACAGTATGCACGCCGGTGCTGCAGCCGCTTAGGGTTACCAGTTGCGCGGGTAAGCGCATCTCCTGTAATTCATACAGGTTGAGGTTGCCATTGCCCAGCCGGATAGACGAAAACATCGGGCTGTCTTGCCGGAACACGCCATGCGACGCGATGTGGATCACGGCCGATCTGGCCCCTACTGTGCGCAGCGTCTCCAACGATGCCTCCCGTCCAAGTCGAAGTTGCGCTCCAGGCAGCATCGTCGCTATCTGCGTCACTTCATCGGTGATTAGCGGCACTCGTTCGTCTGGCACACCCAATACCAAAGCCGTTCCGCTCCAATTCCATCCTTCACCGGGCACCCTCGGCAGTGTTTCCGCAACAGTTGATGCGTACGCCGAGGCGCTCTGCGTTCGCACAATCCGGTAGCGCCCTCCCAGCGGTGCATCTGCCGGTCCAAGAGCCGCAAAGGGCAAGCTGTGCAGAAATCCGTGGGGCGCCACAATGAACGTATGCGCATCAGGCGGAACCCAACGCAGCAGTGGCTCTACCAATAGCTCATGGAGGCGCTGCAGGTGGTTTGCCAGCGCCGGCCAACCGGGTCCCGGTCCAATGGAGGCAGGCTGCCGGTATCGCTGACTGGAAATCTGGAACAGGGCAAGCCGGGCCGTCGATCGCATCGCTGTCGCATCCCCAAGCAATACCGTCACGGGTTCGGCATCCGCCGTCACGACATACACCAGCACCCGGCTGCCCGAAACGAAGTACTCCAGAAACACTTCTCCGGGCCTCAGCACCCCACGCAGATAATCCAGCGTCACCCTTTGCGTCTCCCCGGATTCGATACCCGTAACGGTCCGGCCATCGAGAAGCCGCAACTGGGCGCGCTCCTCCTCCAAACGACTCTCCAGCACCCGGGCACCGGCTCGCCAGCGCTCAGCTTCCTCCGGGAGTCCTCGCAGTTCCGCGTCCGACGCGCTTACGTACGATTCATGCAACTGCCGCCGTAAGTTCACCAGCGTCGTGCGTGCAGCTTCGAGCGTTGCTGGTTCGGCGGTAGCCCCCTCCTCCACATGCAGCGCTTGGCCTAGCAAATCCAACAGTGATCGCGACTTGGCGCTCTGGATGGAAGCCCAGCCGGCTGCCTCGTCGCGAGGCAACGTATCCGTATCGAGATACAGCAACGCTAGCCGCTCAAACACCTCTGCCTTGTCCTGAAAAAATGCAACCCGGAGTTCCTCGCCGGGCACGCCAGCCCGCAACAGGTCCAGCGCTTTGCCCGCATCTTCCAGGGCTTTGCGTGCTGCCCAGAACTCGCCCTTCTTCCACAGAACATCGCCCAGAAGTGACTGGCAGGCGAAACGCATCGATGGTGACTCGATTGCTTCCGCCCGGCGCAATGCCGACTGGCAGGCATCCTCAGCCAAGCTCACCTTGCCCATTGCGATGTGGATGCGCGCCAGAACCAGTTGGGCCAGAATCCACTTTCCTGGAACTTGCTGCTGCTCAAGCACCAGTAGCGCGTGCTGTGCCCGCGCCAGGGCCCGCTTGGCATTGCCACCCTGCAGATTCATTAGCCCGAGGTGCAGATCAATGAAGGCAGTCCAAACCCGATTACCCTCCACCGTAAACAGGCGGCGGGCACGCAAAAAGGCCTGCCAGGCCCGCGTGCTCTCCTGCCTGCGCGCTAGTGCCGTCGCCAGAAACACCGTTGCCTTAGCGCGCTCATAGCGCATCTCCAGCTTTCGGAAACCCTGCATGGCCCGCCGTGCCAGCCGTTCCGCTTCACTCAGCAGGTTTACCTCCAGCATCAACTCCGCCTGGTCCAGATCGCAAAGCGTCGCGTGATAGAAGTCCCCGGCACGCGCGCAGTGCTCCCGGGCAGCAGCGTACAGGCTCATGGCCTCCCGAATATCGCCCCGATGCAAGTGTAGATAGGCAATGTTGTAATCTGCCTGCGCCACAAGCAATGAGAATCCATGCCGCGCGCAGTGCTCGCGCGCCTCCTGGTGCACTCGCAGCGCATCCGCAAAACGGCCCACGCTAATTGAGCAGGTGGCGAGGTTGCTCAACACCGCGGCAATGTCCTGCGGAGATCCAACGCGGCGAAATGCGGCAAGGGCGCGCTCATACGTCGCCAGTGCTTCGTCAAACCGGTCAAGCCGGAAGTAGAGGTTTGCCAGGTTTCCGTCCAGTCGCGCCAGTCGTGCTTCATCCCCGTGCGCGTCGAAGACCGCCCGCGCCTGTTCCGCCCAGGAAATCGCATCCGAATAGCGAGCAAGGTAGGCCAGCGTCTGGATCGCACTATTCTGCGTGCGCGCCACCTCCAACGCGTCGCCACCACCCTCATTGCTCCGTTGGAAGTGCTCAATCGCCGTCTGATAGTACGCTAACGCTTCTGTGTACTGTCCCTGCAGATAGTGCACGTTTGCCATGGCTCGGGCAGACATGCCCAGGCTGCGGGCGTCTCCAAGATCCTCAGCCATTCTTAGGGCCGCCGCCCCCAGCCTGCCCGCCCGCTGCAGGTCCGTGCGCGCCACCTCCAGCGTGGCGCTGTAGATGGCCTCCAGTAGATCCCCTCTCGGCTCAACACCGTGCTGATCCAGGGATTGCGGCAAGGGGATGCCATCCGCAAGCTGCCTGATGGTTGTTGACCAGTCCTTGCTTTCACTCAACTCGTTGGCCACCCGTGCAGAGCTTGGATTTACAGGCTGAGCCATTACGGATGCCCTTAGGATCGGCCGATGCCCCGATCTTCCATCTCCCGCTTCAACTTCTGCATGCATCGCCCGCGGATGAATCCGATTGACCCCAACGCAAGCCCAAAATGCTCCGCCACTTCGTTGTAGGGGACGGGGGGGTCACTCAAGAACAGCATGCGCACCATTTCACGGCAGCGCTCCGGCAGTGAGAACACAGCCTCCCGCACCAGTTGCCGTGTTTCGGCCGCCTCCATGGCTTCAGGCGCAAGTGGTGCCTCCGCATCCAGCGTCGCCACGTACTCGTCGTTCAGTTCTACTTCGCCTCGCGTTCCGCGCCGGCGCTTCCAGCGCAGGGAATGGCGCGCGGTAACGGTCATCAACCATGACCGCAATGCCTCCACATTCCGCAGGCGCGGCAACTCCGCATAGAGGTCAATCCACACGGCCTGAAAGATGTCCGCCGCGTCTTCAGCTTGCGCGCCATAGCGGAACGGGATGCTGTAGATGAGGTTCTTGTACTTCTCGATCAGCGCGTTCCAGGCGCGATCATCGCCTCTCTGGCAAGCACTTACCAGACGATCATCGGGCCACGTGCGATCCGGAGTTCCCACGGCAATCCAGTCCAGAATTGGCCCCGTTTCCGTCACCGTCGTCCATCACCGCGCTTCCAAAAGACCATCTCTAATCCTTCAAGTAGATGCGGAGCCAGAACCGAAGGCTGCAAATTCTGCAGTTCCCGGTTGGCGCCCACCAGCACGTGCGGACTCACCAGAGCGATAAATGGCAATTCCTCAGCCACAATCTGCTGCACCCGGCCATAGATCCCACGTCGCTTGGCAGGATCCATCACAGTGTTCTGGGCCTGCATCAGTTCGTCGATTTCCGCCTCCCATGGCGTGGCGGGCTGCTGTTGACCGGGGCGCCAGAAGTGCATCGTTCCCCCTGACAGCAACATGGGCATTTGCGGCGTAGGGTCCACATCCCCATCCCGCAGCGCCAGAATCGCGGCCTCGTAGTCCATCGTATTCATCACCCGGTCAATCAGGCTGCGGAACTCCAGCGGCACCACCGAAACGCGTATGCCCAACTGGCGCAGGTCCTCCTGCACCACGGTTGCCATTTGCTTGTGCTCCGTATTGGCGGCGTTTACCGCGATTGAGAACTCCACCGGTTTGCCACCCTTATCCACCAGCGCTTCGCCCTGACGCACCAAACCTAGCGTCTGCAACTGCCGTTGCGCGCCGGCCACATTCCTCGCGCGTGGATCTCCCACTGGCTGATACCACAGCCGGTTGCCCGGGCTTACGTGGTGGAGGATGGGGGTAGCCTTTCCCTGGTAAGCGATGCGCGCCAGGGAGGCCCGGTCGATCGCCTGCGAAATGGCCCGCCGGAAGCGCAGGTCCTGCATCCACTCGCGCTTGCCGCGCAACGCTTCCAGTCCCTTGGCTTCCACGTCGTTCAGGTTGAAGAAGAGGAAGTGCTGTTCCAGGCCAGGCCCCAAGTCGGTCATTACCCTCTCTTGGCTGCCTGCCCCTGACTCCAGCATTCGAAAACTGCGCGCGCTCACGCGGGGTAGCATGTGCGTATCGCCTGCGCGGAAGCGCAAGGCCTCAGCTTCCTGGTCTGCCACAAACAGCACCACCACCTCTTCCAGATAGGGCAACGCCACCCCTGCCTGATCGCGCTTCCAATAGTAGGGATTGCGCTCCAGCACCATGCGCTGGCCTGGAAGGTATTCCTTCAGGCGGAAGGGGCCCGCCCCGGCAATTGTCCCTGGTTGCGTTGTCAGTTTCCATGCCTCCAGCAGTTTTCCTTCGCGAAACGCGGTCTCCAACTTGTGCCGGGGCAGGATGGCCAAGCTGTCGAACAGCCGCTCCGCTGGTGCGTAGGGCGCTGGCAGCCGCAGTTCCACAGTGCGTGAGTCCACCTTGTGGACTGTTGGGAACAATCCTTGAATCCTTAGTAGGTCCCGTCCAGGCGCCTTGGTGTTCTCATCCAGCAGCGCCTGCAAGGTGAACACTACATCGTCTGCCGTCAACGGCTGTCCGTCGGAGAACTGCAGCCCTTTCCGCAGGCGCAACGTGTAGCGTTTGCCATCAGGTGAAATCGTCCACTCGCGCGCAAGCCCGGGCCCGGTCTTCTGCGAAGGGCGATGGATATGCACCAAGTCCGCGTGTAACAGCGATAGCAACTCCTTCGACGCCGCATCGACGGCAGCCAGTGGATTCAAGGTCCTTGGCTCCGCCCGTAACGCGAACACCAACCGCCCGCCGGCCTTGCCTGGTGGCTGCGTCGTCACAAGGTATTCGGTGGATGCTGCCGGCGCGATCGCATTCTGCGCGACGATGCTCGTGGCCGCCAGCATCGCCAGCGCTACTAGCAGCCAGCCTAGGCGCATCCGTCTCATTTGCTCCATCGCCACTGCGTTCCGCTCTCGTTTCACGCGGGTCCCTTTGTACTCACTAAGCTCATTCATGAGGGTTTCGATGACCTCCTTAGGGACGTGTCTCCGCTCGTGAAGTTTCCAAAGTCTGGGCGTACGCACCAAACAGCAACAACGACGCGGTAAGCGCGGCTGCCGGAGAGAGCATCCACCATTGCGATGCCAGTACCTCATACTGCCGCAGCGACGATAACATCGATCCCCAACTGGCAACTGGTTCTGGTACGCCCAGGCCGAAGAAGGCGAGCGTCACCTCCAGCAAGACGAACTGGGGTGCCAGCAGCGCGGCCTGTGTCCACAAGACCGGGAGGGCGTCCGGCAAAACATGACGCCGCAGAAGATAGGCCGGGCTGGCACCAAAGCCCTTGGCGGCAAGCACATAGCCCCTCTCCCTGGCGCTCAGCACTACGCCCCGCACAAGGCGCGCGGGTCGTGCCCAACCCACCAGGCTGATCACCGCAATCGCAATCCCGAAAGCAGCAAGCGGGTCCATCTGGATGGGGAGCGCGGCGCGTATCGCCAGCAGCAGATACAGCAACGGGGCCGCCATCAGTAGCTCAGCCACGCGGTTCAGCAGGCTATCGGCCACGCCCCCAAAGAAGCCCGCCACGCCACCTATCAGCGCGGCCAGTGCCAGCGCCACCAAGGTTGCCGCCAGCCCGCTACCAACTGAGAGTAGCCCTCCCACAAGCAGCCGGCTGAAGACATCACGGCCAAACTCATCGGTTCCCAGAAGGAACAATTGGCCCGGCGCTTCGGCCTGAAGCATCGCCCATCGGCCATCGCCACGATCCGCAAGCAGTTGCAAACTGTGCCTCGTGCCGCAGTCTTGGATGTAGCGTCCATAGTGTTGCGGGTCGGCGGCCAAGGCACACACATGCGGCCATGCCAGACCGCCGTCAGCGTCCGTGAATCGAACCGCGGTGGGCGGCGCACTGGCAAAGTCGCGGTGCTGTCGCGATGCGGGATGCGGCGCAATCCAGGCGGCCCCCGCCAGCAGCAGGTGCCAACTAACCAGGGTCAGCAGCATCCAGCGGCTACGGGTTATCGGTTTCATCGGCGGATCCTCGGGTCCAGCCACAACAGCGCCACGTCAGCCGCCAGATTGCCCGCCAGTAGCGCAATGGCCGACAGCAGAACTCCGCCCACAACGACATAGGTATCCCGTGCCAGCACGGCGTCCAGCAGCAATGGCCCCATCCCTGGCCAGGACGTGATGGTCTCTACTACCAGTGACGCGCTTAACATCCCACCCAGCGTGAACCCAAACAGTGACAGCAGGGGATTTGCGGCCGCGGGCAGTACGTATCGCAGGTACAGCATGGACGAGGGCAGTCCGGCATGTCTGGCGGCTGTGACGAACGGTGCGGCAAGCGCCTCCTGAAAAGCAGATCGGATGTGCCGGAAAAACACTGGAATCGCCCCCAGCGCAAGCGCCACGCAAGGAACTGTCATCCCCTGCACGCTGCCCAATAACCGCCCAGGCAGGCCCACAAAGGCTGCTTCCTCTCCCAAACCAGGCAGGGCAATCCCGTAGCGCACCGCGCCGGCGACCAAGGCCAGCGCCAGCACCATCTCGGGAATCATCAGCAGCGATTGGGTGCCGTGACTCAGTGCTCTCGCGCCCCAATGCCGGGGACGCCTGGCGGCAAACAACGCCGCCGGGGCCGCCGTCATCAGCGCCAGCAGCATCGCACTTGCATTCAAGATTGCCGTTCGCCCCAGCCGGGGCACTAGCAGCGTCGCGGTGTCGATTCCATACCCGTAGCTGGGACCCATTTCTCCCCGCGTCAACCCGCCCAGCCAACCGCCATAGCGTTCCCAGAACGACAGCCCCAGCCCGGTTCGCTCGCGGAACTGCTCCCTGGCTTCGCTACTCCATTGCGGATTCATGGCACTATCGGTCAGAAAATCTCCAGGAGCCATCTCAATCAGCGCGAAACACGCCAGCGACAACGCCACCAGCAGCACTCCGCCACTTAACAGGCGTCCACCCAGCAACCGTGCGCACGTCTCCCAGCTTGCGCGTCGCATTGATCCAGCCCGACTATCCATTAAGGGGCGTCGCTTTCCTGATTTGATATAGGTTCAGCCGGAATACCCTCGTTCTGCCCGAATTCCATTACCAGTCCCGCCAGTCCTGAGTGCCTCCCCGCGTACTTCCGAAAGTCCGGGATGGCCCGCTGATCTCGAATCACTAGCTCGCTCCCCAGTCGCCCATTCGACAGTACAGCGATTCTGCTGGATACGCTCCATGCCAGTTCCAGGTCGTGCGTTACCAGAACGCAGGTAAGCCCCTGGTTGCGCCGGAGCCCTTCCAGCAAGGCCACCAACTCTGCTTGAACGGGGGCATCCAAACCCGCAAAGGGTTCATCCAGCAACAACAACCGAGGTCGCAGGACCATCGCGCGCGCAATCTGCAGCCTTTGGCGCTGGCCCCCACTCAGCTCCAGTGGATAGCGGGTGGCCAGCGTTGTGTCCAGTCCCACGTCCGCCATACTCGCAAGGGCTAGCCGTTGCCGCGTCGCGCGCTCCAGTTCGCGGCGCAGGATGTCCAGCGGTTCCTGGACATTGGAAAGGGCATCCCGATGCGGGTTCAGCCCCATGGCTGCATCCTGCATGACCAGTTGCACCTGCTGCCGGAAGGCAGTCAGCGCCATACCGCGAAGCGTTCGCAGCGGTGACCCCTCAAAACAAACCTCGCCGCTGTCGGGTTGCTGCAGAAAGGCTAGGCACCGCAAAAGGGTGCTCTTTCCGCTGCCTGACTCACCCACGATGCTCAGCATCGCCCCCCGCTCAACAGTGAATGTCACTCCATCGAGGATCGTGTTCCCGCCATAGCGCTTGCAAAGCGCCTTTGCCTCAAGTATTGCCAGGGGCTCAGTCATTGCCTTGTTGCCCATCCATCGGCACCGGCTTCTGCTCCGCCAGTCCTCCGCGCTCTCCATCCTCCGGGCATCGCATCCAGATAGCGGCGGGTACCGGCTTCCACCTCGCCCCGCGCCAGCGCTCCCGCGCTCACCGTGTCCACCACCCGTCCCTGCTCCAGCACCACCACCCGGTTAGCGAATCCCACCAGTTCCCGGGGGTCATGCGTTATCCAGAGGATGCTGAGGCCCCGTACCCGCCGTATCGCATCCAGCGTATTCTGCACGCGGATGGCCTGCAGCAGGTCCAGTGCTGAGCAAGCCTCGTCCGCCACCAGCAGCCACGGTTGCATTGCCAGCGCTCTTGCCACCGCCACCCGCTGCAATTCTCCGCCGCTCAACTCGTGAGGATAGGCTTCCACCGCACACCGGTCCTCGGCCAGGCCCGCCTCCCTGAACAACTCCGCTGTCCTCCTGCGCGCTTCGCTGCGGGATGCGCCGCGCGCGCTTAGAATATCCGCCACTTGTGCACCACAACGCAGAAACGGGCTGAATGTTAGCGATGGCGATTGCGGGATCACTGCCGCCCGCCTTTCTCGATCCCACTGAATGTAGCCTTCCACCTCAGCCGCATTGGTCGGTAGCGTGCCGCAGATCGCCATGCCCAGCGTGCTCTTGCCACTGCCGGATTCCCCCAGCAGACCTACCACTTCCCCCTCTCCTATCCGAAGCGACACTTGCTGCAATGCCTCGTGCGCGTCGCCAGCGTAACTGCGATACCGCACCCTCAGTTGGTCAACTACAATCACTGGCCTGCAACCCCCGCGGTAGCCACATTTTCCCGGAAATTCACCGCACCCTATATTTTCGCTGAGTTTGCCATCCCCTATGGTGCTGTGAGGCAAAGGCGGATGGGCGGCGAAGCCCTCTGCGGAGACTTATTGGAGGAATCAATGACTACCACCTACACAATTCAGCCGGAGATGCTGCCTGACCCGGCGCAAGCTGACGATCGGCTTCGGAGCCCCCTCGCGTTGACCGGCAGCGATCTCCCGGTATCCGCGATTCGGTGGTCCTGGGCCTGCCGGGTTACCAACCTTGATCAGGTGAAGCTGCTCAGCCGCGAGGAAGCGGGTGCCCCCAAGCCGGGTCACCTCGCGTTGGTTCGCGTAGAGGAAATCGGCTCTCATGAGCGCATTACCACCCGTGACAATGAGCGGCTGCGCCTCTACCCCGGGGACCTCATCGTGGGTGCCTTCGGCAACCGCTACGCCACCGACGCCTATGAGGGCGAAGTGATTGATACCCAGGAGTTGGGGATCCTCACTGCGGGCGGAATGATTGGCACCGTGTTGTCCCGGCATCGGTCTATCGGTCGCCCCACCCGGGTGAGCTTCCTGGGCTATCTTTCCAATGCTCGTGGGCAGGTTGCGAACCTTAAGGACGAATCGTTTCAAACTGCCAAGCCCTGCCTCCCGGTTCGCAATCTGGTTGCAGTCGTGGGCACCGGGATGAATGCCGGTAAAACCACCTCCTGCGTGAAACTCATCCGGGCGCTAGGCGATTTGAAGCAGCGCGTGGCCGCCTGCAAACTCACGGGCAGCGTGTCCAATCGGGATCAGGATGAGATGCGCTCAGCCTCCGCCGTCAAGGTACTGGACTTCAGTGACTTCGGATTTCCTTCCACATACCTCAGCGGCAAGCCAGAGCTAATGGCATTGTTTGACACCATCATGGCGGGGTTGGAGTCCAGCGCACCTGAGATCACCATCATGGAGATTGCGGATGGCATCCTGCAACGCGAGACCACCCTGCTGCTGGAGGACCCCGCAATGAAGCGGTCCCTGGCCGGCGTTGTACTGGCCGCTGACAATGCACTTTCGGCCCGCTTCGCCGTTGACCGCCTGCGCCAGCTCGGCCATCAAGTGATTGCCGTTACAGGCCTCATCACGTCGTCGCCCCTTTGCGTGCGCGAGTTCGAAGAGATCTGCGATGTGCCCGTTGCCGCCTCCACTGGCAATGGCAAGGAACTGGGCGACGCCGTCCTGGCCTATCTCGCCTCCCGAAATGGATATGCCGTCGTGGCGGGCGCGGAAAGGCAAGCAGCATGAAGCTGGAAGGCCGCAGTGCCGTCGGCTTCGCCATCGCGCAACTGCGTCACGAGCCCGCGCTGTTAGCTGCCGCTATGCTGTGGCGGCTGTTGTTTCGCCTTCTGCCTGTGCAGGTACCGCTCTTTGCGGGCGCGCTCATTGATGGCCTGCAGGGTAACGCTGCGTACATTTGGGGCATCCCGATCCATACCGGAGACCCCGCCGAGGCGGTTCGAGTCGTTGGTGCCGTGCTCGTGGGTTTGTCCCTGGCTACCGGCGCGACGGCTTATCTGTCTGAAAGAGCCTCCCGGGAACTGCAGACCCGTTGTACCGCGCGCCTTCGTCAGTTGGTCCAACGTGCCTGGGCCTACGCACCTGCCTCTGTGCACCGCAGTCATGGCGTCTCGGCAGTGTTTGAGCGGACGCTGTCTGATACGCGCGGCATTGGCCGCTTTGCTAGAGGAACAGTTACCGAGGGCTTCGCCGCACTTGCGCGCCTTGCTTATCCGGTCGCGGTACTGCTCTGGATTGACCCTTGGATGGCGTTGCTGCCGATTGCGGCTACGCCCTTGCATCTGGTCTTCTCCTGGGCTTTGCAGCGGCGAAGGTCACGTCTGCAGAAGGATGCTCGCAACCATCGCGATGCATTGTCGCGCACCGTCCGCGAGAGCCTGCAGGGCATTGAGTGCCTGCAGGGCGTGGGGGCTCAAGCCCGCATGCTGGCGCGGATTGACTTCCGCGTTGCGCGCTGTCAGCGGGACGCTCGCATCGGAAGCCTATACCATTCCCTCGCTATGGGCTCAGTCTGGGCGCTACCCGCTTTGGCGCTTGCCGGCAGTTGGTGGATGGGCGGCGCCCGCGTTGTGAGTGGTGAGATCAGCACCGGACAAATGGTTGCTTTCGCTGGATTCGCCGCCTATTTGGGAGTCCCATTGCGGCGCTTGGCACAGCAAGGCAACAAGACCCGGCAGGGTCTCAAAAGCATGCAGCGACTCCTGCAATTTCTGCGGGTTGCCCAAGCCGCGGAACATCGCGGTACCGAGGAACTACGCCCTTTCGCCGGCGAACTCACCGCGCAGGATCTTTGCTACACCGTCCAGCAGCGCCCCGTCCTTCAGAATCTCTGCTTCTCCTTTCCGGCTGGCCAGTTCACTTGGCTCCGCGGAGGCAGTGGCTCTGGAAAGAGTACGCTACTTCGCTTGCTGGCTGGTTTGGAAGCGCCAGACCAAGGGGCTGTCCTGGTGGATGGGCAGGATCTTGCGCAATGCACCAGTGACTCGATCAGCAGTCACATCGCGCTGGTTCCGCAACACCCATCCTTCCTTAGCGGCACGATCGCTTCCAATCTCCGGTTGGGTGCTCCCCATGCCACCGACGAAGAAGTGCTGGAGGCATGCGCTCGGGTAGGTCTGGAGAACCTCATCCAAACACTGCCCAAGCAACTGCAAACTCCATTGGGAGAGCGCAGTATGCGCCTCTCCGCCAGCGAGGCGCAGCGCCTCAATATTGCCCGTGCCCTGCTACGCAAGCCGCGTGTGCTGCTTCTGGATGAACCCATGGCAGGGCTTGACCCCGCCAGTGAGCGCACTGTACTTCAGGCGCTTCTGGAACTTCAGGGCAGCACGACTGTGATTCTCGCCACGCACCGGATGCCCCCCCTTGACGCCATTCGCCACATCGTGGAACTCGAGGCGGGCATCCTGCGCGCGGCTGGTCCCCAAACTGATTCCGCGCAGGCTTCCATGCTGGCGCACCTGGAACGATAACTCATAACTAGGAGGCTCAAGATGTTCTCTGCGGATCCTTGTCAGGACGATGTCCGCCCCAGTAAGCGGATCCCCGCTTTGATCACCGCTTTCGTGCTGCTTGTGCTGCTGTCTCCGCTGGCGGAGAACTGGAAGGACAAGCCCGTCGATAGCTTCCCGCTCTCCCACTTCCCCATGTTTTCCGCCAAGCGCGCCAAGACCTTTACGGGCAATGCGCTCATGGGTGTCGATGCCGACGGCAACCGCGTCCTGCTTAGCTATCGCCTCGCCGGACACGGCGGCTTCAATCAAGTGCGCCGTCAGCTTGCCTCCAAGCTCAAAGAGAAACAAGGCGATGAGGTCTGTCAGCAGGTTGCCGCCAATGTTGCCCAGTCCCGTAAGCGCTCACTCAGGCAGATTGAAGCCGTGCAGATTGTCTCCGCCAAGCATCAGGTTGATCGCTTCTTTGCTCGCCGCGATTCCCAGTTGAGTGAGAAGGTCTACGCCACCTGCCCGGTACCACGCGAATCGCAACTGACGATAAGCAAAACCGCGCTCGATCAATCCACTTCGGAGGTCACCCAATGAACCCCTTGCAACGACTCATGAACCTCATCTGGTTCCCGTCCATGCCCGCCACACGCCTTGCTTTCCTGCGCATCGCCGTTGGGCTGTTTGCCCTTTGGTATGTGGCGCAGCGCTACTCGATGTTCATGAAGGTAGCAGCCACCGACGCCTCGCTTTTCAAACCCCTGGGCGCAGTGTGGTGGCTGTCCGCCCCACTCAGCCTCGGTGCCTTTGAGGCCCTGCTGGTAGCCACTCTGCTCGCCAACGTCGCATTCATTGCCGGCTGGAAGCATCGCGTCAGCGGGCCCGCTTTCGGCTTCCTGCTACTGGTGCTCTTGAGCTACCGGAACTCATGGACCATGATCTACCACAGCGACAATGCCATGGTCGCGCATGCACTCATTCTCGGCCTGGTGCCAGCCGCGGATGCTTGGTCGATGGATGCGTGGCTGAAGGCCAAGCGCCTTGCCACTCGCATCCTGCCGGAGGCCCCGATGCGCCATTGGCGTTACGGCTGGCCGATTCAACTAGTCTCCGCGGCAACGGCCATCAGCTATTTCCTGGCGGGAGCCGCTAAGCTGATGGGCGACCTCGGCTGGAACTGGGTATCGGGTGAGTCCCTTCGCGGCCAGGTTGCCGCTGACGCCATCCGTAAAACGCTATTGGGAGAATCAACCCCAGAATTGGCATTCACCCTATACGAACACCTCTGGTTGTTCACCCTGATTGGTGTGGCTTCAATGGTTGTGGAACTAGGCGCGCCGCTAGCGCTGCTGAATCGCCGGTTAGGCATGTTGTGGGCGTTGAATGCCTTCGCCATGCATTGGGGCATCCTCTTCATCATGGGAATCACCTTCCGCTATCCATTGGCGGGGTTCATCTTCTTGTCTTTCTTTCCTGTTGAGCGGCTCGTTCCGCTCGCGCAAAGGGTACTGCGATGGATGACCCCTGGCGTCGAACAAGCGCCGCTCGCCGAAAGCACACAAGGAGGTTCGCGATGAGCCGCACCGATGAACTGCCCACCATGGAGACCCGCCCTGGCGCGGAGTTGATCATCTACGACGGGTTCTGCAGCTTCTGTCACGCGCAGATGCGAATCCTGAACCGGTTGGATATCAGCGGGCGGCTTGCCTATCTGTCGCTGCACGACCAACGCAGTGACGCCCTGCTGCCGGGCATCAGCTACCAGCAGAAGATGGCGGCCATCGCGCTCATCGATGTTCGCGGACGCCGCCACTTCGGGGCGGCGGCGTTCCGCTACCTCTCGCGGCGGCTCCCGTTGCTGTGGTGGCTGATGCCGTTGATGCATATCCCGGGCTCGCTGGGCCTTTGGCAATGGCTCTACGGAAAGATCGCCGCCGTCCGTTATCGCTTCGGCCGCCGCCAATGCGATGGCGGCACGTGTGAGCTTCATGGGTTCGGTTCCAGTGGAAGGTGAAATTGTGATGATGAACACACCACACAATCAAGGGATGCGACCTTTGCGGGACGGGGAGGCCATGGAAGTGGATGCGCCCCGCACGATAGGATTCTCTTTTCTGGGTAAGCCGATCGAAGTGCGCCACTGGGGCAACCCCACTGCGCCTCTCCGCATCCTGTTTGTCTGCGGCCAGCATGGGGATGAGCGCGGTATCCGGCGCGCGCTGAAAAATTTCGTACAGCGCGACCTTGCCGGCATCCTGTCCCGGACCCCACAACTTCAGGTGGCCATCGTGGCTGAGGCCAACCCCGATGGCGCGGAACTGGGTGTCCGTAAGAACGCACAGGGGATTGATCTGAATCGCGATCACCTGATGCTGGAAGCGCCGGAAACCCGCGCCATCCACCGCTTTGTGGGCGCTTGGAAGCCCCAACTGGTTGTGGATATGCACAACTTCCCGGCCCGCCGGAAGTTCCTTCAGGATGCAGGTCTGCAGCTCGCTTGGGATGTCTGTCTTGACTACCCATCCAACCCGGCAGCGGGGATGGGAGAAGGCCACCCGCTGATGGACTCCCTCCTGGCGGGCCTGGAACTTGACCTTGAGACCAGCGGCTATCGTTTCGGCCGCTATTGCGTCCTCGATCCACAGCGTGGCGTCCGCCATGGCACCCCGCGCCTGGTGGATGCCCGCAACGTCCTTACTTTGCGCCATGGAGCGTTGACACTACTATTGGAGGCGCGAAACCCAAGCCAGCTTGAAAGCAGACAGCAACGCCGCCATGTACGCCATGCCGTGGCGCACGCGTGTGCAGGAATTCTCGACTGGTGCCAACATCACCAGCATCAATTGCTTGCCCTGCGCGAGACGACGTATGCCGAACCCCGAATTCCCTTGCGGTTCCGGCGTCAAGTGGCGTCAGCGGGACTAAGTGCTCCGGTAAGGTCAATCAGCGATGGCGCTTCCTCTGCCTTGCACTTTCCCCGCTATCGTCCGCTCACCCAGGGACGCCGCACCGTGAGGGCACCCTATGCTTACGCGGTTCCCATTGCCGCGCATTCCATCTTGCGCGTTCTAGACCGCCACGGATTCCAGTCCTATCTCGCAGCGCGGGGCGAGCACTTTGTCGTGGCGGAGTCGCTGTATGGCTTCTCCAGGAAGTCCTCGCGGCAAGCCCGCACCCCGCTGCCCTGGATGTCGAACCTGCGCTACGAACGCAGCCTGGAAGGCTTCGTAATATTTCCCTATCAGCAGCCCGGCGGCAGGCTGCTGGCCCTGATGCTGGAGCCCGCTTCGGTGTACTCCCTACACCGCGGGCTTGGAGGCATCCAGGAGATTCAACCGGGTACGCTATGCCCGGTTCGCCGGGTACTGGCACCCTGCAGCCCCATTGGCTGCGATTCCATTTTTGAGGTTGCATCATGAATCGTTATGAACCCTTTCTCGTCCGAGAGATTGAAGTGATCGATAGCCCTGCGCCCTATCCGGAGCCGCAACTTCCTATCATCACAGTCATGGCGCCAGCCCCAGCTACTAGTGCACGGAGCGCTTTTTTTGCAGGCGTTGCGTTTGCGATTGGGCTGGCTGCAACGGGTGCGCTAGTGTGGGTGCTGAATGAGGCTCAGCACCGGCAGGAGACCCTGCAGCAGGCCATGTCGGATGCGCAGTCTCTTCACCTTGAGCAGCAAAGGACGATGCAACTGGTCGTACTGCAATTGCAGCGCAACTTGGACGAGCACAACGAACAGATCGCGGCCCTGCAGGCGGAGCGCGCCATGTTGGCTGAAAGCGTGCTCGCAGCTCCGTCGAAGGCTGCCAGGCCGGGGCTGGTTGTGAACAAAGCGACGCCGGATGTCTCCACCCACTTCAACCAAGCGGCATCCATACCGGATGCCACAAGCCATCAGGCGGCAGCCGATGGCTCCGCAATCAACCCGGAAGCCGTGGCGGCCGCCGAACCAGATTCACCCTTGGCCGAAGCCATCGAGGCTACTCAGCAACTGGCCTCTACTGAGCTAACAGAGCCTCCCTCGCTGGAGACCATCAAGGCTCACATCAAGGCGGGTGACCCTCTGGTGGCCACCAACAAGGAGGCAGCGCGCGCCGACAAGTCTCCCATCATGCGCTTCCTCACCAACCCCATCTTTATCGATAGTGCGGTCTTGGGGACCTCCCTGCTGGTTCCACCATCGCTGCCCCTCACTCTCGCACAATCCAGGCTTGGCCGCGCCCTCACTACCCGCGCGATGAAAAAGGCAGACCTCGACAAGAGCGTGGCCGGTCATGTAGCCAGGGATGTCGGCAATATGCCCATCACGCAGAAAAAGTCGAAAAAGAAGTAGCACCGGGGGAACGCCGTTCCCCCAGCGCCGCTGGTCCCAGAACAGAGCAGCATCATACAGTCTTGCGGGCCTCTACCTGCGGCCCATGGTTCGGTCGCGTAAGAA
The DNA here is from genome assembly GCA_036821995.1 of Bryobacteraceae bacterium. Lineage (GTDB taxonomy): Bacteria > Acidobacteriota > Terriglobia > Bryobacterales > Bryobacteraceae > JACTMJ01. Next base: position 29,826 of record DAISIM010000052.1, read on the forward strand.
TGAATGAGGCGATCCCCTGTGAACGCCAAGGCGCCAAATCATCGATACGGAGCATTGCGAGCGCGCTGCGAGGTGAAGCCGCACCTTCATGACTCGGATCCCCATGGCTTCGCCCGCGCCGCGCACCTTCACCCAAGTACGCGCCCTCACGGCCCGCTCCACCACGAATCCAACGCGCCTGTCAGCCACTTGCAAATATAGTTTCTCCCACCATATCAACCACTTCCGCCTCAACCAGCCCTTCGCCGCTTGGAATCGGCCTCCCCATAATGGTGCGTGTGAGATTCACCACAGGAGGTTTCCTATGTCATCCGCCATCGCCGCCGCACGCAACCGCGCCAACGCCGCCCATTCCACCGGTCCTCGCACTCAGCAAGGCAAGGCCCGCTCCGCGCAGAACGCCCTCAAACTTGGTCTCTCCATCCAGCGCCACATTGTCCTCCGAACCGAGGACCCCGCCGCCTTTGTAGCCCTCCACGCCGAACTTCTCCGCATCTACGCCCCCCAAACCGAACGCGAGGAACTCGCCGTCCAGGAGATCGCCCACTGCCAGTGGGCCTTCCGCCGCTTCGACATCGCCGAACGCCTCTCGCTCGACCGGCCTCCCCTGCACCCGCAAACCCACGAACCCATGGAGGGCTACGAAATCCTCCCCGCCCTGGGCATGTGTACCACTTTCGATGATCAGGCGTTGCCCGAATGGAAGTCCATCCACAACCTCATGCGCTACCGCGCCCACTGGGAGCGCCGCCACCAACGCGCCATTGCCGGCTTCGATCGCGCCCAAGCCGCACGCTACCGCGAAGCCCGCGAACGTCGCCTGGAAGCCAAGGAGCAGCGCGACATTGCCAAGGAGCAGCGCGATATTGCCAAGGAGCAGCGCGATATTGCCAAGGAGC
>DAISIM010000053.1:0-29891 GCA_036821995.1 Bryobacteraceae bacterium
CCCACCCAGCAAAACCAAACAAACCCCAAGGCCGCCGCCACCTCAGGCACTAGCGAAAGTGGCCATACGGCAGCGGTGAGGAGGCGCAATTCTTCCCATTGCCCCATGGAACTAGGTCCATCGCTGGCTGCAAACACATGCGCGCACCACCGGTTCACCGGAATCGGCACCTTGCGATTCCCAATGCTCGATTGGACGGTACTGAAGATGAAGTTCGGGCGAAGGGTTTCAGTGAGTGCGCTACATCGCCGGCTGCATTTTGGCAGCTTGGTGGGCAATCAGCTTCCATTCACCATCGCGCTTCTGGTAGACATGCGTGTACGCGATGTCGTTGTTGATCTGGTTGCCGTCAGCCAGCACACGGAAGAAGGCCCTTGCATTCACCACGGCCGTGTCACCGTAAAGCTTCGCGGAGCTCTTTGAGATATCAATGGCCTGATAGTTTGAGGTCTTTTTGCGAAGACGGTTCAGATATTCCTCGTAGGAATCAATCTGCCCATCGGAGTGGGCGTAGATGAGGTCCGGGGAACAGAGCTTCTCGAGTGAGGCGACATCGTTTGCCACAACCGCGGCGGCCCAGGACTTGTCGATCGCTACCAGGTCAGCTTCCGTATCCACAGGCCCGGAGGCGCAGCCAAGCAGCATCAGTCCAAGGGAGGCAAGCAAGAGAATTCGCATGGTGCTAGCTATTGTTTGCCATTACGCGGGGCTTCGTCAACCTCAAGGAATTAGACGATCTGATACCGTCATCGCAGAGGCGGCTTGGCGTTTACGGCGGATGCGGGGAGGTGCGATGTGCGCATGAATCGGAAGGATTTCCTCAGGGCCACAGCGGCGAGTGTGCTGACAGGTAGTGCCGCCGCGCAGAGCGCGGAAGCGGTGACGCGCCGCCGCCCAAATGTGCTTTTCCTCTACAGTGACCAGCACAGGCTGGACTATCTGAGTTGTTGTCACGATTCCCCAGTGCCCACCCCGCAGATTGATCGGATTGCCGCTCGCGGCATCCGCTTCAGCCGCGCTGTGTGTCCGTATCCTGTGTGCGCCGCGTCCCGCATGTCCTTGCTGACCGGCCGCTATGCGCATACAACGGGAGTCATCAACAACACTGACCGGCTGGCCTGGAACGCACGTACGGTGGCTCACCACTTTGCTGACGCCGGTTATCACACGGCACTCATCGGCAAGATGCACTTCAACGACGCGCACACCCATGGGTTCCAGTTCATGACCGGTTTCAATGACTGGTTTCAATACCTCGGCCCCAAGATGCAGCACTTCGCCAACGAAATCGGCAGCCATCCGAATGCGCCGCAGTTCTTCGAATCAATGAACGACGACGGCAGCGGGCTTCCGGAATTACCCGACATCTGGGACGGCAAAAGCCCCTGGGTGGGCAAGGTGGAGCGGCTGCCCTGGGTGGGCTCGCAGCTTGCGGAAGAGGACTGCTTCGACATGTTCGTGGCCCGTGAGAGTTGCCGCTTCCTGCGCCAGAACAAGGACGATGAGGCGCCCTTCTTTCTGGTGGCGGGCTTTCTGCGGCCCCACCCGCCAATGCATCCCCCCATGAGCTATGCGCGCAAGTACCCGCTGAGTGAGCGAAAGCTCACGGGGGCGGTGGACCTCAGCAACTATCCGCAACATGTCCAGCGTCGCATTCAACGCCGGGAAGTGCTGGGCGACGAGCGCAATCGCGCCTTTGAGGCCGGCTACCTCGGCAATCTGGAGTTCCTTGACCATTGCGTAGGTGTCGTTTACCGGCAGTTGGAAGAACTGGGCTTGCTGGAGAACACCATCGTCGTCTACACGTCTGACCACGGCGACATGATGGGCCAGAACGGGCTCTACCAGAAGTTCTGCCTCTATGACGGTTCTGTCGGCGTACCGCTCATCATCAGTCAGCCGGGCGTGCTGCCGCAGAACCAGGTGAGCACGGCACAAACGGAATACCTGGGACTGTATCCCACGCTGACGGAGTTGGCCGGGCTACCCGCACCATCAAATGTGGAAGGAAGCAGCTTTGCCGCGCTGGCCAGGAATCCCGAACTGTCTGGCCCTGAGTCCGCCTTCGCGGAGTACAACCTGCGCACCCGCAACGATTGCTATATGGCCCGCACAGCGAAGTGGAAGTACATCTACAACCACGGGGACATTGAGGAGCTCTACAACCTGGAGGCGGATCCTCTGGAAAGCCGCAACCTGCTGGTGAAGGCGCCGGGAAGCGTCACTGGGCCGCACAAGGAGATGAAGGACAGGCTCTTCGCCTGGTATGACGTGGAGAGGAACCCATACCGTCCGAAGGGCCAAGAAGCTGCCCGCTAGACTAGTCTGGGGCGGGGGTTTCACCCTTGCGGACCCGGCTCCAATACCACCACTGACGCTGGTGGGTGGGCAGTTGCGGGTTCCGCGCCTGGGCCACGGCGCAGACAAAAACGTCAAGGCAGCAGGGATCCACCCGGGTCCCCTTCAACACGCAGAGCTTGTCATAGAGGGCACGCGGATCCCGTTCGGCAAGTTGCGTTACGCTCCCTACCCCAAGCGCGGCCAGATCTTCCAGGGTTCGCTTGCCTACCCCGGCCAAATCGCGCAGGTGCCGAACACCGGGTGCGGCGTCGTGCTGCTTCATGGAACCGTGTCCTTTCCACCGGAGCCTGTGCCACGATAGATGGCAAGGTCGCGCATCGATCCGCGGCCCACTTCCTTGCGGGCAATCAGTGCCCGTTCCAGCCGGAAGCAGTGGTCCATCAGTTCTGGCAATTCCTCGGTGTCCTGGCCCTCGTTGCAGGCGATTAGCGCATGCTCAAACTCGCCCATGCGGCGGTGCAGGTCGCTCACGATTAGGAACTCAGAGGCGTGGGATTCGTGGAAGCTTTGGCCTTGCTTCTTGCCTACCGTCCAAGCGTTGAGGGCTCCTTTACGGCAAATGTTGGCGGACTCCGGGCTGCCATGGTCGTCGCAGACCCAAGCGGCATGCAGCATGGTCCAGCCGGCATCAGCGTACTGCCCGACGCGCTCCAGGATGAGAGCGTGGCAAATGAAGTCGTTGGCCTTCTCGGGGAAGCGGGCGTCCTGCAACTGCTGGTGGTAGGCAGGGCTATCGACGACGGCGGTGGCCTGCTCGTGAATGGTGCTGATATCACCGGCGCAATACCCGCAGAAGGGGCAGCGGGCTACCCAGAGGCCGATGCTGGAGCGCAACTGCTCTCCAGGACGGGTATCCAGGTCTGGCGGTTCGCGCTCCTCGGCATGCAGCAGAAAGGGCAGGCGGGTCTCGGCCCCGCAGTTGCCGCATCGAACCAGACTGGATTGCGTTTGCATCTCTCTCCCTGGTTCCGTTGTAGCACCGTTTCTGGGGATGGCGCGGCCTGACGACAAGCGCTAGCTCACTCCAGGTGGCTAGCTGAGTTCGTCGTAGCGGGAGATGGCATCGCCGCTAAGCACTTCGCGCCAATGGGTGAAGTATTCCGGCGCACGGCGGTAGCCCCCATGGTCCTTGACGCGAGTGGAGGAGTCCACCACGTAGGCGTTCGGACAATCGGCCAGCGTGCGAACGCGGCTGCGGGGACCACGCAGGCCAATGGCGCGCTTCAACCCATCGGCGATATCGCCAAGCGGATACGTGAATCGGAGAACCTTGTCGTGCTTGGAGTGATAGACGAAGCAACGGTTGCAGCTCTCCAGGGAGGCGTGGAAATCCTTGCCCGTCTCCAGAATGTCGTTATCCACCGCGGGGGCGGTCAACAGAAGGTTATCCACAAAGACCTTGCGGGCATCCCGCAACGCCGTAAGGGCCACCCGGGCGCCCAGTGAGTGCGTCTGGACATCGACGGTGTGGGCCACGCCACGCAGATCGTTCACCAGTTCCAGCAGCTTGGGGGCGGCACGGCGGGCGCTGGAGCGGGCCACGAAATAGCCGATTCGCGTCCGCTTTCCTGGCCAGGCAAAGCCCACCACCAGCCCGTAGCCGCTGGGCCCAGCGACACCCTGGGCCGCCATGCGCGTGACCAGTTCCCAGTAGCTGCTCATGACGTTTTCGATGGGGCTGCGGTAGCCATGCACAAGGATACACACGTGCTTGTTGGTCGCCTGCACCCTGAGTTCGTCCATCGTCATATCGTGGAACTTGGTGGCATCGTGCGGGTTGATGTAGTTTCGCACGAGATTCTCCTTGCCCATCACCTGGTTGGACGTGAAGTCCTTTCGGCAACTGACGACGTACATGCGGCTCTCCCCTTCCCCTTCTAGTTGAGGGCGAGCATATCATGGTGCGCCATGTGGCGACAGGCGGATACCGCTATAGCGATGGGAACCCACCGCGGCGGCGCTATAGGAGTCCGCCCTCGCGGGCGAGCTTCATGGCTTCAATAGCAGCTCCACGGGCTCCTGCCGTATCGCCATTGGGCATGACGTGGATACCGATGTCGGCCTGTTCCTCACGCTGTCCGGGCATCATGGCCCGCACTTCGCCCAGGAACCACTGCTGGAACTCAGGCCCGGTCTCCAATGCGCCGCCGCCGATGATGAGGGCATCCGGGTCAAAGGTATTGATCATCTGGTCAAAGAACAAGCCCAAGGCATTAGCCTGGACCCGGAAGACCTCCAGGCACAAGGAGTCGCCCTTTTCCGCCATCCCGCGCACCTTCTTGGCTGCGGCATAGGTATCCCCGATGGCCGCAAGCTCGTGGTGCGGATCCTTGGCCAGAAAGTACGGTAGCAGTGACTTGCCGATGGCGGTGAGAGAGCAAAGGGACTCAAGATCGCCGGTACGGCCACAGTTGCACACCGGGTGCAGGCCTTCAATTCCGGGGATACTCTGGTAAGGCAGCAGCACGTGGCCCAGTTCGCCGCCGAAGCCCATGCGGCCCTTCACGACGTTGCCATCAACAATCACGCCGCCGCCGAGGCCCGTGCCGATAATGGCTGAGACCGAGGTGGCCGGGCGATCAGCACCGAAAATGGCGTAGTGCCCCCAGAGGGCACCAGCATTACCGTCATTGAGGTATGTGACCGGCTTGCCGAGCTTGCGCGCTAATTGGTCGCGGATATCGAAGCCCGCCCACTCTGCATGGACAAAGTTGGTGGAGCCACGGGCGCTCAACACCCCCCCTGCACTGGCTGGGCCAGGCGTATCCAGGCCCACCACAGAAATGGAATCCAGGGAGACTCCTGCTTGCTTTGCAGCAATTTCAAGCCCATCGGCGATCTGCGCCAGGCAAATCGCGGGACCTTCCGTTGAACGAGCCGGGTGCTCACACAGCCCGTCGATTAAAAACTGGCCATCCGCATTCACCAGCGTATAGTTGATGGCGGTCCCGCCCAGATCCACTCCTGCTACCACAGACACGGTGATCTCCTTTTCCAACGCGCATGTCGCACGATCAATCACAAGGATAGCAATGCTTCCGGCCGATTCAGGCTGATGATCTCCCAGAAATGCTTTGTGCGGATTCAGTGAACATCCGCGCGGAACATCCGTACTGGTAATCAGATGGCTGGCCCACCGCAGTATCGAATCGGCGGCCATCGTATCGTATGGAAGGAGACCCATTATGTACTGTAGTGCCTGCGGAGCCCAATTGGATCATGCCCACTCGTTCTGCTATCGCTGTGGACGCCCCGTGAACCCGGAGCGGATGAGCCCGTGGGGCGTCCCCAAGGTGCTATCGCGACCGCTGTGGGACAAGAAGATCGGCGGGGTGTGCGCTGGCTTCGCACGCTACATGGATATCGATGTGACGCTGGTGCGGATCCTGTGGCTGGTGACGGCGATCTTCACTGGGATCGGCTTTGTCGCCTATCTGATTGCCTGGATCGCCATGCCCGCCGAAGCACAGATGCGCGTACCCAACCAGCCGATGCCACCGCAAGCGCGGCCGGCACACGAAGAGCAGACGAACACCGCTCCACCGCCCAGAGAGGGATTGGAGCAAAGTGCGTGATGTGTGCGTGGCACTCGTTCGCAAGGCACGCACTGAGACCCAGTTCACTCTGGGAAGAAACGCCTAGGGCTTCGGCTTTCGCGGGCCTTGCAGCCCTTTCGCGGGGTTGTCCGAGGTGGGGGCGCTCAGCGAGGGCGGACCTACCTGGATTGTGATGGAAGCCTTTTCGTTGCCGTCTTTGGCTGCTTGATCGGAGACCTCATTTGAGTTACCAACGGATGGACTTCCCGCAGCGCTTGCCCTGCTCCATGCGATTGCCGCTTTGCCCCACACCGCATAAGGTTCGTAGGAAATCAAAACCCTTCCAAACAAGCCAGTGTAGGGATGAAAGGCCAGTTCGGGCAAGTCTGGATCATCAGCGCCGTACAGTCCGTGGGGCCGGAAATAGTGGCTGGTGACACTGTTGTAGCGGCTGGTTGCGCCGAAGCCACCGTAGGGTCCGTACCCTGGGCGCCCCCGCAGGAAGACATGATACTGGGGGCTGTACCACGCGCCAGCCCCGTATGTGGAGGGCTGGGCAAAGTAAATCGGATACGTATACGCCCCATACTGCAGGGCCGGCGGATGACTGAATCCGGTGCCGTACACCACCGTGCCTTCGTGAACAAAGGTGTTCTTGTAGCCGCCAGTGTAACCAAAGGTAACCGTTTCGCTATCACTTTCCAACAGTCGAACAAAGGACAAGTGGAAGGCTGCGGATCTCGATGGGATGCGATAGATTTCCTCGGGCAGGCTGTCGGCAACTACCCAGGGACCCTCTGGCCGTTCAGCTCGGAACCAAACGGCGTGGTGACAGGCATATAACACGCCCGCATGCGACAGCGCCGGTATGGTGGCGTTGGGCACCCAGAGGAGACTGGTACCGTCGATGGGTACATATTGAGGCTTGCCCGCAAAGGCGATCTGCAAGCTGGCCTCGCTTCGCTTCACACGCGCCAATTGTGGGACCAAAGACCACAGCGCCTCCACCTCCGCTTGGGGAGTACCGGACACATGCGCTAGCACATGCGCCTTAGGGTGTTTGGCTGGGACTTGAGCAAAGAATCGAGGCGCACTGGCGATGGGACGCCAGTAACCCTCAAGTTCGCTGGAGGTGAACCAGCGGCCAGCAATCGAAACATAGTAGCGCTGCTCGCCACGGTGGTAGAACAGATCGCTGGCGGTGTTGGTAACCCATTCAAGATCAGTGCCTTCAATCGGCTGCCGGACGGGCTCCCCATCCAACAGCAGCAGTTCCGCCGCCTGCTCAGAAAAGAACACCTTAGGGATAGCACGATCGGGATTTGGCTTGTAGGGCAGATTCTTCCACACCATGGTGAAATCAGGGGTGTGGGGGACTTGCTTGATTTCCTTAGGCAGGCTCTTTGGGATCACCCATTCGCCTGCGTAGATATCGTGAGTGGCTAGCCAAAGGTCCCCGGCCAACAGGTAGTAAAAGGTGCTCTTGTTGTCGTAGAAGATATCCCAGTTGGTATTCACACCGAGTGATAGCTTGGTTCCAACCACAGGGAGCCACATGGGGGGGCCGTCAAACTGGAGCAGGATCGACGGTGTGCGCGCGGCGAAGATGCGCGGACTGTCACTGGAAATTGGTACCGAAGGCATGCGCTTCTTGCCGGCGAAGGCTGTGACGATGTCCATCAGGCTTACTTCCCGGATGACCGGTAGAAGAGCTGCGCCAAGGCGCTGGGCGACGGCCTGAGGAGAGGCATCCCCCGTGGCTGAGCGCTGAGTTTCAGCGCTTAGCTCCAAGCCTGCTACCGAGAATTCACGCAAAAGCAGGCTTTGCGAGGGACGATCCGCATAGCTTCGTGCCACCAGGGTTGCCGTCGCATAGAGGGGCGCCTCCCCGCTGGGCGAAACACGTACGGGTGCTTCCATTGTGAGGCGTAGGAAGTCCCAATGGGTGTACCTGGGAGCCTGGATGGTGATCTGGGTGGCACCATCCGTCAGTTGCAGGGGCCATCCGCTATCCCCCGCTGCCTGCGCAAAGAGACAGACAACCAAATGCAAAGCAAAGGCGGGTATGGAGTTGCCAAGACGTTTGGTGCGTGATTTGCCCCGAGGGGGAAAGAGCATCAGCCGATCTCCGTGCCGCTAACGCGCGCTGGCCCACGGCACAAGTTGCTGGCAGATGCGGGTGAACCGCGGTCGACCAGCAGGTGCGAGTGGCCAAGCCACACTTTCGTATTCTACCAACCAGACTTTCCCAACCCTACAAATGGTTGCGTGCAGGTGCAAAATACCTGCGGGCAGCAGTCAGTACCTCCAGTACCTAGATGGGCAAGATTCGGGAAATATGGACTCCCATTGCGAAAAAATTTCGCTTCCAACGTGTGCCTGTGATCCACCTTTGCTGATCAATTCGCTTGCATTAGGTGAACGAAGGGATTTTCGTTCCCAATTGAACTTCCTGGGTAACTCTTGGGCGGGGCCGACGGGCACCCGCCCCTTTTTTCGTGGGCACGCGGGCAGGGCGGCCAAGGAAGGCTAATGCTGGAAGACGTAGAAGACGTTGAAGCCCCAGAAGCGGTTTTCCGGAATTCCCCGCTGCAGGGCAAGCTGAGGGCGAAAGATCACGTCCATGCCCCACTGGCCATACTGCATCACCGCGCCCCCTTCATAGCGAATGACCCGATGGCCATGGACACCGTAGAAGCGGTTGGCCACCGTGTAGGAGGGTCCATGCTGCAATGCCAGGGAGAACTTCGGCTTGCGCACCAGCGGGTGGGAGTTAACGCCACGGAAGTAGTAAATTTGCCCGCCAACCCCCTTTCGTCCCGGGCCAGTGGCCAGCGTCTTCACGTTGGCGTCGAGGGTGAAGGATAAGGGGCCAGAGTGCATCCAAGCCAGGCCGCTATCCACCACAGTATCGGTTTTGCCGTTCAAGACAGAGGGGAAGTGCCAAACGTGCAGGCCTACCGTGCCCACCAACTTGTCGCGCTCGCCGTTGACGAGGGGATGGAGGTAGTTGACGGTGGCAATCCAATCGCGGCTGAGGTCCTTGGTATCCGTATGCAGGATGCCGGAGACCCGCATCGTTCCGCCCTTGGGCAGGAGGTTCTTGATGTCCACCGTCCCGGTATTCTGGAAGTTCGCGCCGTGGCTGAAGAGACCACCTAGAGTGAGCTGAAAACTCTCATTAAGGCCGCTGGTGAGCTTGCCGGAAACCTCAATGGGCTTGCGGAGGCGGCCAAGGGGAAGGGGAACAGACGCGGGGTCCGCCGTAGCTTCGGATGAGGGGCCTTGCGCGGGTCCGCCCGAGGGGGCACCTGTTTCCGCAGCTAGCTGACCAGTGAGAAAGAAGCCCAAAGCGACGGACACCAAAACAACGCTGTGCCACCAGTACGCTTTCCCTGAAATCCCCAGAACCACAGAATCCATGCCCCTTTAGTAGATATTCCTACCTGCAACTCTATTTTGCAATATTCCATGTGAAAAATCCAGCTTGTGGATCCGCTGCAACCCATCCGTAACCGGGAAGGAACCCATTGCAGCAACGGTGAAGCAGAGGATTGGCAGTTTCCAGTCTGCGTGGGCCTCGCATACAATAACGGGCCATGGGGCTACGAAGGAGTGTATTGGGGATCCTGATGGCAGCGGGGATGCTGGCTGTAACGCCGCCACAGTTATTCGCACAGGACTGGCGCAGTTGGGGCGGTGACGCGGGAGGAATGAAGCATTCGCCCGCCACGCAGATTGATCGTGGCAATGTCACGCGGCTACAACCGGCCTGGACGTGGCACTCCGGGGACATCAGTGATGGTTCGAAGTACCCCGTGCGTAGCGCGTTTGAGGCGACGCCGCTGGTGATTGGAAACCGGATGTTCGTCACGACCGCATTCAACCGGCTGGTGGCGCTGGAGGCTGAGACGGGCAAGGAACTGTGGGCGTTTGACCCACAGATCGACAAGGAACGATCCTACACGCTGTTCATCCATCGCGGCCCAGCATGGTGGAGCAATGGGGAACAGGAGCGGCTGGTGTACGGCACGATCGAGGGCAAGCTGTACTCCATCGACGCCCGCACCGGCAAACCGGACCCGGCCTTCGGGAACGGTGGGGTGGTGGATCTGCGACGCGGGGTTGCCGATGAGTATCCGGGCCGCGCCTACGGGATGACGTCTCCTCCGGCGATCTTCGAGAACCTGGCGATCTGCGGCGCGTGGACTTCGGATGGGGAACCGCAGGCGCCATCGGGCGATGTGCGGGCATTCGACATCCTTAGCGGAAAGGAGGTGTGGCGCTTCCACGTGGTACCGCGTCCGGGCGAATTCGGCCACGATAGCTGGGAAGGCGACAGCTGGAAGGCACGCGGAGGGGCCAACGCCTGGAGCGTGTTGAGCGTGGACACCCAGAGGGGAATGGTATTCCTGCCGCTTACCTCGCCGTCCGCTGACTACTTTGGCGGAGACCGGCCGGGAGCGAACCTGTTTGGCGATTCTCTGGTGGCGCTGGATGCACGCACGGGGAAACGCAAGTGGCACTTCCAAACGGTGCACCACAACATTTGGGACTACGACCTTCCGGCCCAGCCGAACCTGATTGAGGTGATGCGCGATGGCAGGCGGGTTCCAGCGGTGGCGCAGGTGACGAAGACAGGGTTCACCTTTGTCTTCCACCGAGAAACGGGCGAGCCGCTGTTCCCGATTGAAGAGCGTCCGGTTCCGCAGGCAGCCGCGCCTGGCGAGAAGCCCTGGCCCACGCAACCGGTGCCAGTGAAACCCGCCCCGTTTGCAAGGCAATCCATGAAGTCGGATGAACTGGCAAATGTAGACGCGGAGCACCGCAGGTTCTGCGAGGAACTGGTGAAGGACGCCGTGTTCGGCGAACTGTACACGCCCATCCAGACCAAGCCGACTGTGCTCTTCCCAGGCACGAATGGGGGCACCAACTGGGGTGGAGCCTCATTTGATCCGGAGACGCAGACACTGTATGTCAACAGTGCGGACGCGGGCATGATCTCGATGCTACGACCGGCACGGGAAGGGGCCAAGCTGCCTTTCAACCGCGTGGGCCTGCGGACCAACAATGCGCGATTCTGGGACAACCGCCTGTGGCCGTGCCAACAGCCGCCATGGGGGCACCTGACGGCGATCGATATGAATACGGGTGAGTTCCGGTGGCGGGTGACGCTTGGGGTGGTGGACGAACTATTGACGAAGGGCCTGCCACCTACCGGTGCACCCAGTATGGGTGGCAGCATGGTGACGGCCGGTGGGCTGGTATTCATTGGCGCCAGCAATGACAGCCGCTTCCGTGCCTTCGACAAAGATACCGGCAAGCTGCTGTGGGAAACGAAACTGCCCGCCAGCGCGCATGCAAATCCGATGTCATTTGTGGGCAGCAACGGCAGGCAGTACATCGTGATTGCGGCAGGGGGCGGCAACAAGTACGGCAACACTTTTAGTGACGCGCTGATTGCGTACGCGTTGCCGGAGTAGAGGGCAGTGATGATGGGTATCACACGGCACGCCGCAATCCTGAGACTGCGGGGAACAAGCCTGTCGTGCATCGGCACGGCGTTCCTCATGGGAGCGTGCTTGAGTGCACAACCCGCCGTATTCAGCCACAAGACGCACGCGCCATTAAAGCAACCTTGCACGCAGTGCCACGCAGGCGCAGTGACCGGGGAACGCGCGCGCTTCCCCGCGCTGGCGACATGCGTTGTCTGCCACACGAAGATGACAGAGGAACAGGCCAGTTTCCCTACGCGGCGCGCCTTCCGGATGCCGGACTTCGTTTACTTCAGCCACAAGGTGCACGCTGACGCCAAGGCTGCATGCGTGAAATGTCACGGGGATGTGACGTCTATGCACCCGGTAAGCCCGGCGGTGGAAATGAACATGAAGTTCTGCGTGGATTGTCACAAGACGACGGAGGCAGCAGTTGACTGTTTTGTTTGCCATGAGTTGGGGCAGTGAGGGCAGTTGGAAATGCCCGGAGCGTTCACTCCCGGCGCTCAAAGCGGTAGGGCTGCAAGTGGGCGGGAAGCCCTAGTGAGGGCTTTGCGACAGGCTCCGATTGGAAGTGCCCGCGGTAGCCGAAGAGCGCGCCCCAGATGCGATTCCGCACGTTCACTTCAATGCGATAGCAGGCTTGCTGGTCGTCGTACCATTCGCAGACATCCGCAATGCCGGAGAAAAACTGTGGGAAACGGAAGCCCAGCAGTCCCTCATAGAAGCGCTGTTCCCCGGAACGCAGTTGCATGCCGCCGTTGGTGGCAACGCTGAGCTCAATATCGACGGCAAGATGTTGGTGGGTACCCAGGTAGTCAACAACGCATTGGCGTTGCGGGCTGTAAATCATGTAGGCATCGAAACGGCGGGGCCGTCTGGTTTCAAACGTACGGATCCACGTTACGCTTTCGCGGCCGTAGGGGTCAACGAAGGCGAAATTCTCAATCCGAAAGGGAATGTTGCGGCCGTATTCAGGAAACATGATGCTGCGCCAGGTGCCCACGTAGAGGAAGGGCAAAGTATACGGGGCACCGTGCCATACCTCTTCCATAACTCCACGCCCTAAGTGGCCATAAGGACTGCTGCTGTCGAATCCAAAGCGTTGCTGAATGCGCGGATGGAGACGGTCGAAGTCACTGCCTAACGCCTGCTGATAGATTGAGCGCATGTCAGGCATTTCCTCCAATTTGCTGTGTGGAAGGGGTACTGGAAGGTGGCCTGCGGAGACAACGTCCAGCGAATGGCGTCAATGGGTGGGCGGCGAATCCCGCAATGGCAAGGGCGATCACTCCCGCGTTGAGCGTGACGGGATTGAACGCGGCAGTCAAATATTGCGGCGCATGGTAGGCCACGGACAGGAAGGCAGCAGCCATAGCGGCAATATTCCAGGAAAAGAACCCGCGCCATCGCCATGCAGCGACGGCAAGCACAGCAATGGCGAGTTCCGCCAAACCGATCCAAGGCAGCCAGGCAGAGGAAAGTCCGGAGGCATTCAGGAGGAAGACCTCATCTGGGTGCGTGGCCCACAGTTTTGGCGCCGCGCCTTGCCAGAACCAAATGAAGGCGATCCCGAGCCGTGCCGTGGCGTGAATGAGGGCGGCACGGCGGGTGGCCTGAGGGGGCAATCCCCTTTCTGCCCAGAGGCGCATGGAGTCAAAGCTCCAGGCTGTGGCCCAGCCGATGAGGGGCCGGAAGGCGAGACGGTCAATCAGCCAACCAAAACGGCCGAAGCGGGTTTCGTAGTCATACCAAGTGAAGAAGCGTGTTGCAGGTCCGATGCCAGGGATCTGCCGTGGCACATACTTCCAGTAGCCTGAACCTTGAGAAATCAGGGACTTTCTGTCGTCTGACCAAAAACGCAACGCGGAGGACCGTTCTCCACCTGGGAGGTCGCGCTCCCCCGTACTCTCTCCGCGCCCTTCCACGGCCAAACCGAACCCGATATGGGTGGAGTAGACAAACTGCTGAGGCTGGGACTGGTTTGGGCGGGGAAGGTATTGGATCCTGTGGAAGCGGAGGTCCCATTGCTGGTGCTGCGCGGGGTCCTGCGTGAAGCGCCAGACGGCATCAAGATCAGCCGCAATGAGGCTTTCCACGTAGATGCCCTGTTGCCTTCGCACACCGTGAGGGTAGCACGCCAGGGTGCCTCTACCCATGGCAATCTCCACGTTGCTTTGAGTGTGCGAATGGGAGGCATCGGGCAATGCCTCCCCGTATAATGAAGACGCAATGAACTACCGCAAGTTTGGCCGGACAGATATGCAGGTGAGCGAGATTGGCTACGGAGCCTGGGGAATTGGGGGCATCCAGTGGCAAGGCGGACGGGACGAGGATTCGGTGGCGGCGCTGAAGCGGGCAATCGAACTGGGCCTGAACTTCATCGATACCGCGTTGGCATACGGCGAGGGGCATAGTGAACGGATTGTGGGAGAGGTGCTGCGGGAGATGGGGGCACCCGTGTTGGTTGCCACCAAGATTCCCCCCAAGAATCAGGTTTGGCCCGCGCGGAGGGGACATCTGTTGGACGACGTCTTCCCCTACGAGTACTCCGTGGCCTGCACGGAAGAGAGCCTGCGCAATTTGGGCATGGAGTGCATTGACCTGCAGCAGTTCCACGTGTGGAACCCGGAGTGGCTGGAACGGGATGACTGGCGGCGCGCGATTGAGGACCTGAAAGCCTCGGGCAAGGTGCGCTATTTCGGGATTTCGATTAACGATCACCAGCCCGATAGCGCGCTTTCCATCATCAAGACTGGCCTGATTGACAGTGTGCAGGTGATCTACAACGTCTTTGATCAGACGCCGGAGATCAACCTGTTCCCGCTGTGCCAGAAGCACGGGATCGGCGTCATCGCCCGGGTGCCATTGGATGAAGGGGCATTGACCGGAAGCATCCGGGAGGACACGGTGTTCGCGCCGGGAGAATTTCGTGAAGTCTACTTCCGAGGCGACCACAAGAAGCAGGTGGTGGAGCATGTGACGCCGCTGGTAGAGGAACTGCAGGAAGCAGGTATCCATCAGCCATTGGCCGAGGTGGCGCTGCGTTTCTGCATTTCGCATCCGGCGGTTTCCACAGTGATTCCCGGGATGCGCAAGCCGCAGCATGTGGAGGCCAATTGCGGCCTGAGCAAGCAGGGCCCGCTGACAATGCCAGTGCTGGAGTTGTTGAAGCGGCACGCCTGGGTGAAGAACTTCTACCCGGCATAGGGTTGCCGCTTGAAGCGGAGCCACGCAGTTGACTGTGCTGGAAAGGACTGTGCTGGAAAGGACTGTGCTGGAAAGGACTGTGCTGGAAAGGACTGTTTTGGAAGGCGGATCCGCAGCCTACATTGCGGGAGGGGGGCCGCCCCTGCCAAGTCCTGGGCGTTCGCCGGGAGGTGGAGGAGGCGGCGCCGTTTCCACGAGGTCAAGCAGGAGCTCCCGTTCACGATCTGAGAATCGCTCGCGAAAGCTCTGCCGTTCCGTATAATCCAAACGCTCCTCTTCAGGCATCCGCTGTAATCGCATGAATTCGTTCCGGACGGCGTTGCGGCGGTGCTGGGGCATGTCCATCATTTCGCGGGTAAGGGCACGGAGGTGCTGCTGCCGTTCCGGGGTCATCTGGCCGAATTGCTGGAGGCGGCGCTCCAGCATCTGGCGGCGCTCAGGCGGCATGGCCTGAAAGCGGCGGAGATTGGACTCAACGGTGCGACGCCGTTGGGCGGGGAGCCGGGAGAGCATGCGCTCGCGCTCCTCCGGATTCATGCGCGACAGGCGGTCAAGGATCCGGAACTGCATGAGTTCCTGACGCTCAGCACGACGGCGAGCGATTTCCCCACGCTGTCCGCCAGGCCCGCCGGGCCCTTGCCCTCGCGGGCCGCGCATACCCGGGCCGCCGCGCCCACCCTCGGGGGGCCGGACAGGCTGGGCGGAGGACAGCATCACGGCCAGCACCAATAGCGCTGGCAGCCATGCCCATGCGAACCGCCGTCCTGTAATCCCGCGAAACATCACTAGCATCTTGTCGTCATCAACACCGTGTCGTCATCAGAGCGCAAATTCCTTGGCTGGTTGGTCATTAGAGGCGATCGTTCTGCCCTTCCTCCTGTGCCGTACTTCCATACAGTTCCTCAAGCATGCGCAAATCATCCAGCGCCATCTCTACCTGCTGAGCGCTGAACTCCGCACCGGCCAGTTCTTCAGCCGGCGGGGTGAGATTCTCTGGACTGCGCATCAACACCACCGCCACCACCAGCGTTGCCAGGACAGCGGAAGCGGCCCATGCCTTACCCAACGAGAGGCTGCTGAGCCAGGCGCGCCAGCCCGTTGCGTTGGTTTCGCGCGCCAGCTCCTGCTGACGAATGCGCGCCATCACTGAGTGGTCAAACCCTGCCGATACTTCGGGCGATTTCCATTCATCCAGCACCTGCCATAGGGGATCGTCCCCGCCCAGCGGCAAGGATTCCCCGGGCGTCCGATTCGTGTCGTGTTGGTGATCCATTGCGCCCATCCTTCCTGGTTGTCCTGTTTCCGTCATTGGCGGCTAACCCGCCACCTTCGTTGCGCTAGCCGGGGCGAGGTGAACAAGCCGGCTGCGCAGGGTTTCGTAGGCCCGGAACAGCATGCTCTTTACGGCAGATTCACTAGTGCCCAGCAGTTCGGCAATCTGCCGGTAGTCCAATTCCTGATACTTGTGCAGGGTGACGGCCAAACGCTGCTTTTCAGGCAGACTGGTAACCGCTTCCTGGATCTGCCGGGCGCGCGAGGCTGCCACGAGGCGCTCCTCGACGGTGGCAGCACCGTCTCTCAACTGAAGACGCGGCCCATCGCCGGTATCGTCATCCGGGCTAAGATGATGCCGGTCATGCTTGTGGTCGCGGATGTGGTTGAGAGCCAAATGGGTGGCGATGCGGTAGAGCCAGGTGCTGAACTTGGCATCCGGCTGGTAGGTATCGCGCGCGCGATACACCCGCAAGAAGACCTCCTGTGCCAACTCCTCGGCCACAGCTTGATTGTGCACCATTCGGTACAGGAACTGGCAGATAGGCGCACGGAAGCGATGGAGCAGGAGGGCGAAGCTGGTTTCGTCGCCGTCCTTCACCCGCAGCATCAGTTGGCTATCTGCCTCTGCCGCCATAGGGGCCGTCACATACCCTTGAACCCAGAAGGATATCGAAAGTTGCGGTGGGGATGGGGGAAATTCGCGGTGGCCTATCCAGAGTAGTCCTAACGGATGGTGTGGCACGGGAATTGACACCGCAGGCAAAATGGGTAGCAACTGGGAACTGGGACGACGGATGAGGCGTCGATCAACGCCGATAGACTTCATGGCGTGGGCGGCGGATACAGCGAGGGGTGGGCTCAGAACGGAGTCGCCGTACAGACGCAACCATCAGGACTACCACCAATTCAGCCAAAGCGTGCCGGACGGGGAGGAACTCGATGGGTTTCAGGTAAGGCCTGTGTGGCCGGACGATGAGGGTACGGCGATTCGTCGCGCCATGAAGGAAGATGCCCGCGAACCTTTGCTCGTTGCGCCGATAATCATTGGACCGGATCGCTTGTCACGACCGTTCCCCTTCCGCAAGGATGCGGAGCCGCGGGCGCACCAAGGCTCTCCGGCAGCGGATTGGGATGGGCTTCGTGAGCGCTTTGCCAGGTACGGGCACCAGTTAGACGCTGCGGATGCAGCTGCATTCCACCGGGTTTGCGACCTTTGGCAAAGCCTTCTGGCTGAGCAAGACGAGAGCCCGAGCGCTACCCAGGACTGGATTGCGTGGGGGGAGTTCCTGGATCAAAGCCCCGTGCTGACGGTTCGACCAGCCCAGTGGTATCAGCGAGTCCTCCAGTGGTTAGCCAGTCCCCAAAGCAGCGACAGCGAGCAAGCCGTACTGGACAGGTTCCCAAATCTGAAGGCATTGGTGGAAGCAACTGGCATCCAGAACAGATCGCGGCGCGGAAGCGCGGATCGCGGACCTTAGGTAGGCCGCTGTGCTGAGATGGCCTACCGGGGTTTGGGGCAACCGCGGAGCGTCCTGGAGATGACAGGGTCCGGCTGGGTTTTGCGCCATTCTCTTCAGGAGAACATATGCTTCTGGGATGCGTGGCGGAGAAGCAGTGGCACGTTGGGCCAGTTAGGCAATGGCGGGCCATGCGTTGGGGCTTGGGTATGCGGGCGGTATGGCAGCTGGGGGCAGTGATGCTGTCGGCAGCCATCCTGGTGCTCAACAGCCTTCCAGCGCAAGGGCAACAGAGGCCCGCGCTGCCAGATCTTCCCGAGAGCCAGATTGCCGCGCCTTCGCCGGACATTCAGCAACCGGTGCCCATCCATGCGCCGAACGCCAGCTATACCGATAGCGGACGGCGCGCCGAGTTTAACGGGACCGTGCGGGTAACGTTTGTCATAGACGTTCAGGGCAATGTGCGCAACGTGGAGTTGGAACGCGACTTGCCCTACGGACTGGGTGTCGCGGCGCGAAATGCGGTGGCCACCTGGCGGTTTCGTCCGGCCATGCAGAAAGGCAAGCCGGTGGCGTATCGGGGAGCCGTTGAAATGGCCTTCCGGCTGGAACGCGAAGGCGTCCAAGGAGGACAATCGGCTGCGCCAGCCTACCTTACGCGCGCCCAACGGCTGGACCGGATCTTTGCCGACTTGCAGCAACTGGACAGACCTGCGGCGCAACGGGCGTTGGCGGAACTGGAGCAACTGGCAAAGGATGGCTATCCCCCCGCGGTCTTTCACTTGGGGAAGCTGCTGGTGGATGGCGACGTGATGCCGAAGGATCTGAAGCGGGGCAAGGCGCTGATGGACGCGGCGGCGGCAGACCTGGAACCGGATGCGCTGGCACACCAGTGGGCGATGGTCTTCGAACAAACAACCAGCCGTCCGGCGCGCCTTCAAGCCGTCGAGATGATGGAGAAGATGCGTACGCTGGGCAGCCTGGAGGCAGAGCTGTGGCTGGCGATGATGATCTGGGAAGGTAGCTTTGTGGAACAAGACCTGTCCGAGGCGCGCAACCGGATGCGGGGCGGTGCGATTCGCGGCGGGGTGGCCTGCCTGCGGGCGTGGATGACGCTGGAACTGGAGTTTTTCCGGCTGAACGCCCAGGATCAGTTGAAGCTGAAACCCGCCAGCCGCCAGGCGGTGTACAACCCCTGCCCCGACCTGGAGACGAGCTTCGCCAAGGCAGACGCCGCGGGCAGCCGGGTTGCGCGTACGCTGTCGCCGGAGTTGCGCCGGCAGTGCGCGATGGTAAAAGCCGGTGCAAAAGGCGTACCGCTGACAACTCGGTAGGAGATCGTCCGGGAATCGTCTCGACAAGGTGGCAAAGCGTGCGCTGCCCGTGCCTGGAGTCCCTTTTGACCTCCGCTGGGCGGGACAGCTGATTTGAAACTCCCCTGTTCTCCCTTCCCTCCCCGCCAGAGTTCACAGAACATGTAATAGACAGCAGCCCGTTCCGTCTCCTCAGCAGGACGGAAAGGATTCATGCTAAGCACAACCATGGCAATGGAAAACCCTTTACCGCCGCCGGTGGACCTGGAGTTGCTTTTCAAGGAGCATCACCGGATGGTCTTTCGGACGGCGTATCGACTGACACGCAATGCGAGTGATGCCGAGGACGTTCTGCAGACCGTATTCCTTCGGTTGGCCAGCAGGAACCTGGAGGCGGCTCCGCTGGGGCAGGCGGAGGCGTACCTGCGGCGGGCGGCGGTGAACGCGTCGCTGGATTTGATCCGGCAACGGAAGCATCACACCGATGACGGCGAGAAGTGGATTGAACTGCAGGCAGCCCCCAGCAGCCAACAACCGGAACATCAGTTGTGGATGAAACAGGCGGCGGGGTGGTTGCGGCAGGCGGTATCGGGATTGAGCGAGCAGGCGGCGGAGATCTTCGTATTGCGCTTCTTTGAAGAACGTGGCAACGCGGAGATTGCTGAAATGGTGGGCTCCTCGGCGAACACGGTGGCAGTTACTCTCCATCGCAGCCGGGAGCGGCTTCGTGAAGAGTTCCAACAGCTCTTGGGAGGACAACATGTCTAACAACGAACAGAACAACGAGTTGCTGTTTAACCAGGTAGTGGAGGAAGTCGTGCGTACGGAACCAACCGAAGCGGAGATGGCGGCGGCAGCCGAGCGGGTATGGGCGCGGATTCGCGCAGCCACGGTGACGGGCGCGCAACGGAGTAACCAGGAACAGGGAACGGCGGGTACAACGTTACGTACGCAGGCCGATTATGAGGCGTTGTTTGCCGGGTATTACCGGCAGGTATTGCCTGAGGGCCAGCGGGAACTGTTGGAAGCGCGCATCCATGAAGATGTGGCAACGCGGCAGGCGTGGCAGGACTACAAGGCGAGCCAGGAAGGGCGGGTGGTGCGGTTCGCGGCGCCGGTGACGAAGGCTTCTCGTGGACGCATGGGAGCGTTTCCACGGTGGGCGGCGATGGCAGCGATTCTGACGCTGACGGCGGGAATGAGCTGGTACGGATGGAACGCGTGGGGTCCGGCGCAACGCGGTCCGCAGGCGACGGTGCAGGCGGCGAATGTGCCGCTCTACCTGGTACGCGGTGCGGCGGTGGAGGCGCTTCCGGTGGGCAGTGCGATTTCGGCACAGGAGGAGATTCGTGTACCCGAGGGCGGAGTGGCCACGATCGCCCTGCGAGATGGATCGCAAGTGGAAGTACGCGAAAGCAGCAGCTTCCGGCTGAGTTCCTTTGGCAGCGACCTGACGCTGCATCTGCATGGCGGGGATGTGATTGTGGAAGCGGCCAAACGGAGCAGCGGCCATTTGTATGTGCAGAGCCGCGACGTGAATGTGGCAGTAACGGGCACCGTGTTTACCGTAGGCACGGGCATCAAGGGCTCTCGGGTAGGCGTGGTGGAAGGCAGCGTGCAGGTGGCGCAAAACGGTCGCAAGATGGCGCTGAAGCCGGGCCAACAGTATGCCAGCGCGGCCGAATTGACTCCAGTTTCCGTAGAGCAGCAGATCGCCTGGAGCCAGAACTTCCAGAAGCACCTGGCGCTGATGCGCAGCTTGACTGCGTTGGAGACTGAGCTAGCCGGGATGCGCTTGCCATCACTGCGCTACACCAGTACGCTGGCGCCGCATTTGCCGGAGGGCACGATGATCTACGCCAGCGTCCCGAACCTGGAGGACCCCATCCGGCAGGCGCGGGAGATCCTGAGTGGCAGGCTGCAACAGGACGAGGTACTGCGCGAGTGGATGGCGTCGCAAGGTACCAAGATGAACGTGGATTCCTTGCTGGCGGAACTGCAGGCAATGAGCGCGTTTGCTG
This sequence comes from Bryobacteraceae bacterium, assembly GCA_036821995.1. Lineage (GTDB taxonomy): Bacteria > Acidobacteriota > Terriglobia > Bryobacterales > Bryobacteraceae > JACTMJ01. The sequence goes on from DAISIM010000053.1 coordinate 20,669, forward strand.
GTGACGAGATGCTGCTGGTGTCTCTGCGCAATGCCGAGGGCAAGCCCGGCGCGCCGGCACTGTTGGCGGAATTGAAGACAGAGGGCTTTGCGGATGCGTTGCGGCAACGTCTTGCCGCACTGGCGCAAGGGAAAGAGTCGCCCACGTTGATGGTCTACCAGGACATGGCGCAACTGGCACAAGCGGGCAGTGCCGAGGGCCTGCATCTGTCCGTTGCCGGCGGGAAGCTGGTGCTGGGGCCTGAGCTTACGGTGGTACGGCAGGTTGCTAGCGCACTGCTAGGCCAGCAGAGCAACTTCTACGCATCCGACTTTGGCGGACGCGTTGCGGCCACGTATCGGGACGGCGCTGGATTCTTCTTTGCGGCTGACCTTACCGGACTTAGTGGAACCCTGTCCAAGGGAGCAGAGTTTACGGGCATCGACGGGTTGCGCTTCCTGGAAGTGGAGCAGCAGCAGGTGGACGGGCAGACGGACTTACGGTCGACGTTCACGTTCTCTGATCGCCATGGCGTAGCCAGCTGGCTGGCGGCTCCCGGTGCCCTGCGTGCTTTGGAGTTCATCACGCCCGCGGCAACGGCGGTGACAGCGGCAATGGTGAAGGATCCAGTCGCGATGCTGGAGGACGTGTTGGGCATGGCGGGCAAGGACGCCAGCAAGCTGAACGAAGTGGAGGCGATGCTGAACCTGCGCTTCCGGGATGACCTGGCGGCACCGCTGGGCAATGAGATGGCGATTGCGATTGATGGTCCGCTGGTGCCTGTGCCGGGCTGGAAGGTGGTGGTGCAGGTGAACGATCCGGTGCGGTTGCAAACCAGCATTGGCCGGCTGATTGAGGCAGCCAACCGGGAAGCGTCGTTGAAGGGGATGCCAACGGCTACGCTCAGCAGCGAGGTGGTGGATGGCGTGACCTTCTACACAGTGACGATCCCGCAGGGGGGAAAGCTGGCCAGTGCGCACTACGCGTATGCCAGTGGATATCTGGTGGCGGCTCCAGACCGGGGGTTGGTGCGGCAGGCCATCCAAACCCAGGCGAGTGGCACCAGCATTCTGATGTCGGACACGTTCCGGAATCTGATTCCCACTGGCGGCACCACTGGCTTCTCTGGACTGTTCTTCCAGCAGGCAGGCGGCGCGTTGGCGACAGTAGCCAGCAAGGCAGCGACTCTGGGCGGGCAGAACGCAGAGCAGGCGGCGGAAATGGAGAAGATGGCGAAGGAGTTGAAGCCATCGCTAGTGGCCGCGTTCGGTGGACCGCAATCCATCACGATCGCGTCGAAAGACGGTTTGGTGGGGTTGGGTGGCGGCTCACTATTCCGGCTGGGTGCCATGATGGGGCAATTGGATGGGTTGCCTCAACAGAAATAGTGCGTAAATCAGGCAGAACAAATGCCGCGATGGCATCGTAATCTGAACAGGGAGCAGGCCATCCATGGCGGCAATCATTGAACTGGAGCAACTGGAGGTGACGCTAGGCCGGAAGGTGATCCTAAACCGGGTTAGCGCCACACTCACTGGAAAATCGATTGGACTTCTCGGCCCGAACGGCGCCGGGAAGTCCACTCTCATCAATAGTCTGCTTGGCTACTACACGCCCACCTCCGGCACGGCGCGCGTGTTCGGGCATGATGTGCGCAAGGATGCACGGGCGTTGCGCTCACTCATCGGCTTCATGCCAGAGAACGACTCGTTCATCGCACAGATGAGCGGTTTGCGCTATGTGCGCATGATGGCTGAGCTGTCAGGGCTTCCTCCGGCGCAGGCGCTGGAAAGGGCCCACGAGGCCTTCTACTATGTGGGGTTAGGCGAGCAACGGTATCGCCCGATTGGCGGCTATTCCCTGGGCATGCGGCAGATGGCGAAGCTGGCGCAAGCCATCGTCCACGGGCCGCGATTGGTGATTCTGGATGAACCCACCAATGGGCTTGACCCAGCGGCGCGCAAGCGGATGATCCAACTGGTGAAGGAGATTCGCGCGCAGGAGGGCACGCACCTGCTGGTATCTTCGCACCTGCTGCGAGATGTGGAGGAATGCTGCGATCAGGTGCTGATCCTGAAAGAGGGCCGAGTGGCCGCCTTCTGCGATCTGGAGCAGGAGCGACGCGCAAACCAACATATCTACGACATTGAACTGGCACACGATGCCGGCCGCTTCGTGGAAGCATTGACCGCACAAGGCTACCAGAGTGCATGGAACGGGAACGGACGGGTGCGCGCGGTGCTGCCTGGCTCTCCGGAGCCGTTGGATCTGTTTGCGCTGGCAGCCGCCCATGGGACGCGCATCCGCAGCCTGGAGCGGCGGCGGGATTCCCTGGAAGACTTGTTCCTGAAGGCGATGGAGTAACCCCAATGGCGGTTTATGAACGCAGCTACCGGCGCTATGAGGGGCCTCTTACCGGCGCCAACACGCGATTTCTGGCCCTTGCCCGTTACACATGGGAAGAGATGCGAAGCTCTCGCCTGTTGACCCCAGTGCTGTACGTGGGTTTCTTGTGGCCTTTGCTCTGCATCCTGGCGATCTATCTGCATCACAACCTGGATGCGCTGCAGATGATGAAAGTGAACGTGAGCGACCTTATCGCCATCGACGCCAGGTTCTTCTATATCTTCCTTAGCGTGCAGAGTACGATCTCGTTCTTTGTGGCGGCACTTGCCGGGCCGGGGCGTATTTCACCAGACCTCACCAACCGAGGGCTTTCGACCATGCTTGCCCGGCCAATCAGCCGGACGGACTATGTGCTGGGCAGGATGCTGCCACTGGTAGCATTGCTTTCCGCCATCACGTGGATACCGGGCCTGCTGTTGGTGGCCCAACAGACAACCCTGGCCGGAATGGGGTGGCTGGGTGCGAACTGGCGCATTCCTTTGGCTCTGGTAGTAGGCGGCTTATTGTGGGTGGGCCTGTTGTCGCTGCTGGCGATGGCACTTTCGGCCTGGGTACGGTGGAAGCCGGTGGCGGGCGGGGCGATGTTTCTGATCTTCTTTGTTGGTGCGGGCTTCGGTGCGTTATTGAATGAACTACTTGAAATGCGTTGGGGCCACCTTCTGAACGTACGGACCTTGATGGCCACGGTTTGGGCGTGGCTAATGGAAGGGCAAGCAACGGGCGGAGCCGGCTTCGGGCTGTTCTATGTGTTTGAACGGCAGGAGATCCCTGTATGGTCAGCCTTTCTTGCGCTGGCGCTGATGGGTGCGGCCTGCGTCCGGCTGCTGGCGAGAAGGATCCGTGGCGCGGAGGTGGTGCGATGAGTGCAACCGCAATCCAAGGTCCGCCTTATGCGCCGGTGATCGCCTTCCGCAATGTGTCGCGCTTCTATGGCGATGTGTTGGGCGTGAATCGCGTGAACCTGTCAATCGGGCCGGGCATTACGAGCCTGGTGGGTCCTAATGGATCGGGCAAGAGCACGCTGATGAACTTGATGGCGGGCCTTATCCAACCCACTGAGGGCAGCGTAGAAGTGCTGGGCATCTCGCCGCGCGACCCGGAACGGCTGTTTCGTCTGTTGGGCTATTGCACGCAGTTTGACGCGTTTCCACGGGGGATGACGGGCTTCCAGTTCGTCCGTAGCACACTGCGCTTCCATGGATTGAGCGCGGCACATGCGGAGGCAAGGGCGTGGGAGGCCATCCAGAGGGTGCGTTTGGAAGATGCAGCGCATCGCAAGGTGGCGGCTTACAGCAAGGGGATGCGGCAGCGGATCAAGCTGGCGCAGGCACTCGCGCACCGGCCGCAGGTGGTGGTACTGGATGAGCCGCTGAATGGCTTGGATCCCATGGCAAGGGCAGAGACCATCGCCATCTTTAAGGCGCTTGGAGCCGAAGGGCTATTCGTGATTGTGTCCAGCCACATTCTGCATGAGGTGGACGAGATATCGGATCGGGTGATCCTGATCAACCAGGGATACATCCTTGCAGAGGGCGAAATTCGTGGCGTCCGCAGTGAAGTGAAGCACCAGCCAGCTCAGATTCTGGTGCGCTGTAGTGACGCTCGCAAGCTGGCGCAACACATGATGGGCAACCCGATGGTGGTGGAGGCGCGGCTGCTGCCCGATGGGGCCAGCGTGCTGTTCCGCACGAATGACGCCGATACCTTCTATAGTGCATTCCAGGTTGCTGTACTCACGCTGAACGTGCAGGTTGACCAACTGCGGCCCACCGATGAAGACGCGGACAGCCTATACCAATATCTGATTGGCGAAGCCGGAGGGATTTCATGAGTAGCGCCCCCCTGAACCCAAGCCGTCCGGACCTTGGCGGCGGCACCGGAAGCATGTATTCCGTGTATGCCCAGCAATTACTGGCCATGGTGCGCATGGATCTGGCCTACCATTTCTTCACCACGCGCGCGATCTGGCTGTACTTGCTGGCGGCGGCCCCCGTGGGCATCACCGCCATCTATACCTTTGTGCAATTAACCTATGGACCCAAGGGAAGCTTCAGCAATGACATCCTGATCTTTGCCAACATGATGGAGTTCCTCTATCTGCGCTTTCTTGTATTCTTCGGCTGTTTGGCCGTGGGAACCTTTCTGGTGCGGGGAGAGGTACTCAACAAGACACTGCATTACTACTTCCTGTTGCCGGTACGGCGTGAGATCTTTCTCGTTAGCCGCTTTGTCATCGGCTTCCTGGCTACTACGGTGGTGTTCTCGGCCAGCCTGACCGCAGCCTACTTCTTCACGATGGCGCATCGCGGGGATACGTTTTGGAACTACTTCTGGCAGGGCCAGGGATTGGCCAACCTGCTGGACTACCTGTTGATGACCGCCCTGGCGTGCGCCGGCTACGGGGCAATCTTCCTACTAGCGAGCCTCTACGTCAGGAACCCCCTGATCCCAGGCGCCGTGGTCTTCGTGTGGGAAGCGGTACACGTGTTCCTGCCCGTTTCGTTGCAGTATTTCAGCATCACCCACTACCTGAAGAGCCTGAGTCCGGTGGATATGCCCGTGGATGGCGTGATGGCGCTTTTCCTGGTGCCGCCGGAACCCATCGCCCGGGTGTGGGCGGTGCTTGGGATATTGATCCTGTCCTGCGCTGCGGTGGCGCTGGCCGCGATGAAAGTGCGTACGACGGAGATTGATTACAGCGACTAGGGGTCACAAGTTGCTGCGCCCATAAGTGTTCGCGATTCATCGGCAAGGGGTATCACGCTCATTCGGTGAATCGTGGGCATGGGTTGACGAGAAACGCACAACGAACCATCTAAAGCCAAAGCAAGTTCTCAGTCGACTTGGAGTCCCTCTCGAAGCTTCGAGCCATTCTCTGGCTCAACTACCCAAACCCGTCGGTCCTTATAACTTGCAGCTAGCGCTGCGTTAGATTCCTTGGTCAAGTACCTAGCCCAAACTATCTTTTGCTTTTGAAGATCCGATAAGTTGTAAACCCACTCTTCTGAAGGGTCAAACTTCTGACCGCGCTTTACAAATAACAAATGATCCCCATTCGTCTTAGTAAGAAAAGACTCCACGCTATTTCTAGCATGTATCTTCCTATCTAATGGCCGATGTCTCCATAAAAACGTTATCACAACGGACAAAAGCAGAATAGCGACCACGAAAGGCTTCACCCATTTTACGCTTAGAAACATTCGCGATCCCATCTTTTCTGCCATCGACAAAAGATGAAATTTTGTAATCCATAGTACGGCAATCACACACGCTAAATAATGAGTAATAAGCCATGTGTATATCATAACAGGAATTGAGGAAATTAACGCGATAGCCACAAGATCTTTTGGTAGTCGCCACCTTAAAATACACCCGCATAGCGCGATCCATGCAACATAGAACCCATTTGCTTCGATCATTAACACTATATCTACTGCTCGGTTTTTTAGCCCCAGCATGATTCCATCGCGTTGCCAGTATCTTTGTATTTCCATTTCCCACCGCTGCTGGTTGGCAAATTCGTTGTTATGATCTCGAACAAGGAATCTATCATCAACAGGCAAAAACCAGAACAAAGCTGCATTGGTATATTGATCCCAGTGTTCAGAATACGGCAAACGAGCCCAACAGCCTGTTACCCCCTGATTGTAAATCATTTGAAAGACAACCGCACCACCCAAAAGGAGTGCCAAAGGCAAGAGCCAAAGCTGAATAACTACTTTCACTTTCGTTCCAATTCTTAAAGTATGGCAAATAACCAGACCCAGAACAGCAGCACATAGAAATGCACCCTCAAACGGCCTTGTTAACAAAAGAATCGCAAACCCCAACGCCATTGGCCACGTAGCTTTCTCCTGATTACCACCCCGAACCCAACCGTAAGAACCCACCACGAGCATCGCCCCTAAGAATGGCATTGCTCCACCCCAGTACGATTGCGCCCAATAATGGATTGAGCCAAAACTAACAACATGAACAAAGCCGCTGACGATGGCCCAAAATCTACCCGCAAATGGAATCACAGCCCAGTAAGCGACTGTTGACGCCATCGCGCTCACTATAGCGACTCCCCAATAGGCAGAGCCCACAAGATATTGCGCCACACCCATAACTAGTGCAGTTCCTGGCTGATACTTTGACATGTAGCTCGGAGAAACTAGTATATGTACTGATTCAAAATGCGCCGCATGTGCCGGAGTGGCATTGGTCAATTTACCTGAGCAAAACGTATCAGCAGCCAACAAGTACGCAAACTCATCATGCACTTTTGGCTTTGGTACTCCCCATAGTGTAGCTATAGTACCTAATACAAGCATCGTCATTACAGCAAATGCAATCATCCATGCTATCTCGACTCGAGGTGACGGAAGTTCTACAATAGGTTTCGACGATGTATACATATTTTAATTCCAACTCGGTTTGGATGCTTTCGCTATATATAAAGTAACACCTCACTCGCGAACGGCATTCAGCAAGTTTCTGGGAGAGCTTTACAGTCTCCAGCTAACATGTCCTGCATTGTACTATGAAAGGGTACATCTAGCGTCTGGTTGACATTTGCGCATCGCACGGCCTGGTGAGTTTTACATCCTAGCCGTTCCCATTCGCACTGCAGCTTCTGGCTTTGAATTGGAGGCATGAGTTGTCACCATCTTGGACGACTACCCACACTTTTTAAATGACGTGGTACACTCTTAGCCGATGACGGATGCGCGCACTCAAGAGCTTGGAGGCTGCGACCCATTAACAAGGGAGCCTCGGAGGGCTCCTGGACCTAAAGTTACTGCATGGATCTATCTGCTGCTGTCCTTAGTTATAGTGGTAGCCCCGATTTGGTTCGCCGCAGAACTTCCTACAGCAGATGGTCCCAGCCATACTTACAACGCCTACCTTGCTTCGCAAGTACGGGCGGGCATTGAGCCATTCGTTTCGCAGTATCAGCTACGGACTATGCCCCGGTCGAATTTCGTGACTGACTCCACCCTTCGTTTTTTGGGACCTTTGCAGGGCTGGGAAACTGCCGAACGCACATGGTTTACCGTGATCGCGCTTCTGAGCGCTGCGGGCTGGTTCTTAACGATCTACCGGGCGTCGGGCGTACCCTTCGCCGCAGTCACCGCGGGGTGGTTCGCTAACAACTGGTTCCTTTGGATGGGCTTCTATGACTTCTCCTTTTCGCTTGCCGTGTTTCTGGGATTTGTGAACATTATACACAGGTGGGGAAATCGTAGTTTTTGGTGGGGAGTTGTTCTTCTCCTGTTGCTTTTTTACGCGGCGCATCTGTACACGTTCGCGATCGCTACTGGGCTACTTGGGCTTCTGATCTTGTTGCGCGTACGTCGTGGGGTGTGCAGTCCCTATCTCCTTGCGGTCTGCATCCCTTTCGTCGCGCTTGTTGCGATTGAATTGGTCTCTGGTTCCGGGGGGAGCGGCGAAGTCATATGGACAAATGGATGGTATGGCGTCGCCAAGGCAGCGGCAGGCTGGCTGATTGGCGACTCGTTTCTTTCGTTCACTTGGGGTGGACTAGCCGCTGGGGTGACAGTGATGGCCATCACCTGGTCAAGCCTATTGCAGCGATTTGCTGGTGGCTTGCGGGTAGGAGGTTTGGGTGGCATCGAAATCTTCGTGTTGTTGAGTGTGCTCGGTTCGTGTATCGTCCCAGACGTGATTGGGAGCGGCAGCTATACCTCTTCCCGATGGCGCATATGCGCCGTTCTGACTTGCCTTCCATTCACGGTGGCTACCTTGCAAATTTTGAGGCACAAGCTCTGGTTCCACGGAGTCGCTCCGGTCCTGTTGGCGGCGCTTTGCTACCAGAGTGCTGGTGTAATTGATGTTGCCCGTGAAGTGAGCCAGAGGAAAGAAACGGGGGTGCAGGCATTGAGTGAGGCTGGCGTTTCCAAAGGCGACTGGGTAGTTGCGGTTCCTGCATATGATAATCAGCAATTTCTTCGCATACCACCGTTCATCAAGAGTTTGGCTCGTTCAGCGATCAACTTTGAATTGAGTTTAATCCACAACTATGAGCCCTTCCAGGGTAATTTCGAAGTACGCTGGAAAGTGCTACCACCACGGATTCTATTGAATAAACGTGGCGATGCTGTTGACGTTTCTCTTCCTATCGGTTTAGGTGCCATAAACCGGCCTATTTGGGTGTTGCATTCACGCGAACTTGCACTCGTCTCCACAACAACGGGCGTGCATGTAATACGATCAGCGCTCACAAACAAGTTTGCAGTCACAGAGATTACACTGGCGAAAGAGTGATTGCGGAGGCAATATCATTTGTAGGATGAACAATGCGACATCACACTAGCTCAAAACGTTTTAAAGCGATTTCTGTCGATACTCTTTACCACAGATCATATCGCGGCGGCTCATCAACTCACGTAGACAACAACTTCGATCACAACGTCGATAAACAGCTTTAGACATTCATGTTTCAAAAGTGGAGGGCTAATCATGGACTATACTGCTATAAAATCTTTGGTCACTGTAATAGTCCCCACATACAATGAGGAAGAGTACGTTGGAGCATTGCTCACTCGCGTTTTGCGTGCTGAACTACCCCCAAACTGTGAAACAGAAATCATTGTTGTGGATGATGGCTCAACTGACGATACTGCAAAGGTCGTGGCGGAACTGTGCGACGCGCATCCGGCGAGGATCCGTGTGCTTCGAAACGAAACGAGACGCGGGAAGGGCTACAGTGTTCGCCGTGCATTGGATCTGGCACAAGGCAGATTCACGATCATTCAGGATGCGGACCTGGAGTATAACCCAAATGAGTATCGCGAATTGTCGGAGAGAGCTTCGTCAAGCGTGTAAACGGGCG
>DAISIM010000054.1:0-27162 GCA_036821995.1 Bryobacteraceae bacterium
TCGCCCAAGGCCGCACGCGCAACCAAAACCACCCGCGAGGGCTCCGGCATGTAACCCGCAATGCCAACCAACGGCCAAATCGACCGCGAACCGCGGCAAATCCTATGCAATAAACGGGCTCACGGGCCGCGGGTGAAGGAGTGCTGCGCGCTGGCAGCGTGATTTGCCAGCCGCAACAGGGAACCAGTTGGAATGCGGCAACGCGCCGCAGAGTGAAGCTGCGTTGAATCAATTAAGCCGTTTGGCCAGTGGAATGAACTTGGCAGCCGGCTGAACGCTACACCCGAAGTAGCTACCTTGTCAGACAGAACGCGTCCGCGCACGATCTCAACCAACCGGAAGCGCCTCCGGGGTTTGCAATCTTGTTGGCCTGTCTCTTATCCCTGGAATTTGGGCCCGGCGGTAATCAGCACAACAGCCCTGCCGGTGGGTGACAGGATGCGGTATTCGTGATCAATGCCACGAGGCGCGAAGAACGATCCGCCAGCCTTGACGCGGAAACGCTCCTCACCCACACGGACATCCCATTCCCCTTCCAGCAAACAGAAAAAGCGGTCTTCGCCTGGGTGCACGGACGGCGGTGGTTCCTTGCCAGGCATGCTGCTGAATTCGACAATTGAAAATGCGTTCGCGGGTGTACTGCCACTCAAATGCACCCGTGCGGAACTACTATCAGTGGGGACTTGAGGGCCGTATGATGCGGCGCCTCCGTCCGTGGATGAAATTGGATCAGGAGTCATAGCCCAGATCTCCTCGTAATCTCTCTCACTTGGGTAAGCGTCAATCTGGGTGAAATCGGACCATCATTTTGCTTGAATTCTTCCTACACTGCGAACGCGCCATCGGTACTTGGCTGACCTGCCTGGATGCGATTCCAGTGTTGAGCCTCCTCCGCCCGGAATCCCGCAACCAGAGTGGTATAGTGAGGAAAATCAAGGCGGTGCGCTGGATGGGATGCAGAGGCAGCACCGTGGCTATTCAGGCAAGGCAAGTCTGTCACGCGTGCGGGGCTGCTACTGCGGTCTGGTATCGTAGTGTGGCTTCTGCTTCGGATGTCGCTATGGCCGCCTACCGCTGAGGAATGTGTGATTGCTCCTATGGCCACCTCGGATGTTACTACCCTGCTTGCCCGCTGGAGTTCCGGCGATGCCATCGCGCTAGAGCAGCTTACCCCCATCGTCTATGACGAACTCCGCCGTATTGCCCGGCGGCATCTAGCCCGCGAACGCCGTGACCACACCCTGCAAAGCACCGCACTTGTCCACGAAGCCTACATGCGTCTGATTGGCGGCGGAGCGAGTGAGTATCACAACCGGCAGCATTTTTTTGCGGTAGCCGCCCAGGTGATCCGGCGCGTTCTGGTTGATCACGCCCGTTCAGTGAATGCTGCCAAGCGCGGTGGCGGCGCACAAAAGATCTTCTTGGAGGACCAGCCCGAGGCATCTGCCCCCGCCGAAAACGTAGCTGAAGTTCTGGCCCTGCATGAAGCGCTCGACCGTCTTGCCGCCTTTGATGCCCAGCAGGCCCGCATTGTCGAGTTGCGCTACTTCGCCGGGCTCTCGATTGAGGAAACCGCTACGGTGATTGGGGTTTCCCCCGCCACCATCAAACGGGATTGGGTAATGGCCCGCGCTTGGCTGGCGCGTGAACTGAAGGGGACGGACGCTGGATGACCGCGGAACGCTGGGCTCAGGTGAAAGAGCTTTTCCAGCAAGCCCTGGCAATGGAACCAGCCGGGCGTGACACCTATCTCCAAACTGCATGTGGCGGCGATGCTGCTCTAGCTGACGAGGTGCGCAGCCTGTTGCTTGCCTCAAGCGAGGAGGTTGACATCCTCGATACCCCCAATCACTTTCCTTCTCTGGCTCCCGTTGTCGCTCGCGTGAAGGAGGAATACCAACGCGGCGATGCCCTCATTGGCCGGGTGATTGGCGCGTATCGCATCCAGAGCCTGATTGGCGAGGGCGGCATGGGATCCGTTTACCTTGCCATGCGCGAGGATGCTGAGTTCCGCATGCAGGTGGCCATCAAGGTGCTGAACCGCTCCTCTACCGGATTCGAGATTGTGGAGCGCTTCCGGCTGGAACGGCAGATCCTTGCCCGCCTGAACCATCCCTTCATTGCCCGCATATTCGACGGGGGCGTCACTGAGGATGGCCTTTTGTACTTCGTGATGGAGTACATTGAGGGCACTCCGCTGGATGAACACCTTCGCCGCAAACAGCTGATGCTTGAGGCGCGCCTGCAGTTGTTTCGCGAGATCTGTTCCGCGGTCAGCTTCGCCCACCAAAACCTCGTGGTGCACAGCGACATCAAGATGGGGAACATTCTGATCATGGAAGGGGGGATTCCCAAGCTCCTGGATTTCGGAATTTCCCGCGTCCTGGATGCTGAGGGCAATGAACGTGGCTTCATCGACAATGCCAAGGTGACGGCGCTTACCCCCGCCTATGCCAGTCCGGAGCAACTTCGCGGAGAGCAGTTAACAACTGCCAGCGATATCTATTCTCTGGGCGTATTGCTGTATGAGATGGTGTGTGCGCGACGACCCTACGAGCCGGATCCTGGGAACCCTTTGGGTATTCTGGCCAAGATCGCCAGCGGGCAGCCATCACGCCCCAGTGACATTGCCAGTCTCCCGGGAGTGCAGCAGGATCTTGATGCCATCATCTTGAAGGCCATTCAGCTTCGTCCCGAGGACCGCTTCATCACTGCCAACCACTTCGCCCAGGATGTCGCCCGTTACCTCAATCACCAGCCTGTGTCCGCATGTCCGGACACCGCCTTCTATCACACGCGCAAGTTTCTGCGGCGGAATCGTGTCGCCGTGATGATTGGCGGGCTGGCGGTCGCCAGTTTGGTGGGCGGAGTGGTCGCTTCAACCCTCCTTGCCAATCGCGCGGAGTTTGAACGCCAGCGCGCTGAGGCCCGCTTTGAGGATGTCCGCCAGCTAGCCAGTTCCATGATCTTTGAATTGGATTCCGATCTGGCGAAGTTGCCTGGTGCCACGGGTGTTCGCGGCAAGTTGGTGGAGCGGGCGCTTGAGTACCTCGACCGCCTCGCCCGCGAGTCCGCGGGCGACCCCCGCCTGCAACGCGAGCTAGCCTCTGCCTATGAACGCTTGGGCGATGTGCAGGGCCGGCCCAACGTAGCCAACATCGGCAATAGCGCCCTTGCGTTAGAGTGCTATCGGAAGGCCCTCTCCATTCGCGAGGGCCTGGTGGATCCGGATGAGCCGAACCTGGACATCAAGGCCGATATCGCCCAAACCTATCAGCGCCTCAGCAGCCTCCAAAAGCTGATGGGCGACTACCAAATGGGGTTGCAGTATGACCGCGACGCGCTTCGCATGTATCAGGAGATGCTCGCTCTTGACCCCAACAATATGGAGTACCGTCGCAAGGTGGCCTCCAGCTATACGGCCCTGGGTGGTGGCCTCTCTCAGATTGCAGACTGGGATGGGGCACTCGAGAGCCGCCGGCAGGCCCTGCGCATGTTCGAGGAGATTGTCGCTGCGGGCTCAGAGGATCCTGAGGACAAACGCGGGCTCTGCCTGGCTCACCGGCGGCTGGGCGGCATCCTGCTGATGCTGAAAGATTCCAAGCAGGCCGAGAATCACTTTCGCAAAGCCCTCTCCCTTTCCCAGGAGATGATCAGGGAAAACGCCACTGACGCTCGCAACCTCAACGATGTCGCCGCCAGCGCCATGTCCCTGGGCGGACTGCTTTACGAAAGCGGCCAGTACCAGGAGGCCATGGAGCGTTACCGCCAGTCCATCCGCATCCATGAGGACCTGGCAGCCATTGACCCTCTGGATGCCCGCAATCGTAGTCTCCTGGCCTCCAACATTTATCGCCTGGCCCGCACGATGATTGCCGCCGGTGATGCCCGCTCGGCGTTACCCCTCGTGCAGCGCACCGTTGAGATGCGGGAGGACCTGGCTAGAGAAAACCCCATGAACGCCGGCGCTCAGGGCGAAGTAGGAGAGTCGCACATGCTGATAGGGGATTGCCTCCATGCCACTGGCAATTCCACTCGCGCTCTTTCCAGCTATCGCAAAGCCCTTGAGATCTTTCGCCAGCTTCATATTGAGGGCAAGGAAAACGCGATCCTGGAAATCCACCGCCGCGAAACCTTGGAGAAGATCCACAAACTGGAACGAAGCTAGCCGGCGCCTCCCAGCTTCAGGATGCCCCTGGCGCGCAGGTGCCCTTCCAGGCTCTCCACGTCCACGAATCGTTCCGCGTCGATGCCCAGTGCACGGGCTGCATCAATATTCTCTTGAAGGTCATCGGTGAAGAACACTTCACATGGGTCTACTTCCGCGGTAGCCAGGGCTTGCCGGTAGATGGAAGCATCCGGCTTCTGCGCCCCCGCTTCGTGCGATAAGGTCTTGAAGTGGAAGTGGGCAATATGCGGATAGTGCTGCTGGAGATAGCGGAAGTGGATGGCATTTGTGTTAGATAGCAGCAACAACGTGTAGCTTTTCTTCAGGTTTGCTAGAAGCTGCTCCGGCACCATTGTCGGAGGCAGAAAGATGCTATTCCAGATGGTGCAGAATTCCTCGTACGCGCAGCGAAGCTCCAGCAAGTTCCGAATCGCCTCATAGAAGGCCAAGTCGTCCAGCCGGCCGCACTCGTACTCAGCGGCCAGATTACTGATGCGCAGCCGGCTAGCCATCTCAGCAACAGGCACCGTACTGCAGGCTTCCAGTGCACCATAGGCCCGGCGCAAGTCGAACGGCACCAGCACGTTCCCCAAGTCAAAAAACAGTGCGCGGTAGGGCATCCCTTTAGTCTAGCGGCTGGCTGCCGGCCCCAAATTCCTGCCCTGCCCCTGTGGTCGGTGACCGGTACCTCTCTTGCATTAGAAGAAGACCCGGAAGCGCACCCCAGCTGTTCGGGGCTGCACCACTCGGGTACCTACGAACACGCTTTGAAAGTTGTATAGAGCGGTCTGGTTAGTCAGGTTGGAGATTTGCCCTGAGATCTCCCACGCCTTGCGGTCTCCGCGATAGCGCTCGTAGCCCACTACCACGTCGGTGAGCGTCCGGGGGGTCACTCGGGCAGGTGTCTGGTTTAGCTTCACGTAGGGCAGCAAGTCAAAGAAGTCCGGGTCGGCAGCCACCTCATCGGGGTCTGAAGGATTGGCCACTAATCCGTAGTCGTGCCGCACCGAAACGGTACTGAACAGCCCTCGCTTTGAAGTCCAGGTTAGCAAGCCAGCAATGGACAGGGGCTGGTCGTGGTCAATCACGAAGGGACCTTCGGACAATAGGTCAATGGCGTCGCTGCCCAGAAAGAGTCCGCCGGTGAATGGCGGTGTGGAGATTGCGCGCGAATGCGTCACTGACACGCTTCCGGAAAATCCCCTTACCGGCGCCAGATTCAGTCGCCCTTCCACGCCATTAATCCTGATGCCTTGCAGTGTGATGGGGAAGATGATGCCTGTATCGAGGAAGTTATCGTTGTCCTGCTGGTCAGACGCTCGCTTGTGATAGTAGCTGGCCGTGATGCTCATCCGCGAACCCAGCCCCTGCTGAAGACCCACCTCAAAGAAGTCAACCCGCTCTGGCTGAATTGAGACAACCGCTGATCCAAGTTCCTGCGCGATTACCGGAGGGGCAATCGCCGCCGCTTCGCGGCTGGAACTCAGCAGAAGGTTCTCGTTCGGGGGAGTCTGGTAGAGCCGGTTATACGACGCCCGAAACACGGTGTTGGTGGGCTTCAGGTGATAGCTGAGCCCCAGCCTTGGCTGCCATTGCTGCCCGTTCACCAGAAAGCGGTAGCTGTCATAGCGCAACCCCATCGAGAGTTGGAAGTCACCCCACTTGATGTTGTCCTGGAAAAAGCCTGAGTAGAGCCCGCCGGTGTCCTTGCCCACGTACTGGAAAGGCCTTCCTCCTCTGGTGAGGTCATGCGGTAACAGGTTAGGATTGTAGGCCTCGCTCGCTGGGTCGTTGAAGTCAGGGCTGGTGAGGCCAAAACTGAAGTACTCACTCACCGGGAATACCTGAATATCGCCGCCCATCCGAAGCTGATGGCGCCCGCGGATCATGTTCAGGCGGCTGCCACTGGTGAAGGTGGATAGGTGTCGCGCCTGCGACGCGGTCACGGGTGTGTCATTGGGGCTTGCGAACAGCTGAGCTTGCGTTGTCCGGTAACTCGCCGTGCTATCAAACGTGGTTTGCGCGTCGATTGTCCGTACCCACGCCAGGCTGCCAGAGGCATCGCCCAGATATTGGCGCTGGTTCATCCCTTCGGCGTGCTGGCTACGCAGGTTTGCCAGCTGAAAGCTTGACCGTCCTGCCATGCCGTTCAGGCGCAGCACATCCCGCTCTGTCGGCATCCAGTCCAGCCGAAAGAAGCCGCGCTGGTTATTGCCTCCGTTATGCAGGTTGTCCAGCGACACCGAATCCAGGTAACGGTTTGACTTCATGGTGTTTACCGTCGCTGAGTAACCAAACTTGCCTGCTTCCCCGGCCACGGAAGTCACCTGGCCCACCATGTCAAACTGTGCCGCGGACAGGACGGTGTTGCCCATGAACTTCCTGCCACCGCCCAATCCGCTCTTGGTGGTGATGTTTGCTACAGCCGACACCTTGTTCCCATATTCTGCAGGGATGTTGCCCGTGAAGAGCTCAACTGTCTGCACGATGTTGGGATCCACGGCATTTGCGAACGCGCCGGTTAACTGGTCGCTGATCGGCATACCGTCAATCACGAAAGTCATCTGATTGTGGGCACCTCTGGGGTGAATGGCTCCGTTGGCGTTCACCGCGAAGCCCGGAAAGTTCGATACTACCGCCTCCAGTCCGCGATTCCCCACCTGCACAGGCAACCGTTCGATGTCGCTCTGGTTCATCTGGACATGGGTTCCCGTTTCCTCGGGGTCTACCAGGATGGTTGTCCGTTCCGACACGGTGATGCTATCCGCTACGCCTTCCAACGCAAGCCGCACCTCCAGCACCGTGCGAATGTTTGATCGCAGGCTGAGTTGTGTCCGGTAGGTCTGAAATCCTGGCAAGGCAACGATGACGTCATAGGAGTGATAGGGGATGTTTGTCACGGTAAACGTGCCGTCATCCGCCGTCTTCACCGTTACCCGGTATCGGGTAAACTCGTTTTCCACCAGCACGGTGGCCTGCGGAACCACGTTGCCGCCCGGGTCAGTCACGGTACCGGTGAGCGTGGCTGTGTTCTGCGCCCACGCAGACATCGACAGCATAGCGACAAGACCAATCAGGAAGCGCTGAATAACCAATGGAGATCTCCTCTTTTGTGTAGCCGAAACCAGAGCAAGGGTGAAGTTGGAGGGCCGGGTAATGTCCGGTGCCACGGATATCTGGCTAAAGGAGGGATGGCGGGCCGCGCAGCAGCCGCGCGGCGGGGGCTTCCGGCGAACGGGACAACAGTTGTTCAGGGGTCTCTCGCCACGCCAACAGGGCCAACTCAAGCTCGGCCACGCCGGCTTGAGCTTCAGCTTGAACGACATACTCAAAGCCATTCAGCGTGCAACTGCCGTCGGGCCGGTGCTGGTGTAGCGGCGAGAAAACCGCAAGCGCCAGGAAGCCAAGGGCCACCACTAACAGCAGAGCGACGGTTCCATGACACGAGAGTGGAGACGGGACGCGCATAGTTGATTAAGCTCTTAGGATACCTGATGTTCCTCAGGCATTTACCGCAGGCGCTCTCCTGGCCGGAACATCCTTTGGTACTTTTGCAGGTATCCAGACATCCTCGATTTCGACTTTTCATACATTTAACGCGCTGAAATCACGACGATTTCCGCTATCCTGAGAGTGGGTCTATACTGAGAACACATGCCTCTTCTGGTTCGAGAGGCAACATTCTGGGCCCTTGGCGGCGCTGTCCGCACGAATCGCCTTTATATGAGCAGCCTCTACAATGCGTTCTTCGGCTTCCGCGAGAACCCCTTCAACCTGACGCCCGACCCTGTCTTTCTCTACCGAAGCCGCCAGCACGAAGAGGCGCTGGCGAATCTCATCTACGGGGTCCAAAGCCGCAAAGGCTTTATCGTGATCACCGGCGAGGTGGGCACTGGTAAAACCACCATTCTGGAGTGTCTGCGGGATTTCCTGGTGCAGCACAGGATCGACTTCGCCACCATCTTCAATTCGCGGCTCACGGTTGCCGAGTTCTTTGAGATGATCAATTTCGATCTCGAGCTTCGCTGCAACCCGCCCTCCAAAACCCATGTTCTCCTGGCGCTCAATGAGTTGTTGTTGCAGAACACCCGCGAAGGCCGCACCACTGTCCTGATTGTGGATGAGTCGCAGAACCTCAGTTGGGAGGTACTGGAAGAGATCCGCCTGCTGGGCAACCTGGAGAATCGAGCGGGCAAGCTGCTTCAGATCATCATGGCGGGGCAGCCGGAGTTTGATCGAGTGCTGGATGACCCCTCCTACCGCCAGTTGAAGCAGCGCATCGCCTTGCGCTGTGCACTGAAGCCCTTCGAAGAACTGGATACTGCTCGCTATGTTTACTCACGCCTAGGTAAAGCGGGCCATGAGGAGCCCAAACAGCTCTTTCCCGAACCTGTCGTGGCGGAGATTCACGTGCGCACCCAAGGGATTCCGCGCATCATCAACGCCGTCGCTGACAATCTCCTGCTCACTGCGTTTGCCATGTCACAGCGGCAGGTGAACCTGGAGATGTTGGAAGAGGTTACCAACGACATGCGCCTGGAGTGGCCCGCGCAGCGAATTACGCGCGAACGCCTGTTCGACGACCAGATCTTCCCCCGCCGCGTGATGGGTGGCGTCCGCGACTAGCCGCCTGGGGCATCTTCCGCCACTTGCCATCATCGCCGGTTCATTCCTCACTTTTCCATCCGCACTTGCTGTCATGTCGCGTTGAATGAAATAGACTGGAGAACTCAACGCGCAAGTGCGCGCTTGGCGACTGTCTCCGTCTGGCGAAGATCATGTACCAACCGGACCCTTACTCGCAAGGCTTTCCACGTACGGATGACGTTGAGGCTTTGCTCCGCCGGCTGCTTGCCAGCCGTCAGTTCGCCCACTCCGACAATCTCAAGCGGATCCTTCGTTACCTGGTTGACCGCCATGTGGCGGAAGCAGGAGCTTCACCAAAAGAGTACGAGATCGCCGTAGAGGCTCTTGGCCGACCTGACACCTTCGACCCCCGCACTGACCCTATCGTTCGTGTCTCCGTCGGCAGCATCCGTGACCGGCTATTCGCCTTCTTTGCAGGTGAGGGGCGCGCACTGTCCTTGCGCCTGGAGATTCCCAAGGGTCACTACGAGATCCAGTTCCTTGAGAACCGGCAGTCCCCGTCGCTTGAGCTGGCACAGCGTCCCGTTGAGCGCTTCTGGCAGCCTTATCTGCAGGGTAAGGCGCCCAACATCATCGTCTACACAGAGCCTCTTTTCTTTCGCGACGATGCCGGACACTATGTTCGCGACTGGAATATCAATCGCGTGGAGGATGCGGGAGAAAGGATCAGAGACTTCTTCCCGGACAGTGCCCATGCGCACGTGGAACCGGTCTACCACTACCTCTCGGCGGGCGAGATGCACTGCATGCTCTCGCTTACTCGCATGTTTCATGAGGCCGGCGTGCCGATTGAGACGCGCAACTCGCGCAACTCTCACTGGACAGAGCTCAGCCGGAGTAACCTGATCCTGCTCGGCAGCCCTCGTACCAACCAGTTTCTTCGCAAGCTTCAATCGGACCTGCCACTGGTAACCTGCGAAGGCCATATTGAGTGCCGATCCGGCAAATCGGCGAAACCACGCATCTACAGGGGCCGGCGCTTCCTGGATGGCAGCCTTCACCGCATGACTGAGTACGCTGTAGTCACCCGCCGTCCCGGTGTTCTACCCCACTGCACCATCACCATCATTGCCGCCAATCATGGCCGAGCGATTGAGGGCGCCGCGCATCACCTTACGCTGGATGAGGCGGTCAGTGAGGATCTCACCGCACTTGGTCTGATGCAGGATGCTGCCCTTCCACCAAGCTTTCAGTTTCTCTACAGCGTCGAGACTGTCGATATCGATGATGAAGTAACGATGGTCAACCGGCAGGAAGCCCGCCTGGTGCCATGATTACAATTGCCCTTTCCCTGTCAGGGTTGGCCGGGCGTTTACCGTAAATTACTTCATGAATGTGGCGCAACGCCGATATTCTCTTTGTTGGAAGGGGGATGATGCCCTTTCCTTGTTGTAATGATTGACGCCTCCTCCATCCTAAAGCTGCAGCGGGTTGCCCGCGCCATTCGGCGAGACATCATTGACATGGTGTACCGCGCGAATTCTGGTCACGTTGGTGGCAGCCTTGGAGCGGCGGATCTGCTCACTTGTCTCTACTTCCACCTCATGCGCCACCGGCCAGAGGAGCCAGAGTGGCCAGACAGGGATCGCTTCATCCTCTCTAAGGGCCACTGCAGCCCCGTCCTATATGCGACCCTCGGCCGATGTGGCTACTTCCCCCTGGATGACTTGAACCACTTCCGGCGACCGGGCTCGCACCTTCAGGGTCACCCCTACGCTCCAAAAACCCCAGGCGTTGATGTCTCTACGGGTACCCTTGGCCTGGGGATATCAACTGGGGTGGGCATGGCCCTTGCCGCAAAGCTACGAGGACAATCGCACCGTGTCTTCATCCTGGCGGGCGACGGCGAGATCCAGGAAGGCCAGGTCTGGGAAGCCGCCATGTTCGCCAACAAGTACAAGTTGGACAATGTGATTGGTTTCGTTGATCGCAACTACCTGCAAACCGACGGACACTCCGAAGACATTATGCCCCTTGACCCGCTGCTTCCCAAGTGGGAAGCGTTCGGCTGGCGCAGCCTTGAGGTGGACGGGCACGACATGCGGGCCATCATTGATGCCGTGAGTGATGTCCGTAACCATCCCGGTAGGCCCACCATGATCATCCTACGCACCACAAAGGGCAAGGGAGTGAGTTTCATGGAGAATGAGGCAATGTGGCACGGCACGCCTCCAGATCGTGAGCAGCATCGGATTGCCCTCGAGGAGCTTGCCGATGTCTGAGAAGAGGCACACACGCCAGGGCTATGCGGACGCGCTCATCCAGCTGGGGCGCGAAGATAATCGCATTGTGGTGCTGGACAGCGATGTTGCCAAGGCCACGAAGACGTGTGATTTTGAGGAAGTCTTTCCAGACCGATTCTTCAACTGCGGCGTCCAGGAAGGCAACATGATGTGCGTTGCCGCTGGCTTGGCCATTGAAGGCTTTATCCCCTTTGCCACGACCTTTGCCACCTTCGCTGCGTTTCGGGCGGGAGATATGGTTCGTAACTCCATCGCTTATCCCAAGCTGAACGTGAAGATCGGTGCTACCCACGCGGGGATTACCACGGGTGGCGACGGGGCTTCCCACCAATGCAACGAGGACATCGCCGTCATGCGGTCACTTCCGAACATGACGGTGATCGCACCTGGCGATTATGAGGAATCCCGATTAGCCACCATCGCCGCGGCGCACATGCAGGGGCCTGTGTATCTGCGGTTTGGCCGGGACGTTTACCCTGTTGTTCCTGAGCTTCACGACGGCTTCGCAATCGGCAGAGCGAAACTACTGCGGCAAGGCACTGACGTCACCATCGTCACCACGGGCATACTGGTTTCCGAGGGCCTGACCGCCGCAACGGAACTGAACCAGGAGGGCATCTCTGTGCGGGTGCTGCACATGCCCACCATCAAGCCGCTGGATGAAGAGGCGCTGCTTCGGGCCGCCCGTGAGACGCGCGCCTTTGTGACCGTGGAAGAACACAACATTCTGGGCGGGCTCGGCGAAGCCGTGGCGGGTCTCGTGAGTGCCCACCACCCGCGTCCTGTGGCACGGGTAGGCGTTCGCGACGTGTTCGGTGAGTCTGGTCAGGCCGCGGAACTGCTTGACCGCTATCATTTGCGCGCTGCCGACATTTGCGCCGGTGCACGCGCCGTGCTGTCGCCCGCGTTTCAGTAGGTGCGGAAGGGAGGTCTCGCATGCGCGCCATCGTCAAGACCGCTCCAGGAGAGGGACACCTTGAACTGCTCGAGTGGAGGGAGCCCAACCCTGAGCCGGATCAGGTGAAGATCCAAATTGCGGGCGTTGGTATCTGCGGCACCGATATCCATATCGTTCGCGGCAACTGGCGCTGTGATCCTCCGGTGGTGCTTGGGCACGAGTGGTGTGGCGTGATTTCCGAGGTGGGCCATCAGGTTCGTGGCTTCCATGTGGGTGACCGCGTGGTGGCATCCAACCCCGCGCGCACTTGCGGTGTCTGCTTCCACTGCATTGCCGGCAATCCGTTCATGTGCCCTCAGCGTGTTTCAGCCGGTTATATGATTGACGGCGCGTTTGCTGACTATTTGTGCATTGACCACAGGCGATGCCATCATCTTCCTTCCCATGTTCCCTTCCGCACTGCTGCTCTGGGTGAACCCCTTTCCGTGGCCGTGCACGCAGCCATTGAGCGCACCACCGTCCGGGCGGGTGATCTTGTGCTTGTGTCCGGACCTGGCTGCATCGGGCTGCTTACCGCCCAGGTGGCAAAGCTACAGGGCGCCAAGGTCGTGCTGAGCGGATTGTCCCGCGATCAGCGCCGTCTTGACTGTGGAAAGGCACTGGGTGTGGACGTTATTGTGAACGGAGAGGCAGAGGACGTTGTGGATCTCGTGCGGGCGATGTCTGGCGGGCACGGAGCCGATATCGTCTATGAGTGCGCAGGCTCAGTCGCATCGCTGGATACGTGTTGGAAGGCTGTCCGAAAGGAGGGCACTCTTGCCCCGCTAGGCGTCCAGCCAGGCCCCATCTTCACGGACATCAACAGCATTATGATGAAGGAACTCACTGTCATCGGCTCCTACGGCTATGTTTGGACATCCTGGCAGCGCGCTATCCGCCTGATGGCCGACGACCTCGTGGACGCGGACGCACTGATTTCTCACGAACTGCCGCTGGAATCGTTTGAAGAGGGCTTCCGGCTTACTCAGGATGGCAGCGCCATCAAGGTGGTGTTGAATCCCTTGCTGCCCGCCGATTCAGGCAACGCAGTGACCTGCAGAAATGGAGCCACCCCGCATGCGTAGGTTGCGCTGCGGCATCATTGGGTATGGCTTCATCGGGCCGCATCACGCGGAAGCCATGCGCCGCCTCGGGTTTGTGGACGTTCACGGAATTTGCACGTCCTCGATGGACGAAAGCCAGCGCAAGGCCGCCCGTGATGGCATTCCCAAGGCCTACTGCCGTATTGAGGATCTGGTGAATGATCCCGAGATTGATGTCGTGGATATTGCGGCACCCACGCAGCACCACGTCACCGCCGCGCTGGCAGCCATCCGCGCCGGTAAGCCGGTAATCGTCGATAAGCCGCTGGCGCCTACACTGTCTGAGGCTCGCCGGTTGTATGAAGCAGTCCGCACGACCGGTATACCCCACGCTGTTACCTTCAACTACCGATTCAACCCTATGGTGCAGCAGGCACGCGCCATGATCGCGCGCGGCGTGCTTGGCGACGCGCATCTCATCCATGGCCGCTATTTGCAGGAATGGCTGCTCTACCCGGAGGACTACAACTGGCGTGTAGAGCCTGAGAATACAGGCCCCGCCGCCATGATGGGCGACGCCGGCTGTCATTGGTTCGATCTTGTCGAATACGTTACTGGCCTGCGTGTCACTGAAGTGCTTGCGGACTTCTCAACCACCATCCCCGTACGCAAGAGGCCCCTCTCGGGCAGCCGGGAGGCCTTCGCGCAAGGCGGGGCGGAAGAGACGGAAGACTATCACGTGAAGGTCCCTGACCGCGGCACTGTTCTGCTGCGCTTTAGCAATGGCGCGCGCGGCGTCTTCCAGACATCCGCGCTGTGTGCCGGACATAAGAATGACCTCACCATTGAAATCAACGGACGCAAAGCCAGTTTGGCCTGGGAACAGGAAACACCGAACAACCTATGGATTGGCCATCGCGATGAGCCAGACCAGATCCTGCGGCGTGACCCATCGCTGGTAGATGCTTCGGTAAGTCCCTACGTCACTCTCCCAGGAGGCCATAACGAGGCATGGCCTGACGCCTTCCGCAACCTCATGCGCGAGATCTTCACGTTCATCGCAAGTGGACAGCCCATGGACGAGGCTTCGGCGAAGTTCCCCACCTTCGCCGATGGCCTCCGCGCCGCCGCCATCACAGAGGCAATGCTGCACTCCAGCACCGCCGGGGGAGTGTGGACGACGGTGTCGTAATCCGCCATCAGGCCTTCCGGATGTACACGTAGTAGGCCCCGAACTCCTCTGACGATTCAAGCCGAAACCATGTCTGCAGGTCAACGCTCCCCTCGCCGAGCTGAAAGCGAAACGTAACCCCCAGAGATCGCTCATCGACCGGTTTCGACTGCTCCTGATCTCCAAACCTCACTCGCGCCTCAACGACTGGCAGGGCCTTCCCCGGGGGAAACGGAGCAATGTCGTCCTCAAACGCCATGAACCGGTCAAACGGAACATACCGGGGCACGGCCGCGCGAATTCTCGCACCGGCCTCCCGGGGCCAGCGCCGAAGCTCTACTTCATACTCCCCGGCCTTCTCAATCCGCAGTAAATAGCGGCCAGTTGACCTTTCGCCTCTGCGCAGATGCGGCCAATTGTATACGCGGGGTCCATGCCACCAATCGTAAGCAGTAAGCTTCACCTCCTCGCCAGCCTGACCGATGGAATACGGCTCCAGCGAGAGGTGTGGCTCCACCTGCTTCCACCACATGCGGTAGTGCTCCCTCATCCGCGCCGCGATTTCCGGAAATTCGCCAGCGACGTCCCGTTTCTGGGCTGGGTCCTTGGAGATCCGGTACAACTCGTCTTTCACCAGTCGCCAATCGTTCCACAAAACCGCTCCCTGACCTTCGGACTCACTGAATTGAACAACGGTCATCCGTTGGTCCAGTTCCGGTTGGGGCTTTCCACGAAGGAGGGGTGCGAGGCTGGTCCCCTCAATTGCCGTGTCGCCCGCATCGCTCATACCACAGAGATCTAGAAGCGTGGGCAGAACATCCTGGACCTGTGTCAGTGAATCGATGTCGCCCGCGGGACGCAGTCCGCCATTGGGCCAGCTGACCCATAGCGGTACCCGGTGTCCACCTTCGTACAGCGACCCCTTTTTCCCGCGCATTCCTGCGTTAAACACCTTCTCCCCATAGGCGGTGCCGTTGTCCGTCAGGAAAACGAAGATCGTGTCGTCCAGCAAGCCCTCGCGTTTCAACATGGAGCGCAGCTTAGCCACTTGTTCGTCCACCGTTCCGATCATCCCGAAGAACGTGGCAGTCTCTTTGGGCAAGCCAAGGTACGGGCGCCGGTAACGTTCTGGCACCAGCAACGGGGCGTGGGGAGCGTTTACTGGGAGGTAAAGGAAAAACGGAGTTCCCGACCTTCTGGCGTCAAGCACGAACCGGGCGCCGAGCTTAAACCAAAGGTCCGTTGCATATCCCGGGAATTTCTTCAGAACACCACTATGGTAAAGGTGGTCATTCATCAAGTCGCTGTTCCAGTAGTTCGGGTGGGATTGCACCCCGCCGCGCAAAAAGTGGACCGCATCCTGAAAGCCACGTTCGTGCGGGCGAAAGCCGCGGAAGTTCCCGCCAAGATGCCACTTCCCATAGAGCGCGGTCCGGTAACCGTTCGCCTTGAAGATGTCTCCCATGGTCCGCAACCCACGCTTCAGCAGGGTCCGTTGCCCATGCGGGCTGCTGGCTCCGTTGCGCAGACAGTGCAATCCGGTAAGCAACTGGCTGCGCGTCGGGGTGCATGCTGGAGCGGCATGGAAGTTCGTGAACCGGATGCTGCTCGCAGCTAGGCTGTCCAAAGCCGGCGTCTTCAATACCGGATTTCCCGTGCACGAGAAATCGCCATAGCCCTGGTCGTCGGTCATTAGCAAAATCACGTTCGGACGCTTCGGGGAGGCTGGGGCGAAGGGGGCCATCGCACCGACCGCGCACCTCATCCACTGTCGGCGAGTCGGACTCATTTCCCGAAAGTATCAGTACCGGGAACCCCGCGCAATACGAAATGGCGGCACGACCCCCCCCCACGAAACAGTTGGGCTTAGGCAGTTAACGTAAATGCTAACCTCCTTTGGCACACTAGGTACCTTTGGCTCAGCCGTGCCATGCAATGCTAAGCGATCGAAAGAAAACGCACGGCTGCCATTCCCTGCGATGGGGCGCCCACTGCGTCTTCGGCCAAGCCAGCGGTTTACCACCAAGTACTGCTCATAGCGATTTCGTCGTGAACCCGAAACACAGCTTCACTCAAGCGCCGTCGCATTAACCGTAAATTACTTCTTTGCGGCGCGCAGAGCCGATATCTTTGCACCATGAATCGCTGTAGGCTCTTTCTCGCACTCGCTCTCTGGTTGTGTCTGGCTGGGGGGTGCCTTCCAGTTCACGGTCAAACCTCCACGTCGCAGATCGTCGGCCAGGTAGCTGATCAGTCTGGTGCGGTCGTGCCACAGGTCAAGATCACGGTTACCAACCTGGCCACTAATGTAACGCTCACCTTGTCGAGCAACGAGCAGGGGTTGTACCGCGCGCTGGTGCCGCCGGGCTCGTATCAGGTGAAGGCGGAGATTGCAGGATTTCGTTCCTTTCGGTTTTCCCCGGTGAATGTGCTGGTGGACGAAATCCGGAAGGTGGACATTGCTCTCACCGTTGGCGAGACAACGGAAGTGGTTGAGGTGAGCGCGCAGGCCACCGCCATTGAGACCTAATCCGCAAGCGTGGGAGAAGTGGTTACTGAGCGCAGCGTGCAAGAGTTGCCGCTAGCCGTCCGCGATTCCTTCGGGCTGGTGAGCCTGACGGCGGGTGTGATCACCGGCAGTAACTTCGGCGACGGCGGCCGGACCGAGGCCGTTCGTCCCCAGTTCCGCACCGATTTCAAGATCGGTGGCGGCCGTGCACTGGGCACTGATGTCCTGCTTGACGGCGCGGCCAACTCAGGTGCCGACGGCAACTTCGCCGCCTATGTCCCGCCTGCCTTCTCCACCCAGGAGTTTAAGGTGCAGGTGAACAGCTACTCCGCCGAATACGGACGAACCACCGGCGGTGTCGTCACTATGGTCTCCAAGTCCGGCACAAACCAGTATAGAGGAATGCTGTACGAGTTCCACCGCAACGCACCGCTGGACGCAAACAACTTCTTTGCCAACCGCGCCGGACGCGACCGGCCAGCATTCATTCGCCATCAGTTTGGCGCAAACATCGGCGGACCCGTGCCCGGCCTGAAAGACAAGACGTTCTTCTTTTACAGCTATGAGGGGCTGCGGCAGGGGGTTCCTTTTGCCCAACTGCGGACGGTACCTACCGATATCCAGCGTCAAGGCGACTTCTCTCAGACGCGCAACTTCAACGGGCAGCAGGTGGTGATCTACGATCCCAACACACTGCAGCAGGTAGGCAATGCCTTCACGCGGACACCCTTTCCGAACAACCTGATCCCCGCTGCCCGCCGCAACGAAGTGGCGATGCGCATGCTGAATCTCTTCCCACAGGCCAATGCGCCCGGCGACCAATTCACGAACGCAAACAACTACAGCCTGAATGCAAAGCAGTTAGCGAGGACGAATAACAACAATTTGCGGATCGACCACAATTGGAACAACAACCACCGGACGATGGGGCGCGTCTCCACGGTGTACTTCCTGAACACGGATCCATTACCTTTTGAAGCGTTCCCGGCGGCGCTGAACGATGATTCGGCCTGGAACTTCCTTGTAGGACACACCTACACCATCACTCCCACCACGATCCTCGACATCCGGCTGAACTATACCCGTCACAACACTCTTGAGGTGAGCCCCAGTTTTGGTTTTGACCTCGCAAGCTTGGGCCTGCCGCAGAGTTTCAAGGATGCGGCACAGCCCTTCATCCCGAACATAAACCCGGCGGGGATGTCGGGAATTGGCAGGAACCGTAACCTGATTCAACCACGCGAAACGCCATCCGGCCAAGTGATTCTGAACAAGCAAGTAGGGTCTCACCTGCTGAAGATTGGCGCGGAGGTGCGGCGACCGCAGTTCAACGTCAACCGCAACTTGAACGCCTCCGGCACATTCAACTTCGGCACCAATTTCACGCAGGGCCCGAATCCGTTGCAGGCCAGCCAGACGGCTGGCTTTGGCCTGGCATCAATGATGCTTGGTTTGGGCAGCGGCGGCAGCATGTTCGTGACCACGCCGTACTCCATCTATCGCTGGTATTACGCGGGCTATATTCAGGATGACTGGAAGGTAAGCCGCAAGCTCACGGTAAATCTTGGCCTGCGCTATGACCTGAACGTGGGCACGCAGGAGCGCTACGACCGGCTGAACTCGCTGGAACTGAACGCGCCAAGTCCTCTGCAGGTGCCGGGCATGAACTTGCGTGGTTTCCTCGAGTTTCGAGGGCAAGGGCTAGACCGCAGCATCACTCGGACTGACCGTAACGACTTTGCACCACGCATCGGTCTCGCCTACCAGTGGAACCAGAGCACTGTGATCCGTGCGGGCTATGGCATCTTCTATACGCCGCTGCTGACCATCAACGGAGTGGGCACGCTGGGCTTGGATGCGGAGACTCCTTGGGTGGCAACCATTGACGGCGGCCTCACTCCCCAGAACACGCTGAGTGATCCGTATCCCCAGGGATTCGTGATGCCATCAAGCGACAGGAATCCGCTGACGAATGTCGGGCTGGCCATCAACAGCTCCACCCGAGAAGATCGCACAGGATACTCCCAACAGTGGAGCTTCGGTATCCAGCGCATGCTGCCGCAGGATACCCTCATCGAGATTGGCTATTTGGGCAACAAGGGCACGAAGCTGATGTTCGGTGATCCCTGGCAGATGAACTGGTTACCGAATGAGTTGCTATCGCTGGGCGCGCAGCTAAACCAGCAGGTGGACAACCCGTTCTTTGGGATCATTCCAACGGGACCGCTGTCTGGACCTCGAATCTCGCGCCGGCAGTCGTTGCTGCCCTACCCACAGTACACCGGTGTCAACCGGGAGTTCGCCGCCGCCGCGAGCTCAATCTACCATGCAATGACCGTTCGGATGGAGAAGCGCACCCGCGTCGGACTGACGCTTTTGGGGTCCTATACCATCTCGAAGCAGATCGATGACAGTTCGACACAGCGCGGCTTTCTTGATCACGCTCCCGGCATTTTGAACATGGAGAACCTGCGGCTAGAACGCAGCGTATCGTCTTTCGATGTACCCCAGCGACTGGTGGCCAGCTTCGTTTATGACATGCCGTTCGGACGCGGAAAGGCTTTCGGGGCCAACATGCCGAAAGCGTTGGATTATGCGCTGGGCGGATGGGTGATCGCGGGCATCGCAACCTTCCAAAGCGGATTGCCCATTGCAGTCAGTCGTCCTTCACTGAACAATGGCACCAGCGCGAAGCTTGATAACCCGACGATTGACCGCTGGTTCGACACCTCCGTTTTCGGCGCTGCGCCGGCGTTTACGTTTGGCAACGTCGGACGATTACTGCCTGATGTGCGAGGCGATGGACTGCACAATCTGGATATGAACGTTTCCAAGAACTTCTTCATCAAGGAGCGATTTCGCTTCCAGTTGCGGGGAGAGGCATTCAACATCACCAATACACCAACCTTTGGACTCCCAGTAGGTGGTGTGACAAACGCCAACTTTGGACGGGTGAACTCGCAGCGCAATGCGCCACGAGCGATTCAGATAGCGGCACAGTTCCACTTCTAATGCGGTACAGCCGTATGTCGATTTCCCCAGGGCGCCCGCCTGAACCCCGCGGATGCCCTGGGGGAATAGACTGGCAAGAGGCAGGTACTTGCAACTTGATGAACACCAGACTATCAACCACTTTGCCCAGCGTACTTCGCATGGCATGTTTACTGCTGTCCATGGCCGTGGCAGCAGTACCTGGGGCCGGTCAACGCATCCATGCGCCGGCCGGTCCCCACTTACCTCTGGAAGCGGATTCCAGCCGCGTTGCCCGCACCCAGCGCGTCGTGGACGTGAACCTCAACCTTGAGGAGCTAGGCGCTGAGCGCTTCGCGGAATCTATCCTCCTTGGCGAAATGCAACTGATGGAGGTGGATCCCGCTGGATACATCATCGAGGAACACGTTCCTTATCAGTGGGACCCTGCTCCTGGAGCGGGCGCCACCATTGGCTCACTAAGCTTTTTGCTGCGCGGAGACACGCCGGCCGGAGCCATCCGATTCTACCGGCTGTACTTCAACCGCGAAAACGCATCGTTGAAGGACTGGAATCCTCGCCAAGGTGTGCGCCTTGAACGCGCGGGCACCTATGAGGGCGAGGATACCTGGAAGATCTCCAGCCCTTCGGCAACCTACTTCTACCACCACCAGTCCGGTGGCTTCGCCAGCATGATTGATCGCGATGGCAAGGATTGGATCAGCTATCATCCAGGCAACAAGGAAAAGGGCGAGTACCGCGGCATCCCCAACATCGCCCCCGTGGATTTCCACCCTGGCCGCCCTGCTGGCAAAAGGCCGGGGAGGATTCTTTCAGAGGGTCCTCTTCGTGTCCGCCTGCGCGCGGAAACCGAAGATGGCCAGTGGGCCAAGGATTGGGATATCTTTCCCACGCACGCCCGCATGACCCTCTTCCGCAAGGGTCCTCAACCGTACTGGATACTCTACGAAGGTACGCCTGGCGGCGAGTTCACTGAAGACGATTACTTCGTTGATTCCAGCGGCAAGCGCTACCGCAGCCAGGACCACCCGCAGGGCAAGCCGTGGCACGGCGATCTGCCTCCGCCTGAGTGGGTTTACTTTGGAGACCCCGCGCTCCAACGGGTGCTGTTCCTCGCTCGCCATGAGTACTCCGACGTTATCGACGAGTATTGGCACTTCGGCAATGGGGGCATGACCGTTTTCGGCTTCGGCCGGGGCCCACGCGCCGAGGGCTGGCAGCGCCTCACACAGGTGCCATCGCGCCTCACCATCGGCTTCGTGGAAAGCGATGACTTTGCCGCGGCGCGCGCTGCCATTGAGGCCACTTGGCGCGACGTCCGCATGAGTGCGGGCCGCGTTATCTGGAGTACAGGCAGTGGCGGAAGGTAGCAGGGTAACCATGATGCTTCATGAGCGTGAAGGGAGGTCAACCGTTCCCAGCCTCCGTGAGAGATTGCAGCAAGGGTACTTCGTTCTGGGGACATTTCTTGAAGTTCCCTCGCCCGCTTTGGTGGAGATGTTGGCCATTGCAGGCTTTGACTTCCTGATCATTGACCGTGAGCACGGCTCCATTGACCTTGACACTGCTGAGAATCTGGTACGCGCTGCCGAGGCTGCGGGAATCGCCCCTGTCATTCGGGTTCCCACCAACGATCCGGTTGCTGTTCGCCAGCCGCTGGACATGGGCGCGGCGGGTACTCAGGTTCCGCAAGTTGGTTCTAAGCAGGAAGCTGAGCGCGTAGTGCAAGCGGCTACGTTTGCGCCTACGGGTGACCGTGGCCTACAGCCCTTCGTTCGTGGCGCGCGCTATGGAGCGGATGGCGCGATCGCCTTTATGGAACGTGCCAATCGCGATGCGCTGCTGGTAGTTCACATCGAGGGCGAACGCGGCGCCGCTAACCTGCCGGGCATCCTGGAGGTAGACCGCATTGACGTTGTCTTTATCGGACCTTACGATCTCTCTCAATCGCTGGGCGTCCCCGGCCAGGTGGAGCACCCGCTAGTGGAGGCCAAGGTCCGCGAAATTGTTGCCATGGCGCGTGCTGCCTCCAAGTGCGTCGGTATCTTCTGCGACACACCGGCTCGTGTCCGCAAATGGCGCGCACTGGGCGTGCAGTACGCGGCGATCAGCATGGATGCGATGATCTTCGTCAACGCCTGCCGCGAACTCGTCAGACAGGTGAAGGAGGAGGCATGAACGTGGCCATCCTCGGTTCCGGCAATATCGGAACCGACTTGATGATTAAGGTGCTGCGCACTGCCAGGTTGCTGAAAATGGGAGTGCTGGTGGGCATTGACTCCTCTTCCGATGGCCTTGCGCGGGCCCGCCGTATGGGCGTCGCGACCACGCATGAGGGAATCGACGGCCTCGTCCGAATGCCGGAGTTCCGCGAGATCGGCATTGTCTTTGACGCAACTTCCGCGGCGGCGCATAGACACCACGACGCGGTCCTCCGTCAGCATGGGAAGCAAGTCATTGATCTCACGCCAGCTTCGCTGGGCCCGTATGTGGTTCCCGTCGTCAACCTTCACCAGCACGCTGACGCGCCCAACCTCAGCATGGTGAGTTGCGGCGGACAGGCAACGATTCCGATTGTGGCAGCAGTCTCGCGCGTCACTCCCGTGCACTACGCAGAGATTGTCGCCTCGATTGCCAGCAAGTCTGCTGGACCGGGGACACGCGCCAACATCGATGAGTTCACCCACACCACCGCGCGCGCGATTGAGAGCGTGGGTGGCGCGACACGCGGCAAAGCGATTATCGTTCTGAATCCAGCAAGCCCGCCGCTGATCATGCGCGACACGGTGTTCTGTTTCACAGGCGAAGCTGACAAGGACGCGATTGGCGCATCCGTGCGGCGGATGGTGGCCGAGGTGCAGCGCTACGTGCCTGGGTACCGGCTCAAGCAGGAAGTCCAGTTTGACGATGTGAGCGGCGCGCACGGCCAGCTTCCGGGTGTGGGCATGATGCCAGGCCTGCGTGTTACGGTGTTCCTGGAAGTGGAGGGTGCCGCGCACTACCTGCCTGCCTACGCGGGAAACCTCGACATTATGACTTCCGCCGCGCTTGCCACGGGGGAGCGCCTGGCCGAGCGGATACCCAACAGCGCTTCCCAGCAAGGGAGCCTCGCATGACGCCACAACGCCTCTACGTCCAGGACGTCACTCTACGTGATGGCATGCATGCCATCGGCCACCAGTATTCAATCAGTCAGGTGAAAGCCATCGCCAAGGCACTGGACCACGCGGGTGTCGATGCCGTCGAGATCAGCCATGGCGATGGTTTGGCTGGTTCCAGCCTCAACTACGGCTTTGGCGCGCACACTGACTTCGAGTGGATTACCGCAGTGGCCGAGGTGCTCACCCGTGCCAGGTTGACGGTGTTGCTATTGCCCGGCATCGGCACCGTGGAGGACCTGCGCGAAGCCTGGAATTGCGGCGCCCGCAGCATCCGCATTGCCACCCATTGCAGTGAGGCGGATATCGCGCGGCAACACATGGAACTCGCCCGTTCGCTGGGATTCGATGTTGCGGGCTTCCTGATGATGTCTCATATGCTGCCGCCCCAGGAGCTTGCGGCGCAGGCGCGCGTGATGGAGAGCTATGGGGCGCACTGCGTTTATGTTGTTGACTCCGCCGGCGCCCTACTGATGCACGAGGTGGCCGATCGCTTCGATGCGTTTGCTGATGCGTTGCATCCGGACACACAACGAGGGATGCACGCGCACCACAACCTATCGCTGGCGACCGCGAACACCGTTGTTGCTATTGAACACGGAGCTACACGCGTGGATGCGTCCCTGGCGGGGATGGGTGCAGGGGCAGGGAACTGCCCGCTCGAAGCTCTTGTGGCCGTCATGAACCGCATGCATCTTCCCCATGGTTGCGACCTCTTTGCACTGATGGACGCTGCCGACGGCCTGGTTCGACCCTTGCAGGAGCGTCCTGTTCGCGTTGACCGCGAAACGCTGTCTCTGGGCTATGCCGGTGTCTACTCCAGCTTCCTTCGCCATGCTGAGCGCGCCGCCGAACGCTATGCCCTCGACGCCCGCGAAATTCTGGTGGAGTTGGGCAAGCGCGGCATGGTGGGCGGCCAGGAGGATATGATCGTGGACGTGGCGCTCGATCTTTCCAAAGCGCGAGGTAGCGTGGTGTCCTAACCGCTTCCATTGCGTCAGCCCGTCAGAATTGCCTCACCCGTCGAAGGAGATATTCACCCCATGGCTTTGTCCCATCCCTTCTCGCTCGAAGGAAAAACCGCACTGGTCGCTGGTGCCAGCCGTGGCATCGGGCTTGCCATCGCCCGCGACTTGGCCCATGCCGGCGCGCACGTGATCCTGGCTTCCCGCAACCTGGACCTGCTGGAACGCGAAGCAGCCACCCTGGTGGCGGAGGGCTGCACGGCGGAGGCCATGGCGTTGGACATCAGCAGTCCTGCATCGATTGATGCCCTGGCCGACGACGCACCCCCCATCGACATCCTGCTGAATGTGGCCGGAACCAACCAGCGCAAGCCCTTTGAAACCTACACCCGCGCGGAGTACGACCGTCTGCTGGAGACCAACCTCCACGGCATCTTTCGTCTCACGCAGCGCGTGGGGGCAGGGATGGTGGAACGCGGGCGCGGTGGGCGCATCATCACGGTGGGCAGCCTCATGTCGGTAGTAGGCCTGCCGCACATCACCGTCTACGCCATCACCAAGAGCGCGCTGGCTGGGCTTACCCGCAGCCTGGCCGCGGAATGGGGCAAGCATGGCATCACGGTGAACTGCATTGCCCCGGGCTTCATCGAAACGGACCTCAACCGCGAGATGTGGCAACAGCCCAAACTTCGCGCGTGGCTACCCGGCGTCCAAGCCATTCCCCGTCTTGGAACCCCTGAGGAGGTCTCCCCCTTAGCAGTCTTCCTTGCCAGCGACGCCGCCCGCTATCTCACTGGCCAGGTTATCGCCGTGGACGGCGGCTACACCACCGCGGCGGTCTGGCCGTTTGAGGTGTAGTGGAATCTTTCGTCGTTGTTCGTCGAACCGCCCCCGCTTTTCCCAGCGCATATACTGGGAACAATGAAGAAGGCGGAAGTCATTTCCGAGGTTTCCCAGGCGCTGTCGCCCCAGCCCCTGGTGGATTCTGTCGAGTTCGCGCAGTTCTACCAGCCACGGTTTGAAGACCCGATGGCCGACCCCATCGCCATCTTTATCAACAAGCTCAGGCAAAGTCATGGCTCCACTTACTTTCAACGTTTTCTTACCGGCCACAGCGGAACCGGCAAGTCTACTGAAATTACGCGGTTAAGCCGGGAACTCAGCGATCACTTCGAGTTTGTTCGCATTCGCGCTCAGGAGGAGCTGTCGCCGTTTTCCACCCAGCCCTTCGACCTGCTGGAAGTGATGGCGGTGCGGCTGGTTGAGCGCGCCGACGAATTGAAGCTGGATCTTTCCGCGGATCTCCTGCAGCACCTGAAGTCGTGGTTCGCTGCTGTGACTGAGACCGAAGTTCAAGCGCAACAGCGTGACGGCGGCCTAGAGGCGGAGGCCGGCGTAGGCGTTCCCGGCCTCATGCGGAGTGTGCTGAACTTAGGCTCCAAGGTGAAAGTAGCTGCGAAGTTTTCGGGCGAGCGCAAGGAAGAGATCGTCCGCAAGCGCTTGCAACGAATCGCCGAACTCATTCAACTCAGCAATCACCTGTACCGCGAAGCAAACCAGATTCTTCGGCAGCAGCATCGCAAGGAGTGGGTCTTTCTGGTGGAAGACCTGGATAAGCTCTCGGTTTCTGAAGCCGTGGTGGAGACGCTCTTTGCGAAGTATGCAAACATCTGGCCGGAGCTTCGGGTTCACTTCCTGTGTACAGTTCCGCTCTGGCTTGCCTTTGGCGAGATTGGCGCCCAGTTGCCATTTCCGTGCCGTGCCATCGTGGATATCCCCGTGTTCGACCAGGAACATCGTCCATACCAACCGGGGCGTGACATTGTGAGACGGATTCTCGATCAGCGCGTGAACCCGGAACTATTCGCGGATGGTGTTCGTGAGCAACTCATCCAGGCCGGGGGCGGTCACTTTCGGGACACCTTTGCGCTGGTAATTCACGCTGCCGACTTTGCGGAAGTGAGTGGCCTCCCCCGGATTGAAGAGCGGCAGGCCGCCCGCGCGATCAACGCCGTGCGCAACGACTACATGCGCCGCCTGGGGAGCACCAGTAGCGAACACGCTGTGCCCTACGAGGAAAAGGCGAAGTTGCTGGTTGAGATTTACGAGGCGCGGGGCAAGCGTATTGTACAGAGTCCCGTGCTGTACCAGTTGCTGCGTGCCCGGGTGGTGCACGAGTACAACGACACCTACTGGTATGGGCTGCCGCCCCTAGTCGTAGATATCCTCATCCAGCAGGGCTATCTCAAGGAAGGTTCACCGGGTGGACTGGAGCCCCCGTCCGCGTGAGCTACGAACCGCATTCCGTGGCCGAGGTTTCCAACCTCTTGTTGTTGTGGGCCAAGCGCCCGGGGCCCGGAATGGCTCTTGTAGAGTTCGTCTCCGAGTATGCCCGCCAAGCGGTGTTCCAGCAAGTCTCCGTCGGCATGGGGCAACCGATTCCCGAGTTGGTCTTCGAGTCGACGGGAGACCTGGAACCGGATGTGCGGGGCCTTGTCAGCACGCTGCGCGCTGAGAAATCGCCCCTGGTTTCGGTGCGCGGCATTGCCGATGCGTTTCCCGGACCAGAGTTGCGGCGTCGCGTCCTGGGGCTGCTGAATTTCCTACGCGAATCCATCAGCGAGTACTCCGGGAAGCAGATCTGGTGGGTGACACCCGATGTGGGAAAACTGCTGGCGCAGTGCGCACCCGATTGGCACTCCTGGTTCCACCCCCGGCTGATGCTTTTGGAAGAAACGGTGGTCAGCGCTCCCGAGGTCCCCCAAGTCAATCCGGCAACGCTTCCAAAACCGCAGGCGGATGCCATCGTTGCCGATGCCCGCACCAGACTGGCCGC
Organism: Bryobacteraceae bacterium; assembly: GCA_036821995.1. Classification (GTDB taxonomy): domain Bacteria; phylum Acidobacteriota; class Terriglobia; order Bryobacterales; family Bryobacteraceae; genus JACTMJ01. The sequence goes on from DAISIM010000054.1 coordinate 26,669, forward strand.
AGGCGCGCACAACGCGAATTCCGCAGAGCGCTGGCGACAACTGGCAGACCCCGCGATTGTCGCATTGCAGCAAGCAGGTAACCCTACAGCCGCCACCGCGCTGCGTGAGGAGTTCCTGGACACGATCTATGGCGAATCCCGCGACGCAACACGCCAAGCGCAAATCCGCAAAGACCTGAGCCGCCTGATGGCTGCACGCTTCTATTCAGCGGCTGCATCCTTGGCGGGCGATGGGGAAGAGCTCGCTGTCCTCAGCGCTTCCGACGACCGTCGCCGCGAAGCGCTGTTGCAGGTGGCGCTCTCCAAGGCGCAGTCCGGCCAACTCGTGGGTGCGGAAAGAATGTTCGAAGCACTGGCGGACGATCTCGGTGCCCGAGTTGCCGAAGGGCGGGTGGAACTGGAGAACGACCTAGCCGGTGCGCTGATGAACCGGGGCGTCGCGCTGCAAGTGCTGGGGCGGTTGACGGAAGCGGTGGAGGCCTATGACCGGGCGA
>DAISIM010000055.1:0-26254 GCA_036821995.1 Bryobacteraceae bacterium
GCCAAGGTCCTATTTGAAGCAGCGGCCACACCGCTTACTTACTTGGTCGTGAATTTCTGCAAACGGGCTGAAGGCATTGACGTGTACGACACCAACGCTGACTATAACCCCTTCCATCACATGCCTCCGCCTTCTCCGGTAGGCACGCAGATGGAAGAGGAGCTAAGCGTGGGAGACTGATCGCCTAAGACTCATCCGGACACCTGCACTAAAGCCCGCGATTGGCGGTGTGGTTCGGATTCCAGAGAACTTCGGATAGTCCCATGGCCTTATTTACCCAGCGGCTCCAGATAAACAACGCGTCGCTAAGGCGGTTGAGGTAGCGCATCACTTCCGCCGGAACCTCTTCGTTCTGTGCCAAACCGTTTGCCAGCCGTTCCGCGCGCCTGCAGATGGTACGGCATACGTGCAGTTCTGCATTCAGCCTGCAGCCCCCCGGCAGAACGAAGGAATTCAGATCAGGAAGTTCCGCGTTCATCGCGTCCATTTCCCGTTCCAGCATCAGCACCTCAGCCTCAGTAATCCTGGGCTGCTTTGGATGCAGGTGAGTAGGATCTGTTGCCAGCAATGAGCCTAGGTTGAATAGCTCATGCTGCACCCGTTCCAGCACGGTGGCCAGCCGTTCCAGGGCAGGATAAGCAGAGTCCAGGTCCTGCAGGGTGGAAGCGGCCAAGCCCAGGTTGGCGTTTAACTCGTCCACAGTGCCATATGCCTCAATCCGCGGATGGTTCTTCGCCACCCGGCGGCCATTCACCAGGCTTGTCATGCCTTCGTCGCCGCTCTTGGTGTAAATCTTGGTGAGCCGTACGTTGGGCTCGTTGTAGGGGGTGGTTTCCTGCATCGTCTACCCTAGGATGCGTCGTCTGCCTGTGGCGGCGCAACGTTCTTTGCGTTCAGCGGCGAGCGTCAAAGTGGAAGCGGAACTGCATCTGCTTGTTCGTGCCGACGGTGCCGAGAGCGGCTGAGGGTGGTTTCAGGCCCCAGGCGGTCATGTCCACCGTTGCCTCGCCGTCAAAGGACAACATACCGGGTCCTGGCTGCATGTTGACCGCAACAGTCACAGGCCTTGCCACGCCGCGAATCACCAGCATCCCATCCACCAGATAGCGGCCAGCGGTCATGGATTGGATCCTTGCAGAGCGGAAGATAAGGTCTGGGTATTTGGCCGCGTTCAGCATCTTGTCGCGAGCCTCGGCTTCAATCTTCTTCAGGTCCTTGGCGTTCACCCAGTCATCCTTACACTCAATGCGCGTCGCATTCAGGCGCAGCTCGATACTGGAGTTCTCCGGCTTGGCTAAGTCATAGCTCAAGTCAGCCCTGTATTCCGGGAACACAAAGAGGTGTTTCTTGCCGGACATCAGCCCGGTTTTTTCCACCACCAGCTCCATCCTTCCTCCTCCGGATGGAGTTGCGGTGTAAGGCACCATCTGCGCCGGAGCCGATATAGTGGCGGCGTACAAGCCCAGCGCCGCCAGCAGGATTCTTGCGATGCGCATGTTCCCTCCTACACTGCCTTGACCCCTTGAATCTGAACTAGTTTTGGCGTCTCCAAGTTGGTGAAAGAAAGCACGTCCATGGGGCACACAGTCACACAGATGCCGCAGCCAATGCAGGAGCTGTTTCCGTTGTCCAGCACCTCCTGCTTCGTGGCGAAGCGCATCACGTCAATACCCACTTGACAGTAGCGTGTGCACTCTCCGCAGGCAATGCACTTGTCGTTGGAGTGGATCGCGAACCGGCTCACTTTCGTTCGCGTGAACAGCTTGCTGAACACCTGCATCATACTGGCCAAGGGACACCAGTACCGGCACCATACTTTACCGCCAAAAAAGGGATACAGCGTGACCGGGATGATGCCCACCAGCCACACGTCCGCAATCAACCGGTACCACTCCACGCCAAACTGCGAAGGCTGCCGGAAGAAGTAGACGGCGTCGCGGCCCAGCATCATCACCGTCACCAAGACGGCTGCGCCCAGCACCCAGAGGTTCATCCGCTCCCAGCGGATACTGGCGTCGCCCTTCGGGGCCAGATGCCGCCAGCGGTCGCCCAGCGTTTCCGCTAGGCCGCCGCAGCCGCAGATCCAACTACAGTAGCGTTTGCCATGAAACAGCACCAGGATTGGGATAATGCCAAAGGCAAGCACCGCACCCCAAACCATCCAGATCTCATGCGGAGAGCTGAAAAACGTGTAAAAGAACAGCGGCCACGCGTACACAATGCCGTAGCTGCGCCAGGCGTTATTGGCGAAATTCGGGTCAGTAGCCAATGCAGCGCCAACCCACTGATACTTCACGGCAAGCTGGAATAGAAACTCCGGAATCAGGAAGAAGAAGATCCACTGAAATCCCAGCAGGCTGGAGTAGCGCCAAATCTGGAACTTGTCCTTGCGGTCAAAGCCCCAGCGCTTCATAGCCTGGACGCCGAATACCGTCATGACGGCGGTATAGAGTGCCGTGTACCAGAATGCCCAAGGCCGGCTCCCAAACGAGAGCGCCTCATATCCCCACCCGCGATAGGGCCAAAACTCATGCCCAGTTCCCAGCTTGGCACCGTACACTGTGTAGCTCACCAGGAAGGCCACCCCCAGCCAGGCGAAACGGCTGCCCTTCCATCCGCAGTAGAGCAAACCTGCAAGCGCACACGCAGCCAGTAGGGCGCCAGAGAGCGCCATGTTCTCCAGTAGGGCGATGCCTGTCTTGCCGCCATACATCCATAGGCCTGTCAAAGTAAGCAGTGTCAGTAGCGTGGCCACTACGAAATTGCCCGTCCACTCGTTCTCCAAGCGCAGGCCCAATTGCTTCAGGAACGCAGTTGGTAATTCTGCCCCGATCAACACGAAGGCATGGTCATAGGGGCGTTCTTCCGTTCGCTTCGCTTTGCCGTCAGCCCTTTCCAGCCGGTAACGATCCATCGCAAAGGATAGGACTGCTGAGTCGAAAATCACCTCAATCCGGCCCGCCTCAATGGCCTTCTGCAGGCGCTGTTGATTCCCCTTGAAGATACGCCGGAACGCCTCGCCGCGATAGGAAAGTGTCACCTGATTCTGTTCGGCCAGTGTGATGGCGGCTTCCACGGCGCTGTTGCCGCCACCCACCACAAGAATGCGTTCCCCCACATACTGCTTCGGGCTATACAGCCGGTGGTATACATGTTCGTTATCCTCACCGGGAACGCCCAGCCAGCGTGGATTGCCACGCTGTCCGGTGGCCAGCACAACCCGTCGGGCCACATGGACGCCCACGTCTGTTTTCACGGCAAAGTGCTTGTCGGCGCGCCTCTCCAGCGCGATCACGCCTTCGCCCACCCTGATTTCCACCTGCCGATCCTTCACAATGGCTCGCCAGCGATCCAGCAGATCCTCTTTGGTGGTGCCCTCAAGCCAAAGTCGCCCGGACGCTGGCAGCGAATCCGGCTCGGCATAGATCCACTTTCCTTCCGGGAAATCCTCAATGGTATTCGCGATTTTGGACTTCTCCAACACCAGCACGCGTAAACCCATTTCCTGCATACAAATTGCCGCTGTCAGTCCTGACGCGCCCGCCCCGATCACCAGCACATCATGGGCGCCAGACACCGTGGCCTTCGCATCCGGCAGCGCGGAGATGTGCCGCGCCACCCGGTCGCCATGCTCCATGGCCAACTTGATCACAGGTGCTCCAGCAAGGTCCCCCACCACAAACAGCCCGGGAACATTGCTCTCTAAGTTCGCGTCCAGCATTGGCCGCCGCGAATCCGCATTCGGGCTATCCAGAACTGCCATTCCTAGCGCCTGTATTGGCCGTAGCATACACCTCCCCGGATGACTTCCGTTGCCATCCCACACCCATGGAAACCCCAAAATCAGTAAATCGACTAGCGCATCATTCGTCCATTGCTGCCGTGATTACATCTTGCTCCCAGCGGTCTGCGCGGCCATGCTTTGCGTGGATTTCGTGCTTGCCGTCCGCGTGTTCGCCCTTGCCGCTACTGCAAGAAACTGTGCCAAACGTCGATCGCTTTGGCCAGCAGGTTCCCGCGATCAACACTCCATCGCTTCTCAGCGCGACTGGACGAGAACAGATATAGCTTGCCGTCACGAACGGCGAACCGTCGAGGATCGCACTTCCTAATCTTTCCGGCCGCTAACGCATAGGCACAATACCCTTGGAACTGGGGAAGGATCTTCTCCGGATCACTCTGAAACTGTTTGAGATTCGCCGCGGAGGTAAAACGAAACCGGGCGCCCTTGAATTCCGCCTCAAACTGCTGGCTTCCCTCGCGCGCAACGCCTTCCGTGAAATAGGCCATCAGGTCGTATCCACCCAGCGCCAGCCCGTTGGCGTCCAGGTAAATCTGCGGTGGGGCAGCCTGAAGGGCCGGTAGCGCCAAGTGAATCAGCAGGAGGTGCAATAGAGCAACCGCGAAGACTGAAGTGCGGAGATACGTTGCGTCACTTCTTTGCATACGGTGGAGAATCCCCTCAGTGGGTCCACTTTATTCCATCTGCCGAACTAAACTACGCCCATCGGATCGAGAGTCAGTATCTGCCACAAAGATCATTCCAGCGTACCCGAAGGATATCGGCGAACGCGTCCAGCCCGCGCCACAGGCTTACCGTCGTGCCTTCCACATTCCTCCAGCGCACAGGTACTTCCTCCACAGAGAATCCTCGCTTGCGCGCAAGGTACAGTGCTTCGACATCAAACCCAAATCCGTCCAGGAGCTGCCACTTAAAGATCTCTCTCGCCGCGTCAAGCCGGAACAATTTGAATCCGCACTGGGTGTCCAGGTAGGGCATCCCCGTGACCAATCGCATCACAAGGTTGAAAAAGCGACCCGCTAACTCGCGGATACCAGCCTGATGCACCTCCACCAGGCTACGATCAACCGCCCTGGACCCAATTGCTACCGGTGATCCAGACTTCTGTAGGGCTTGCTCTAGTTTGTCCAACTCCTCGATAGGCGTCGACAAATCCGCATCGGTGAAGAGGATCCATTCCCCGCGGGCATTCAGCATGCCGTGACGGATGCTATACCCCTTGCCCCGATTCCCTGGATTTCGAAGCAGGCGATATCGGGGGTCTCGGGCCGAGAGTTCCTCCACGACCTCCGAAGTTCCGTCCAAGGACCCATCATCCACCACTAGCACCTCAACAAATCGCCACGCGCGCGTGGCAAGGAAGGCCTCCAGCTTCTCGATGGTTGGCGGCAAGCGCTTCTCTTCGTTGAAGGCGGGGATCAGAATGGAGAGCGATGAGATCGCGGGCGATGGCACGGCACACACCAGCATAGCGTTTCGCCTTATCCCGTTGACGAATCCACATGGATATCCGCCACCTCGTGCCAGACTTGCCAACCGTTTTGACACCTCGTTAGCCTCACTTAGCGATTGCTAACACGCTGTATGCCCCCATTGCTATACTAAGGGAGCATATGGCTGCTTCCAGCGACTTCTCTCAGGCTTCTACCCGCAAAAAAGTGATCCTTCTCAAGCCCCGCGGATTCTGTGCCGGCGTCGTGCGGGCAATTGACGTGGTGAAGCTTGCCCTGGAGTTTTACCCACCCCCCATCTATGTACTCCACGAGATTGTGCACAACAAGCACGTCGTGAACGAGTTGCGCGATAGCGGCGCTGTTTTCGTGGATGCGATTGAGGAGGTGCCCGTAGGCGCCCGCATCATTTTCAGCGCCCACGGGGTGTCCCCGGAAGTCCGCCAGCAGGCCAGTGACCGGAAGTTGAACGTCATTGATGCCACCTGCCCGCTGGTTACCAAGGTGCACATGGAGGCCATCCGTTTCGCCAAGCAAAATTACTCCATCGTGTTGATTGGCCACCGCGACCACGAGGAAACGGTGGGCACCATGGGCGAAGCCCCGGATCACATGCACTTGGTGAGCGACGTCTCTGATGTGGATCTGCTCAAGCTGGCTGACGAATCGAAAGTGGTCTACCTCACGCAAACCACGCTGAGCCTCGATGAAACCCGTGACATTATCATCCGGCTGAAGGACCGCTTCCCCGCCATCCAAGGTCCGCCTTCGCAGGATATCTGTTATGCCACCGAGAACCGCCAGCTTGCCGTGAAGGCGGTTGCTCCCTTGTGTCAGTTGTTGCTGGTGGTGGGCTCACAGAATAGTTCGAATTCCAAGCGGCTGGTGGAAGTGTGTATGAACGCCGGGATCCCCTCTTACCTGGTGGATGACGCTTCCGAAGTGCAAGCTAGCTGGCTGGCGGGTGTATCCACGGTCTCCATCACCGCTGGGGCCTCCGCCCCGGAGAATCTGGTGCAAGGCGTGATTTCCCGTCTTCGCACTGAGTATCATTTCGAAGACGTAGAAGAGATGGAACTGAAAGATGAAGACGTCCGCTTCAGTCTGCCCCCGGAGTTGAAGATTTTCGAGCCGAAGTTGCAGACCGTCGCGAATTGAGCGAGACATGAGTGCCATTGGTCAGGCGATTGCCACAGGCGCCGCTCGGCTGGACCGGGTAATCGATCGGTCTACCACCTATCTGCTTAGTCTGCAGCGCCCGGAGGGCTACTGGTGGGGAGACCTGACCGCCGATACGACGCTGGAGTCCGATTACATCCTCCTCCTTTTGTGGCTACATCCGCCTGCCGATGGCCAGCTAGCGTGGGCGCCACCTTGCGTGGATCGCGTGCGGAAGGCAGTGGCCGGAATCCTGGCCCGTCAGTTGCCCGACGGTGGATTCAGCATTTACTCCCACGGTCCAGCGGACGTTAGCGCCACGGTAAAGGCCTACTTTGCTCTCAAGCTGGCAGGATTGCCGGTGGACGATCCGCGCATGGCCGCCGCCCGTGAGCGCATTCTTGCCCTTGGGGGCATGCAGGCGGCCAACAGTTACGTCAAGATCAACCTGAGCTTTTTTGGACTTTATCCCCGCCGCTATGTGCCCTCGGTACCGCCCGAAATGATCTTGTTGCCCGGCAACTGGATCTACGAAATGTCCTCATGGGGCCGTGCCATTGTGGTGCCGCTCAGCATCATTCATGCCTTCGCTCCCACTCAGCCGGTGCCCGCTGGTTTCCATCTGGATGAGTTGCTGAAACCCGGTGTTTCTTTAGGATTCCCAAAGGCAGACAATGCCTTGTCCTGGCGTAACTTCTTTTATGGCGTGGATGTCGTGCTGAAGCTATGGGATCGCTTTGGAAGCCGTAAGATACGCGCCAGTGCGGTGCGGCAGGCGACTGCCTGGGTTCTGGAGCGCACGCGGAATTCCGATGGCCTGGGAGCGATATATCCCCCCATGATGTATTGCATTATGGCGCTGGACCTGCTGGGATATTCCCGTCAGTCGGCGGAGTTCGTTGATGCCATGGCCCAGTTTGAGCGTTTGATGGTGGAGACTCCGGACCGCCTCTACTTTCAGCCCTGCTTCTCCCCTGTTTGGGACACCGCGATCGTCAGTTATGCCCTTGCCGATGCTGGTGCTGCTCCCACCGCTGCACTCAGCGCTGCCGCCGATTGGATACTCACCAAAGAGGTCCGGCGCAAAGGCGATTGGAGCATCAAGCGCCCGGACACGGAACCCTCGGGTTGGTACTTTGAGTTCGCCAATGAGTTCTATCCCGATATTGACGACACGGGCATGGTGCTGATGGCCCTGGCCAAGACGCGGGCGTCGAATTCCCAGAGCCAGGCAGAGTGCATCGGCCGTGCCGTGAACTGGCTGCTGGCTATGCAGTCCAGCGACGGGGGATGGGCTGCCTTTGATGTCGATAACGATTTTCTGCCTCTCAGCGCTGTCCCATTTGCTGACCACAACGCGATGCTCGATCCCACCTGCGCGGATATTACCGGCCGCGTCATGGAAGCCCTGGTGATGTGTGGCGTTCCTCCCAGCCATCCTTCGATTCGCAGAGCCGTGCGTTATCTCATCGATACTCAGCAACCCGATGGCAGTTGGTATGGCCGCTGGGGAGTGAACTACCTCTATGGAACCTGTTTTGCGCTTCGCGGCTTGCGCGCTGCGAAGGAAAGTGATCGAGAGGTGCACATTCTCCGCGCCACGGAGTGGCTTCGTTCTGTACAGAACGCCGATGGCGGTTGGGGCGAAAGCTGCCAAAGCTATCAGGATGGCGAGTATGTTGTCGCTCCCAGCACCCCATCCCAGACTTCCTGGGCACTGATGGGTCTGGTTGCCGGCGGGGACAACTACAGCAGCAGCGTGGAGCGGGCTGTGGATTTCCTGGCTCGCACACAGCGGCACGATGGTGGCTGGGATGAGGCGCTTTCCACGGGCACTGGATTTCCCAAGGTCTTTTACCTTACCTATCACTACTACCGCCATGCGTTTCCGTTGATGGCCTTGTCCACTTATCGGAACTCACTGGAGCCGCTGGATTAGCCGGGCGGCTGTGCCCAAGTGAGCGTGTGTCGCGCAGAGAGGCAACATAGCAATGCGATTTCCAATCTCGATGACCATGGGGCTGGCCGGGTATATCTTCCGCAACAAGCTGAATCCGCCCGCGCGCTGGCAAAAGAATCTTGCCGCCAAGGGTGGGAGTGCGAGTCCTTTCCGCATCCTGCACGAAAAGCATGGCAACGGCGTCCGTCGCAACCCCCATCCCATGATTCAGAAGCGCTTTCCGCTCGTTCTGATGTTGGAGCCCTTGCACGCCTGTAACCTCACCTGCACGGGTTGTGGCCGCATTCGGGAATACGAAACCACCATTACCAAGCGCCTCTCCCTGGAACAGTGTCTGGGTGCCGTCGACGAGTGTGGTGCGCCGGTAGTATCCATTTGCGGAGGCGAACCCTTCCTCTATCCCGAATTGGCGCAACTCACCCGCCACTTGGTTGAGCGCGGGAAGCACATTTACCTCTGCACGAACGGGATGTTCCTTCGCAAGAAGGTGCATGAATACACTCCGCACAAACAGCTCTTCTTCAATGTCCACTTGGATGGGCTGGAAAAAACCCACGACATCGCAGTGGAACGCGAAGGTGTCTTCCGCGAAGCACTGGAAGGCATCAAGGTGGCCAAGGCCAAGGGCTTCAAGGTCTGCACCAACACCACTGTCTATCGCGAGACCGACATGAAGGAAATATGGGAGTTGTTCGAGTTCCTTGAGCAGTTCGATCTGGACGGACACATGATCGCTCCTGCCTATGGCTACTCCGCCGTCAATGATCGCGAGATCTTTATGACTCGCGACGACATCATGGAAAAGTTCAAGGACATCGATGCCATGGGCGCGCGCTTCAAGCTGAATTCCACGCCGGTTTACCTTGACTTCCTCAAGGGCCAGCGCGATCTGCCCTGCACGGCATGGGGAAACCCCACCTATAACGTGGAAGGCTGGAAGGGGCCCTGCTATCTCATCACCGATGCCCACTACAAGACCTTCGAGGAATTCATGACTCACACAGACTGGGAGAGCTACGGCCATGGGAACGATCCCCGTTGTGAGCACTGCATGGTCCACTGTGGCTATGAGCCCTCCGCCGCCCTGGGTATCCACTCCAAGCCCTCTGACAGCATCAACCTCTTGAAGTGGGCGCTTCGCTAGACACTGCGCCGCCAGAAAGTAGCCTCGTTGGAAACCGAACAGAAACCGATCCTCGTCACTGGCGCCTCAGGCTTCGTGGGCTGGCACGTAGCTCGTCTGCTGCTGGAGCAAGGCGCCATGGTGCACGCGCTGGTGAGGCCTGGAAGCCAAGTACCGGGGCTGCCCGTGCGGCTATTTGAAGGCGACCTCCGCGATGCCCGCAGTGTCCAACAGGCAATCCTTGGCTGTAACGCCGTATTCCACGTTGCCGCCGATTACCGGCTGTGGGTACGAGACCCTGACGCCATGTTCGAAACCAATGTCCGTGGCACAAGCCAACTACTTGAACTGGCCAGTATCGAAAATGTCGACAAGTTCGTGTATACCAGCACGGTAGGCTGCATCGGAATTCCCGACGATGGCCTTGGTGACGAATCGACTCCGGTGGATATCCATGGAATGATGGGTCCGTACAAGCAGTCAAAGTACCTTGCTGAGGAAGCTGTCCTGCGCATCGCTTCCCAGGGTTTCCCGGCGGTGATTGTGAATCCCACGGCACCGGTCGGCGTGCGCGATGCAAAGCCCACGCCTACGGGGCAGGTGATTCTGGATTTTCTGCGTGGCCGCATGCCCGCCTATCTTGACACTGGCTTGAATGTGGTGGATGTCGAAGATGTGGCGCGCGGACATCTGCTGGCATGTGAGTTTGGACGCCCGGGGGAACGCTACATCCTGGGTGGAGAGAACCTCACGTTGAAGGAAATCTTCGAGATCCTTGCCGAAATCAGCGGTCGCCCCGCCCCTGGCATTCGCATGCCCTATGGCGCAGCCATGGCCTTTGCCCGCCTGGGATCCGCGCTGGCTGCCATTACGGGCAAGCCTCCTCGTGCCTCCATCGACGCGGTTCGAATGGCCCGCAAGAAGATGTTCGTCAGTAGCGCCAAAGCACAACGTGAGTTGGGTTACATCCCATCCTCGGCCCGCGATGCCCTCGCCAGCGCGATCCACTGGTACAGGGAGAACGGATACGTATGAGCCAGCGCGTCGCAATGATCGCCTCTCACCGCAGGGAGTTTGACGGCATTCTGCGTCGCGCCGGTGCCGGACGTCCGCTGGCCCTGCCGCTGGCCTTCGCCCGATCCATTCACTGGCACTCCCCAGGCCGCGGACCCACTGAGTGGCTGCTGCTGGCGGCTGGCGTTGGCGCGGAGGCAGCTACCCGCGCTTGCGCCGTCATCCCCGATCCCAGCAAACTGGATGCGATTTGGAGCATTGGCTATTGCGGTGCCACCCAGCCCTACCTTCGCATCGGGGACCTTGTGGCCGCCTCTGAAGTATGGCAGGCCTCCTCTGGCAAGCGGTTCGCCTGCCTGCTTCCATCCGCAACTGCCCGGCAGATTGTCTCGGGTGTCGTATTGACTGTCGATCACATCGTTCGTTTTGCCGCCGAAAAGCATCAAATCGGGGAAGCGGGTGTCGATGCGGTCGAGATGGAAGCTGCCGCCGTTGCCCAATTCGCCGCGTATCACGGAGTGCCGTTTCTGGCGCTCAAGGCGGTTTCCGACACTTCTGAGGAAGATATGCCCATTGACTTCAACCGCGCCCGCTTGGCAAACGGTGCCATCAGCACCCAATCCATTCTTGCTCAAGCACTTACCAGGCCGTGGAGCACTCTCCCCGGGCTGCGACACTTAGCCCAATCCGCGCGCTCGGCGTCCGAGTCCCTTGGTGAAGCGATGGTTGGAATCTCATGGTAACCATGTCCTTACCAAATCACATGAAGGCGGCCGTATACACAGGCAATAGCAACCTGGAGGTTCAGGATCTGCCCCGTCCCCAGCTCAAGTGCGGGGAAGTGCTGGTGCGCGTCCACAGTTGCGGCATCTGCCACACCGATCTGAAGAAGGTGGAATACAACCTCCTGACGCCACCACGGGTTTTTGGCCACGAAACCGCTGGCGAAATTGCCGCACTGGGCGAGGGCGTTCAGGGCTGGGAGTTGGGTGACCGGGTTGTGGTGTTTCATCATATCCCTTGCGGGACCTGCTTCTATTGCCAGCGCCGTCTCTACGCACAATGCCCCACCTATAAGAAAGTGGGTGTGACCGCTGGGTTTGAACCCGCTGGCGGCGGTTTTGCAGAGTACGTGCGTGTGATGGATTGGATTGTCGCCCGGGGTATGGAGCGAATCCCGGACGGGGTGCCCTACGATGTCGCTACCTTTGTCGAGCCCTTGAATACCTGCCTCAAGGCGGTGGTGGGCTGCGATCCCAAGCCGGAAGATGTTGTCCTTGTGCTGGGACAAGGTCCCATCGGGCTCATCTTCACCATGTTGGTGCGGCGCACCGGAGCCTGTGTCGTGGCCACGGACATGATTGAGAATCGCCTCGCTCTGGCCCGCCGTTGCGGTGCCAACCTGGCTATCCGGGCCGACTCTGAGGACCTGCGCCAGCAGGTTGCCGCCCTTACGGATGGTCGCGGCGCCGATATTGTGATCGTGGCCGCGCATGCCCCTGGCATCATTGACCAGGCAGTAGCCTGCTCCCGTCCCGGAGCCCGCATCGCCCTCTTCGCCCAGACTTCCAACAAAGAGTCGATCCGCATCGGCGGTGGTGACCTTGTGGCGGAGGAGCGAACCTTAGTAGGCTATTATTCGGCCGATGTAGATCTGCAGGCCGAATCTGCCCGTCTGGTCTTTGGAGGAGAATTGCCGCTCGCGGACTTGATTTCGCACCGCTTTGCGCTAGCCGACATCCATAAAGGCATCCAGCAGGCGCTGCATCCTGACGAATTCTCACTAAAGGTGGTCGTTCAGCCGCCTTTCGGTGAGTTGTCTCCTGAGCCGCCTGGCGCTCAGCATCCGCAGAGGTGGGCCTAGTGAAGACGAACATGCTGGCCGGAGTTCTGTACGGCCGCGAACAGTTGCGCGTCGAAAGCATGCCCATTCCCCGGATTGAGGCGGGCGAGGTTCTGGTGCGCGTGCGCGCTGCCCTCACCTGCGGTACTGACGTGAAGGTCTTCCGCCGCGGCTATCACGCACGGATGATTGTCCCGCCAGCCGTTTTTGGCCACGAGCTCGCCGGCGATATCGTGGAAATGGGCCAAGGCGTGGAAGGGTTTTCCGTCGGACAGCGCGTCGTGGCTGCGAACTCTGCCCCGTGCGGCGAATGTTTCTATTGCAAGCGCAACCTCGAAAACCTCTGTGACGATCTGCTCTTCAACAATGGAGCCTACGCGGAGTTCATCCGCATACCAGCCCGCATCGTCAAGAAGAATCTCCTGCATATTCCGGAACACGTGCAGTACCAGGAGGCTGCTCTAGCTGAGCCCCTGGCCTGTGTACTTCGTGGCTGGGAGGAAACCCACGCCATGCCCGGAGATTCCGTGGTGATCATGGGACTTGGCCCCATCGGCATGATGTTCGTCTGCATCGCCAAGTTCTTCGGTGCCCGCGTGATCGCCATTGGCCGCCGCTGGCAACAGTTGGAGCGCGCTCGTGAAATGGGTGCCGATGAACTCATCTGCACCGAAGAGACGCCCGACATCCCGGAACGGGTGGTTGAGCTAACCGATGGGCGGGGCGCCGATGTGGTCTTTGAGGCAGTGGGCAAGCCCGAAACCTGGGAGCTGGCCGTGAAACTCCTTCGCCGCGGCGGTACCGTAAACTTCTTCGGTGGCTGCCCCAGCGATACAAAGGTGGCATTGCCCACCGCCCTTCTGCACTATTCCGAGCTTACCTGCAAAGCCAGCTTTCACCACACCCCAGCCCTCATTCGGAAGGCGCTCGAACTGATTGCTAACGATGCCGTTCCCGCGCGTTTCTTCATCAACCGCACGGAGCCGCTTACCAATCTCCTGGAAGTGATGCGCCACTTGATGAGCCACAACGGCCACCTCAAGACGGCCATTATCCCCTAGCCGAGGTTTCAATCTCGTGGCTTCGCGTACTTTCCTTGCACCTGCCCACTTCCTCAATGATGCTGCCTCCCAAGGTCCCTGGGGCAGGGAAGAGAGCCTGCGATATACCCGCTGGCTCGCCACCGGCCACTACGAAAACTTCCACGTCGTCAGCCTCCTGCTGCCCCGCGAACTGCACCAGGACTTCTACAACGTCTACGCCTATTGCCGCTGGAGTGACGACCTCGGCGACGAACTCGGCAACCCCGCCCGTAGCCTCAAGATGCTTGCATGGTGGCGCGGCCAACTGCAGTCCATGTACGACGGCGAACCCGCAACCCATCCTGTCTTCGTCGCCCTTTCTGGCACTGTTGCCCGCCGCAACCTCCCCATTCATCCCTTTGCGCATCTGCTGGACGCCTTCGTCCAGGACCAGTCAGTCACCCGCTACGCGGACTGGGCATCCCTGGAACATTACTGCGTCCGTTCCGCCAACCCGGTGGGCCGCCTGGTGCTGATGCTGTGTGGCTATCGCGATGAGGAGCGCTTCCAGCTTTCTGACTTCATCTGTACCGGCCTCCAGTTGGCGAACTTTTGGCAGGACGTGTCGGTGGATCTCGACAAAGGTCGCATCTACCTCCCCCTTCAACTGATGACGCGCCACGGCTTTACGGAACAGCAGTTCCTGAACCGTGAGGATCATCCCTCCTTCCGTGCAGCCATGCGGGAGGCCGTTGACTACGCGCGCGGCTACTTTCGCAGGGGCCAGCCCTTGGTGAGTTCACTGAACGCTCGTCTGGCACTGGATATCGACCTCTTTGTACGCGGTGGCATGGCCATCCTTGATCAGGTGGCGGCGGCGGACTACGCGGTGCTCCGCCGGCGTCCCCGTATTACGGCCCCACGCCGCGCAACCATCCTCCTACGCGCACTGGCAGCCCACGCTCCAAGGCTTTGGCGATCGCCGCAGCCCCCGGTCCTGCAAGGCGTCTCCACTCTCAAGGACTAGCCTCTCTCCCTCGCCTCTGCCAATTCTCCAGTACCCGCTTCCATGTGACGTCCATCGGACAGCCACCTCCGCGATCGATTTCCCCGTGCTACCTTGGAAAACAGGACCATGCAGCCAGGATCCTCCAGCTCTGTGCAACTCGCCCAATCCTACGCCCACTGCGAGGTGGTGGCCCGCCGGCGTGCCAGGAACTTCTACTACGCCTTTCTGCTGCTGCCACCCGCCAAACGGGCATCCATGTGCGCCGTATACGCTTTCATGCGCTATTGTGACGATTTGAGCGACGACCTCAACGATGGTTCCGGTGCGGCGTCCCAAGCCATTCATCAGTGGGAAGATCATCTTCGGAATGCCTTGTCCGGCCAGCCTCCCCATCACAAGTTATGGCCCGCCTTTGTAGATACCGTCCAGAGATACCAGATTCCGCACCAGTATTTCTTTGACATGATCCGGGGCGTCCGCAGCGACCTTGAGCCGCGCCACGTTGAGTGCTTTGAGGACCTTTACGAGTACTGCTACCGGGTGGCCTCCGTCGTCGGCCTTACGGTCATTCACATTCTGGGCTTTCAGGGGCAGCGCGCCCTGGAACTGGCCGAAAAGTGTGGCATCGCCTTCCAACTAACCAATATCCTCCGCGATGTTCGGGAGGACGCAGAAAACGGTCGCGTCTACCTTCCTGAGGAAGATCTGCAGCAATTCGGTGTCACCCTGCAAGACCTCCGTGAGACGGAACCCAGTGACCGCTTTCGTGCGCTGATGCGCTTTCAATCTGCTCGCGCTTGGCGATATTATCGGGAGAGCTTTGGTTTGGTGGACCTCACCGCGCGCTCCGGGCGTGCCTGCCTAAGCGCCCTCATCGGTATATATTCCAACCTCTTACGGGCCATTGAACTGGCCAATTTTGACGTCCTTTCGCATCGCATCCGCCTCTCGGCTGCGCACAAGCTCTGGATTCTCTTCAAGAGCCTGTTGGGTCTCCAGCGTCTGCCTGCCCCTCACCGGGTGCACGTTTAGCTCGTCGCTGCTTGCTACCTTCGCTCTAAAGCTACTGGCCGCGTCCGCCGAATGGCTTCCTGGCGGGAACTGTATCCGCCGGCAAGGGAGGCAAGTCCATGGCATTGGCTCAGGTTGAAGCCATTTCGCGCATTGAGGAAGGCTACCGGTTGCTGGACCAGGGCGATGCGCAGAAGGCGTTGGACCGTTTCCTTGACCTCGCTGAATCTCTGCCCGGCATTGCGGCCGCCTGGCACGGCTTAGGGAACGCCTGCGCCGCGGTGGGCGACATGTCCCGAAGCCTTGATTTTCTGGCCAAAGCCTGCAGCATCTCGCCGCAAACTGGCATGTACTGGGGCGACTATGGCAAGCAGTTGCTGCACGCCCAGCGCTTTGCGGAGTCGGCTGAAGCGTTTTCCCGCGCGCTCCGCGACGACCCGGAAAATCTCTTGCTGCACATGATGTATGGCCAGGCGCTCTCCGGCATGGGGTTGGAGACGGAGGCCCTCACGGAGTATCAGTTCGTGCTGGAACGGCAGCCTCACTCCGCGCCCACCATCAACCTTGTGGGCAACGTCTTGCGCAAGCTGGGGCAGTTGGAAGAAGCCGCTGAGATCTATCAGGCATCCCTTCGAATTGACCCTGGCCGTTATGAGATCTGGCACAATCTGGCCGCTGTCCGCTCACTGCAACAGCGCTGGCCGGAGGCCACGGCATGCGCCGCCGAAGCGGTTCATCTGAACCCGAAGTTCTGGCAGGCCCAGCTTGGCTTAGGGCTTACCCTGTGCCGGCAGAAGCTCTACGAGGATGCCGAAGCCTGCTTCTTCTCCGCCCTGCAGCTTTCTGACGGCAACGCGGAAGTCTGTCTCGAACTGGGCAACCTCGCCATGGTCCGCCATCAGGGGAACCAAGCCATGCAATGGTTTCACCGCGCCATTGAGGCCAACCCGCACCACACGGGTGCCATCATCAACGCCGCTGACTTGTTCCGCTTGAATGGCGGAATCACGCAGGCCCTCTCCATGGCTCGCCTAGCCCTGCAGATTGAACCCAACAACACCAAAGCGATCAGCATGGAGGCCATCGCCCTAAGCGAACTGGGCCGTATGCGCGAAGCTCTTGAAAGCTACCAGCGTGTCCTGACCATTGATCCTCAAGATGTCACTGCGCAATCCAACCTGCTCTATAACCTCAACTTTCATACCGCTTTTGATCCCCAAAAGATCCATGCGCTGCATCTGGCGTGGGGGAAACTTGCGGAAGCCCGCGCAAAGGATTGGGCCGTTTCCACCCGCACTCTGGTCGACCCGCACAAACGTCTCCGCATTGGCTATGTCTCCGGAGACTTCCGCCGCCATTCGGTGATGTACTTCCTCCGCCCGTTGCTGGAGGGGCATCACCGCGATCAGTTCGAGATCTACTGCTACAGCACTGTGGATCGCGAGGACGGTATCACCGCTGAGATCAAGCAGATGGACGTAGTGTGGCGCGACATCGCCGCTGTCAGTCACCCGGATGCGGCCGCTCATATCGTTCGGGATAAAATCGATATCCTGGTCGATTTGGGAGGCCATACAGGCAGCGGACGCCTCCAAATCTTCGCCGCCAAACCGGCGCCCGTGCAGTGTTCCTATCTGGGTTATCCCAACACCAGCGGCCTCAGCACCATCGACTACCGGATTGTGGACCCGGTTACTGACCCGTCTGATGGGCCCGGGGACGCGCTGCACACCGAAGTGCTGGTGAGGATCGATCCCACCTTCCTCTGCTTCCATCCGGTGGAGGTGAAGATACCTGTCAGCCCGCACCCGCCCTGCCTGCAGCAACGCTTCATTACCTTCGGCACATTTAACAACAACAAGAAGATCGACGTCGATACCGTGCGAGCTTGGGGGCAATTACTGCTTGGCGTACCGGGCTCGCGGCTGCTGCTCAAATGCCGCTCGTACGGTGCGGAGGAGGCGCGGCGCCATGTGCTGGGGCTTCTGGAACAAGCGGGTGTATCGCCAGACCGCGTGACTCTTTTGCCAGGCGATCATGGCTACGAAGACCATCTGCGCCAATACGCGCGCCTCGATATCGCGCTGGACACCTTCCCCTATAACGGCACCACCACCACGATGGAGGCGCTCTGGATGGGTGTCCCCGTGGTGACACTCTCCGGAGAAACCCACGCCAGCCGAGTCGGTCGCAGTATCCTGCACGCCTTGGGACGTCCGGATTGGGCCGCCACTTCCCCGGATAGCTTCGCTCGCGCGGGCGCTGCGTTGGCAGCGGATCCCGCCGAACTCCAACGGCTTCGCGTAAACCTCCGCGACATGCTCAGCGCCAGCCCTCTCATGGACCGTGCGGGCATGGTACAACGCATGGAAACCTTTTACCGCCAAGCCTGGCACTCCTGGTGCAAGCAGCACGAGGCCCCGCTACCTCCAGCGGCATAAATTTCTTCCCAGACCAGAAAGGATTCTGATGCCTGCAAACAGCTTCACCATCGAAAGCCCTGCGCCGCCGGCTGCCATTTCCTCTTCCGCATCCTGTGTGCCGGAAGTCGCACCTAACCGGGAAGCCAGTCAGCAGCCGGATGGTACTCAGCAACTAGAGGCGACCAAGCAACTAGAGGCGACCAAGCAACTGGAGACGACCAAGCAACTAGAGGCAATGGTGCGCAAGTTTCCCTTCTGGTACCACCGCATCCCACTGCCTGGCGGTGTGGTTACCCCTGGTTGGGCGCCGATTGATCCTGCAGCCTACCAGATCCCTGAACGCCTCGACGGCAAGCGCGTGCTGGACATTGGTGCTTGGGATGGCTATTGGACCTTTGAGGCCCTTCGCCGTGGAGCTCGCGAGGTGGTGGCCATTGATGACTTCTCTGACTATTTAGGCTCCCTCAAGGAGGCGGATCGCAAGGCTTGGCAGACCTTTGACCTTTGCCGCGACGCCTTGGGCTACACAGAGCCGCAATGCCAGCGCCGCGAACTGTCCATCTATGAGCTCACGCGCGACGTTCTGGGCGAATTCGACGTCGTCTTCGCCTTTGGCCTGCTGTATCACCTGCGCTATCCCCTGCTGGCCCTTGATCTCATCAGCAAAGTCTGTGTGGGTGAACTTTACGTCGAATCGGCTATCCTGGACGACTTCAGCCCCTATCGCGGCGGTCTCCACCATGGCTACCTCGGTGGCCAGATGGTGATGGAGTTCTATCCCGACAACCAGTACGGCAACAACCACACGAACTGGTGGGCGCCCACTCTCCATTGCCTTGCCCACATGGTCCGCGCTGCGGGTTTTGATGAGATCAACGGCTGGAAGTTACGCGGACAGCCGGGCTCTCTCGCCGAATGCCGGGGCTTCGTGAAAGCAACGAAGGCGGCATCCTCACCCCGGTAAACGGGTGAGGATGCCGCCTTCGCCCAGGTCAGCCTTCTGCCTTACTCCACGCTGATGGAGAAGGGCATGATTGCCTTGATTCCCGGCTGCTGCATTGACCGATAGTGAGGGCTGGTTGCCAGCCCTGCAAACGGCGTGTCCCTCAGCAGGTAGGAAGCCGCCAGCCCGTTGATTGAGCCGCTCTCCAAACTAGCCAGCATCTCAAAGAAGCTCTTTTTCCCCGGATACACCATCACCTTCATCTTGTCGTCATCCGGGATGCCCGCCTTCTTTTTCAGCGTGGCCAGCGCCGTGTCAATGCCGCCCACTTCATCCAACAGTCCCCGTTCCAGCGCCTGAGTGCCCAGCCATACGCGACCTTCGGCCAGCGGTGCGATTTCCTCCAGAGGACGCTTGCGGCCCGTTGCCACTTCGTTCAGAAACGCGCTGTACATATCCTGAATCAGCGATCTCAGGTTCTCCCGGCCGGCCGCATCCAGGGAATCATAGTCAGATAGAAATCCCGCGTTCTTGCCCCGGCTCAACGAATCCTTGGTGATGCCTAGATTGTTGTACAGGCCCTTCAGCACCGGCTTGGTGAAGACGACGCCGATTGAGCCCGTAATGGTGGACGGATAGGCAACAATCGGATCGCCTGTCATCGCCATGTAGTACCCTCCAGATGCAGCCAGGTCGCTCATCGAAATCACCAGTGGTTTCTTCGCGCTCAACTCCCGCACCACTTCCAGAATCTCGTCAGAGGCTACGGCGTCGCCCCCTGGCGAATCAATGCGCAGAACTACACCCTTGATATCGTCGTTCTTAGCGACGCTCCTCAAGGTGGCAGCAATGCTTTCTGAGGCAATCATCGAAGACTCAGTGAAGCTGTCCGCCTTGCCCCGCATGATGTCACCCTGCGCCACCACCAAGGCCACGCTCGAAGACCCCGTCAAACCGAGCGATGATGGGCTGATGGCACGGTACTTCTTAGCGTCCGTCTCTTTATAGTCAGCCAGCTTCAGCGCCTCCTTGATCTCATCCTTCAATTGCTGGTCGTGCCGGACTCCATCAAACAGGCCTTCTTTCACCGCATTGGCGGCCGTAAACGGTCCGCGATCAAGAATCGCCGTCATCTCCTCCGGTGACTTCTTCCGTGCGCCGCCCGCCGTCGTCAGAAACTCGTTGAATAACCCATCCAGTAGCGAACCCAGAACCTCGCGGGTCTCCGCGGTCATCTTCGTTTCGGTGAACTGGTCGCCCGCGTCCTTGTACTTGCCCGCGTGCTCCACCTCCATCGTTACGCCCACTTTGTCCAGCGTGTTTTTCAGGTACATCATCTCCAGGCGCATGCCCTGCATCAGGATAAGGTCCTCAGGGCTGGCGTACACTTTGTCCGCCGCGCTGGCGAGGTAGTAATCCACCATGCGGGGCATGCGCAGGTAGGCATACACCGGCTTGCCGGAGTCCTTTTTGAACCTCTCAATCGAGCCGCGGATTTCCTGTGCGGTGGCCCAGCCCAGCGAAGGCATCCGCGTTTCCAGCACCACTGCCTTCACGCGATTGTCCGCCGCTGCCTTTCGCAGCGTGCTCCATATTTCAATTGTCGTTAGCCCGGATGGGGGCTGCCCCGGAAATGGGAAGCTTGGCGCCGCCATCTCGTCAATGGGTCCGCTCAGCGATAGCCGCAGCACCGTATTGTCTGGAACCGCCGGTTCCCGGTCGCTCAACCGCGCCATCGCCAATAGAATCACAAACCCCGCAAATACGGAGATGACAATTCCCAGAATCAGCCCAATCACGAATTTCTTCATAGTCCGTCCTTGCTAACAGTTACGAGAGCCCCTACGATTTCTTGGAGCCCCTAAGAGAAGTTGCCCCTTTGATGATGGCCTCAAAGCGATTGTTCACATCCGTCAGGTACTGCAGGTCGCCGCCAGCAATCTCCAGCGTCACCGGACCCTTGTAGCCAATCGCCACCATGGAATCATAGATTGCCGGCCAGTTCAAATCTCCATCCAGCAGATTCACAAATTGGGCTTCCCGATTCCGGAAGCGGAAGTCCTTGAAGTGAATCTTCGAGATCCGCTTGTCCAGGCTTCGCAGCCATTGCTCTGGATATCCATAAAGTTGTACGTTCCCCACATCGAAGTAGGCCTTCAGGTACGGTGATTGGAAGCTGTCCACATACTGGCAATACTCAATCGGGCTCAGCAGGAACTTGTTCCAGACATTCTCAATGGCGATGGTGATTTTCATCTTCGTAGCCGTATTCAGCAGCTCGCTTACCTGCCGCTTTGAGCGTTCCATCGCCTGCTCATAAGTAACGCCAGGATTCACAACGGCGGGCACCAGCAGGACGGTATCGGCACCCCACTCCTGCGCATTGCGCATGCTGGTCATCATGCCTTCCATGGACTGCTTCACTTCCGCTGGGTCTGCGCTCGAAAGCGGAAAACGCCAGTGCGCGGAGTTCATCACACCGTGGATCCGCAGCCCGGTCACCTGCGCCGCTTTCGCAATGGCCTCGGCCTCTTTCGGATCCATGACGGTATTCGGCTCCACACATTCGAAGCCCGCGTCCCGCGCCATCTGGAAGCGGTAGTGGTAGCTTCCATGGCGTCCCATCATGCCAATCACCAGGCCCTTTTGGACGGGAAGCCGCCCAGTCGCCTGAGCTGCGGCACTGGCGCTAACGCCCGCCGTTGCGGCTGCCGTGGCGGCAGCGGAAAGAAATGTGCGTCGTTCCATCATTGCTCCTAGGGGAATCCAGGCGCGCTCGGCCACTCATGGCCCACGCAACCCGGAGGCTAGCCTCATCATATCGCGGCGCGTCGATGGCCGACATACATCGGGTTCCATCCGGGTTCGTAATCAGGTCCCACGCGGGGCGACAGCTAGGAATGCTGGTTACAGCATCCAAGGCGTCTTGTCCTACCCGTCACGCCCGCTGGGTGCCAGGTCGTTCGGAAGTAGGTGGCTCAAAATCCTTGGGAAGCCTAGCCGCCTGGTGCTTGTCGCTCCTGAATCAACGAAGGTGTCGCGCACGAATCAACGAAGGTGTCGCGCACGAATCAACGAAGGTGTCGCGCACGCCGGGTACGTCCTTGGTTGAATCGCTCCTCGCACTCTTCTTTCGTTACCCGGCAACCCCGCCTGTTACAATCCTTAAGCAATGTTCTCGAAGGTGCTGGTGGCCAACCGCGGCGAAATTGCGGTCCGCGTGATCAGGGCGCTCAAGGAGTTCGGTATCGCCTCCGTGGCGGTGTACTCCGATGTGGACCGCGCTTCCCTCCATGTCCGCATGGCGGACGAGGCCATCCATATTGGCCCGGCGGACTCCCGCGAATCGTACCTCAATATCCCTCGCGTCCTTGATGCCGCACGCCGAACGGGCGCGCAGGCCGTTCACCCCGGCTACGGCTTCCTGAGTGAAAACGCGAACTTCGCGCGAGCTTGCGTAGACGCGGGTCTCACATTTATCGGGCCCTCTCCCGCTTCCATCCGCGGGATGGGCTCAAAGACTGCCGCCCGCGCCATCGCCCGCGAGGCAGGAGTTCCCACCGTTCCCGGTGCCGCCGGTGCGGTCGCATCCTTGGACGAAGCCCTTTCCGTTGCCACTTCCGTCGGATACCCAGTATTGCTGAAGGCGGCGGCTGGGGGCGGAGGCAAGGGGATGCGCTTGGTTGAAAGCGCCACCGAAATGGAGGCTGCCCTTCGCGACGCTACCGGTGAAGCTGAGCGCGCCTTTCACGATGCCCGGGTCTACATCGAGAAGGCCGTCATCCGGCCCCGCCACATCGAAATCCAGGTTCTGGGTGACCAGCACGGCAACCTCATTCATCTGGGCGAGCGCGAGTGCAGTCTGCAGCGCCGCCATCAGAAAGTGATTGAGGAATGCCCCTCGCCCCTCATGCGCGAGTTCCCGGAACTCCGCCAGCAGATGGGCGAGGCTGCTCTCCGCGCCGCTCGTGCCGCCGGCTATTACAACGCGGGCACGGTGGAATTCCTGGTGGACGAACAGCTTCATTTCTACTTCCTGGAAATGAACACGCGCCTCCAGGTGGAACACCCCGTCACCGAATGGGTAACCGGTCTGGATCTGGTCCACGAACAGTTGCGCATCGCCGCCGGCGAACGTCTCTCGCTGCGTCAGGAGGACATCCGCTGGCAGGGCTCGGCACTTGAATGCCGCATCTATGCTGAGGATCCTGAGAACCAGTTCTTCCCCTCGCCCGGTCTCATCACCCGCCTTGAACGCCCCTCCGGACCTGGTGTTCGGGTTGATTCCGGCGTCTATTTGGGCTGGACCATTCCCATGGAGTACGATCCGCTGATCGCCAAGCTCAGTGTCCATGCCGCCACCCGCGATCTGGCCATTGCCCGGATGCGAAGCGCGCTTGAAGAGTATTCGGTTGATGGCGTGAAGACCACCATTGGCTTCTTTCACCACATCTTGCAGGACGACGAATTTGTAGCCGGCCGCTTGCACACCGGCTTCCTGGCCGACTATTTTGCCCGCCGTGATCTACGGGAAGTTCCCGGAGAGATTGAGGATGTAGCAGCGCTTGTAGGCGCGCTAGAGGCATCGCGCAGTGGTGCTGCCGTAACGCCCGTGGCACCACAACTGCAATCGCTCTGGAAGCAGCGTGGCCGCGTGAGGAGTTTCCGATGAAGATGAAGCGGCAGGTGAACGGACGCCTGATGGAGGTAGAGTGGCGGGACGAGGCTGGGCGCCGGGAGTTTATCATCCGTCGAGAAGGTGCTCCAGCGGAAGCACAACCGCTCATGGCGGATGTGCTGGAAGTGGAGCCCGGTATCTATAGCGTGCTGGTAGAGGGCCGTAGCTACGACGTGCGCGTGGAGCATGCCCACTACGGCGACTTCATCCAGGTAGGGCCTTGGCGGGTACGCCTGGAGCCGGAGGAACGCAGCCGCGGCGTCGCAATTCCCGGCGCAAGCGGTCCGGCCAAAGTGCTCAGCAAGATGCCCGGTCGTGTCGTGAAGGTGCTGGTGGCCGAAGGCGATACTGTCACCGAAGGCCAGGGGTTGCTGGTGCTGGAGGCCATGAAAATGCAGAACGAACTGGCTGCCCCCCGTGCGGGTACGGTTCGCGGCCTCTCCGTGACCGAAGGCGTTGTTGTGGCTGCGGGCACAACTCTCTGCCGCATCGAGTAGTGCCCGCTGCCCTGATGGGCCATCGCCGCCCCAAAACGGCCAGCAACTCCGGTCGGATTTCAATCCACACGCGGTTCGGGTTCGTTTCTTTCTGGACTTCCGAAATGTCCGCAACACGCTAGTCGAAACGAACTGTCAGCCGGTTGGACGCAATCCAGGGCGCGGTGCCGTTGCGAACCCAAATGTACAGGTCAAGGTCCTGGCTGCGTGGGGCCGCACGTGGCACCTTGATGTTCACCTGGTCAAGCCCCACAAACTGCGGATGCGGACCTGCAAAGGCAATCTCCGCTTCCAAATTCCCCACAAAAGCCCTCATCTGCGTGGCCGCGCCCCGATTCCGGAAGCCCGTTCCAAACAGTTCCAGGAACAGTTCGTCACCCGTGCCGCCTAGGGGAGCCGGGGCCACCGTGCATTGGCCCGCCGCGCACTGGAACAGGTCGCTTCGTTCCTGCGCGCCGCCTGCCCGCACCCGCACCGCAAAGCCTGCCGGTGCGCCGGTGCCCGAGGAGTTTGCGCTAAACACGGAAACACTGCGGCTGCGCAGCATCACCCGCGTCTCGTTGTTTGAGAGCGTGGCCCCCCGCCGCACTCGCAGCCGGATCTCCTCCTGCCCATCTTCCGCCACAGAGAGATCCGGTGGCAGCTGAAGGTTGATCTGCCCCGGCGAGACAAAGAATAACGGCAGCGGCACCCAATCCTGCTGCTGAAACCGCCATCGCTCCACCGATGTCCCGGCCAGATTCAGCGGCAGTGGCACCGCGCTTGCTGAGCCTGATTCCGTCGCCAGATTCTCGCCGAAGAGCGTGAGGATCATACCCGGCGCGCCCACCAGCGACGACTGCAGGTAGCCTACGTCGGTCACCGATTGCCGGAAGCCGCCCGCGTCGGTAATGGCGGTGATACGCGGGGTGTTGCCGCTCTCCGGGGTAAGCTGCGAGAACTCCACCGGGGTGCTGACGGTGGCGCCATCAGGCCGGTGGAAATAGACCATCGCGGTGTTGGCCAGCTCCCCATCGGCGATCGTGGGGTCAATGGCCAGTTCCAAGGTGTACGGAGGCGTGGCGCCGCTGGCACGTGTCTTCAGCCAGCCACGGCGTCCGCCGTTCTGCGGATAGGCGACGAAGATGCTGGGCGCTTGGCTGGAGGCATCCGCAAAACTCACGCTCAACTGCGCCGGGTTCGCCGCACGCGAAGTTCCCGGGAAGTGCCAACGGGCCAGCCCACCCAGGCGCAGGTCCTGCAATAACTGGTTGCCCTGGAGGTAGTTGGCTAGCAATTGTCGCGGCGCGTCCATCACCACGCTCACCGGGTTCGCCAGGCTGCTGACGGCGCCGGAGAAATTCGCGAAGCGCAGCCCGTCCCCGTTCGGGGCCAGCACCTGTACGGTTTCCCCTTCCGCGAACCAGGCGTATTGGGTGCCGTCGGCTGCGGGCGGGCTGGGCAAGTTGGCCGGCATGGACTCACCGAACTGTCCCAGTGCCAGCCGTGGCGCATTGGGCAGCGTGCCCAGGTTGGTGTTGGTCCCCAGCCGGTGCAAGCGCCGGAAGGCGAGTTCCACCTGCGACGCTGTAGCCGGGGCCAACAGGATGCGTTCCGGTTCCGCGCCGCCCGAGGACCAGCCTTGGAACTGGATACGGGTGCCCGCGCTGAGTTCCGTGACGGGCGCCACCTGGATCACGTGGGTAGACCCCGGTACCCATTGCGTCTGATAGGGCAGGGTGCGTTCCACCAAGTCCACGATGGCCTTCTGCCCCGCCAGATTCGACGTCAGTGTGAAGGCGACGGGCACCGGCGGCAGGGTTTGCGTGATGGCCACCGTGGCGGCGTTCACGCTTACCGCGAAGCTGCGATTGATCGTTCCAGCGGGGAGCGCAGGCACCGTGAGGGTGAACTGCGCGCTGCCGCTTCCAGCCGCCGGGCCGTCATAGCCCAGCGGGATTCCCGGCAGCCCCACCTGCCAGCTTTGCTGCGGAGAGGCCACGATGTTCACGGTCACTGTTCCCCCGCTGGCCGGGACGGTGGCCGCCGATGGCGACACCAGGAAGATATCCGCGCGGGTGCTGGCCGCCTGCGTCACCACCAGCTGTTTGCCCGCGATCAGCACCGTGCCCGTACGCGGGCTGGGCGATGGGTTCGCCAGCGTGTTCAACTGCACGGTGGTGCTACCCTTGCCCGTGCGATTGGTGAGGATCTTCAGCCAGTTGGCCGACGTCCCCACGGTCCAGGGGCAATCGTTGCCGGTGGTGAGCGATAGGTTCGTCAGCGAGTTGCTGCCGCCCACATTCAGTTCCGTGGCGTTCACGGTGTAGGTGCAGCCATT
>DAISIM010000056.1:0-25745 GCA_036821995.1 Bryobacteraceae bacterium
ACGTTGCCTCCACACTCAGTGACGCGGCTGCGGGTAGAACTGGGGTAGCGGATATCACGTCATGAGGCTTTGGCTGCTGCTGTTCCTGCTGATGTTGCTTACCGCTTGGGCGCCGGCGCAGGAGTTTGTTCCCGTTCCGGGTTCCGTCCAACGGACGACGGACGGAGTTACGGGGATGCCGGTGGATGTGCGGGTGTCCGGCTTCCTGATGGGCCGTGAGGAACTGAGCCAGCGGGAATTCCAACGGACGATGGGCCGCAACCCATCGAAGCGCAAGCAGCCTGATCACCCGGTGACGGATGTGAGTTGGCGGGAGGCGCTGCAATATTGCAACCGGCGCAGTGTGCGCGAAGGGCTGGGCGTCTGCTATGACGGCGACGGCGGCCTGCTGCGCAACTGCCAGGGCTACCGGCTGCCCACGGAGGCGGAGTGGCTGGCGGCTGCGGGTGCTGAGGATGCGCTGGCGGCAGAAGAATTGGATGCGGCGCACCTGTATCGCGGGCAGAATGTCGATGGCGCGATTGCGGAGGCCGCGGCCTTGGGGACGCTTCCTGTCGGCAGTGGGCCGGTGTCTTCGGGCGGATTAAGGCACGCGTGGGGCAATGTTTGGGAATGGTGCGGGGACCGCTTCCATGCCGCGCGGATTGTGGACGCGGTAACTGACCCGCAGGGGCCGCTGACGGGCAACGAACGGGTGATTCGCGGCGGAGGATACCTGACGCCGGTGAACGCGTGGAATAAGGGGTTTCGCTCGTCGCTGCCGCCGGATGCGCGCAGCCCGTATGTGGGGTTCCGGATTGCACGCAGCTTGCCCGCCGATGGGCGCGATGCGGCGCCAGAAGCTGTCCCGGGGATCGTGAAGGTTGAGGCCGCGCCTGCGGAGCCGCTGCAGCCGGCGCAAGAGCTGCGGCGCCAGTGGATGCAGGTGTTGGGCGCGCCACAAGTACCGCCCATTGCGGTGCAGGCGGTGGTGCGTGAACAACTGGTGCAGGCGGCGTGGCATGGCCGCTTGCTGGACCTTACCTTGGAGCCGGGGCTTCCGTTGCGGGCGCTGCTGATGCTGCCGGCCAGCGCGATGGGCGGCAACCCGCGAGAGCGGGGGCGTCTGCCCGTGGTGGTGATACCCTTCTACGATGTGGATACCCCGGCGGGCATGGATCTGGGAGGGCGCAACGCGATGCCGGCGGGAGCCCGCGCCTTCGGGCATCTCGCTGTCCAGCATGGGTTGGCCGCGTTGTTGGTGCGGTGGGCCGGCGAGAACGATGGCCCGGGCTATCTGGAAGTGGTGGCGGACCTTGCCCAACGGCATCCGGGGGTAAGCGGACTGGGGTATTGGGTGTGGCAATCGCAACGCATCGCGGATTGGCTGCGTACCCAGCCCGAGGTTGACCCGGCGCGCATGGCCATCGCAGGGCATTCGCTGGGAGGCAAGATGGCGCTGTATGCGGCAGCCTTTGAACCTCGCTACCGGGCGGTGGTTTCCTCAGAGCCGGGCATCGCGCTATCGTTTTCGAACTACCAGGATCCGTGGTATCTGGGTGAGCGGATCGGGCTGCTGTCGCCGGGCGCAGACCATGACCAACTGTTGCAACTGACCGCGCCGCGTCCGTTTCTGTTGATTGCGGGGGAGAGCGCGGATGGGGCCAAGAGCCTTCCCTTGCTGCAGCGCGGCGCCCGCGCGTATGGCGCCGGAACGGGGCTGCGGACGACGCCGCAAGGGGGTATTTCGATGTTGAACCACCGCAGCGGCCACTCACCGACGCCGGAATGTGTGACTGCCGCCATGTTGTGGCTGAGGCTGCAACTGCGGGACGGGACGGGGCGGTAGGGGGACGGGGCCGTAGGGAGCGAGTTGGTGAAGGGGACGGCGGTGGATTTTGCTTGCATAAATACCAAACGGTTGGTATGCTTCCGGTGTGGGGCGACCTCCTAAGATCGAGCCGGCGCGGGGCGATGCCCGGACGCGGCTGTTAGAAGCGGCACGCGATTTGATTCGGGCGCAAGGCTTTGCAGGCACGAGCGTGGACGACTTGTGCCGTCACGCCAAGGTGACGAAGGGGGCGTTCTTCCACCACTTCAAGAGCAAGGAAGATCTGGGCGTGGCGGTTGCGGAGTATTGGGCCCAGACCACGTCAGCGCTGTTTGCGCAGGCGGACTACCATGCGTTACCGAACCCGCTGGAGAGGGTGCTGGGATACATCGACTTCCGGAGGTCACTGATTGCGGGGGACCTGGCGCAGTTCACGTGTCTGGTGGGAACGATGGTGCAGGAATCGTTTGCGGGGAGTGAGGCCATCCGCAGCGCGTGTGGTGGGTCAATCTTCGGGCATGCCGAAACGCTGGAGAGCGACATCCAGGCCGCCATGGATGCGCTGGAGCAAAAGCCCACGTGGACGGCAGCCAGTTTGGCGAGGCACACGCAGGCGGTGATGCAGGGGGCGTTCATTCTGGCCAAAGCGAGCGACAGCGCGGAAGCGGGCCGGGCCATTGCCACGGAACAACTGGGACACCTGAGGGCCTATGTGGAGTTGCTCTTTCAATGGGAGGAGGAAAAACGATGACGGAACCGAGAAGTGAAGGCTGGCTGATGAAGGGAGTGATTCCCTATCTGGACTTCGAAAGCGCGGACGCTGCCCTTGCGTTCTACCAGCGCGCATTCGGAGCCCTCTTGGTGGGTGAGGTCACCCGTGACCAAGCGGGGCAGGTGATGAACGTGTCGCTGGAAATCAACGGCGGCGTGATGATGCTGATGGACCAGATGGAGGGTGCAGGTGATCCGCCAGAGGGTCAGTACCGAGGCGTCACGATGCAGCTCGTCGTCCGCGACGGCCAGGGCTGGTGGGATCGCGCGCTGGCCGCGGGCTGCACGGTCACCAAGCCATTTGCCACGCAGTTCTGGGGGGATCGTTATGGCCGATTGCGGGATCCGTTTGGCCTGGATTGGGCGATCGATGAGCCTGGCGCCGAGGCCATCGCGCGATCGGAGGCGACTCAGGCGCCCGAAGCGCCGCACACGCTGACGCTGGAGCGAGAGATTGCCGCGCCGCGTTTTGCGGTGTGGCGATGCTGGACACAGCCGGAACTGCTCCGGCAATGGTTCTGCCCGAAACCTTGGTCAGTGCCAACTGCGGACTTCGATTTGCGGGCCGGCGGACGCATGAACACGGTGATGGAAGGGCCCAACGGAGAGCGCGTAGAGAACCACGGCATCTGGCTGGAAGTCGAGCCCACACACCGGTTAGTATTCACGGATGCCTTCACCGAAGGCTATGTTCCCGCACCCGAACCCTTCATCACCGCGGTCGTGACGCTGGATGATACGCAGGATGGGCACACCAGGATGACATGGAGCGCTCGCCATGCCAGTGCCGAGGCCACCGCGAAGCACCGCGAAATGGGCTGGGAACACGGATGGAATGCCGCTGTCGATCAACTGGATGCATTAGCAACAACACTATAAATGGAGTATCCTCATGTCATTCCTTGGCTCGAAAGTCCGTACCTGCTGGTGGTTCAAGGAAGATGGCCACAAAGCAGCCGCGCACTACGTGTCTCTCCTTCCTGATAGTTTTTTGGAAGGATCTGTTCCTACTTCAGCGGAACCCCCGCTGGTCGTTGAGTTCACCCTCGCAGGTGCGCCGATGATGATTCTGAACGGTGGTCCGCACTATGCCCAGACGCCCGCTGCTTCCATCAGTGTTCTCACCGAAGATCAGGCGGAAACCGACAAGCTTTGGGGGGAACTCACTGCCAGCGGCGGGCAGGAAAGTCAATGCGGCTGGCTGATCGATCGGTGGGGCGTCTCCTGGCAGATTGTGCCACGGAAAATGCCCGAACTCCTTGGATCGCCTGACCGGGCCGCCGCCGGCCGGGTACAGGCGGCCATGATGATCATGACGAAGATCGACATTGCTGCACTAGAGAAGGCCTTTGCGGGCGGATAAGGGGCCGCTCTCAATACCCGGCGCGTTCGAAGTAGAGGCTGTGCCACGAACCGGCGCTCTCGGGTAGCGAAGCGGAATCCTCAGGGAAGCGGGGTGGTCAGTTTCCCTTGGTTCTACTCTAAAGGCGGTAGGGTTCTCAGTCTCCACTAGGTGGCAATGCGGGCAGCAGTCGAAAGGAGCCATCCGGCGAAAACTGCAGCGCGAGGCAGGCAACCCGGCCGCTTGGCGACTGCAGTTCTACCAGGCCTTCGTTGTCGCGAATCTGCGGGAATCGTTCATCCAGGTGAAGGCTTACGTGTTCTCCCGGCTTCAGGTCCAGCTCTGAACTTCCCAGGCTGCACCAATCGCTATTCCAGACTCTGGCGCTCAGTGGGTTTCCTTGGCCACCAGGCAGGGCAACCACGGCCATGGCGGTTCGCTCTCCGTTACGGTTGTCGAATGGCAGCAGGATGGTGGACGAGCCAGCCTTTTCGAGTGGCACAATCGCAGAGTGAGTGTCGTCGCTGCGGAGTTCCGCATAGCCCCGTACGGTGCCGCTACATTCCACCTCCGTCCAGCCCACACGGTCGCCCTCAGTTCCGCGCAGGGTGCGCAGCCGTAAGGACGAATAGGGCGGTAGCGATTCCTCAAATTCATGGGTATACCGGTGCTCCTGCTCGCGCTTACCCCGTGTCACCGCTACCGGCAACGCCCAGCGTCCCCCCATGCTGTCGCGGAATCGAATGGCGATGCTTGCCGGGTAGGCGCCTGCGTTGGTGAGGTACAACTCAGTGCTCCACCGGCCGCCCGCAGCCACATGCGGCAGCACCAGCAGACTCGTCTCTGCACTGCGCAGCATCTGCACCAATACAGGAGCCTGCGCCACGCTGCCCCGCCTGTCCTTCACTCGGATGCGAAAGCCGAACACGCCGTCCCTCGCCGGACTCCCCATCACCGTCCCCTGCTTGCCGTCCAACACAAGGCCTTTGGGCAGTTTGCCCGCGTCCAGTTCCCATTCCAGCGGAGGCAGGCCTCCAGTGGCAATCAGGGGTTGGAGATACTCCTGGTTGCGCACGCCTGCCGCCAGAGTGATACGGGCCGGCAGCGTCGGCGCAGGTACCAGATCGTCTTCGCGAATCAGCACCGTGTAGTTCTGTTGGGCTTGCCGCGGGGGCTTGGCGGAATCCCGCACATGGATCACATGCGAGAACCGTCCCAATCCCTGTACGCGTCCAGACAGCAATCCCGCTTCCGATAGCGCAAGCCCAGGTGCAATGGTCTCAGCGTAGAAGACATAAGGCGGTGTACCACCCTTTGCCCTCAGCTGTTGCGAGAACGTCAATCCCCAGCCACCGATGGGCTGCAGGCTGGTGGTTTCCAAGCGAAGTGGATCCTCACATCCCCGCACCTGCCGTTCCTGGCGTAGACACTGCTTCGGGCCAAGGTCCCGGGCAAACTGTCGTTCCGTCGCCTCTCCCAACGTCATCACGGCAAACATCTGGGTCGGGCTCAACATACCTGCGCGAATGCCAGCTTCGTCGACGGCATGAACTCGGTCGATGAATTCGCGATCCCACGCTTGGCTGGCGTCAAAATTGTGCCCGAATACCCGATCCACAAACACGTTCACGATGTTTCCAAAGGCGGCGAACAGCGGGAACTCAAAGCGCTCAATCAGCAATCGCAGAATGTCCTGTGCCCGGATGCCCTCAAAGCCCTCCGTGGAGCAGTCGTGGTTGATGTACTCTTCCTCGTGGCGGCGATACAGCCGGTTCCAACGATACTCGCTTGGTAGTTCCAGCCAGAACGGCCGTATCGCTTCCAGCGCCTCCGGCCATCGCATGTGGCCATTACGTCCAATCATGTCGTTGGTCACAAAATAGCCGCGTGGATGCAGCGCGCGCCTAATCTCATCAAATAGCCGCTCCAGCTCCACCACATGATGCAGCGCCTGATTCGCGATCACCGCACTGTACTCGTGCTTGGCATCCCAGTGGTTGAAGTCCCCCTCCACCATCAGTACATGATCTTGAAGTCCGCACTGGCGCGCCAGTTCACGCCCGCGCTCCAGCATGGCCGGTGTCGTCTCCAGGCACTCAAACACAAACTCGGACAGTCCACTTTTTCTTAGCCGCTGCGCTACCCTTACTTCCAAATCGCCGTTACCCGCTCCGATGCTGACAAATCGGGGAATGCCACTGTCGCAAGCGTCTGCCGCGCGACGAAGGTACTGGGTATACAGGTCCTCATCATTCACGAAGCCGCAGGACTGCAGCATCGGCAGGATATGCCGGTTTGACCAATAGTGGAAGATCTCAGGAAGCGCGTGGATTTCTTCCTGATCCTGAAAGTGCTGTTGTTCGAACCGCATCTTGCGGGCGTAGTCTTCTGCTTGCACTTTGGTCTGCGATGCTCCATACCTCTGCGAATTCGGGCTTCGCTCATCATAGCGCGGCAGGCGCGTTCAGCCCGATGGATACGGCAAACACTTGCGGGCAAAGCGGTAGCCACATTGCATCTCATGACCGGAAGGCCGCACCTGCCATCGCAACTCGTGATGGCAGCGCTTAGGTGACTCTAGGCTTCTTGGCGAGGTGCAGCGCAACCACTCCAAAAGTGAAGTGCTGGTAGCTGACCTCGCAAAAGCCGGAACCGTGCATCCAGTCAGCAAGTTCAGGCGCGGTTGGGAATTTGCGGACCGAACTGGGCAGATAGCGATAAGCAGCACGGGAACCGGAGACTAGTGCTCCCAGGCGAGGCAGCACGTGGTGGCTGTACATTTCGTACCCGGCGCGAATCGCTCGGTTCGGTGGATGCGAGAACTCAAGTATGGCCAGTGTTCCACCAGGGCTCAGGACGCGGTGGAGTTCCTGCAGCCCCTGTTCGTAGTTTGCGAAGTTCCGGAAGCCGAACGCGATGGTGATCAGGTTCAGGGTGTCGTCAGCCAAGGGGAGCGAGAGCCCATCGCCATCGAATAGGTGGGATTGCAGGTGCTGGCGGTGCAACTTGGCGGCGGCCCCTTGCAGCATCGGGTGGCAGAAGTCACTGCCGAGGAGTGGCCTGCCGGCGGTCCGCTCAAGCTCCACAAGCAGGTCGCCCGTGCCGCAACAGAGGTCCAGGACGCGGGCTTGCGGATCTTGTAGGATGTGGCGCAGGTGGCGAACCGTGCGGGTGCGCCAGAGACGGTCAATGTTCAGCGAAAGCAAGTGGTTGAGGAAGTCGTAACGGGGGGCCACTTCGGCGAACATCGCCTGCACCCAGCGCGCGGCTTCCTGTGGGGTGGCAGCGCCATCGGGTGTCGTTCCCGCGGCAGCTTTCGGCTGGGATGAAAAGAGGTTGCTCATGCGTATTGGGCAGTCTGGAGTAGCGCCTGCTCGGTGGCCCAAGAGATGGCCTCCTGGGGAAGGCCATGGCGCACCTCCACCTCTCCGATGCGGACGGGCAGCACGAAGTGGACATTTCCATGAACGGTTTTCTTGTCGCTGACGAGCCGGGCAACCAGGCGCTCCGGGCCAACTCCACTCAGTGAGGGGATGGGTCCGTAGGCGTTCACGGTGTCTACGATGCGCTGGCACTCGTCTTCAGGCAGCATCTCGATTCGATGGGCAAGCAGCGCGGCGGCCACCATCCCGAACCCCACGGCCTCACCGTGAAGCAGTCGGGTGTACCCAGTCTCAGCCTCAAGGGCGTGTCCGATGGTATGGCCGAAGTTCAGAATCCGGCGCAGGCCAGCTTCCTTTTCGTCTGCGCTTACAACCTCGGCCTTGATGCGTACGCTTTCGGCAATCAGCGAATCTACGCGTGCCGGGTCGCGGGCCAGCACCGCGTCTCGCTCGGCTTCCAGCAGGTCGAACAGCCACGCAGTGCGGATGACCCCATACTTGATTACTTCATAAAGGCCGGCAACGTACTCGCGCTGTGGCAATGTGTGCAGTAGGTCAGGGTCAACCAGCACGGCCAGGGGTTGGTGGAAGGCCCCCACAAGATTCTTCCCGTTGGCGAGATTCACGCCGGTCTTGCCCCCGGTGGCGGCGTCCACTTGGGCCAGAAGTGTTGTGGGTACCTGGATCACCGGCACGCCGCGCATGAAGCTGGCGGCGGCGAATCCGGCAACATCGCCGACGATCCCTCCCCCGAAGGCAACCACAATACTGGCGCGATCCCCACCAGCTGCGGTCATCTGTTCGCAAAGTGCTTCCACGGCGGAGAGACGCTTGTTTTGCTCGCCCCCAGGAAAAAACAGAACCGTATGGCGCTTTTGGTGCAGTGCGGCATCTAGGGAAGGGCGATGGAGGTCCCAAACGTCGTGGGTGGTGATGACAAAAACATGGCTGTGCCGGGATGACAGCCACTGGGCGGCTCGCGGAACGCATCCGCGCTCAACCAGCGCAACATATTCCTGCGAGCTTGTCTTTACGTTGAATTGGGGCATCCTTCTCGTTCTACCATGCGCGAGGTGTTAGAATTTGCCTGAGATGACCCCCGACTTCCTCGTCATCGGCGCAGGAGTGGCCGGTTTGCAAGCAGCCATTGAGCTTGCCGATGCTGGCGACGTGCTGGTTGTGGCGAAGGATAGCATTTGGGAATCCTCCTCCGCCTATGCCCAAGGCGGCGTTGCGGTGGCCTTGAGTGACGACGACGAAGTGGGCCTGCATGAGCAGGATACCCTTGCTGCGGGTGATGGATTGTGCGATCCCGTCGCCGTTCAGGCGCTGGTGCAGCAGGGTCCTGGCGCAATCCAACGGCTGCTGGAGTGGGGTGTTGCTTTCGATCGTGACGGCATGAAGCTGGCCTTCGGGCGTGAAGGCGCGCATAGCCGCAACCGCATCCTCCATGCGCACGGCGATTCCACCGGCCGGGAGATGGCGCGCACGCTGTACCAGAAGGCCGCATCCATCCCCAATATCCAGATCAAGAGCTTCACCGCAATGACTGACCTCCTGGTGGTTCAACGCCAGGACGGCTCCCCTGCGGTTGCTGGAGCGGTATTTTTCGACGATCTCTCAAAGTCACTCACTCCGGTGTACGCTCGTGCGACCTTGCTGGCCACGGGCGGTATGGGTCGCATCTATCGCGATACCACCAATCCGGATGTCGCCACTGGTGACGGAGTGGCCGTTGCTTACCGTGCGGGGGCTGAACTGAGTGACCTCGAATTTGTGCAGTTTCATCCCACCGCTCTGATGATTCCGGGCGCGCCCCGATTCCTGCTTTCGGAAGCGCTTCGTGGCGAAGGCGCGTACCTGCGCAATGTTCACGGGGACCGCTTCATGCAACGCTATTCGCCCATGCTGGAACTGGCTCCGCGCGATGTCGTGGCAAGGGCCATTCTGGCTGAGGCGCAGCGAACGGGCAGCGATCACGTGATGTTGGACATGACGCATCTTCCCGATGGATTTGTTGAGCAGCGTTTTCCCCGTATCTTTAAGACATGCCAAGTGTTTGGCATTCACTTGGGCAAGGAAGCGGCACCGGTCACGCCGGCGGCGCACTACGCGATGGGTGGGGTGCGCAGCGGGTTATCAGGCACAAGTAGTTTGGCGCGGCTCTACTTAGCCGGCGAAGTGGCCTGTACCGGAGTGCATGGAGCCAACCGTTTGGCCAGCAACTCGCTGTTGGAAGGGCTCGTGTTTGGCGCTCTTGCCGGCAGTGCCATGAAGCGCTGGGCGTCCGCGGCGATCGAACGCGGCGAGGTTCCCGGCCAGCCCGCGTTTCCAGCAGTGGAAGAGGATGTGCTCCGTACGATGGCTTGGGAGAAATGTAGCCTGCTGCGAGATAGGCAGCGTCTTGCTTGCCTGCTGAAACAGTTGACTGAATTGCCGGAGTCAGGTGGTGTGGGCAGCAGGGCGCGCCATGAACTGCGAAACATGAAGCAGGTGCTTGAGCTGATTGCGCGCTGTGCCGTGGCGCGTGAGGAAAGCCGCGGCGCGCACCACCGGCTGGATTTTCCTGAGAAGCGCGAGGCCTTCCGGAAGCACTCGGTGGTGTCCTTAGGCAAGGATGTGTCCTTCGCTTAGCCGGCCTGGCCAGGCCGCGCGCCTCAGGCGTCTCCAAAGCGAATTCCCTGCGCCAGCGGCAGGGCATCGGAGTAGTTGACGGTGACGGTTTGGCGCCGCATGTAGGCCTTCCAGGAATCACTGCCTGACTCGCGGCCCCCTCCTGTATCCTTCTCCCCTCCAAAGGCTCCGCCAATCTCCGCACCGCTGGTGCCGATGTTGACGTTCGCAATGCCGCAATCGCTACCGGCGGGAGATAGAAACTGCTCGCTAGCCTGCAGTCCACGCGTGAAGATGGCGGAGGAAAGGCCCTGAGGAACATCGTTTTGCAAGCCGATGGCCTCTTTGAGAGTCTGGAATGGACAAACGTAGAGGATGGGGGCAAAGATCTCCTGACGCATCAGCGGGATTGGCTTCTGCACACGCAGGATGGCGGGACGGACGAAGGTTTCGCCAAGCGCCGGAAGAGGGTCTCCACCATACAGAAGCTGCGCACCCTGATTCTGCGCCTCACGGATTCCTTCGCGCATCCGCGCGACGGCCTTGGTGTCAATGAGAGGTCCCATTAAGGTGGCGGGATCCATTGGGTCGCCAATGTTTACCTGCTGGTAAGCAGTGATCAGGCGGGCAATGAATGACTCAGCGATGGCGTGATGCAGGAAGAGCCGTCGAGTCGTGGTGCAGCGCTGGCCAGCCGTGCCGACAGCCCCGAAAATAACAGCGCGCAGGGCCAGCGCCAAGTCAGCATCGTGCATCACGATGATGCCGTTGTTGCCGCCCAGCTCAAGCAGGGTGCGTCCCAGGCGTTGGGCAACCATCTCTCCAACGCGGCGGCCCATGGCCGTCGAGCCAGTGGCGCTGATGAGTGGAATGCGGGAGTCAGCCACCATCCGTTCGCCAATCTTGTGGGTATCTCCAATGATCAGCTGGAATACACCAGCAAAGCCGTGACGGGCAAGTACCCGATTGCAGATCTGCTGCACGGCGACGGCGCAAAGCGGCGTGACGAGAGATGGCTTCCACACCACCACGTTGCCGCAAACCGCCGCCAGCAGCGCGTTCCACGCCCATACGGCCACTGGGAAGTTGAAGGCGGTAATCACGCCGACGATGCCCAACGGGTGCCACTGCTCAAACATTCGGTGGCCGGGACGTTCACTGTGCATGCTCAGGCCGTAGAGTTGGCGCGACAGGCCAACGGCGAAGTCGGCCATGTCGATCATCTCCTGCACTTCTCCCTCGCCCTCGGAGAGGATCTTCCCCATTTCCAGCGTCACAAGAGCGCCCAATGGCTCTTTGTGTGTTCGCAGTTCCTCGCCGATCTGGCGAACAATCTCACCGCGCTGCGGAGCGGGGACAAGACGCCAGCGGGTGGCCACTTCTGAGGCATCCGTGAGGATGCGCTCATAATCCGGGACCCCTCCCATGCGGACCCGGCCCAGAATCCGGCCGGTGGAGGGGTTGAAGCTTGCCAGCCACTCGCCCGCCGGGGACTGGATCCACTGTTTGCCACACGCTCCGGGGCAATCGGGCCTAACCTGCAGGGCTTCGAGAACGGAAGCGGCTTGGGCGGACATGGCCTGATTGTATCGAAGCAGGCGGGGATGCACCGCTTCGATGAGAACACAGTTACTTCCCTACCAGCACTACCACACTACGAGGTCCTGCATTGTAGCGAAGCTGATTGCCCAGTTCCACCTCAAAGCCGGGACGGGAGCTGTCGTCTGGGGAGGCAAGCGAAGTGTCGACGAACCGATGCCAGATCCTTCGCCCGAGAACCGGGAGTTCGAAGTCGTGGGACTCCCAGTGCGCATTCGCGATCAGATAGACGTGTTCCCCTTCGCGGCGTTCAGCTGGGCCAAAGAAGTGCGCGGCGAGGGTATGGGAGTGGTAGCCCCAATCCGGTTCGTGCAGCCGAACTCCATGCCAATGCACGCGGGCGCCAGTGCTGAGGGGATCGTCAGCGAATCGGTCGGGGCGCATCACTCGATGATGCTTTCGGAAGGCGATGAGGCGCTGGAAGAACCGGAACAGATCAGCGTTCTTCTTGCGGAGGCGCCAATCAATCCAACTGAGATCATTGTCCTGGCAGTAGGCGTTGTTGTTGCCTCTTTGTGTGCGGGCAAATTCGTCGCCGGCCAGCAGCATCGGGACGCCATGGGATAGCAGCAGGAGAGCGGCAAAATTCTTCATCTGGCGTTGCCGCAGTTCAAGCACTGCAGGGTCGCTGGATTCGCCCTCCGCTCCACAGTTCCAGCTATAGTTGTCGTTGCCTCCATCGCGGTTGTCCTCGCCGTTGGCCAGGTTGTGCTTGCCGTTGTAGCTTACGAGGTCGTGAAGGGTAAAGCCATCGTGGCATGTGACGAAGTTGATGCTGTGGTAAGGATGCCGGTTGCTGGAACGGTAAAGGTCCGGGCTGCCGATGAGGCGGCGAGCCAGTGCTTGCGTCAGTCCAGGGTCTCCCTTGACGAAGCGGCGGATCTCGTCCCGGTACTTGCCATTCCACTCAGCCCATCGGCCCCAGGCGGGGAAAGAACCCACCTGGTAGAGGCCCGCCGCGTCCCAGGCCTCGGCAATGACCTTGGTGTTGGCCAGGATGGGGTCTCCTGCAATGTGTTCCAGCAGGGGTGGATTAGCGAGAACCTCTCCGTTCTGCCCGCGGCCCAAAATCGAGGCCAGATCAAATCGGAAGCCATCGACGTGCATCTCGGTTACCCAATAATGCAAGCAGTCAATGATCATGTTCCTGACGACCGTGTGGTTGCAGTTCAGCGTGTTTCCACAGCCGGAGTAGTCATGGTAGCGCCCGGTTTCCGGGTGCAGCATGTAATAAGTTTCGTTGTCGATGCCGCGGAAAGAGGAGGTAGAGCCCCGCTCATCGCCCTCAGCGGAGTGATTAAAGACGACATCCAGAATCACCTCGATCCCCGCGGCATGAAAGCGCTTCACCATCTCCTTGAATTCGCGGACCTGGGCTCCGAAGTAGGGGTCGGCGGCGAACGAGGACTTGGGAGCAAAAAAGGACATGGGCTGATAGCCCCAGAAATTTACGAGGCGCTCACCTGTCTTCGGGTTGTAGCGGGGTTCCTCCACCTCTTCATATTCGGCAACGGGTAAAAGCTCCACCGCTGTCACGCCCAACTCCTTCAGGTGGGGAATCTTCTCCGTCAATCCCAGGTAGGTTCCGGGACGGCTCACTCCCGAGGAGCTATGTGCCGTAAATCCGCGGACGTGAAGCTCATACAGAACTGAGTCACACAGCGGGATATTTAGTGGTTGGTCAAGATCCCATTCAAAAAGATCGTCGATCACCAGGCTGCGGCGAGGGCGGGCGCTTGGCCACATCTTTGTCAAGCGCTTCTCATCCCCACGCCAGACTTCACCGCCAGTAACTGCTTTCGCGTAGGGATCCAGCAAAACCTTGTTTGGGAAGAAACGCTGAATGTGGGGCCTTGTGTTGGGCTTGCAATCCAAACGATAGCCGTACTCAACCCGTGGGTCAATACCGCGCAAGAAGATGTGCCAGACGTTTCCAGTACGGTGACGGGAAGGGTCCAGGGGTAGTTCGAGGAGGATCTCATTATCCCCTGGATAATAAAGTACTAAGTGAACGGTCGTGGCAAGCTTCGAATAGAGAGAAAAATTGATTCCGGTGCGGGCTGGAGTGGAGCCAAAAGGCAAGGGAGAGCCCTGATAGACGCCAAAATCCGGCGACATCAGCTCCAGCAATTTCTCCCGCGCGTTCATTCGTAGTTCCACAAGATATACCCTCTAAGCGCCTGTTCCGGGAGTCATGGGAATCTTCCAAATATCGCGGGCATACTGCTGGATGGTGCGGTCGCTGGAGAACTTGCCCATCCGGGCAACGTTTAGAAGGGCGCGGCGGTTCCAGGCCCTCGTGTCACGGAAGTCCTGTTCGGCGCGCTCCTGGGCGGCAGCGTAGGCATTGAAGTCAGCAAAATGGAAGTAAGGGTCGCCCCCCTGAACCAGTGTATTCACCAGTGCCTGGTAAATCCCGTGCTCACCGGAGCAGAAGAGATCGCCGGAAATGGCATCGACGATCCTGCGAAGTTCAGGGTGCGTTTCCAGATAAGTGCGGGGGTTGTAGGTCCCGCGAAGGCGATGCTCATTCACTTGGTCGACCGTCAGGCCAAAAATGTAGAGGTTTTCGGCACCAGCTTCCTCAAGGATTTCGATATTGGCGCCATCCAGAGTGCCCATGGTAATGGCTCCATTCATGGCGAACTTCATATTTCCAGTACCTGACGCTTCCTTGCCAGCCGTACTGATCTGCTCGCTGAGGTTAGCGCCGGGGATGATCACCTCAGCAAAAGACACACGATAGTCGGGAAGGAATGCAACACGAATAAAGTCGCGGGTACGAGGATCTTTATTCACCACTTCGGCAACGCCATTGATTAGCCGAATGATAAGTTTCGCAATGAAGTACCCAGGCGCGGCTTTTCCAGCAAGCATAAACGTACGGGGGCTTGCGGGCTGGTGGCCATCCTCAATAATGCGGAAGTACTGATGAATGACGTACATCACGTTGAGGAGCTGTCTTTTATATTCGTGGATGCGTTTGGCCAGGACACCAAACATCGACATGGGATCCACGACGATGCCGGTATCGCGCTTCACCACTTGGGTGACCCGCAGCTTGTTCTGTTGCTTTGCCTCGGCGAAAGCGGCCAGGAAGTCATCGTCGTTCACGTAGGCCTCGATGGACCGCAATTCCTTGAGATCGGTGACCCACCCGTCACCAATGCGGCTGGTGATTAGCGAAGCAAGGGAAGGATTGGCGGCCTTCAACCAGCGGCGCTGGGTCACGCCGTTTGTCTTGTTGTTGAATCGCTCAGGGTAGAGTTGGTAGAAATCAGGAACCAGCTTGCTCTTGATGAGCTCAGAGTGCAGAGCCGCGACACCGTTCACTGAATGAGATCCGACAATCGCAAGATTGGCCATGCGGATCTGGCGCTGCGGCCATTCCTCTACAATCGACATCCTCTCCATCATGCCGGCGTCGCGGGGGAACCGGCGGTCCACTTCCTTAAGAAACCGGTGGTTGATTTCGTAGATGATCTGGAGGTGCCTGGGAAGGACCCGCTCCAGTAGATCAACTGGCCACTTTTCCAGCGCTTCCGGCAACAGGGTGTGGTTCGTATAGCCACAGGTCGACTTCGTGAGTTGCCATGCCAGTTCCCATTCCAGGCCGCGTTCGTCCACCAGCATGCGCATCAACTCAGCGATGGTCAGCGCCGGGTGGGTGTCGTTCATCTGAATGGCCACTTTGTCGGGCAGCAGGCGGATGTCGTCTTGAGAGCGGCGAAAACGCTCCATGATGTCACGCAGAGAGCAGGCCACCAGGAAGTATTCCTGCAACAGGCGGAGCTCGCGGCCGCTGAGGATCGCATCCGACGGATACAGGACTTTGGAGACTTTCTCGGATTCGATTTTCTGCTCAACCGCTCGGATGTAGTCGCCTTGGTTAAAGATCTTGATGTCGAACTCGTCAGATGCCTTCGCGGCGTATAGCCGCAGGTAGTTGACGGTCTTCCCGCCGTAGCCCACTACCGGCATATCGAAAGGAACACCCATCAGGA
The DNA here is from genome assembly GCA_036821995.1 of Bryobacteraceae bacterium. Taxonomy (GTDB): domain Bacteria; phylum Acidobacteriota; class Terriglobia; order Bryobacterales; family Bryobacteraceae; genus JACTMJ01. The sequence continues at coordinate 15,523 of DAISIM010000056.1, forward strand.
CGGTCCAATCCATCCACATCGGGTTGTAGTTGCCGTCGCGGTCTGTGGCATCCACCACTTTGCCGTAGACGGGGATGTACAGGGTATCCTTGGAGATCTCCACTTGCCAGGGAGAATCCTCCATGCCCCAATGGTCAGGCATCTCAATCTGGTAGCCGCGCCGGATCTGCTGCCGAAACAGCCCGTATTCATAGTTGATTCCATAGCCATAGCCGGGAATTCCCAGCGTCGCTATCGAGTCTAGAAAGCAGGCAGCAAGGCGACCGAGGCCCCCGTTGCCAAGGGCGGCGTCGGGTTCGGCATTGGCGACGTCGGCAAGATTGACGCCCCATTCTTGCGCGGCTTGGACGAAGACGTCATAGAGGCCGAGGGCGATGAGGTTGTTTTCGAGAGATCGCCCGATCAGGAACTCCATGGAAAGGTAATAGACGCGCTTGGCGGAAGCAGCCCGATTCCGGGCTTCGGTTTCGTAGTATCCGTCCAAGAGATCTTGACGAACGGCAAGGGCGAAGGCCTTGAACAGGTCGTAGGCTGTAGCAGTCTCGCGACGGACCCCAATGGAGTAACGCAGGTGATAGCGAATGCGCTCAAGCGCCGCCGTGGGATTGATGGAATCCCCTGTGGCGGGGGTTTGGGTCGCGGACATACAAGACACTCCTTCAGTCCAGAGGCGGAAGCAAGGAGCGCGGACAAAGGGTGAGGCCTGGTGGCCAGAGTTCACTCCGCACGCTCCCCCGATCGGGATGGTTCGCGATCGGGCGCACGCCTCTAGTTTCTATATCATCGCCTACTCGGGCTTCTATCGGCAGCGTGGCAGCCGAACCCTAGCCCCCAGAACACGCACTTGGGCGGCAGGTTCAATCGCTAACCTACTTAATTATCGAGGTTTACACGGTTCAGCAAAATTTGCCGCCAAAGTGTGACTTGTCCTAGCTGGCATTGGCGTGCAGGCTGGCGGGGACCGCGGTGAACTGGGACAGCACGCGCTGGAGATCGCAGCGCTGGAAGCCAAGCGTAAGTTTGTGGTCGAACGCGTTGGAGGCATGCAGAACGCGCTGGCCAGACTCTGAGAACGCGGCTCCAATCAGCAGAGGTAAGTGGTCGCCTCCGCATTCGCGAAGTCGCTCCGCGATGCCGTTGCGGCCAGGGCTGCCCAGTTCGGCATCCAGCAGAATGAGATGGCAGGGTTCATCGGAGGTGAAGCGGACAAGATCCTGAAAACTCTCGGCGGTCCGAGTACGCAGGCCAGACTGCTTTAGGAGGAAGGACAGCGTACGGCCACGAGTCTTGGTGGCGCCCAGGGTCACACCGATGGCCGGGGAGTGCGTGTCCCGGGCAGGAACCTCCATCACGCGCCGCAAGGGCATGCGGGGCAGGGGCTGGACGGAGCGGATCAGGGAACTCACTTGCGCCATCGCCTTAAAGGGTGAAATCGGTTTACGCAGCACCAGGATGGGTGCTACGGAACCGGGGACATTCCTGTCGACCGGATCATGGAACGAATCCAGCAGAATCAGCGCGAGGTCAGGGTGACGGGCGGCAAGGCGAAGCTGACGGTTGATTTCAGCGGCGCTGCCCTCCAATCCCCGGGTATCAAAGATAACCACCTCCGTACAGTCATCAGGATCCTCCGCGGCCAGAAGTTCGGTGGTATTCTTCATGCCCTCAGCGGATATAGCGGAAATGCCCGCCAAGTGCAGGGCACTTCGCCAGGACTGATCGGCCAAGTCGCCCATGTTCGCCAACATGATGCGCTTATCGCGCAGGACGCTGGCCCACGGTTCCACCGGCGGCTGCAGGTCCTGCAACTCGGGGAGGTTTAGCCGAAGCACCAGGCGGAACTCAGAGCCATGGCCCACTCGGCTTTGGACGTTCAGCTCGCCCCCCATGAGGTCACATAACTGCTTACTGATGGCGAGGCCGAGTCCCGTTCCCCCATAGACGCGCGAGGTGCTGGCGTCGGCCTGGCCAAAAGGCCGGAAGAGCCGGGGGAGCGAGTCTGGGGAAATACCAATGCCGCGATCAATCACATGGACGTGGAGTTCACCCAATGGGCGGACGAGGAAATCCCAAAACATGCGGATGCAAACCTCGCCCCGCGGCGAGAACTTAATCGCGTTGCCGGTAAGGTTGATCAGGATCTGCTTGAGCTTCCCGGCATCACCCACCACATTCGCGGGGAACGGGTAGCGGATCTGCGAAACCAGTTCGATGCGCTTGCGGGCAGCCAGTTCCCCCACGCTGGTGAAGACCTCATCGAGAAGGAGACGGGGGTTGAACTCAACCTGCTCCACCTCGGCTCGCTGCGCCTCCAGGCGAGAGAAGTCGAGGATGGAGTTTACGATGGCCAGCAGGGATTCCGCGGACGAGCGAATCGCTTCAGCGAACTCGCGCTGCTTGCGGTCTAGCGATGTGCCCAACATGAGCGTGGTCATGCCAATCACACCGTTCAGGGGGGTGCGGATCTCATGGCTCATGGTGGCGAGGAACTCGCTCTTCATCCGGGTGGCTTCGCGCGCCGCAACCAGGGCTTCCAGTAGCTGCGCGTTCTTGCTTTCAAGGGCACTGGCGGATTCGCGGTCGCGGCGTTCCTGCTCTTTCTGCTCGCGGATGTCGATCAGAAGGCCTTCGAAGGTGCCGTCCCCGGAGGAGGGGGAAGAAACGCGTGTGATGAGGAAAGAGACGTTGATAAGCGAGTGATCATCCGCTAGCAGAAAGGCCTCACCGCTGCGGGTAGCGCCAGGGGCAAGGTCCTGGGTGAGATCAAGTGGTTCGGTTGCGGTGCCGTCTTCGGAGATACCGCGGAACAGCCAACTACTATGATGGCGCCCCACCCCTCGTGTGGCGGGGATGCCGGTGAGATGATCCCACGCGGGGGATAGAAAGCTCCAAGTGCCGCTCTCGGTAAGTTGGAAGGCAATCTCCTTCAGCAGAGCAAGCTGCTCGATGGAAAAGGCTGGCAGTTGCGGCTTAGCCTGCTCCTGCAAAAGACAGTACGTCAACAGGCCCGCGAATGCGCGGAGGATCCGGTCGTCATCGGCGGACCAGAAGAATGTCTGGCCAAAATGGTCGAAGCGAAGGAAACCGAGTTGCTGATCATTCGATTGAAGGGGAATGGCGATGACCGAGCGGTAGTCACTCTCGTGTCCGCCAACATCATCCCGCGAGTCCATGAGCGCGGGAGCGTCCTCGCCAGAAACCTGGACGTCCTGATTTAACAGTGCGTGAAGATTTGCCATCGCCTCAGGACTTGGGAGTCTGGATGTGGCTTTCGATGATGATTGACTGTTTTCGTGGGGGAGGAGCGGAAGCGGGGCGCGGAGTCCTTCGGTCTGTTGGCCGTTGCGCCTCCACTCCGCAAGCAGCGAAAAGTCGAGGCTGGTGCCGAAGTGTTTGGAATTGTAGCGATAGATGCTTGCGCGTCCGAGGCCGGAGTGTTCACCAAGGCAGCGAATGGCGGATTGAAGGCGCTCACGATCGGGTCCCGGGGAGGATAGGGATTCCATCGCAAGCCCCACCCCAACCACAAGCCGGGCCGTGTGGGCGTGGGCTGACGCCGGGGAGATCCGAGTTTCAGAATCAACTGAGCGGCTCATGGTGCGAGTTCGATCTCAGGCCCTGCCCGGAACCTTTGATTGCAGCCCAAGAGGTGCAATCCCATACCGCTTAAGCGGCAGGCTCCAGCAAGGCTAGTCAACACAACGCGGAGCGGACACAACCAGATGCATGTCACCATGCTGACTCCGTAGAGCGAATCCGGCAAGGTGGCGGTGCAAGGTTGATGGCTTCTCCTCTACTTTAAGGCAAAACGACTAGTACGACCATTCGACCTGTACTAGAACTAGTAGCGGTACCGATGGGGATTGTGGAGCATTGAGATGCTGTTTTCAGCCTATTTCGAGAGAGATTCAGTCCAAAAATGACATTTGGTACCAAACGTTCTAGTACAAAAATGGTTTTCCGTGAATCGCGGTGACTGCGGGCAGGCGACGTTAATGTGCTGATTGCCCCTGCTTCGCCCCGGGGCACTGGGCTAGCAGAGTCACGGGACTAGCGGTTCCGAACCAACGGGAAGCGCCGCACATAGAACACTCCAACCACCAGGAGGATGGCTCCCCACCAGATTGGGGCATGCAGGTTGTAGAGAACCGGCGGGGTAGGGTTAGGCACTGCGAGTTCGTAAAGTCCGGCACCGAGGATGAGTGCGCCGTAGATGGCGAGGAGGACGCCGATAAACCACCAGATGGGGATAGTGAAGGGGTGATCAGTCCGCATGACAGTGCTTCAGGCCTCGTGGCTGGATTTGGCTTCCATGCTATCGCAGTTGATGGCAATGGATGCGATCCGGTTAGCGCGTGAGGGACGGGATCCTGTTGGCTTAAGGTTGGCAAGAGAGCGATCTTTCCTGACCCTTAAGGGGGCTTGGCTGCGGCAGTTCTGGGAGCGGCTCACAAATCGGCTCGCCGGTAAATGTAAAATAGCAAGCAACATGAAGCAATTAAGGCTGTTGGGGATTCTGCTGACCTCCTTGGCGCTACTGGCGCCGGTTGGCTGCAAACGGGCAGTTCCCGAGGACGTGGTGGCAGTGGTGAATGAAAAGGCCATCACCACGGGCGAATTGGAGAAGTTCTACAAGAGCAACTTCCCGAACGTACCCGCCGAACAGAAGCAGGATGACGAGCTGTCGCGCAAGAAGTTGGAACTGCTGCGGGACATGATTGACAGCGAGATCATGATGCAGCGCGCGGAGAAGCAGGGCCTGATTGCCACCGATGCTGACGTCGAAGCGAAGCTGAACGAGTTTAGGGCGCCTTACACTCAGGAAGAGTTCCTGAAGCAGTTGGAGGCGCGAGGCTTTTCGCTGGAAGATCTGAAGACGCAGATTCGCCGCGACCAGAGCGTGAGGCGTCTGTTCAACAAAGAGATCACCTCACGGGTGAACATCACTGACCAGGACGTGAAGAACTTCTATGAGGCCAACAAAGCCAGTTTTAACCTGGCGGAGCCGCAGTTTCATATCGCGCAGATTCTGGTGACCCCTCGTCCCGATGACGATGTGCGGAACCTGAAGAACGACAATGCAACCGATGTGGAATCGGCGCGCCGGAAGATCCAGATGCTGGATGCCCGGCTGAAGCAGGGCGAGGACTTCAGTCTGCTGGCACAGAATTACTCCGAAGATCCGAACACCAACCAGAATGGGGGCGACATTGGCTTCATTCCAGAGAGTGCATTGGCCAATGCAAGCCCTGATCTGCGGCGCGCGGTGCTGTCGTTGCAGCCGGGACAGAACTCAAACATCATCGCGACCCCCGAGGGGTTCCGGATTTTCCGGCTGATCTCTCGAGAGCCAGCCGGACAGCGGGAATTGAATGACCCCCGGGTGCAGCAGACCATTCGCAATACGCTCATCAACCTGAAGGATCAACTGCTGCAGGCGGCCTACTACGAAGTGGCGCGAAACGAAGCGAAGGTAATCAACTACTACGCGGACCGAATCATCTCGCAGACCGCCCCGAAGGAATAACGAAGTTAGGCGGCGAGGGTGGCGCTTGAAACGTCAATGTCAGCTGGAAGGATTGGCGGGTATTTAGTTCGCGGCGTGGAGGGCTGAGGCAACCGACTGAGAATACTCCAGGTTCTCGCGCGCTCCGGCGTCGCTGACGATGAAGGCATATTGAGTGGGCAGGGCAAACGCCCCCACGTCCAGACCGTCGTGGCGTACGGCGTAGATCTGTAAGCCATCCACGATGGCCGCCGCAAAGGAACTGGCGGGAAGCTCAGGATCTTCCTGCTTGCGGTCAGTCACCAGGATGGATAGGTAGACATCCCCTTTGGCTAGGACCAGGTGTCCGAATCGGCGGTCCTTCGTACCACAGACATGGCGCTCAACCACGCGGAAATCGGGAGGAAGTGCCCTCTGCGCCGCATCCAGCAGTCGCTTGCTTTCTGGAGGAACCTCAGAGGAATAGGTGCCCAGGGCGAACATGCTGGCGCCGATGCGTTCCTTCACGCAAGAGGTGTGCTTGCCAATGCCAATCTGCAAGACGGCGGCAACAGGTGCGGGTAGCTCATCCATCAGCGAGTAGGGCGCGCGTAGGAGTTGCCAGCTCACAATCGCGATGAGCGCCACCATGGCAAGGGCACCCGCGAACTGGAGCTTCCTCCAACTGGCAGGAGCTTGGAATAGGGACGAACCGCGGGACGTACCGTTGAGGACTCGGGTGCGCAATGTGGCTGGGACTTGCTGGCCGCCAACGGCTTGGCGAAGATGCAGCCGGAGTTGCTGGCGAGCCTCTGTTTCGACCCGAAGCACCGGGTTGGCCGTTAGCTCGCGTTCAAATCGGGCAAGATCCTCCCCTTCCAGTTCCTGGTTGAGGTACTGGGTGAGGAGCCCTTCAAATCCGGTGTTACTTTCTGACATCTGCGGAACCCACAATCCAGCGAGCAGCAATCCCTTGAATCGACAAGGCCTTGTTCTACCCTACAGGCGACAGCCCAGGCCGCATCGATGTCTCGTGACCCATTAAGGGCTGAACTGCAAACTGGACAGCCGTGACAGTTATCATGTTAGTCTACGCGGCCGTGCACGCGTGGGAGGCGGCCTGTCGCGAGAAGCTGTAGCCTCCGTCAGATGAGTATGCCGGGAGAGCCGGCGAATATTCCACAGTGCCAGGAATACTGGCCGGGTCCGGATGAACAGGAAATGAGTGGCCCGTTCCCCAATGCGGAAGCGCGCAGCGCGGAGTTTGAATCCGCCGCGGTGCCACACCTGAACGACCTGTATCGGGCGGCTCTGGCTATGTTCAAGAACCCAGCGGAAGCTGAGGATGTGGTGCAGGAAGTGTATGTCGAGGCGTGGCGGTCGTTTTCCCGGTTTGAGCCGGGGACGAACTGCCGGGCATGGCTGTACAAGATCCTGATGCACAAGGCGAGCCACCACCGGCGGAAGTGGTTCCGGCGGATGAAGCAGGCTCCGCTGGACGAAGCGCTGGAGAACACGCTGGAGGCGACGCCCGAACTCCCGGCAGGAATCACGGATGAGGAGTTGCTGGGGGCGCTGGGGCGGCTGCCGGAGACCTATCGAGACATCCTGATCCTGGCGGATGTGGAAGAGTTCAGCTACAAGGAAATCTCCGGAATCCAGGAAGTACCCATTGGCACGGTGATGTCGAGGCTGAGCCGGGCGAGGGCAGCGCTGCGACGGGAGTTGGGCGGCAAGCCGGTTAGCCTTCCACGTTGAGTGCGCCGGGTGGTGTCGCGGAAAAGGCGAGTGCCGCTTCGGCGAGGATTCCGACCTGAAGCAGCCATTCGTCGGAGAACCCTGGGCCGACGAGCTGGATGGCAACGGGTAGTTTTGCATCGTCGAGCCCGCAGGGGAGGACAAACGCCGGGAGCCCCAAGAAGTTGAAGGAGCGCAGGTAGCGTGAAATGGCGGTGCGGGCGTCTACGCGCTGGCCACCGAGTTGAATGAAGGGGTCGTCAATGCGGGGGGCAACGACGGGGGAGGCTGGCGTGAGCAGGAGGTCCCATTGCTGGAAGATCGCAGCCACTTCTTGCTTCCATCGTGAGCGGAGGCGCTGGGCGTTGAGCCAGTCGGCTGCAGGTACCAGCAGGCCCTGCTCAAAGCGGCCGCGCACATCCTCGCCGATCTCGCCGCGCTGCGCAAGGTAGGGGCCGAAGAAGGCGGCAGCCTCGACCAGCAATGAGACGGAGGCCACGGCGTTGATGGCTTCGAGGTTAGGGAAGTTGACGTTCTCCACGCGGGCGCCGGCCTTCTGGAGGCGCTCGACGGCGAGGTTCACTTCACGACGGACGCCGTCTTCCATGGCGCCATCGAAGTAAGGACGTGGGAGGCCGACGCGAAGACCAGCGAGGGTGCCGGGTGCCTGGCGGGAAGGGGTAGTGGGGGCCGCAAGCGTGGCGTCGTCGAGAGGATCTGGTCCGGCCATGGCCTGGAAGGCGGCCAGGCACTGGGCAGCAGTGCGAGCAAGGGGGCCCACGGTATCAAGACTGCCGCCGAGGGGTAGAACACCGTGCCGGCTGACAGCGCCAAAACTAGGCTTGAAGCCAGCGATGCCGCACAGGGCGGCGGGGCACCGGACAGAGCCTCCGGTATCCGAGCCGAGGGCAAGCGGGACCAGGCCGGCGGCGACCGCCGCAGCTGAGCCTCCACTGGAGCCGCCGCAGATGCGTGTGGGGTCCCAGGGATTCCGGACTGCACCGAGGTGGGGGTTGATGGAGGTCATCCCGAAGGCAAGCTCGTGCATGATGGTTTGGCCGACGGGGATGGCTCCGCTGTGGAGGAGGCGTGTGATGACCGTGGCGTCAACCTCAGCCTGCTGCGTGTGGAGAACCTTGGAGGATCCGGTGAGGGGCCAGCCGTTGACGGCGATGTTGTCCTTGATGGCGATCGGCACGCCATGTAGCGGTCCCCACGGCCGACCGGTGCTGCGGGCGATATCGGCCCTGCGGGCGATCTGGAGCGCGGCATCCCGGTGAAGTTTCGAGAAGGCGTTGAGGCCAGGGTTGCGGGCCTCGATTTCCTTGAGAAGGAGGGTACACCACTCCTCAGCGGTGCGCTGGCGACGCCAGACCGCGAAGGCCTTCTGAAGTGCATCGCGGACGAAGGCGGGGGAGGCCTGTGATTCTCCAGCGTTGGCGAAATGGGCCGGGATGGGCGTTGCCGAGGCGGGGGGCAGACTGCCTAGTGAGAGACTCCTGGATGCTTCGCGCAATTGCGCAAGCAGGGGGCGGAGTGCGTCTTCGCGTTGGCGGCGTTCTTCCGTGCTGAGCGCGGACAACCAGGGGGAATCGAATCCTTCAGGCATCGCCCCATCGTAACAGGAGCGCATTTGTTTGCTAGAATTCAAATTGGCGGCCAGATAGCTCAGTTGGTAGAGCGCAGCCCTGAAAAGGCTGGCGTCGGCGGTTCGAATCCGTCTCTGGCCACCAAATCCCTTCCTTTGCGCGCGGTCCATACGCGTGTCCTTTCTCACTGCCGTCCATCGGGGCGGAGCCCTCAACGCGAGCGAGTTCTATCTAAAGCCTGCAATGGCTATTCCGTGTCCCGCTAAGCAGCCTTTGGGCTGGTTGTCGAGGTCCATTTTCCGTTCAATAACCAAGCCATCGAGGGTCTTTCGCTAGTGCCTGAGGTGGCGGCGGCCTTGGTTCTTGGTTGGTTTTGCGGGGTGGGGGCTGGTTTGCGGAACGAAGTCTTGCGGTGGGGTGGGGAGGGGCTGGAGGCTGGCGGTGATTGCTTTTTGCTGGCGTAGCTGTTCGGATTCCAGGGCCATGCGGCTGGTGTGGCGGTCCTGGCGGCGGCGTTCGGTGGCTTGGGCGTGTTGGTGGCGCTGGTGGTCGCGCTGCTCGCGGCGGTGGGCGGCGGCCATGCGGGTTTGGTGCCACTCTTCGCGTTGGCGGTCGCGGGTTTCCTGGCGGCGGGATTGGCGGGCGCGTTCGTATTCGGTGATGGCGCGTTGATGGCGGCGCTCCCACCAGGTGCGGTAGCGGTGGAGCTGGTCGAGGCCCAGCCAGAGGGGGCGGTTGAGCATGGGGCGGGGCTTTTGGTCGATGTCGGGCGAGTAGCGGCCGGGTTCGAAGCGCTGGGGTTCGGCGAGTCCGCCGAGGGCCTGGCCGTAGGTGTAGGGGTTGCTGGGGTCCTCGACGTAGGGGGCGGCGGCCTTATCGAGGGCGATGAGTTCGGCTTCGTCGAAACGGCGGAAGGCCCAGCGGCAGTGGGCGATGTCGTCGACGGCAAGGCGTTCGCGCTCGGACAGGGGGGCGTAGATGGCGTGGATGGCATCGCGGAGGGACTGGTATTGGCGTGGGTCCTCGAAGGGGAGGACGACGTGGCGCTGGATGGAGAGGCCGAGTTTGAGGGCGTTCTGGGAGGAGACGGCCTTGCCCTCTGGGGTGCGGGGGCCGGTGGGTCCGGGAGACGGGTTGTCAGTTGTCGATGGACAGTTGTCAGCAGGGGAAACAGCGGAATCGGGAATCGGGGATTGGGGATCGTTGTCGATCGTGATGTCGTCGTGCAATTGGTCTGGCATGGAGTGAGTTCCTTCCCGGACAGAATTTCCGTCGCATGAGTATAGGGGCGGGCAGGTTGCGGGCGTGGGTGGTGTTGGCGGAAGTGGCTGATTTGGTGGGGGAAATGTTTTTGTAAGTCGTCGACCGGTGTTTCAGCAGGGGCATGGCTGGGGGTGAAAGGCGCGGTGCGG
>DAISIM010000057.1:0-24341 GCA_036821995.1 Bryobacteraceae bacterium
GGCCGCACGGTGGGCGCGGGTACGGTAACGGACATCGTCGATTAGTTACGGACACAGGTGCCGAACGGCCGGGGGCGGTGACGCTTCCCGGCCTTCCACTTCGATAACGCCGGACCTGTCATGGAAATCCGGCCAGAAAGACGGGAGCGGGGAATGCCAAGAGACATCATCACGCTGCAGTGCACGGAAACCAAGCTCCGGCTCTACACCACCACCAAGAACAAGAAGAAAACCACTGAGAAGCTGGAGCTGAAGAAGTACAACAACGTACTGCGTCGGCACACCATTTTCCGGGAAACCAAGTAAGCGGCTTGCTCTAGGCTCTCTCTCCCGGGTGGCGCTGTACGGTGTCCGGAACCTAACGTTCCGGCTGTCTCGCGGGTGCGATGGTAAAGCAACGCCGTGGTCTACAACCGCAACGATGCAGTATCAGCGGAAGCGCTAGACACTGCATTCCAGATAAGCGTTTTACAGTACACTGAAAGATGAGCGGCTGAACACAGTTGCCAGATTTCGGTGGACCTTTCGGGCTTGATCGGTTGCCGGCTTCCCGGTGCGTATGTAGGGGCGTAGTTCAACGGTAGAACGGCGGTCTCCAAAACCGCTAGTGCGGGTTCGATTCCTGCCGCCCCTGCCACTCCCTTCTCAAGGCTTGCGCTGGTGATCTGCCGGAGACCTTCCTGGCGGCCCCGCCGGAGGCGCCTTCTGGAAGGCACTCCCGGTGGTTCCACCCAAGCGCTGAGTGAGGCAGGGAATGGTAACGAATTTGTAACGGATCGTGCCGATCAGCAGTTGATGCGGTGAACCGGTCGACGGGCTGGCGTAAGTCGCAAACGAGTTTGGCGAATAGAGGACCATGGGAACCAAAGCAATGGCTGAATCGCAGCCCAATTTCATCCAGCGCGTTCGCGACTACATTGATGAACTGCGCGCGGAAATGCGTAGGGTCACTTGGCCTGCCCGCAAGCAGGTTCAAGCGACAACGGTGGTGGTGATCGCGTGCGTGTTCCTATTTGCAGCCTATTTCGCGGTTGTTGACTTGGCGCTGGGACGCGGCATCAATTTGTTGATTGACTCGTTTACCAAGTAGCCGTGGACTAGGCTCCAGGGTGCCGGTGCATTCGCCGCTTGTGCCCTGCCATGCGGACAGCGCTTCTTCGGCGCTGCCTGTTGACGATGCGGGGTTAGCGGTTGCAGCCGACGGCGGGTAGTGAGAAACCAGGTTACGTGATGAATCCATTCGACGAAAAGCCGGGAAACGAAATTGCGGAGGGCGAAGCCTCGATGGTAGACCCGTTGGCTCCTGCCTCCGCCGATGAGTCGAGTACGACTCTGGCTCCAGAGTCCAGCGAGGCCTCTGGCGAGTCCGAGCAACTGCGTTCGGACGATGCCTCTGTCCCCGCGGATGCGGACCTGCCAACGGCCCACGCGATGGAGGATCCAGTTGAGGACTCCTTCCCGGCTGAAGACCCGGCGTTTTCCGAAGCGCCCGTCAGCGAACCCGTATTCAATCCGGTTTGGGCAAGGGATCCCGCGGAAGAGCCCGAGGATGAACCTGCCGCTGGCTTGGCCAGTCCGCCATCTGCAGATGGCGAAGCGGAGGCCGAGCTTACCCCCGGTGCGGAACCGGCTGCGCCCGCGTACGTGGACAACCCACTGATGAGCTGGTTCATCGTCCATACCTATTCCGGCTTTGAAAATAAGGTTTCTGAGAGCCTGCGCACTCGAGCCGAAGCTTTTGGATTCTCTCAGCGCCTCGGGCAGATCCTCATCCCCACGGAAGAAGTGGTGGAGATGCGCAACGGCAAGAAGGTCACCAGCAAGCGCCTGCTTTATCCCGGATATGTAATGGTCCAGATGGAGATGGATGATGACCTCTGGCACCAGGTGAAGAACACGCCACGCGTAACCGGGTTTATTGGCGGAGGCGGTAAGCCGGTGCCACTCACCGCCACGGAAGTGAATTCGATTCTGTTCCGGCAGTCCACTGCCGCAGAGCGGCCACGTCCGAAGCTCAGCTTCGACAAGAACGAAACCGTGCGAATCGTCGATGGTCCTTTCGCCAACTTCTCCGGCAAGGTGGACGAGATCAACCCCGAACGCAATACGCTGCGGGTGATGGTGACAATCTTTGGCCGGTCAACGCCGGTGGAACTGGACTTCCTGCAAGTGGAGAAGATTGCCTAAGGGCACTGCTCTGCTTTGGGTGAAATTTAGCCGGACAGCTCGGGTTGCGGGTTTACGGTGGATAGAGAAGAGAAAAGAAAATGGCGAAAAAAGTAACTGGCAGCGTGAAGCTGCAAATTCCTGCCGGCAAGGCAACGCCCGCGCCCCCCGTTGGAACGGCGCTTGGCCCTCAGGGCGTCAACATCATGGAGTTCTGCAAGGCCTTCAACGCCCGCACATCGGCGCCAGACCAGGCAGGGCTGATCATCCCGGTGGTGATCACCATTTTCAGTGACCGTTCTTTCACCTTCATCACCAAAACGCCTCCCGTGCCCGTGCTCATCAAGAAAGCGTTGGGCTTGGCGAAGGGTTCAGCTGAACCCAATAAGGGCAAGGTTGGCAAGATTACCGAAGCTCAGGTGGAAGAGATTGCCAAGCTGAAGATGCCCGATTTGAACTGTTTCGATGTGGATTCAGCCAAGAATCAGGTGCGCGGCACTGCCCGCAGCATGGGCGTCGACGTCATTGATTAGGGGAATAGGCGCAGATCACTCTTGCGCGGTATCCTGACTTTTGTTAAACTCAAAAGGTTGGGCCGTTCTAGGCTCAACTGGCTTCAATGGGAGGCTACAGCATCTGGACTGTAGCCGCTCGTACCAGTGAGGAACGATGGCGAAAAAACCCGGTAAGAAATTTCAGGCAGCGGCTGCGCAGGTGGAAGCTCGTCCCTACGAACTGGCGGAAGCGATCGCGCTCGCGCAGAAGATCCGCTTCGCGAAGTTCGATGAGGCGCTCGAGGTGCATTTGCGTCTGGGCGTTGACCCTCGCCATGCCGATCAAATGGTTCGTGGCACTGTTGTCCTGCCACACGGCCTAGGCAAGGTGAAGCGGGTGCTGGTGATTGCCAGTGGCGACAAGGTGAAAGATGCTCTGGATGCCGGAGCTGATTTTGCTGGCGGAGAAGAGATGGTGACGAAGATTCAGTCAGAGAACTGGCTGGATTACGAGGCCATCGTTGCTACCCCTGACATGATGCGCTCTGTCGGCAAGCTTGGCAAACTGCTGGGTCCCCGTGGGTTGATGCCGAACCCGAAAACGGGCACGGTGACTGCGGACGTGGCGAGTGCCGTAAAGGAAATTAAAGCGGGTAAGGTTGAGTTCCGTGTCGACAAGACCGGAATCATCCACGCCGCCGTGGGGCGGGTAAGCTTCGATCACGACAAGTTGCTCGACAACGCAAACACGCTCATCGGCGCCGTGGTGCGCGCCAAACCAGCTGCTGCCAAAGGCAAGTACGTGAAGACGGCGGCGGTATCCACCTCAATGGGCCCGGGCGTAATGCTCGATGTGGCTCCCTTCAATTCAAAGACTCTCTAGCGCTGTTGCAGGCAGGCGGAGCGGGGACCCCTCATGAAACGCAAGGAAGACAAAAAGAAAGATCTTGACGCACTGCGCGCTGAGCTGGAGAAAGCTCCTAGCCTGATCATCGGCAGTTACGAGAAGATGACGGTCTCTCAGGATTTCGCGCTACGCAAGACGGTGCGCGACGCGGGCGGCCGTTACAAGGTTGTCAAGAACAATATCGCTGAGCTGGCTTCACAGGGTACGCCCTCTGAGGCTGCGCTAAAGGGTATGAAGGGGATGACCTCTGTGGCGTATACCCACGATGATCCCGTGGCCCTGGCGAAGGCGCTTTCCAAATTCGCGAAGGAAGTGCCCAGCTACAAGTTCCGGGCTGGTGTGGTGGAAGGCCGCGTCATCAATATGGATGATGTGAAGGCCCTCGCTGACCTGCCGTCCAAGGAAGAGCTGTTCAGCAAGATGCTGTTCCTGATCAATGCGCCGGCCACAATGCTTGCTCGCACGTTGAACGGTGTAGGTCGCAATCTTGCGGTGGTTGTGGATCAGGGTGTGAAAGAAGAAAAGTTCAAATCGGCATAGGGCTTCGCAGACTTGCGGCCGTTGCTGTAGGCATATCATTTCGGTTCAGATTGGAGAAAAGGGAAAATGGCTGATATTCAAGCAATTGCGGAGCAAATTCAGGGCCTGACGCTGCTGGAGGCCTCCGAACTCGTAAAGCTGCTGGAAGAGCGGCTGGGCGTTTCCGCCGCGGCCGCCTCGGTGGCTGTTGCTGCTGGCCCGGCTGCTGCTGCTGCGCCGGCTGAAGAGCAGACTGAGTTTACCGTCATCCTCAAGGACGGCGGTGCCAAGAAGATTGGTGTCATTAAGGTTGTGCGCGAGATTATCCCCAGCCTGGGCTTAAAGGAAGCCAAGGATCTCGTTGATGGCGCGCCCAAGCCGGTGAAGGAAGGCGTTTCCAAGCAGGAAGCCGAAGACGTGAAGAAGAAGCTGGAAGAAGCCGGTGCCGTTGTCGAAGTAAAGTAGCTTCGCCGGATCTGGTTCCCTTTCCCCGCTCTCCGGAAGTGACTCGCATCCGGTCTGCTCACTGCGGGCCGGATGCATTCTTTCCGCTTGACGGCGGGATCGTTTCGTGTCTCGCTTGACGAGGCTATCTTGACTAGGTTATTCTGAAAGGCAGTCTGTGCCCGGCTGCAACCATAGTCCTTTGTTTTGCACCCCGCCTGAAGTGTATATTTTGGAGCTCTTTCCGCACGGATCCCTCATCCACGTTTGCTCCCAAGCGCCAAGTGCGCCTGTTATCCCCTCCGTTGGCAGCGCGCCCGCCGACGGAATCTCACTAGACATTACGCCTTGCGCCGGGTACTGGCCGCGACTTTGGGGTTCTCCCCCGTGTCCCGCGCCCGATCCAGCGTATTGATTGTCGCCTTGCGCCATCGATTTCGAGAGGAGTGAAGCATGCAGCAGCCTGCCCCTGGTACCATCCGCCAACGAGTGGATTTTTCCAGAATTAACACAACCATTCCCATTCCTAACCTCATCGAGGTGCAGAAGCGCTCCTATGAGAAATTTCTGCAAATGGATCTG
Organism: Bryobacteraceae bacterium; assembly: GCA_036821995.1. Lineage (GTDB taxonomy): Bacteria > Acidobacteriota > Terriglobia > Bryobacterales > Bryobacteraceae > JACTMJ01. The sequence goes on from DAISIM010000057.1 coordinate 5,113, forward strand.
CTGCCGGCTGAGCGTGACGACCTCGGCTTGCAAAGTGTCTTCACGTCGGTATTTCCCATCACCGATTTCCGCGGCTTGAGCCAGCTTGATTTCGTGGACTATTCCATCGGTAACTGGGAGTGCAAGTGTGGGCATCTGAAGGGTCTCCATCACCTCCGCTCTACCTGCACCAACTGCGGAGCCACCATCCGTACGGATCCCTTTCACCCTGGCGACATCATTTGCCACAAGTGCGCCACCGCCAATCGCAACGTGGTGACCTTCTGCAACCGCTGCGGTGATCCGGTGGGCCTGCAACTGAAGTACGACGAACCCGACTGCGAAGAGCGGGGCATGACCTACGCGGCTCCCTTGAAGGTCACCATCCGGCTCACCGTATACGATAAGGACCCGGAAACCGGTGAGCGTTCCGTGCGCGACATCAAGGAACAGGAAGTGTTCTTTGGTGAAGTGCCGCTGATGACTGACAACGGAACCTTCATCATCAATGGCACTGAGCGCGTGATTGTCAGCCAGCTGCACCGCTCGCCCGGTGTCTTCTTCGAGAAGCTCCAACCGATAGGCTTTCTTGGGAAGATCATTCCCTACCGTGGAAGTTGGGTGGAGTTTGAGTACGACTCCAAAAACCTGCTGTATGTGCGCATTGACCGGAAGCGGAAATTCTATGGCACCGTGTTCTTGCGTGCACTCGGCCTGAAGACCGACGAATCGATCCTGCGCAACTTCTACCGCGGCGAAAGTCTCCGTCTCGATGGCGGGCGCTACTTCTGGGAACTTTCTGATGGGCTTGCCGGACGCAAGCTCACCCGGCCCGTTACCAACGCGAAGGGCGAAGTGGTGATTCCGCAGGGACGGAAACTGAACCTGAATAGCCTTGACGAAGCGCGCAAGGCGGGCGTCAAGGATGTCGAGGTCGAGTTTGGCGATCTTGAAGGTGCCTTTGTACTGGCCGATGTCATTGACATGGAGACCGGCGAGGTGTTGGCCGAGGCCAACCAGGAACTCACCGCCAATGTGGTTTCCGCCATCGCCGATGCGGGCATCACTACCATCGAGATCTTCTTCCCGGAGAAGGACGAAGTGGGTGCGGTGATTTCCAACACCCTGCGCAAGGATCCGGTAAAAGCGGAAAACGACGCACTCCTGGAAATCTACCGTAAGTTGCGGCCCGGCGATCCGCCCACCGTGGATACCGCCACTCAGTTGTTCCAGGGCATGTTCTTTGATCCCCGCAAGTATGACTTCTCACGCGTCGGCCGGATGAAGTTCAACATCAAGATCCACGACAGCGCGGATCACACATCGCTCGACAAGCGCACACTGGATGCCGGTGACTTCTACTCGGTAATTAACTACCTCTTGAAGCTCCGCCGTGGACAGGCTTTTGTGGGTGAAGGGAAGAATCGCAAGGCAGTTCCGCTGGCCGTGGATGACATTGACCACCTGGGCAATCGTCGCGTTCGTGCAGTGGGCGAACTGCTGGAAAACCAGTTCCGCATCGGCCTGGTGCGCATGGAGCGCGCAATCAAGGAAAAGATGAGCGTCTACCAGGAGATGTCCACGGCGATGCCGCATGACCTGGTGAATGCCAAGCCAGTGATGGCCGCCATCCGGGAATTCTTTGGCTCCAGCCAGCTGTCCCAGTTCATGGACCAGACCAACCCTCTGTCGGAGATCACGCACAAGCGGCGTCTTTCCGCCCTCGGACCTGGTGGATTATCCCGGGAACGCGCAGGCTTTGAGGTTCGTGACGTGCATGCGACCCACTATGGCCGTGTGTGCCCAATCGAAACTCCGGAAGGGCCGAACATTGGTCTCATCTCCTCGCTCTCCTGCTTTGCGCGCATCAACGACTACGGGTTCATCGAAAGCCCCTACCGGAAGGTAGACAACAATCAGGTGCTGGACACCGTGATTGTCACCCACCCTGGCAACGCCAAGGTGAAGGTGGGCGACGTGATGCCGCGCACGGTCATGGTGGCCGTCAATAACAAGCTGGCCGCTGAAGCGGTGCCGGCCGAATATGATGCCTACTGCGATTACCTGTCTGCCTGGGAAGAGGATCGCTTCACGATCGCTCAGGCCAACGTGCAATTGGATGAAAACGAGCAGATTGCCCAGGAACTGGTAAATGCTCGACTGGCCGGAAACTCCAGCCTGCAGACCCGTGACAACGTCCAGTACATGGACGTCAGTCCGAAGCAGTTGGTATCGGTTGCCGCCAGCCTGATTCCATTCCTCGAAAACGACGACGCAAACCGTGCATTGATGGGTTCGAACATGCAGCGCCAGGCAGTGCCTCTATTGCGCGCTGAGGCGCCTTTTGTCGGCACTGGCATGGAAGGCGTAACGGCTCGCGATTCAGGTGCGGTGGTTACCTGCAAGCGTGCCGGAATTGTGGATTCGGTGGATTCTGAGCGCATCATCGTGCGCGTGGAAGGTGCGGCGCACGAGGGGCAGATGTCCCGTGAGGTTGGCGCTGACATCTACACGCTCACCAAGTTCAAGCGTTCCAACCAGAACACCTGCATCACGCAAAAGCCCATCGTGAAGCTGGGTCAGCGGGTCCGTAAAGGTGACGTGCTGGCGGATGGGCCCTGCACCGAACTGGGCGAGTTGGCCTTGGGCCGCAACGTCCTGGTGGCCTTCATGCCTTGGCGCGGATACAACTTCGAAGACGCGATTGTGGTGAGTGAAAAGCTGGTTCGCGAGGACTACTACACTTCCATCCACATTGAGGAGTTCGATATTGAGGCCCGCGACACCAAGCTAGGGCCTGAGGAAATCACCCGCGATATTCCCAACATTGCGGAGAGCTTCCTGCGGAACCTTGATGAGAGTGGCATCATCCGCATCGGTGCCAACGTGAAGCCCGGTGACATCCTTGTGGGTAAAGTTACCCCCAAAGGCGAAACCCAGCTCACTCCCGAAGAAAAGCTGCTTCGGGCCATCTTCGGTGAAAAGGCAGGAGACGTAAAGGACGCTTCACTCTACTGCCCGCCCGGCATTGAGGGCGTGGTGGTGGACGCCAAGGTCTTCGCACGCAAGGGCGCTGAGCCCGATGAGCGGTCACGCCAGATCTTCGAGAGCCAGAAGTCCAGGCTCTACCGGAACCTGGAAGATGAAAAGCGGATCCTGAACGACGAACGCGCCAAGCGGCTGCTGAAGCTGTTGGGCAACATGGAGATTCAGTCTGACCTCCACGACGAAAAGACCAACAAGAAGTTGGCGACTAAGGGCGTGCGGGTTGACCGCGAAGTGGTGGAGAGCCTCCGTGCCAGAGACCTTAAGCGCGTAAAGCTAAAGGACCGGGATCCCCGGCTGAACGAGCAGATTGACGAAATCGAGGAGATGACGTCGCGCCAGATCGCGGTGCTCGAAAAGATCACCGAAGAGAAGATCGCCAAGCTCAAGAAGGGCGATGAACTGCCGCCGGGCGTCATCAAGATGGTGAAGATCTACGTCGCCATGAAGCGCAAGCTGTCGGTGGGCGACAAGATGGCGGGCCGCCACGGCAACAAGGGCGTCATCGCCCGCATTGTGCCTGAGGAAGATATGCCGTATCTTCCCGACGGAACTCCGGTGGAAATCGTCCTGAATCCCCTGGGCGTGCCCAGCCGAATGAACGTCGGACAGGTACTGGAGACGCACCTTGGCTGGGCCGCCATGGCGCTTGGTTTCCACTATGCGACTCCCGTGTTTGACGGAGCTTCGGAGAGCGACATCAAGGGTGAATTGGATAAGGCCGGGCTGCCCTCGTCGGGGAAGATCCAGCTTTTTGACGGCATGAGCGGTACCCCGTTTGAGCAGCCGGTTACCGTCGGCTACATCTACATGCTGAAGCTTTCACACTTGGTGGATGACAAGATTCACGCGCGCTCGATTGGCCCCTACTCGCTCATTACCCAGCAACCGCTGGGCGGCAAGGCGCAGTTCGGTGGACAGCGCTTCGGCGAAATGGAGGTGTGGGCGCTGGAAGCGTACGGCGCTGCCTACATCCTGCAGGAGTTGCTGACGGCCAAGTCCGACGACGTGTACGGTCGCGCCAAGATCTACGAAGCAATCGTTAAGGGCGAAGCAGCTGCTGAGCCCGGCGTCCCGGAAAGCTTCAACGTCCTCATCCGCGAACTCCAGTCCTTGTGTCTGGATGTGGAACTGATGAAGACGCCCACGGAAATTATCGACACCGCGCTCGCCGCGGATTAACTGGCTGGCGCTGGCCGGGCGGAAACCCGGCTGGCCACGTTCCCTCGCAAGAGGGCTAACGCACCGGCCAGTTTGCGGCACACGCGAACTCAGGGGCTGCGCGGATTGGAATAAAGCCGGCCCCAGGGACTCGCAACTCAGGAACCGTTCAACGAGCTTAGGAGGCACATCTTGTACCGCTCCTCTCCCTATGATCGCGCGAACATGATCGCCGACTTCGACTCCATCCGGATTAGCCTCGCCTCGCCGGAGAAGATTCGAAGCTGGTCGCACGGTGAGGTCACCAAGCCCGAGACCATCAACTACCGCACCTTTAAGCCGGAGCGGGATGGTTTGTTCTGCGCCCGCATCTTTGGCCCAGTCACTGACTGGGAGTGCTTGTGCGGCAAGTACAAGCGAATGAAGTATCGCGGTGTCATCTGCGATAAGTGCGGCGTGGAAGTAACGCTGTCCCGGGTGCGCCGTGAACGGCTAGGCCATATCGAACTTGCCAGCCCCTGCTCGCATGTCTGGTTCTTCAAGGGTCTGCCCAGCCGCATCGGTTATTTGCTGGACATCACCCTGCGCGAACTGGAGCGTGTCCTCTACTTTGAGGCCTACGTCGTGGTGGATCCAGGCCAGGTGACTGAGCTGCGCGCTGGCGAAGTGATCACCGACGAAAAGAAGCGCCAGTTGGAGGCGGATCCCGAAACCAGCGGTAAGTTCATCGCCATGATGGGCGCTGAAGGTATCAAGGAGCTCCTGCGCAAGGTGGATGTGGAAGCCTTAAGCGTCATGATCCGTGAGGACATGCGTGGCGAAAACTCCAACCAGAAGAAGATCAAGCTGGCCAAGCGCCTGCGCGTGGTGGAAAGCTTCCGCAAGAGCGGCAACAAGCCGGAGTGGATGATTCTGGACGTGCTGCCGGTCATTCCCCCCGAACTGCGCCCCCTGGTGCCACTTGATGGTGGCCGCTTTGCCACCAGTGATTTGAACGATCTCTATCGTCGCGTCATCAACCGCAACAACCGGTTGAAGAAGCTGATGGAACTGCATGCTCCGGATGTCATCGTCCGCAATGAAAAGCGCATGCTGCAGGAAGCTGTTGACGCACTCTTTGATAACGGCCGTCGTGGACGCGTTCTTCGTGGCGCAAACAACCGCCCGTTGAAGTCGCTTTCTGACAACCTCAAGGGCAAGCAAGGCCGGTTCCGGCAGAATCTGCTGGGTAAGCGCGTGGACTACTCGGGCCGCTCCGTCATCGTGGTGGGCCCAGAGTTGAAGCTTCACCAGTGCGGGCTTCCCAAGAAGATGGCCCTCGAACTGTTCAAGCCCTTCATCTATCACCGGCTGGAACAGCGTGGTCACTGCACCACCATCAAGCAGGCTAAAGAATTGGTTGAACAGCAGGATCCCGTGGTTTGGGACATTCTCGAAGAGGTCATTAAGGACCACCCCATCCTGCTCAACCGCGCCCCCACCCTGCACCGCTTGGGCATCCAGGCCTTTGAGCCCGTGCTGGTGGAAGGCAAGGCCATCAAGATTCACCCATTGGTGTGTACGGCCTTCAACGCGGACTTCGATGGCGACCAGATGGCCGTTCACGTGCCCCTGTCGCCTGAAGCGCAAATCGAGGCCGCCACGCTGATGCTGTCCTCAAACAACATCCTCTCGCCTGCCCATGGCGCGCCCATCACCGTTCCCACCCAGGACATGGTGCTGGGTCTCTACTACCTCACCAAGGCACGTAAGGGTACCAAGGGTGAAGGCCGTACCTTCGCCAGCATGGAGGATGTGCTCATCGCCCTGGAAATGGGCGAAGTGGAGACGCTCACTCCCATTAAGCTCCGCCACACCGGACGCGTAGTGGATCTGGTGCACGCCTTCGACAACCAGAACATCCTGCACACCCAGCCCATTGAGTTCAACAAGCAGTACATGGACACCACCGTGGGCCGTGTCATCCTCAATGACGTGTTGCCGGATAGCATGCCCTACATCAACGGCCTGCTAAAGAAGAAGGGCTCCACGCAACTGGTTCAGTATTGCTACCTGCACTCTGGGCTACAGACCACCGTCACCATGCTGGACGAGATCAAGAAGCTTGGCTTCCTCTACGCCACGCGCGCTGGGATCTCCATTGGCATTGACGATATGGTGGTGCCCAAGTCCAAGCCTGAACTGGTGGGCAAAGCCGAACAGGAAGTGATGGAGGTCCAGCAGCAGTACCAGGACGGCGCCATCACCCAGGGCGAGCGCTACAACAAGATCATCGAAATCTGGTCGAAGGTCACTGAGCGCGTCTCTGACGAGATGTTCAAGGTGATGGAGGATGACGACCGCACCGGCCGTTACCTCAACCCGATTTACATCATGGCTGATTCCGGGGCGCGCGGATCCAAACAGCAGATCCGGCAGCTCTCTGGTATGCGCGGATTGATGGCCAAGCCCTCCGGCGAGATCATCGAAACGCCCATCACGGCGAACTTCCGTGAAGGCCTGAACGTGTTGCAGTACTTCATCTCCACCCACGGAGCGCGCAAGGGATTGGCGGATACCGCGTTGAAGACAGCGGACTCCGGCTATCTCACCCGCCGTCTCGTGGACGTGGCCCAGGACGTCATCATCACTGAGGACGATTGCGGCACCGTCAACGGCATTTACGTGGAGCCCATCATTGAGTCCGGTGAAATCATTGAGCCTCTGCGCGACCGCATCGTCGGCCGTGTCACCCTCGAGGATCTCTACGATTACGAAGGCAACATCATTGTCCGTGTGAATCATGAGATCACCGAAGATCTCGCCTCCGCCATCCAGGCTGCGGGTATTGAGCGGGTGAAGATCCGTTCCGTGCTTACCTGCGAAAGCCGTCGCGGAGTCTGCCAGCTTTGCTATGGCCGCAATCTGGCCACAGGGCGTCTGGTGGAACGCGGCGAAGCCGTCGGCGTCATCGCCGCCCAGTCCATCGGCGAACCCGGCACGCAGCTCACCATGCGGACCTTCCACATCGGTGGCGCCGCTAGCCGTGTGAGTGAGCAGTCTACCCAAGACACCCGTTTTGGCGGCTTCGCCAAGTTCATCGACATTGTCACGGTCCGCGACAAGCGGGGTGCCATCGTCGCCATGAACCGCAATGGCATCCTGGCGGTTGTCGACGACAAGGGCCGTGAGCGTGAACGCTACCCTGTCGTCTACGGCGCCAAGATCACTGTGGCGGACGGCGACCGCGTGGAGCCCAACCAGATCCTCCTGGAATGGGACCCCTTCGCGTTCTCCATCCTCACGGAAATCAGCGGCACCATCCACTTCAAGGACATGGTGGAAGGCGAAACCATTCAGGAGCAGAACGACGAAATCACCGGCCTATCCCAGTGGGTGATTGTCGAGAGCATTGAGAACCGTAACCGCGTGCCCGTGATGGTGATCAAGGGCGCAAACAAGGGCGAAGAGAAGCGCTACCTCATGCCCACCAATGCCCACCTTGTTGTCCATAACGGGGAAGAGGTTCACGCCGGCGACGTGCTTGCGAAGATCCCTCGCGCTACCACGAAGACAAAGGACATCACCGGTGGTCTGCCCCGTGTGGTGGAACTCTTTGAGGCGCGCAAGCCCCGCGAGACCGCCATCATTGCAGAGATCAACGGCATTGTTCGCTTTGGCGAAATCGTTAAAGGACAGCGCCGCCTCTCCGTCGTGGGCGACAACGGCGACGAGCGCGAGTATGTCTTCCCGCGTGGCGTCCACATCAACGTGCAGGACGGCGAACGGGTGAAGGCCGGTGATCCGCTCATGGATGGCCCGCTGAACCCGCACGACATCCTCAGCGTCCTGGGTGAAACGCAGCTACAGCGTTACCTGGTGAATGAAGTGCAGGAGGTCTACCGCCTGCAGGGTGTGCATATCAACGATAAGCACCTCGAAACCATCGTCCGCCAGATGATGCGCTGGGTGAAGATCGACGACATTGGCGATACTGACTTCCTGCCGGACGAAGTGGTTGACCGCTTCAAGTTCCGTGAGGAGAACGATCGCGCGATGGCCGAAAGTCTGAAGCCAGCGCTCGGCACGCCCCTGCTGCTTGGCATCACGAAGGCGTCGCTCTCCACTGAGAGCTTCATCTCCGCCGCCAGCTTCCAGGAGACCACCCGCGTACTCACCGAAGCCGCCATCAACGGCAAGGTGGACTATCTGCGCGGCCTGAAGGAAAACGTCATCATGGGCCGGCTGATTCCCGCCGGAACGGGTCTCGAATACTACCGCAACATCCGCATCGCCGGCGAGGAACTGGAAGAGCAGGAAATGCCGGAACCCGGCTTGCTGGAAGGCATTCCTGGATACGACGAAGAAGCGCGTTCCTTCTACACGGCGGGCTCTCTTAACGAAGAGATTCCCGACGATTTGGGCGACGTGGAATAGCGGCCACTGACAACCGATAGCACCCAACGCCCGGGCAGCCGTAAGGCCAGCCCGGGCGTTACTTTTTTGAGGTCTTGAGTCGCTAGAAATTCCCTAAGGTGGCGCCTATTGCGATACAGCAATGGTCTTGGCTGTTCCCGGCGATCCCTTGACGTCGCAGTTGGTCACCGCAATTCAAGCGCTTGCGAAGATACTGCCAGTGGCTTGATGGTTGTACTCGGTGGTTACCTCCCAATTGACGGTGCATGACGATGGACCTTGAGGAAACCTGGCTACTTGTGAGGACGGAGGATCGAAACCGGCATTCATTGTCGTGGCAAAGGATGCAAAGCTCTCGCTGGTGAGTTCCGCCTATTGCGGTTCCAGCGCGTGTGCCCCCCGCTCCTTGCCCGCCATCGGCGCTTGTGGTTCCATGGAAAGCAGGACCGAGCGGCAGCGTTGCCCGGTTCCTCCTGCGTAACTCCCTATGGCCATCCCTCCTCCGCCGCTTCCCAAGCTTCGCTGGTTTGACAAGGCCTATCTGGCCATCATGGCTGCCTATCTGCTGCTGTCCCTGGTGCTGGAAACGGGCTTCCTGGGAGCGTTGGCGGGCTTTCTGCTGGTGATCATTGGCCTGGCCTTGGGGCTGCGCTACGTGCGCATCGTGGGCAAGCAATTGCTTTGGCCCTTGCGCAACCGCCTGCGCGTCACCTACATGTTCATCGGCGTGGTGCCCATCCTGCTCATCCTGCTGCTGGTGGCCATTGGAGCCTACATTCTCACCGGCCAAATTGCCAGCTTCCTGCTCACCACGGAACTACAACGGCGTGCCGCCCTCCTCGCGGGACCCAGCGAATTGCTGGCAGCCATCCCTCCCGCCGAACGCGCCATCACCATCCAGCGCATCTTCCCCTTCTTTGAGCAGCAGTTCCCGGGCATGCTGCTGTGCGCCGTCTCCGGGGACCAGCGCTGGACCTATCCGCCCGACGCCCCTTGCCCCCAGCCCGCCCCCGGTTGGGAGCGCTCCAGCGGCCTGGTGGCGCGCGGCAACGTGCTGCATCTCTGGGTCCACACCCAGCCCAACGACACCGAAGTGACGGTCATCATGCCGCTCACCCGCGCCTATCTGAATGAACTCGTTCCCGGCCTGCTGGACGTGATGCTGGTGGGCCGCATTGACCAGATCGCCGGTGGTAACGCCCTTCAGGGCCGCGCGCTGTTCTTTGATTTTGCCCCGGACCAACGCCCCGCGAACCGTTCCGCTGGCCCCGCCGAGCGGCTTCCCAAGGCCAACTTCTTTGACTTTAACGTGCTCTGGCAAACCAACCTTCGCGTTGCTGATTGGGATACCCCCGCCTCGAACGGGCCCGCCTTTCTGAGCTTCCACTCGCGTCCTTCGGCTGTCCTGGATGTGCTGTCGCGCACCGGCTCTGGCGACGCCGCGGAGATTGACCTGGCGCAATCCGCCTCCATCGCCTTTGTCAGCATCAGCGTCCTGTTTCTGATCGTGGAAGCCTTCTCCGCCTTCGCCGGCATGCGCCTCTCCCGCACCATCACCACGGCCGTCGAGAACCTCTACGAAGGAACTCGCCAGGTGATGCGGGGCGACTTCCAGCATCGCGTGAAGGTGCATGGCGATGACCAACTCAGCGACCTGGGCCGCTCCTTCAACCGCATGAGCGAGAACCTGGAGACCCTCGTCGCCGTGTCCAAGGAAAAGGAGCGCATGCAGTCCGAACTGGAGATCGCCCGCGAAGTGCAGGCCGGCCTGTATCCCAAGGAAGCGCCGCGCTTTGAGCACATCGAACTGGTGGCCGTCAGCCAGCCCGCGCGCATGGCCTCCGGTGACTACTTTGACTATCTGCGCCTCTACGACGATCGCGTGTTGTTCGCCATTGGCGACGTGGCCGGGAAGGGAATCTCCGCCGCCCTGCTAATGGCTTCCATCCAATCCACCATCCGGGCGCAACTGCGCCCCTACCTGCCACCGGCTCGCGGCGCCAAGGAGGCATGGGTGGCCCCACAGGAGGAGTTGTCCACCGCCACCCTGGTATCGCGACTGAACCAGCAGATCCACCAGTTCACCAGTGCCTCCAAATATGCCACCTTCTTCTGCGGCTGTTATGACGACCGCACGGGCGAGCTTCGCTATACCAACGCCGGCCATCTGCCGCCACTGTTGGTACGGGGTGGGGCAATCCGCACCCTGAACGTGGATGGCCTGGTGGTGGGCGCTTTCGCCTTTGCCAGCTATGAGGAAAGTCTCATCCGGCTGGAACCAGGGGACCTATTGGTGCTCTACACTGACGGTATCTCTGAGCCAGAGAACGAGTACGGCGAGGAATTCGGCGAGCCCCGTCTGCACCAGTTGTTGCTGTCGAATGCCGAGAAGGGAACGCGTGAACTGGCTGACCATATCGTCACCTCCGTTCAGGACTGGGTGGGCAAGGCTGAGCAGTTCGATGACATCACGCTGTTACTGGTGAAGAAGCTCTAGCTCCAGCAACTGGTTCCCGCGGCAATGGCGTTCGCCGCTATACCGTGTATCCTGATAAACGCATGAAGATCCTTACCGCAAGAGAAATGCAGCGGATTGACCAGCAAACCGTCGCTGCCGGAATCCCCAGTTTGGTGCTGATGGAGAACGCCGGTCATCGTGTGCTGGAGTATCTGCAAACCATCGCCAGTCCGCTAGAGGATCAGCGTGTCGTCATTTTTTGCGGCAAGGGAAATAACGGCGGGGACGGCTTGGTGGTGGCACGCCAACTGCTGACACGCTTCCGGCTACGCGCCCTGCATGTGCTGCTTACTGTTCCCCCAGAGGAACTCACTGGCGATGCCGCGACTGCTTTCGCCATGTTCCTCGCCGCTGGCGGCCGCGTTTCCCATGAAGTCACCCCGGACATGCAACCCGCAACCCTGCTGGTGGACGCCATGCTGGGCACCGGCTTGGAGGGGCCGGCGCGTGAGCCCGCCCTGGGCTTCATCCGCGCCTGGAACCAGGGCTTCCCGTTGGCTCGGCGTGTCGCCGTGGATGTGCCCAGCGGTATGGGAAGCGATGGCAACCTCCACGAGGGAGAGTCCTGCCGGGCGGACGCCTGCGTCACCTTTACTGCCCTCCGCCACTGTCATGTGTTGCCGCCTTGGCGCGAGCAGTGCGGTGAGGTGGTAGTGGGCCAGATTGGCACTCCCTACGCCATGCTCCGCAGTGACCCTGCCCTGAAGTTGAGCCAGGTTGAGCCGAAGTGGCTGCACTTCATGTGCCGTCCGCGCGACCGTTCCTCGCACAAGGGCGACTACGGACATGTGCTGGTGCTGGGGGGCTCGCGTGGCAAGTCCGGCGCGGTTGGCATGGCGGGCTTGGCGTCCCTTCGCAGTGGAGCCGGTTTGGTGACCGTCGCCGCCGGTGCCAGCGCGCTGAACGGGCTGGGCACCATCGCTCCCGAATTGATGTCGGTGCCCTTGATGGAATCCGCTGACGGCTTCCTGGACGGCGCGGCGTTGGATGGCCCTTTGGGCGATGACGTCCTGGGCGGCAAGTCCGTGATTGCCGCCGGACCTGGCCTGGGCGTGGTGGAAGACACCCGCCGCCTCATCCTCAACCTGCTGGCCAGCGTGCCCACACCGCTCGTGCTGGATGCCGATGCCCTGAACCTGCTGGCGTTGGAGCCCCAATGGCCCGGCGACGGACTGCTGGTGCTTACGCCTCATCCGGGTGAGATGGCGCGCCTCTTGAAGACCACCACCGCTGATATTCAGGCCAACCGCCTGGCGCGCGCACAGCAACTGGCTGTGGCCCGCAACGCAACCGTTGTTCTGAAGGGGCAGCAAACCGTGATTGCCTTCCCTGATGAAGAGGTTTGGATTAACCCAACCGGTAATCCTGGGATGGCTACCGCGGGTAGTGGCGACATCCTGTGCGGCATGGTGGCGTCGCTGCTGGCCCAGTTCCCCAGCCGTCCCAAGCTGGCTGTGGCGGCCGCAGTGTATCTGCACGGGCTGGCCGGCGACTTTGGAGCGGCGGCCAAAGGCGAGGCTTCGCTGGTGGCCAGCGACATCCTTCAATTCCTGCCCGCGGCCTTTCAGAAGGTAGCTGCCGCTTAGGTCTGCCGTATGCCCGCCAACGTGTCACCCACCACTTTCCTTTGCGAGGGAGAGGATGCCATGATTGCCCTTGGGCGCCGTTTGGGTGAGGACCTTGCCCATGGCCACATCGTCCTGCTGGAGGGCGGCCTCGGCGCGGGCAAGACCACCCTCGCCAAGGGCCTCGTGGCGGGCTTTGGCGCTGCCGATTTGGATGATGTCAGTAGCCCCACCTTTGCCATCGTCCATGAGTACACCCCGCGACGGCGCAAACAGAATGCTGCCTCGCCTCGCCCCTTTGTGTACCATCTTGACCTCTACCGGCTGGAAGACGAAGACGAGTTGTGGGCGATGGGCTTTGAAGACATCCTGATCGCAGTGCTTGACCATCAAGCCGTGATGCTGGTTGAGTGGGGAGAGCGCTACCCGGCGATCTGGCCGCCTGACGCCCACCGCATTGTCATCCACGAGGGGGACGTCTCACGGCAGGTGGATTACTACGTCCCCTCCACCGATGCCGATTAGCCGCTATTGCCGCGCTTCGTCATCTGGCAGCCCAGCCTTTACTAGCGCATCGACCGCGTACACACTGAACCCGCTGTTCTGAAAGGCCGGAGCCAGATCCTGCGGCCCCTGCCCGGGCGGAACCACCACGTACTGGATGCCCAACTCCCGCAGTCGTGGCGCCACCGATGGCTGAAAGGTCTTGGCCGTCATCACTTGATTCCAGCGCCGCCACCAGAGCCGCGCAAACTCCGCGCTGAAGTTCACCTGGCCACCGGATTTCCAGTCTGTATACACCGCCCGCAAGGCCTGGGCGCGAAACACACCGGGCTGGTTTCCCTTGCCGAATCCTGGGAACGCAAACACCGCTTCGGCATCCGTATTCGTGCGCGCCCAGTCTGCCAGTTCCGCAATCACCCCGCTGCGCGCATCCGCGGCAAAGGCGTCAGTTCCGATCACCTCACGCAGAATCCCGAACGGCGCAATAGCAGCCAGCAACAGCAGCAGTAGCGCCGCGGCCGGTACGCGATTCCATAGCCGGAAGGCCGCCAGCGCCACCAGCGCCAGGCCCGGCGCCCACAGGTAACGGAAGCGCGTTGCCGGCCATCCGTTGGCTCCGGCGAAGAACACGAGCTGATTACAAAAGGGAATGGAGAGCCCAGCGACGAAACAAAGCCAGCCCGCCGCCCAGCGCCCCTTACGCACGGCCAGAACCCCAGCGCCCAGAAACACAGGCACTGCCATCGCGTACAGGAACGCAATCGCCCGCGCAGGCTGCAACTGCGCCATCAGGAACCAGCGCCACTCTTCCATTGCGAGCCAGGCAAAGGGAATGGATAGTAAACCCACTGCGGGCGTCCCCAACAAGAACCATCGGAACGCCCGCGGCACGTGCTTGCGAATGGCCCATCCCACGCCCATCGCCGCGCAACCCAACCCGACGGGTACCCACAGAACGGCTGGATGCCACAAGCTGGGGTAGTTGTATGAGGCTCGCAGGTGATGGAGTTCGCGCAGCCAATCCGGCACTACCGCTAAGGATGCGGAACCCCCGCCATGCAGTCCTGCTGACAGCAGCACCAGCCCGAGCGTTCCCATAAACGGAAGCAAATAGCGCAAGCGAATCAGCAGCGGCAACCCTGCCCGGCCAACCAGCAGGTACAGTCCAAAGCACACCAAAAACGGATATGCTACACCCGCCTGGAACAGCAGGCCTGCCGCCGCTATCCAGGCTGCCAGCCAGATCCGCCCATGCAACACACAAGCCGTCGCCAGAAGGTTCAATGCCAGTGTGTACCCGCGCGGGACGGGGTCGTATTCCACCACCATCACCGATGGCCCCGGGACGAAGGCGGTAGCGTTTACCATGGCCGCCATCCACAGGCTCTCCCAATGTCCCTGGCAGATTCCCAACGCAAGCAGGTAGGCCGCCACCACCAGCACTAGACGGAACAGCACCTGAAAGCCGTACAGCACCGGGTAAACGGGCAACCCGGTGAGGTCGCGAATGCCATTCACCATCTCGTCGTAAAGCGACAGTCCCAGATGCGGGTGCTGCGCCAGCGGGTCCCGCGCCAGCACTGCCGGGTCGCGCGCGTGCTCAAGCATTGCCGTGTAGATCTGGGTGTCGGACGTCAGATACTGCGTGCCCGGAAAGTAAAACAGTCCGGTAGCCGCAACCAGGCACAGCAGTAAAGCCATCAGCCATTGTGGCGGTGCTGTTTCCGCCGTCGGCCCCTGCTGCTGGTCTGTTGCCATGTTTCCCATGCCCGTCAACCGGAACTACCCATCATAGGACGCTGGCGCCTCCACGCCAACGAAATTCCCCCACTTGTCCGCCGGTCGCCCTGCCGGTCTGTCCACGCGCCCTCTCCGATTGCTACCCTAAAGGTTCGGGATTCCCCATCCATGGCCAGACTCTACACTCGTGATGAACTCGTGACCCAGCGCGCCATCTGGAAAGCGGAAGGGCGTCGTGTCGTGTTCACCAACGGTTGCTACGACATCCTCCACCCTGGGCATATTCGCCTTCTGGAGCGAGCGCGAACCCTCGGTGACGTCCTTATCCTGGCACTGAATACCGATGACAGCGTCCAGCGCCTCAAGGGTCCGTCACGACCCATCCTGACTGAGGCGGACCGGATCCGCATGGCGTTGCATCTTGCCGCCATCGACGCCGTCACGCTCTTCGACGAGGATACCCCTCGCGAACTCATCGCCGCCGTCCTTCCCGATGTGCTGGTGAAGGGCGCGGACTGGGCACATTTCATTGCGGGCCGTGAAGAGGTTGAGGCCGCCGGCGGGCGCGTGGAGGCACTTTCCCTGGAGCCCGGTTACTCCACTACGAATCTTGTAGATGTCGCCCTGGCCCGCTAGGGCCCGCGCGCTGGATAGGTTGCCCCCTTTGTCGCAGCATCGTCTCGCCAATTTGCTGTTGTCGCTTGCTACCGACAGCCCCTTTCGTGAGGTGGCGTCAGGCATCGCGGCACAGCCATTCCATGCCCTGCGCCTCACCGGGCTGAACCCGCCAGCGAAGGCGCTTTACGCCGTGCTGCTGGCTTGGCGTACCGGGCGTCCGATTGTGGCAGTCACCGCCTCCGTCAAGGAAGCGGATGCCCTGCATCAGGCAGCCTCCGCCCTCTACCCGCTGCTACCTGAGCCGCTCTGCGGACCGCCCGTCCTGCTGCCTGCACTGGACGTGTTGCCCTTCCAGCGCCTTTCCCCGCATGCGGAAATCCTGCAGCAGCGGGCCCTTGCCCTCGGCTGCATGGCTACGCAATCCACCGCACTGGCCGTCATGCCGGTCGCCAGCGCCCTGCTGCGCACTGAGGATGCAGCCTTCTACCGGCGCATGTCCCTTCACCTCCAGCAGGGAGAGGAACTGCTGCTGGACGACATCGTTGCCTACCTTGACTCCGTTGGCTACTCCCGGAGCGAGCCCGTTACCCTGCCCGGTGAGTATTCTGTCCGGGGAGGCATCCTGGATGTCTTCACGGCCGGAGCGGCCGATCCGGTCCGCATTGAGTTCTTCGGGGACGAGATTGAGAGCCTGCGCCACTTCCACCCCGACACCCAGCGCTCAGTGGCCACCATCCAGGAATGCAGCATTCCTCCCCTGCTGGAGTACCCCAAATCCCACCAGCTCTTCGTGGATCTGCGTGCGGCGCTGGGAGATGCCATGGTGCCCGCCACCGCGCCTTTCCCCGGCTGGCAACAAGCCGTACCCGCCGTAAGGCCCCGACAGTTCACGGTGGCTGACCTGATGCCCAATGCCCTGCTGCTGCTGGACGAGCCTGCCCAATGCGATGCTGCCGTAGAGAAATTCTGGCAGCGCCTCGAAGATGCGTCCAGCCAGTGCTTCTTTCCTCCGCAAGCCGCCTGCCTGCCCGAGGCCGAATGGCAAGTCCTTCTGGCGAAGCGCGCTGATGTCACCCTGGAGGAGCTTGACCTCCAGCAAGCATCGGAATCGCCGGCGAGACAGCTTCATATTTCCACCCGCCCCGGCTTCCGTTTCCATGGCAACATGAAGCAGGCCGTTGAAGAAGCCCGGCACCTGCGGGACCAGGAAACCACTGTGGTCTTCTTCGCCGCCAATGCTGGCGAACTGGAGCGGCTGGCTGACGTCTTTGAAGAGTACGAGTGCCCTTTCCAGTTCGCCTTACCCCCCGCTGATCCCGCTTGGGAGGCCATCGGCAAGCGCAACTACCGCACGGTGGCGTCGGCCAATATCCTGCTCTCTCAGTCCACCTTCCGCACAGGCTTTCTGCTGCCTGAATCCCATGTGTGCTTTGTGGGTGCTGAGGATCTCTTCGATAGCTCCGCACTGGTGGCCGAACGCAGTTCCCGTCCCGGCCAGCACCTGGCCTCCTTTACGCTGGACATCTCTGACCTCAAGGTCGGCGACCTTGTCGTTCATCGTGAGCATGGCGTCGGTCGCTTTCTTGGCCTGAAGGAAGTGGTGCAGGACGGCGTCAAAAGCGACTTCATGCTGTTGGAGTACGCCAACGAAAGCAAGCTCTACGTCCCGCTCACCCGCATGGACCTCATCCAGAAGTTCCGCGGCGGCGGTGAGGCCAAGCCTCAGATTGACCGCCTCGGCGGCGTTACCTGGCAGCGGACCAAGGCCCGGGTGAAAGCCCGCATGCGCGACATGGCCGACGAGCTGTTGAAGCTTTACGCCCAGCGCAAACTCGCCCGCGGCTTCGGCTTCTCTGCTGATTCCAACTGGCAACGTGAGTTTGAAGATAGCTTCGCCTACACCGAAACCGTTGATCAGCAGCGCGCCATCGCTGAGATCAAGCGCGATATGGAAAGCGAACTACCCATGGACCGCCTGCTGTGCGGCGATGTCGGGTATGGGAAGACGGAAGTGGCCATGCGAGCCGCCTTCAAGGCCCTCGGCGATGGCAAGCAGGTGGCTGTTCTGGCCCCCACCACGGTGCTTAGCTTTCAGCACTACGAGACCTTCAAACGCCGATTTGCCGCCTTCCCGGTGCGCATCGACATGGTGAGCCGCTTCCGTTCCACCAAGGAAATCAAGCAGTCCCTGGAGGACCTTGCCAACGGCCGCACCGACATCATCATTGGCACGCATCGCCTCCTTTCGGCCGACGTCAGGTTCCAAGACCTCGGCCTGATGGTGATTGACGAAGAGCAGCGCTTCGGCGTCCGCCACAAGGAGCGTCTGAAGCAGTTGCGGCAGAATGTGGACTCTCTGGCCATGTCCGCCACGCCCATCCCGCGTACCCTGCACATGTCCCTGCTTGGGCTGCGGGATCTCAGCGTCATTGAAACCCCACCCAAAGACCGTCTCTCCGTCCATACTGTCGTCGCCCATTTTGACGACGAGTTGATCCGCACTGCACTGGAACAGGAGCTCTCCCGCGGTGGACAGGTCTACTTCATCCACAACCGCGTGGACAGTATCTTCGCCCGCGCCGGGCACATCCAGCAGCTAGCCCCTTCGGCCCGCATCGGCGTGGGCCACGGCCAGATGCCGGAGGCTGAACTCGAAAGGGTGATGCTGGGCTTCATGGGCCGCGAGTTCGACGTGCTTGTCTCGACCAGCATTGTCGAAAACGGCTTGGACATCCCACTTGCCAACACCATGCTGATTGAGAATGCTGATCGCTTCGGCCTGTCTGAACTCTATCAGTTGCGCGGTCGCGTGGGCCGTTCCAATCGCCGCGCCTACGCCTACCTGCTGGTGCCGCCCGATGGATCACTCACGGAAATTGCCCGCAAGCGTCTGGCCGCGCTCAAGGAGTTCTCTGACCTTGGCGCGGGCTTCAAGATTGCCGCGCTGGACCTGGAACTGCGCGGCGCTGGCAACCTGCTGGGTGGCGAGCAGCACGGGCACATCGACGCGGTCGGCTATGACACCTACATGTCCATGCTGGAGGAATCCATCCGCGAGATGCGCGGCGAGGATATCCCGCCCGAAATTTACTCCGCCATCAACCTCAGCCTGGACGTGCGTATTCCGGCCGAGTACATCCCCGACGAAACCCAGCGCCTCCGCGCCTACAAGCAGATTGCCGATATCGCGAACCCCGCCGACGCCCGCCGCGTCCTGGATGGACTTCGCGACCGTTATGGTGCGCCACCCGAAGCTTTGGGCTTCCTGGCCGAGTTTTCGCTCTGTAAGGCCCTCGCCCGCGAGCTGGGCGTGGAATCCCTGGACAAGCGCGGCCACAACCTGATGGTGAAGTTCCATCCCCACACCCGCATGAACCCCGAACGCCTGATGCGGCTGGTGCAAAACCAAGAAGGCGCCCAATTTACTCCCGCCGGCGTTCTGCGCCTTCCACTGAAGCCCTATGATGGGGCGGCACCCCTTCTGGCTCAGGTCAAAGAGTTCCTGCTGCAGTTGCAATAGGGGTCGGCCGGAATGGACAGACTGACCATCGACCGGGATCGTGAGCTACGTGCTATTCAAGGAAGAATTCCGATACTCAAGTCAGGCTGTCCCATCCGGTGCCGACTGATCCTCCTTCCTGGACTGTACGGCGATCTGCGCTAGTGCCTGAGGTGGCGGCGGCCTTGGGGTTTGTTTGGTTTTG
>DAISIM010000058.1:0-23928 GCA_036821995.1 Bryobacteraceae bacterium
AAAACCTCAAAAACTCACCAACACGTCGGAGTGCTCCGTCCCCTTCGGCAAAAAAGCGAAGTGCTCAAGCCAGGCTGTCCCGGTCGTTCCCCGGTCGTTCCAGGCTGTCCCTGTCGTTCCGAGTGAATTTGAGTGGGACGAAGGAACCAACGAAGTGATCTGTCCGATGGCAAACGGCTGGTGCACATCCGCAGTCATCCGACCGAGGGCAACGGCGCCGTCTACGTCTACGCGGCCGCCCGCGAAGACTGCAAGGCATGGAAAAAGCGGAAGCTCTGCACGCCCAACAACAAGATGCCGAAACACGGCCGCACAGTGAACATCCGCCTGGAAGATGACCGCGTCGATGCCTTCCTGGCCCGCATGGAAACCGACGAAGCCAAGGCCACCTACAAGCAACGCGCCCTGATCGCCGAGTTCCCCAACGCCTGGATCAAGACCAAGCTGAACTGGGCGAGGGTGCGGTCGCGCGGCCTGAAACGCGTGGCGGTGGAAGCCATCTGGCCCGCCCTCACCTACAACCTGCAACGCTACTTCGCGATCACACGCGCCCAAACGCAAACGGCCTGAAGCGGGCGCTCGCAGAAGCAGAAAACCCGCCTGAAAACGCCATGCAGAAGCCCCTTCGTGTCACAGCCGCGCATCAGAACAAGCATCTTCCGACAGCACAACCCATCGCCCGGAACTCGCACCGGATGCCGGAACGATGGTTGGCAAGCCCGGCAATCGCACGCATCCTCGCACGGGCTCAGTCGGCAGCAATTCTTTCACAGCTTCCGGTGTCCGAAACTACTGGGGTCATGAGGTTCAGATCGATTCTTAGGAATGCCTTGACGCCTGGCTGGTTCTCTCGGCGGGGGTCTTGGGGGTTTCTTGGGCCTATGGTAAGCGATAGCTAGGCGGGTGGAAGGCGCCATCTACAGCCTGCGTTTCCCAATCAATCTGGGCACATCGCGGCGACCGCGAAAGATGGAAAGGATCTCCAGGGGGTTGGTCTGTGGCTTATGGAGAATCAGGTAGTCGCGCATCGGCCAGAACAGAATGGGCCGGTCTTCGGCCAGGTTCGGTCGAACGTGGCCCGCTCCGGGTGTGTGGGCGAGAAACCGGAACGCATCCATGAACTCTACAAGCATTTGCCTGGCAACCCGGTTGCCAGGCAATTCGCGGTAGTATTCCCGGATATCGGCCAAGTCCTCCTGCGCCGCAGGCATGAGGATGTACCGACTCATCCGGCTTTGCGCTTGGTCCCAGTTTCCAGGTCTTCAATCAATCCTTGCATGAACTCCTCGCCGTCAGCACCTTCGCCTCGGGACGCCTCGGCCGGATGCTGATCGAGAAGTGGTGGCCCCGCGTTTCCTGGCTCACGATTCTGCGGAAGGTATGGAAGAGAAACTGCCGAACATGCGCCGGTAGTTCAGTGGGGTTGTTCCGACGAGTCGCTTGAACAAGCGCCGGAAGAAGGATACGTCGGAGTAGCCTACCTCCGCGCTGATCTCCTCCACCGGTAGGGTGGTGGTTTCCAGCAGGTGCTTGCCATGTTCAATACGAAGGTTTTGCACGTAGTCGATGAGCGGAACCCCGGTGGCCGACTTGAACCGGCGCTTGAGAGTGCGTTCTGGGACGCCCGCAGCGGTGAGGGCATGAGTGAGCGCGTCCGGGTGGGTGAAGTGGTCCTTCAGGATTCGCTCAGTCTTGCGGACAAGCCCATCTCCGTGAGGTAGCGGCCGCACCAAGGCAGCATAGGGCAGTTCGCCTTCGTCGTGCCACTTCAGCAGATACACCTTGGCGATCCGCAGTGCCTCGCCGGGCCCGACGTGACGCGCGATGATGTGGAGCGCCAAGTCGTGCCACGATGTGGTGCCGCCGGCAGTGACGATCCGTCCGTGTGGGTGAGCGTAAACCAGATTCGGGGCTGGGTCAAAGCGCACCTTTGGAAAGCGCTGCCGGAAGAGATCCTGATACGCCCAGTGTGAGGTGGCCGGACAACCATCCAGCAGCCCGGTTTCAGCAAGCAGGATCGCGCCCGAGCATGCCGAATAGATCGTCGACCCATCCGCGTATCTGCGCCGGATCCAATCGACCACGCCGGGATAGCGGCCTGTCATGGTCTCGTCGGGCCCCAGCCACAACTCCGGCAGAATCACGATGGGCCCGCTGGGTTCCTGGTCTACCGAACAATCCGGGTTCACTGGAATGCGATTCCCGCAAGCGAAGATCTTGCCGTCGGGTGAGACAATTCGCACGTTGAAACATCGTTGCTCTTCACCAGTGCGCAACAGCGTCTGCCAAACGTTCCCCGTAGCCGCCAGTACATCCAACATTCCATAAAGGGCCGATCCGGCCGTTTCCGGGATCGCCAGAATGAGGATATCGATTGGGAAATGGGTGTTATTCCCAGTGTTCATGCCATTAATATGGCACAAACAGCACGTTTCTGGCGATTTCGCATCTGGTGAGAACACCCACTCTGCCGCAAACTGAGTTCAGATCGAACGGTTGAACAAGACCGAAATCGAAGAGACGAATCGAAATCGAAAGGAAGGAAGCACAACGTATGGCTACGACAGCAAACAACCAAACAATGGCGACGCGACTCATCAATGGAGTGGATGTGGAAACCCTGATGGGGACCGTGAATGCCATTCAGGCGGAACCCGAACTGGGCGCCTGCCGGTTCCGAGCCACGAACACGTGGTTGGGAGGAAACCATAACCGCAGTTCCGTGACGGGCTTCTACGGTGCAAAGCAGGAGATCCAACACAAGCAGACCTTCCGGATGGACGCCGACAAACCCGCGATCCTGGCTGGCAACGATGAGGGCGCAAATCCTGTGGAGCACCTGCTTCATGCGTTGGCTTCGTGTGTAACCACCAGCATGGTAGCGCATGCGGCCGTCCGGGGCATCCAGATCGATGAACTCGAGTCGCAGTTGGAAGGTGATATCAACCTGAATGGCTTCCTTGGTTTGGATGCAGATGTTCCCAAGGGCTACACGAACATCCGCGCCAAGTTTCGAGTGAAGGCTCGACCGGAAGACGTGGCGAAGATCAGGGAACTGGCGAGCTTCTCGCCCGTGCTGAACACGATCGCCAATGGTGCCAGAGTGGAAGTGGATGTGCTGATGAAGTAAGGGCCGATGCCAACTTCTGGGAGAGGGGCGGGCGTATCTCTGTGTGAGAGACTGCGTCCGCCTGCCGGAAGAGGGTCCGGGACACTCAGCAAGCGCCAGGATTCGATAGAATCAACGGTTCGCTGCCGCTGGCTGCTATCCTCCGGGCACGGCAAGGTAGGCTAGCGGGAAGCACACGCATGGGCGTGCCTGAACAACGAAGGTTCCACAAAGGGATACATGAAGCATCGGCGCCTATTTACCTGGTCAATCATCGCGGCTTTGGCCGGTTTTCTATTCGGATTCGACACGATCGTCATCTCTGGCGCCGAACAGAGGATCCAGGAGGTATGGCGACTCGACAGCGTGATGCACGGCTTGTGCATGAGTGCCGCGCTGTGGGGCACGGTGCTGGGTGCGGTTCTGGGTGGATGGCCCACGGAAAGGCTGGGTCGGCGGCCCACGCTGATGATGGTCGGCGTACTTTACTTTGTGTCGGCCGTGTGGTCGGGTCTGGCGACAGATCAGATCTCCTTCATGATTGCGCGATTCCTTGGCGGGCTTGGGGTGGGCGTAGCGACTGTGGCTTCGCCGCTGTACATTGCTGAAATCTCCCCGGCAGCGCTGCGTGGGCGGCTGGCTGCCATGTTCCAGTTCAACATCGTGCTGGGCGTGATGGCCGCGTTTCTATCGAACTACCTGCTGGGCACGTACATGAATGAGGCAGTGGCATGGCGATGGATGCTGGGGGTGGAGGCAATTCCGGCGTTGCTGTACACGGTGTTCTCAATCCGGCTACCCGAGAGTCCGCGATGGCTGATTGTGCACGCGCGGAAGCGTGCGGAAGCCGTGGACATCTTCCGGCTAATCAATCCGGAATACAGTGAGGCGCGCATTCATGAACTGGCCGACGCCGTGGAGGCAAGCCGCACCGATGGCCGCAATGGCGAGAAGTTCTTCACGCGGCGTTTACGGATTCCCATTCTGCTGGCGTTCCTGGTGGCATTCTTCAACCAGCTTTCCGGCATCAACGCGGTGCTGTATTTCGCGCCACGTATCTTTGAGTGGACGGGCCTGGCAAAGAACGCGGCGCTGCTGCAATCTGTGGGTATTGGGGTGGCGAATCTCATCGCCACCTACATTGGGGTGTGGCTGATTGACCGGTTGGGTAGGCGCACGCTGCTGTACATTGGCTCTGTCGGCTACATTGGGTCACTGGGGCTTTGCTCCTGGGCTTTTGCCACGGGCAATTACGCGATTGTGCCCGCATGCATCTTCGCCTTCATAGCGGCGCATGCGGTAGGCCAGGGGGCAGTGATCTGGGTGCTGATCAGCGAGATTTTTCCGAACCGGCACCGGGCAGCCGGGCAAGCCTTCGGCAGCAGTACTCACTGGTTCTTTGCTGCTACCATCACGCTGGTGTTTCCCAGAATGGCCGAGGCGCTACCACCGGCCGCCATCTTTGGATTCTTCAGCTTCATGATGTGCCTGCAGTTGCTGTGGGTGAAGCTCATGGTTCCCGAGACCAAGAACGTCCCATTAGAGGAGATGCAGAAGCGCCTGGGCGTGGTGGCGTAACCACGACGGACAGGCTGAGGCAAGTGTCCTAAGGCGAGCCCAGTGCGCCATGTTGGCGGAGGATGGCCAGCACGCGATCCACGGGGAGCGCTTCCACAGTGGCACCGTTCGAGGTAGTGCGATCGGCGGCGAAGAGCGAGTTGTAGATGGCCTCTTCGGTTGCTTCGGCAACGGCGTCGAAGAGCACCGAGATGGCATCATTCGTCACGAGCGTGCCAGAACGCGACGTGGAGAAGGCAATCGCGTAGTCGCCGCTGCCATTGGAGCCATTGCCCCCCGTGCGGGCCATTCCCAGAAATGCGCGGCGAGCCAGACGTCCCAGCAGGCGCGCATCCAGCGGGGCATTGGTGGCAATGACGATCATCAGTGAGCCGTCGCCGCTGCCCTCTTGCCGCGCTCGCAGCAAATCGCCCACGGGTACCCCCGCGATGTGCAGACGCCCGCCGAAATTCGTCTGCACCAGCACGCCTACGGTATGCCCGTTGCCGGCCACTCGCGAGGCTGTCCCGATGCCGCCCTTGTAGCCGAAGCACACCGTTCCTGTCCCCGCCCCAACTGCGCCTTCGCGCACCGGTCCGGCGGTGGCTGATTCGATGGCCTGGAGAACATGCACGCTGGTGAGGGGGCGCTCGCGAATGGCATTCAGGCGGCCGTCGTTCGTTTCACCCACCAGCACGTTCAAGGATCGAACCTGCTGGTTGCCGGGAAGCCCCAGCATGTAATCCAGTACTCCATCGGCCACCCGATGGATGTTCAGTGTAGACGTGAGCGCGATGGGGGATTCGAGTTCGCCCAGTTCACGAACCTGTGTAAACCCCACCAGCTTCCCAAAGCCGTTGAAGACCTCAATGGCGGCGGGGACCTTCTGTTGAAACAGGTTGCCTTCGTGGGGCAGCACCATGGTGACGCCGGTGGCGAACTTGCCCTCAGCGCGCAAGGTGGCATGACCCACCCGGACGCCCGCAACGTCAGTGATGGCATTATGAGGGCCGGGCGCGAGCGTTCCGACACGGATGCCGAGATCGCGGGCGCGGGGCTTATGCGTCGGCGATTGGGGCACAGACGGTTGGAGTTGTTCCTGCTGCAGAGGCAGAGGCTGAAGGCCGGCGGCTGCGGTGCCCAGGTAACCCAGGTTCAGGGCGGCAGGAATGACGAATAGAGATCTACGGTGCAGTTGATTTCCAGCCGTGTTGGCCGCATGGTTCATACCGCCAGCATTGCACGGAACTGGGGCTTTTGATGGAAATGGTCCGATTGGCCGACCAGAGTTTGCCTATCGTGGGGGATCGCGCACTCGAAGGAGTATCGGGTATTGACGCGCTAGTCGGAAACACGCGTGCTAGAACAGCATGAGGACCACTTCATCGTCACTCGTGCCGGCGCCTTTCTTGTCGTAGGTTGCGGCAACGGAGTTGTAGCCGCGGATCGAAAGAGCCTCAAGAACCAGTGTCGCCAGGGCAGGCGCGCCAAGCAGGCAGGCCGAAATATGTAGCTTGGGAAAGGGGACTGGTATCGGTGGCGCTGGTGGGGCGGGCAGTTTCTTCACGGTGAAGTCCTGGATCTTTGCGCAGACTTGCGATGCCAGGGAACCCTTGATCCGGATACGAACGTGGTTTCCAGCGTGAATGGCGGAAGCCAACTTCGGCTGCCAGCCGGTGGCGTTGTACTGCACGGTGATCAATGGGGGATGTGGCATGGTCTTTCCCTGCGAGTGTTTGGGATGCACGTTGCCGTGACAACGGTTTGCACTGCCAGACACGCGCGGAAAGCTCTTCCTGTGGACCATCGCCGCAGCCGCCAGATGGTGGCTGCTATGGTTCCAGCGCCTGGTTGTAGGTATTCGCGCGGCCTTGGATGGCTTCCAGCAGCGGCAGGGCGCCGTTGCGTTGGGCCTCTTCCCACCACAGCTGCTTCAGGGCCTCCAAGCGCTGAGGGTATTGCGCTGCAAGGTTCGTGGACTCTGAGAAATCCTCGGCCACGTGGTACAGCTCCCAGCGGTCGCTGTCAAAGGGTGTATTGGGGCGATGGATGGCGATGGCCTTCCATCCCTGGTGATAGATGGCGCGACTGCCCCATAGTTCGAAGTACTGCGTATCGCGGGGGCTGGCGGCGTCTGGATTGTTAAAGGTGGCGCGGATGCTCCTGCCGTGCAGGGGCAGCTGGCAGACGCCATGGAAACTGCCCGGCGCTTCGACGCCCGCAAGGTCCAGCGCGGTGGGGGTGATGTCAATGACATCAAGGAACTGGCGGCGTATGCCGGGCCGCTGGATTTCCCGGGGCCAGGAAACGACGCAGGGCGTTTGCACACCTCCACGATGGGGCCAGAGCTTATAGAACTGAAATGGGGCCACGGACGCGGCGGCCCAGGCACGCTGGTACATCGGCTGGGTGCCGGGCTGGCCCAGTTCGTCCAGGCGGGTGTGCATTTCCTCAAGGGTGGTGGGGTCGCCATAGGGCCTGATGAAACCGCCCTTGTTTGCCGCTTCAGGAGCGCCCCCGTTATCGGACATCAGGAAGATGACGGTGTTGTCGAAGAGCTTGCGCTGCTTGAGGAACTCAACCAGGCGGCCAATCTGTTCGTCCGTGTGTTCCATGAAGCCCGCGTAGGCCGCCATGAAGCGAGTGAAGATTTCGCGGTCCCGCTGGCTGAGTGAATCCCATGCCGGGTCGCCTGGATTCCGAGGAGGTAGCTTGGTGTTGGCGGGGATGACGCCCAGCTCCAACTGTCGCCGGTAGCGGGCCTCACGGATGGCGTCCCAGCCCTGCCGATAGGTGGCCACGTACTTGTCGATGTAACGCTTTGGCACTTGGACTGGCGAGTGCGTGGCACCAAAGGCGACGTACTGGAAAAAGGGCTTCTGCGACGCCGCTTCCTGATGCTCCCCAATCCATTCCATGGCACGGCTGATGATGTCCTCTGAGAAGTGATAGCCTTCGCGGTTTGGTTTGGGCAAGGTGTGGTTGTCTTCGAACAGATCGGGCTTGTATTGGTCAGTCCAGCCGGAAAGAAATCCGTAGAAGCGGTCGAAGCCCTTCTGCAGCGGCCAGTGTTCCTTGCGCCCGCCGGGCCCGAAATCCTCGCGCGGAACCAGATGCCACTTGCCCACGCCGTATGTGCTGTAGCCGTTGGCCTGAAGCAGTTGTGCGACGGTGGCGGCCGAAGCAGGAATCCTACCTCGAGAATGAGGATAGCCGCGGTCTTCATCGGCCAGTTGCCGCATACCCACCGCATGGTGATTACGGCCTGTAAGCAGGGAGGCGCGCGTGGGCGAGCAGATCGCCTTTGACTGGAACTGCGTGTACAGCAGTCCTTGCGCCGCCAGGGCATCAATATGGGGCGTGGCAGCCTCGCTACCGTAGCAGTGCAGGTCTGCGAATCCGGTGTCGTCCAGCAGGATGTAGATGATGTTCGGGCTGCCCGGCTTCGCCGACACACGCGTCAACGGTGCTGGCTTAGAATCTGCCGCCGTTCGTCCT
This sequence comes from Bryobacteraceae bacterium, assembly GCA_036821995.1. Lineage (GTDB taxonomy): Bacteria > Acidobacteriota > Terriglobia > Bryobacterales > Bryobacteraceae > JACTMJ01. Next base: position 8,165 of record DAISIM010000058.1, read on the forward strand.
GTCACGCCGGCGAACCCATCGCCGGGGGTGGCAACGCAACCTTGTGGGGCTTGCGCCTGCGCAGCGGATGCGCCTGCAAGAGCAAATGCGCCAGTCAGCCAACTGCGACGCGTACAGTGAGGTTTCGTAAGAGCGGACATCCATTCTCCAGATCCCGAAAGCGGTTGCCACTATCCTACCGGGTGACGGGCGCGAAAAGAAAATCGCCTCCAGCTGAAAGAATCGTACGAACCCCACGTAATGAATTACGCTATGAGCAGTATGCGGTGGAAACCCTCCAGCCGCCTCAATCCGTCCGCTTGAATCCAAGGAGCAACGTATGTATCGATTGGGAATCTTATGGTGCCTCTCGGTGGCACTTGTCGGCCTGTTGGCCGCCCAGATGCCGCCTTTGGTTGACCGCGACCTCTTCTTCGGAGAGGTGGAGATCGCCGGTGCCCAACTGTCGCCTGACGGCCAGTTCATTTCCTTCCTAAAGCCGCACAAGGGCACCCGCAATATCTGGGTGAAAAGAGCCGCTGAGCCTTTCTCCGCCGCCAAGCCCATCACCGCCGAAACCAAGCGCCCCATCCAGGGCTACTTCTGGAGCCGGGATAGCAAGTTCGTCCTCTATGCTCAGGACGAAGGTGGAGACGAAAACTTCAACATCTATGCCGTCAATCCCGCGGAAAAGCCCGCGGAGGGCGCCGACGTTCCCAAGGCCCGGAACGTCACTGACGCCAAAGGAGCCCGCGCCGTCATTTACGCACTGCCCAAGACGGATCCCGATGCGGTCTTCCTGGGCCTCAACGACCGTGACAAGGCATGGCACGATCTCTACAAGCTGAGGATCTCCACTGGAGAAAAGACCCTATTGCGCAAGAACGAAGACCGCGTCACCGGCTGGATCTTCGACAACAAAGCCACACTCCGCATGGCTACTCGCGCAGCCGACAATGGCGATACAGAAATCTTGAGGGTTGACCCTGACAAGCTGGCAAAGATCTACTCCTGCAGCGTCCTCGAGAGTTGCAGCCCCGTCCGTTTCGACAAGAATAACCAGCGCGTCTACCTAGCCACCAATCGGGGCGACGATACAGACCTCGTCAGTCTTATGCTGATGGACCCCGCCAGCGGCAATACCGCCCTGGTGGAAATGGATCCACTCAAGCGAGTGGACTTCGGCGGCGCAACCTTTTCAGAGAAGACCGATGAGCTTGTCGCCACAACCTATGAGGACGATCGCGACCGCCGTTACTGGAAAGACAAGCAGTGGGAGAGCGACTTTCGCTGGCTGGAGGGCAAGTTGCCCAATCGCGAAATCAGCATGGTCTCCCGCACCGCTGACGAAACCCGGTTCATCATCGCCGCCAATAGCGATGTCGAGCCCGGCGAAACCTACCTTTTTGATCGTGCCAAACGTACTCTGGATCTTCAGTACAAAGTGCGCGAGAAGTTGCCTCGCGAACCGTTGTCGCCCATGACCTCCATCCGCTATCCGTCCTCAGACGGGCTGGAAATTCCCGCGTACCTCACCCTTCCCAAGGGACTGCCGGAAAAGGACCTGCCGCTGGTGGTGCTTCCCCACGGTGGGCCCTGGGCTCGCGATCACTGGGGCTACGATTCCATAGCCCAATTTCTGGCCAACCGGGGCTACGCCGTGCTGCAGCCCAACTTCCGCGGCTCAACTGGCTTCGGGAAGAAGTTTCTGAACGCAGGCAACGGCGAGTGGGGCCAAAAGATGCAGGATGACATTACTTGGGGCGTGAAGCACCTGGTGGCGCGAGGTACGGTAAACGCCAAGCGGGTGGCCATCGCGGGAGGCTCTTACGGAGGCTATGCGACCCTTGCCGGTGTCGCGTTCACCCCCGATGTCTATGCGGCGGGCGTTCCTATCGTGGCCCCGTCCAACCTCATCACCCTTCTGGAATCCATTCCCCCTTACTGGGAAGCAGTCCGCAAGGTGTTTAGCTATCGGATGGCGGATATGGAAACCCCCGAGGGCCGCAAACAGCTTGAGCGCCAGAGCCCGGTGAACTCCGCGGACCGCATCAAAGTACCCCTGCTGGTGGTGCAGGGCGCAAACGACCCGCGCGTGAAGAAGCACGAGTCAGACCAGATAGTGGTGGCCGTGCGCGATCGGGGTTTGCCCGTGGAGTACCTTGTGGCTCCCGATGAAGGACACGGCTTCGCCCGCCCCATCAACAACCTGGCAATGATGGCGGCCATGGAGAAGTTCCTCGCCCGGCACATCGACGGACGCTACCAGGCAGAGATGCCCGATGACGTGACCGCGCGACTGAAGGAAATCACGGTAGATCCGAAGACGGTAACGCTGGCTGCCAAGGTGGATGCCACCGCAGTGGAGATTCCCACCATCGCCACGGGGCTCTCCGCCGGGCTTAGCCGGTTCAAGGCGGTGATTCAGGCAGGCGGGCAAACCCTTCCTGTGGAGATTAGCTCAGAGGTGAAGCAGGAGGGCGATACCTGGCTGGTTACCGATGTCATGAAGACGCCCATGGGAGAGCTCAGCGATGTTGCGGTGCTGAACCGGAAGGACCTTTCCATCAGCAAACGTAAGGTGAACCAGGGCCCAGTGAGCATCGAGGTAGATTTCGATGGGGCGAAGGCCAGCGGGTCTATGACCATGGGAGGCCAGCAGCGCCCCGTGGCAGCGGAAACAGGGGGACCGATCTTCGCAGACTCGGCCGGTTCCATGCAGTCTATTGCCGCGCTACCGCTGCAGGAGGGCTACACGGCCACGTTCCGCAACTTTGACCTGCAGACAGCGAAGGCCAAGCTACTGCAGTTGAAGGTGACCGGTTCGGAAACAGTGACCGTTCCAGCAGGCTCCTTCGAGACCTGGAAGGTGGAGATTACCTCAGCCGACGGAGGCACCGACAGGCGCACGATGTGGGTGGCGAAGGACACCAGGCAGACGGTGAAGGGCGAAACTGTTCTGCCGCAGATGGGAGGCGCAACGCTGACTGCTGAGCTGCTTCCCTAACCCGGCAGTGAAACTGAAAACCTGACAGGGGCACGGGACGTAGTGGCCCGTGCCCCTGTCAGAGTGGCTAACCGACGTGGCAGTTAACCCTTTGATTTACAGCAGCCGTTAGCGAGATGTGGGTACCGTCTTGACGATGTAGGTGAAGCTGTCGGGGAAGACACCAACCGCAAACACCAATTGGGCGGTGTTGGGCTGAAGGTTCAATCCTGTCGGACCGAAGACCGGAGTGCCGCCCACTGAGAGCGTCGCCTGCCAGTTTCCGGCGCGGAATTCAGCGGGAACCTGCGTTCCGTTGCAGAAGCCCGGGACGCTCACGCCGGGGACGCGGCCACGGCCCTGATTCCGGGACACATCCACGTCCACACAGGGAGCGGCAGCGGTGTGGTGGAAGATGAAGCGGCCGGTTCCAGGAGTGGTCTTCGAGAGGTTGAGCTGAAAACCGGTCAGGGTGGGGACACCGGACTCAGTGAGGTGTGCAACCAGCGCATAGGTGGTGTTGGCTGCAAGGAACGGAGAAGCCTCCAGTGCGGGCGATCCGGAGCAAGGATTCAGCGTGTCAGCTCCAAAAACTTTCACGACGCGGGCGCCGGCGTCCAGGGAGAGCGGGCCTCCAACGGTGCCAAACGTAAAGCCCTGGACGGCGCAAACGCCATCCACGGAAATGTCCACCGGGAAACCGTTGTCTCCAGGGATGCCATGCACGGCATAAACAAAGGCCTTCTGCGCGGACGCTGGTACGGGCGCGGCAACAAGGACAAGTGCCACAAGGCAGGCGAGCAATACAGATCGCATGCCAGTTTTCTCCTCACGTGGGGTTTGAGGGGCCGCCAGAGTGTCATCCGGCGACCCTCCCTATGGAATGCGATGGGAAGTAAATAAGATAGAAAAGTTAGAAAAAAACTTCACTCTGCCCTACATCGTTCGCGCAGGCCGGCTTTGGAGGCCTAGCTCCTTGATGCGGGTGACGCCGTCCATGCCGTTCAACTCCCAGTACTTTGCGCGCACACTGTTCAGGAGTTCCGCGCTTTCCCCATCCGAAGAAGTCCATTTCAGCACCCGGTGGGGGGAAGCCGTTTCTACATAGAAATCCCGCCGTAAACCACCGGGTATTTCCGCGGAGTAAACTTCGGTTTCAAACTGGCCGGCGGGCACGTCTATGGTCTGTCTGCTGACTGCCCGGCTCAGGCGCACTTCGCCCCAACTGATGGGCTCGTGCGCAAAGCGTGCTCGTTTCAGGGAAGGCAGGAGCGGAAAGTTGCGTGTCTCCCCCGGCTGTAGTTTGGGTTCGGCAATCCCCCGCGCCCAGAACAGCAGTTCGTCTTCAGCAATCCCCTCGCGCGGCGCCGGTAAATCCCGCTGTTCATCGCCCTCACCATCAAAATAGCTGTGCAGCGTAGAGCGCACTCGCTGCTGGTCAAATAGCAGGTGCTGGTACACGTGGCCGCACCATTCCTGGGCGGTGAACGAAATCTTGGTGCTGCGTCCGGCCGAGCGCCCATTCACCGCTTGCAGAGCGACGAACACACTGGTCATCACGTTGTAGTCGTAGATGCCTGTCGGGAAGTCTTCCATGAGGTTGAGCTTCATTACCGGGAAGACGTCCGCATCTGGGTGCTTTCCGGGGTCCGCTTTCACGCGTGCCTCATTGGAGAATGGTTCCGTGACGAAGATTGTCACTGCGGTTCCCTCGCGCAAGTGCCCATAGCGCGGAGTACGCAGGGTATAGCCTGCCAGTTCCGCTTGGCCGTCTCCCCATACTTTCCAGAACTCGGGGCCGTAAGGGGAAGCAGGGAGAACCGGCAGACTGGATGCCGGTGTGGCGGTGCTGGACGGGGGAACAACAGGCCCAGATTGAGGCCTCTCGGCGTCCCGGCTTGCACAGCCGGTCAACAGACCAAGAAGAGCTAGGGCCACCAGCGGGCCCCGTGAAAACCAATCCAGCACATCAAATCGCCGATTCATCACTCTCATCCGATCTACTCCGGGCGCAATTGCGCATAGCTTCAGTGTTGCTGATTGTAGGACGGCGTGTCCGATGAGCGCCGGCGGGGATGGGTCTGCCGTCTTGCGCTGGCATCCGCGCGGGGCTATCCTAAACGCACAGACTCCGTGCGCTGCCCAGCCTCAGCGAAACGGAATCGGGCGGCTGCCCATCCTTTGATGTGGGTGCCGTCGAAGCCTAATGGAGCGTACGCATCGCGGCCGCCGCCCTAGGTTATGAACTCTGCGAGGAATCCATCATGATGCATCAGATCGCCATCCTTGGGATGCTGGCAGCAACTCTTCTGTTTCAGCCGCTGGGGGCCTACGCCCAAACGAAGACACTCAAACCGGGCTTCAACTTCTTCAGCAGAGATCAAGATGTTCAGCTAGGCCGTGAGGCCGCAGCCCAGATTGAACGCGAGATCCCTGTGTTGAACAACCGGGATATGGAGCGCTGGCTTGCTGAGCTGGCAAAGCCGCTTATCTCGCAGCCCGAGGCTGGCGACTATCCCTACACATTCAAGTGGGTGAACGATCCGAACATCAACGCCTTCGCCCTTCCAGGCGGACCCATCTACATGAACACGGGCCTGCTTACCCATGCCGATAACGAGGGTCAGGTGGTGGGCGTGCTAGCGCACGAGATCGGCCACGTGGCGCTTCGTCACGGGACGAACCAGGTATCCCGCGCCAACTTGTTCACGTTGCCGGCAATGATTGGCGCTGCCGCCTTGGGCAATCGCGGAATCCTTGGCCAGCTTTCGCAACTGGGCGTGGGCCTTGGTCTCAACGGCGTACTGATGAAGTACTCCCGTGGCGCGGAAACCCAGAGCGATCAGCTTGGCTCACTGCTGATGCATCGCGCAGGGTACAACCCCGTTGAGATGGCAAACTTCTTTGAGAAACTGCAGGCGATGACAGGAGACCGCAGCGGAGTGGCTACTTGGTTCTCCAGCCATCCCAACCCAGGCAATCGAGTGCAGACGATTCAGAAGGAGATTCTCACCTTTGACCGCCGCGACTACAACCGCGACTCCGGCCAGTTCGCGCGCATGAAGGCGATGGCCGGCAAACTGCCTCCGCCACCCGCCGCTGCCAAGCCCGGCCAACCCGGCCAGGGAGGAGCGGCACAAGTGCCCATCCCTGCAACTTCCAGCATCGAAGCCCCATCCACGCGAGGCCGCACCCATTCTTCCACCAGCTTTGAGGTGGCCTACCCTGAGAACTGGCAGATATCGCAAGCCCAGCAGGGAGAGGCTGTGACGATTGCCCCTTCGTATGGCCAGGTGCAATTGCCCAACGGACAGGGCGCTCTGGGCTACGGCAGCATGTTCAACGTTCGCGAGGGCAACCAGAACCAGCGTCTGGAAGAGATTGCATCCGCGCTAGAGCAGGAAGTAATCCGTAGTAATCCGGGGCTGGAGATCACTGAACAGCCCATGCGCATTACGGTTGACGGCCGTCGCGCGGTGCTTTATATGCTAGCTGGCCCCGGCCCGTATCAGAACGTGAAGGAGATTGTCATCATGGCGGTGATTGAGCGAAACGCCAATCAGGTGGTCACTGCCATCTTCGTAGCTCCTGAGCGTGATTACAACCGCTTTGAGCCCACATTCAAGAACATGCTCCGCGCGGTGAAGGTGCGCTAGGGGATGGCTGGTTAGTCCTGCAGAAAGCCTTCGTACAGTCCCAGATAGTAGGGCAACAGGAAGGACGTTCCATCGGCCAGTCGCATTCCCTGGCCGGTGGAATCAACGCGGTAGGGGTCAAGGTTCCAATGGAACACGGTGCGCTCGTCAATTGGGATCACCTTGCCGTCTCGGCGCAGGAAGAGCGTACCGGACTCCCGGTCTGGCCGGATGTACGCGGGCAGCGGCATCAGGTCGCGCCGGTGGCTGTTACTCATTGGCCACTCCACCAGGTTTAAGGGGAAGCGCCGCAGAGTCTCGACGGCATCGTTGGCCCAACCCGCCCTGGGGCTCAGTTCGTAGGTGTCGTGAGAGTCCTGATACCGCATGCCCCGCAGTTGGCTGCCCGCCACAAAGTCAAAGAAGGGGTTCCGTTCTGGCTTCTCCAGTTCCCAATAGCTGGCCAGCGATAAGGCATACATGGCCTTGTATTGGGGGTTTTGCTCATACTTCAGCAGATGGTAGTAGTTCATGAAGGCCATCTCGTCGTCACTCTGATTGCCGCCGCCCACGCCCGGAGTGTTCTTCGGAAACATCAGGTTGTTGTTGTAGCCATGCTTCTGAATTAGCGTATCCGCGGCCTCGCCATACTTTGCGTCGCCAGTGACATGCTGGGCAACCCGCAGGTAGGTGAGCATCGATAGCGAGTTTAGGCCCCGCTCAACCCACCAGGAGGGATCCAGGTTGATGTCGTTCGGCCCGAATACGCCCCAGCGCGTCTTCGTGCCGTCATGATCGACGAGCGCGAAATCGTTGGCCAGTAGATGATCAGTGATGCGGCGCACGATGCGGCGGACTTCCTCGCGCTCCGCCTCGGTAACCGCCACCAGGTCGTAGTAGAGCCCGTACAGGAAATAGTGCCCGTCCAATTCGTCGCTGCTGGTGTCGGTCTTCCAATACCATTCACCGTCGGCGCTCTTCGGCCAACGTGGCGCGAACACTTTCCACTTGCGGTCGTTCCGTGCCCGCCGCTGTTGGTCGCGCTCCAGCGAATCTCCCACATTCGGGTCCCGTCCACTGGTGGGAAGGATGCTGCGTGCGGGAAAGCCCGCGGGGGCCGGATGCGGGCCGCCTTGCGTCACCTCGCTAAGGAATGCAAGCGCGCGCAAGGCTTTGGTGGCCCGCTCCTTGGCCTTCGTGTTCTTGGTGGCACCGTAGGCGAAACACTGCGCAGCGCCGTACATCCCGGTCCAAAGGCCATCGTTGTCGCTATCGTGTTGTTCCCATGCCGAGAGGTTGCCGGGCTGCTTCAGGTTCACTTCCAACACATACTCGTATTCGGTGCGGCGGTGGCGTTTATCGATCTCGTCCTCGTAGAAGGCGGCTTTCTCCGAAAGGCTCATTAGGCGGCGCTCGATCATCCCCAACCCGCCTGTAGTGAGGAACAGCGCGTGCCCGTCTTTATCGATGCGAAGGTCCAGCACGTGGTCATGCGGTAGCCAGCGCTTGCCCTGCCGGTAGCGCCATTCCCCGTTCACATAGTAAGCGGCGCCTTGCGGCGTGCCCACCCAGATGCCACCCACGGCGTCCTGGGCGTGGACGCTGACGGGCTCAACGGGAATGGTTGCCAGCGCGTGCGCGGGGATGGGCCGCGGATCCCTGCCCTGCCAGGCCTCCACTGCGGCCATGTCAGCTTCGCGGCTCCAGCGCCCCCGCTCAAAGGCATAGACGCCATCCGCATATTGCACCAGCAAAACGCCGTCCGGACGCAGTCCAATCGCCAACGGCGGCGTTGCTGGAAGGCCATCGGCAACACCTGGAGTACTGCCGGCATGCATCGGGAATCGCCCCACCTGGAAGGGCTGTGCCCTCAAGCAGGTAATAGCGGCGAAGGCAATCAGGAGAGTGAAAAGTACGGGTCTAGACATGGCAGAAGCGTAAGGCACCATGATACGCCAGCCAGAGGGCGAGATCGTCCCACGACGCTTGTCTAGGGTTCCGACAGCCGCTTCAGGTCCACCTGGAAGCTGGGCGGCCGGTAATCCTCTGGAAGGTACTGCGAAGGGATCGTGGTGAGGTTCCCATCGCGCGCGGCCCGGTAGTGCGGCGACATGATCTCCACGCCGGCTTCGTTGAACTTGTCCTGGATGTTCGCGTGCAACTCAGAATAAATGCCCGCCATTCGCTTCGCGCTTAAGGTGTAGGCGTTCAACTCATAGGACACATAGAAGTCGTCCAAACTGGTTTGCAGCACAAAGGGCTTGGGATTCTCAAGCAAATCCCTTGTGGCCAGCGCCGCACTCACCAGCAATTGGTGCACGGTGCGCCAAGGCACGTCGTAGCCGATAGTGACCGTGGTATGCAGAATCAGACCCTTCTCCCTGGCCACGGAGCTGTAGTTCACAATCTGGTGGGAGAGCAGCATGGAGTTGGGCACTGAGACGTCCACATTCTTCACCGTCCGCAGCCGCGTTACCAGCATCGTCTTCTCCACCACATCGCCGGTGGTCTCGCCGATCTTCACCCTGTCGCCGATAACAAAGGCTCGCGTGTAGGTGAGAATCACACCGCTGACGACATTGGCGACAATACCGGTGGAGCCCAGTGAAAACAGAACGCCGAAGAAGATCGTGATGCCCCTGAATGCCTCGCTACCGGACCCTGGAATGTAGGGATAGGCAATCACCACGGCAAAGGCAATCAGCATCACTCGTACGATCTTGAATGTGGGCATGGCCCAATCTGTGTAAAAGCCCGGAAGTTCGATGTTGCCCAACTCCACTTCCCGAAACAGAAATCGCGCGAACCGGATGGCGTAATAAGTGAGAACGAGAATCACCAGGATGAAGAAGAGGTTCGGAATCTCCACCAGGAAGGCTTGCCACAGAATGCGCAGCGGGCTGAGGGTATAGGCAATGATCTGGTTCGACAACTCCCTTGTGTAGGGGAAGAAGCGGAACACGATGGGCAGATAGACATACAGCGCCAGCAGCATCAGGAAGACCCAGCCAGCCCGTGCCGCAAAGACCAGAATGCGGCTGATGCGCCGGGCACTCATCAGCACGGTCTTCTGGTAACGCAGATCATGGATGCGCGTATGTTTCAGGCGCACCAACAGCCGGATGAGCCATCGCAATGCGCGTCGTGTAAGACGGAAGAAGAAGTACAGCGCCAGCGTGGCGAGGATTGCCAAGGCCAGCCCTTGCAGTAAGGCGCGCCAGGTGAACTGCTTCTGCTCCTCGTGAAGAATAGTGCCCAGCAACTCCACTAACTGTGCCGTGTATGCCAGGCGTTCCGTGCCAACTGCGCGCGCGTCGGCATCCGTCACAGTGAGAATCCGCGTGGGTCCGCAGGAGATGATGGTGATGCCATCCAATTCTTCGGCCACAATGGGGGGGAGCGAATCGTCCAGAGATTCCGATAGCACTCGTAGCCGCTCAGAGATGGCGGAGGCCCGTTCAGCGGCGCTAAAGGCTCCCAGTGGTTCTGAGATCCGGAAAATCTCTTTGCCGTGCAAGGTTACCGCCGCGCCTGAAGGCGGCGGCCCTTTCTCCTGTACCTGCGGAACTGGCTGTGCGTGCAGCAGCAGTGCCCATGCCAACAGGCACGCCACGGAAAGTAATCGGATGGAAGCGCGGTTCAGCATGTACCGTTCATCTTAACCGTGGAGCCGCGATATAGTAAGCGCCATGAAGCGAAGAGACTTCCTTGGCGCCAGCGCCGCTGCACCCGCGATTCTTGGTGGAGCCGTGACACGTGCCCACGCCCAGGCCCGCCGCCCCAACCTCCTGTTCATCATGGCGGATGACCATGCGGGCTATGTCATGGGGGTTGACGGCAATCCGTTGGCAGCGACGCCGCACCTTGACCAGCTTGCCCGCGAAGGTACGCGCTTCGCCATGCACCACTGCAACTCTCCTGTGTGTACGCCCTCCCGTCAGAGCCTGATTACCGGGCAACTGCCGCACATGGCCGGAGTTACCACGCTGCGTACCGCGCTCTCAGAGGACAAGCCCACCCTTGCGGACAGCCTGAAGCGTGCGGGTTATGCCACCGGGGTCTTCGGCAAGATGCACTTCAACCAGCCAGGCAGGCCGGGGCTTCATGGCTTCGACGTGGCGGTGACGGAGGATGTGCTAAACCAGCGCTGGCGAGCTGAGCATAAAGCCAAGCCCCTTCCCGCCGGGGTTCCTGGCCGCGGCCCGTGGCAGCCCTTCCGCACGCCTGCGAGGGAATGGCTGAACGCACGCGCTGAGCCGTTTGCGCGCCTGGATTACGACATGAAGCCCAGCTTCCAGGTGCGTCTTGTTCGAGAGTATCTTGCCGCCCATCGGGCGCAGCCCTTCGCCCTGTGGGTGAGCTTTCACGAGCCGCACTCGCCCTTTGATTTCCCGGTGGAGGACTGGAAGCACTTTGACCCAACGCGCTTCCCCGTCCCGCGCCTTGGCACTGAGGATGGCTGGCAGATCCCGCTCATCTACCGCGACCTGAGCGACGAAGAAAAGCAGGGCATCATCGCTGCCTACTACACCAGCGCGCGCTGCCTTGACCGCAACGTGGGCAAGGTGCTTGACCTGTTGCGCGAGTTCCAACTGGAAGACGATACCCTCGTCGTGTACACGGCGGACCATGGCTACTCCTTGGGCCAGCATGGCCGCTTTGAGAAGCACTGCGGCTATGACCCCGCCCTCCGCGTGCCACTGCTGATGCGCTGGCCCGGACGCATTCGCGAGGGTGTCATCCCAGACTTGACAGAGCACTCTGACCTTGGCCCCACGCTCACAGACCTGCTGAACATCGATGCCTTCCCGATCCAACACGGCCAAAGCTTGCGCCCCTACCTCGAACGGGGCAACCACCCCTCAGCCCGCGATTGGGTGTTCAGCGAATTGCTTGAGAACGAGGAGTGCTATGCCCGATCACTGCAGTGGAAGTACATCTACTGCAGCGGCAAGCGTGAGCGAACGGATGGCTACAAGACAGAAAACCCCACCCCAGGCCGTTACCATAAGCTCTACAACCTGGTGGACGACCCCGGGGAGTTCACCGATGTCAGCGAGAAGCACCCGCAGGTGGTGGCGGATTTTCAGCGAAAGCTGCTGCAGCGCTTCCGCGACACGCATCCGGAGGTGGCGCAGGAGCCCAGCCAGGGCAGCGCGGCAGATCTGCTGGATTTCTATGTACGCCCACGCGATGCGCAACCGGTGAATGCCTAGGGCGGCTGCTGGGCCTTCCCTGCGAAGGCCCAGCGTGGGACTGCTCTACCCCGCGGTCTGGGCCTTCCAACCATAGGTTTCGTAGCGCCAGCTAATCTCATCGCCCCTCACCGTCAACACCGCGAAGCCTTCGTCGAAGCCGAAGCGCTGCCCCTTCCACCAGTTGCCCGACACCGCGCCGGAAGTGATGAACTGGGTGTCCTTGTAGCGGACGTTCTCAATGATGTGGGTGTGCCCTTGCAGCACGGCCTTCACCTTGTAGGCAGACATGAGTGCCAGCACCTCGCGGGTGTTGGTGATGATCACGCCGGCCGTGGATGTGCCTGCCGGGTTCACCATCATGGGGAATGTGGTGGCCAGCGCGATGTGGGTGATCACAACAATAGGCGTTGAGGTGCCGGTTGCCTCCAGGTCGTTCTTTAGCCAGGTGAGTTGCTCGTCGTCGATGTGGCCGATGTACTGCCGCTCTGGCGTCATGCCAATGGAATCCAGCACGATGAAGTGCCAACCCTTGTGATTGAAGCTGTGGTATCGCTTGCCGATGTAGTCCTCATAAAGGAGCTTGCCGTACTTGGCTTCTGTAGGCGCAACGCCGCTTTTGGTGTAGAGTCCGAATACGTCGTGATTGCCCATGGTGTTGTAGAGGGGCATTTCCAGCAGTTTGATGGCTTCCTTGTAAAGGCCGAACTGGAGGTCAGCCCGCTTGCGGTCAGTGCCTAGGGCGTCGAAAATAAGGTCGCCGCCGGAGATGGCGAAATCCGGCTTCAGGGCGGTCATCTTGCGGAAGGCCGCGCGGCTGCCCTCGTCAGCGCGAAGTTCGGGCTGGATGTGGGTGTCGGTGAAGTGGATGAAACTCCAGCCGTTGGCGGAACCTTGTGCGTTTGCCGTCTGCTGGGTGGTTAACGCGGCCATACCACCTGTGAGCGTCTGTAGAAAGCCTCTCCGGTTCATGTAGGGTTCTCCTTGGGATGCAATACCCCCAGGATAGCGAAGCCCGGTTACGTGCCTGTTTCAGATGCAACGCAGCGTTAGGCCCGGGCATGCGCAAGCACCAGGATGAGTGCCGCCGCAACCACAAGACCGGTAGTGAGAGTGATGCTCATGGCCCGGCGCAGGTCCTGCGATTGGCCGGCAGGAGGGTCAATGGCATCGCCCAGCCAGAGTTCGGTTACCAGATTGCCATGGGCCCAGACCGGCCCTACCAGCCGCCGCTGGATTGCACCCGCCATGCCCGCCTCCGGCCACCCTGCATTGGGCCCCGGCACCAGGGCGTGTTGTTGCCAGCCGATACGCAAGGTCTTCCACGCTGAGGCCCCAGGGGTGAATGCGGCCACACCGGCCATAGACAGCCAGGTGAGCCGCGCAGGCAGCAGGTTCATGAGGTCATCGGTGCGCGCCCCGCACCAGCCGAAACGAAGGTAGCGAGGGGTCTTGTAGCCCACCATGGAGTCCATGGTGCTTACCACCTTGAACAGCACCAGGCCGGGGATACCGCCGATACCGTACCAGAAGAGCGGGCTCACGAAGCCATCAGCCAGGTTCTCACTGATGCTTTCGATGGCGGCGCGGCGGCAAGCCGGTGCGTCCATCTTGGATGTGTCTCTGCCCACCAACTGGGCGATGGCAAGGCGCGCCCCTTCAGTGTCGCCGGCATCGGCGGCGCGCTGTACACGCCGGGCATGCGCCAGAAGGTCGCGCATGGCTAACAGGGAGTAAGCCAGCAGCACGTGCAGCGTCCAACTGAGCCATGGATGAAGCGCCGCTGCGCCCAGCAATAGCGCACTGGACAGACTCACCCAGCCGAAGGCCAGCAGAAGAAAAAGCAGGGTGCCGCCCGCATAGCCATCGGCACCCATGCGCCGCAGGACAGATTCGAGGGCGCTGAGGGTATCGCCCATCAGCCGGACGGGGTGGCAGCGATACACTGGATCGCCGATGGCCAGATCGAGTGCCACAGCCGTCGCCAGTGCGCTGGCTGAGGGCAACAGCGGATACAGATCCAGGGCGGGCCAGCCGCCGAGGCTTAGCTCCATTTCGCGGTCCACCCTAGGGCGATGGCTCGGGCCACCAGGTCCACGATGCGGCCGGGTTCAACGTCCCACAACTCCTGATGAAAGCGGGGCCACTCCGCAGGGCGCGCCGCCAGCCCAGCGGCCATGGATGCAGCCTGCTGCCGCAACGGCTCGGCTGCCAGGTTCGCGGGCAGGGTGGCGTAGCGCACGCGATCCAGCACCGCGGCCATGGCGTACGCGGCGGCACCCACGAGGGGCTCGTAGAAGACTGACTTGTCATTGGCGCGCAGCAGCGTGAATGCGCGCTCGTCCAGATGGGATCGAAGTGCTTCCAGTAGGATGGGCTCCTTCACGCCAAAGCGTTCCAAGGCGTGGAAGAGACCGCGGGTGTAGCTGGCCTCCAGGCCATTCTGCCAGCGCAGGGCTTCCAGGGTAGCGTCGCGCACGGCCAGCCCGATCATCTCTCCCAGGCGCACATGCTGGCTGGCTGATGTAAGCGGCGTGTCGCCACTCATCCGGGCTGCGATGCAGAACTGGTCAGTCCCGGTGCCAGTGGCGGCATCGGGTGAGTAACGGCTGCTGATGGCAAGCCGGGTGAGCGCGGCGCTCTTGGCTTCAGTCATGGTTACCACCGCTCTTGCCATGGCCGCTTCCGTGAGGGGACGGCTTAGCAGCAGCATGGTGTTGATGGTGCCGGTGAGGGTGCGCGGGTCAGTGGTGTAGGTGCCGAAGGGCTGCGTCTTCTCCCAGCCATCGGCAGTCTCGCGCCAAGTGGCAGGGTCGCCCGCGCAGGTGGCGTTGCCCTGCACCCCAGCCGTCACCACCGCCGTGACGGTGAGTGGCTGGGTTGCGGGTTGGGCCGGGAGATCGTCTCGCAGGGTAACCACTCCGGCGTAATTCATGTTGGCCGCGGTCCCCATCATCGCCACGGCATCGGGGGGCAGGGCGGTCTCAACGCAAACCTGATGATGATAGCCTTCCTGGCCAATGCCCTTGATGAGGTCGTGACGCTCAATGTGATCCTTGCCTTCGCAGCTCTGGTGGTTCAGCAAGTAGGCCAGGCCATCGCGCATGCCGCCGTTGAGGACGCAGGTGGAAAGGGTGCGATGTGGGCCTTGGAGGATGGCCAGCAGGTAGCGCCCGCTGCGTTCCAAGGTGAAGCCAGGTTCGGCAAGCAGCACTTCGGCCGCGGGTAGATGGCGTGGGGATGCGGGGTGGGTATCGGTGGGGTTAGCCACAACGGAGTTGCGGAGAATCGGGGAGTCCATGCGATTTGATGGTCGCATAGGCTCTGGTTCCATTGGATGGGGACTCCCCTGCCGGGCGATGGGGAACAAAAAAAGGGAGCAGGGGAGGTATGCGTCTCGCCTGCTCCCGTCTACTCGTAAAAGGATTACGAGAGCGCTGAGGAGATCAAGAATTTCGTATCCGGAGGGGCGCCCGGCCGGCAGTGCTGGGGCTGCCGCCCGGACGCCGCTGTTTCCCGGAGATCGATCACGTTCCCCGGGTGGGACTAGGCGCGTGCCATCCGGCGCCGTAGCATGCCCAACAAGCCGAGGGCTCCACCACACAGCAGGAAGGTGCTGGCTTCGGGAATCGGGCTGGGATCGGGGTCGGGGTCGGGGTCTGGATCGCCGCCACCGCTCAGGCTGCCAAAGCGGAGGTTTTCGAGGGCGATGGGAGCACCGCGTACCTGGAAGCCCACGATGTTGTTTGTGCCGCTACTATAGCCGTGAAACTGGCCCAGGGCGGGGTCAAGTCCGCTGGCGGCTGTGGCGGTGATCGTGGTGGTTGTTGAAGTGGAGTCGCTGAAGAACACGACCAACTCTACCGGGGACTGAATTGCTCCTGGGAAGAAAGAAGAGGTAACCAAGCTGCTGATATGAATCCCGATCGCGGCCACCGCATTGCCCAGCGTGAAGCGCATCTGGTTTAG
>DAISIM010000059.1:0-23184 GCA_036821995.1 Bryobacteraceae bacterium
CCCACCCAGCAAAACCAAACAAACCCCAAGGCCGCCGCCACCTCAGGCACTAGCGCAGATCGCCCATCGCACCCACGACAACTTGTCCTTGCACCGGGAAGATCAGACACACGACATCAAGACGACGCCTGTCCGGCATGAAGTCGACGATGGGTCGCCAGTATCCTCGGCGCAACCGGGGAGGCTGGTAAGCCGGTTGATATACTGTTGCGCGGGGATTCCCGGAGGGTTTTTATGGCAGGTTCCATTTCCAGACGTACGTTTTTCCAGGGTGCCGCCATCGCGGCGTCAGCCACACAAGTGATCGGGGCCAACGACCGGATTCGCGTTGGAATCGTTGGCCTGGGTGGTAGAGGTAACGATCATCTCCGCACCTACCTCACGATTCCTGGCAGCCAGATCACCGGGCTTTGCGACGTGAATCAAGCGGCAAGGGAAACGGCGCAAACGGCTGTCAATCGCGCGGGTCAGCCGAAGGCTGGTGAGTTTAACGACATGCGTAAGATGTACGAAAGCAAGGAGGTGGACGCGGTATCCATCGCCACGCCGAACCACTGGCATGCGTTGTCTGCGATCTGGGCGGCCGAAGCGGGCAAAGATGTCTACGTAGAGAAGCCCGCCAGCCATAACGTCCACGAAGGAAACCGCATGGTGGAGGTGGCACGCAAGCACAACCGCATGATGCAGGTGGGCAGCCAAAGCCGTACCATCCCGCACAAGCGGCGAGCGCTGCAACTGATCCGCGAAGGCATGATCGGTGAGGTCTACATGGCCAAGGCCCTTTGCTTCAAGCGGCGCAAGTCAATCGGAAAGACGCCGCCTAAGCCCGTGCCGCCCGGCATTGATTGGGACCTCTTCCTGGGTCCGGCGCCCATGCGCGAGTTCACTGAGAACCGCTACAAGTACAACTGGCATTGGTTTTGGGATACGGGCAACGGCGACATTGGCAATCAGGGCGTGCACGAGATGGACATTGCCCGCTGGGGCCTGGGAGACGTGCGTTGGCCTGAGGCGGTGGAGTCCACTGGCGGCAAGCTGATCTATGACGACGACCAGGAGACACCGAACACGCAGATCGCCACTTTCCGCTGCCCCGGCAACAAGTTCGTGGTCTTCGAAGTGCGCGGCTTGCTCACGGGCCCGGAAGCTGGACTTCCAGTGAAGCGTGGCAATACCGTGGGCAACCTCTTCCTTGGCAGCGAAGGCTGGCTATGGGTGGATAGCAGCGGCTTCCAGGTCTACAAGGGTGAGGACAACCAGCAGGTGCTGGCGGAAAAGGGGAATGATGGCCCGGGCACGAAGATGCACATGGAAAATTTCCTAGAGGCCTGCCGCACCCGCAACTACAAGTCATTGAACGCGGAGATCGAGATCGGCGCCATCTCGGCGGCATGGTGCCATCTGGCCAACATCAGCTATCGCGCGAAGCAAAGCCTCACCTGGGATTCTGTCAAGGGAAGCTTTACAGACTCGCCGGACGCGAACAAGCTGCTGACGAGGGACTACCGCAAGCCATACGCGGTGTGATCGGTCCTAGGTTTTGCTGGACTGCGAAGGGGGCGACACCATCTGGTTTCGCCCCCTTCGTGTCGTTCAGAAGCCCTTCACGACCGGTAGAACAATGGCGCTGGGCCTCGACGGGGAATGCCAGATAGTTTGCTTCGCGACACGCGGTGTCGTCCCTTTGCCCAAGGGATCGCCGGTGTTCAGGTTGCGGTCAAACTGCGGGAAGTTGCTGGAGGTGATGTCCACACGGATACGGTGCCCAGGCTGGAACACGACCGCGGTGCCGATCATGTCGATCTCATAGCGGTAGGCTTGGTTGGGCGTCAGTAACCGGGGCTTGTCCAGCCCTTCCCGGAAGCGGGCACGCAGGATCCCCTCTGCCATAGGAAACGCCCTGCCGTCCGGATGAACGTCGATCAGCTTCACCATCCAGTCAGTGTCCGGGCCGTCGGTGCTGGCGTGCAGATCCATCTTCACCGGACCGGCAATCGTAACGGAATCGGCCAGCACATCGCTGGTGAATCGCACGATGTCAGTGCGCTTATTCAGCGGAGCCTGGTCGACAGGGCCCGCCACGGTGGGCGCACCGCAGCAATTGTTGCCGCCGGTGGTAGGTACGGGGTTGTTGGGGTCGTAGAAGTAGGGCGTACTGCCTTCCGTCAATGGTGGCACAAGCGCCAGTTTCCCGTCGCCATGCAAGTGCCATCGGGTCTCTTTGGTGCCGGGGAGGGGCCAATCCTGCTCACCGCGCCAGCGGTTCACGCCCATGTAGAAGATTTGAACTGGCGCATCGCGCTGAACACCATTGTCGATGCCTTTGAGGTGAAAATCGTGCCATCGCAGCTCATAGTCAAACAGGGTGCGCTCTGCGTCCGGCCCAAAGTCCAACTCGCCAAACTTGCGCGAAGGACCATGGCCCCAGGGTCCAATCACCATGCGGCTGAGCGTGCGCGCCCGTTCCGTGGCGCCATGCTTGCGCATTCCTACAAAACCGTTGATGGTGCCACCCACAAAGATGTCAAACCACCCGCCCTGCGTCATCACGGGTACGTTCATCCGGGCGAACTTTTCCTCGTCGCTGATGGCCTTCCAGTAGGCGTCATAGCTTTCATGCTGCAGCCAGTCGCGCCAGTGCTGTACGGGATGCTGGAAGGCGGCCTCGTCCATCGTTTCCAGGGGCAGGTGCCGCAGAAGACTTTCATAGCGCAGCTCTGGCGCGGCATCCTTGCCCGTGTAGTAAAGCTGGGGCTGCATAATGCGGTAGGGCATGCGGATGACGCCCCAGCCGAAGTTGAAGGCCAGCCGAAAGGCGCCGCCATGGCTGATCCAATTCGCATACAGGTTGGTGGAGGCGACTGCTGGAAAGGCGGCCACCAGGCTGGGAGGCTGCTCGCCAAGAGCGGCCCACTGCACGTGGCCAAGGTAGCTGCCTCCTTGCGTCGCCACCTTCCCGTTAGACCAGGGCTGGGCTGCTGCCCACTCAATAATGTCGTACCCGTCCTTAGCCTCATAGCGGAACGGATCCCATGCGCCTTCGCTCTCGTAGCGGCCGCGGCAGTCGGTGTTCACCACCGCATATCCGTTGCGCGCCAGCAGAATAAGCCGGTCATGCACCCCAACTCCTTCGCGCTGCACGCCGTAGGGGGTACGCACCACGATGGTAGGGAATCTGCCTTCGCGCGCCGGACGGTACACGTCTGCATACAGCTTCACCCCATCCCGCATGGGGATAGCACGGTGATGGTCCACCAGAATGCGTTCCAACTCCTGTGCTCCAAGCGGCAACAAAGCAACCAGCAACAGCAGCACTCGAAGCAACATAAGGGCACCTCCAGGAAGCATCATTCTAGCAAGCGGACCCGGAAAGAATGTGAGAGCAGGCAAAGGCCAGGCGTCGCGTCCGGCTGCATCACGGTGTCGCCTTCGATAGCAGGGCTGCAGGACCTTCACCAACGAAAACGCGCATCCGCCTCGGCGTGGTACCGTGACGAATGCGCGCACTGCTCGGGAACAATCGA
Organism: Bryobacteraceae bacterium; assembly: GCA_036821995.1. Lineage (GTDB taxonomy): Bacteria > Acidobacteriota > Terriglobia > Bryobacterales > Bryobacteraceae > JACTMJ01. The sequence continues at coordinate 3,525 of DAISIM010000059.1, forward strand.
GGGCCTAGCTGACTACCTTCTTGGCAGCTTCCAGCGCCGCGTCGTAATTGGGCGCTTCAGCTACTTCGCCCACGTACTCCACATGCTGGATCACGTCGTTGGCGTCGATCACGAAGATCGCGCGAGACTCAATCCTCAGTTCGTCAATCAGCGTACCGTACGAAGTGCCAAAAGAGCCCGTCCGGTGGTCGCTCAGCATCTTCACACGGTCAACGCCAAAGCTGCTGCACCACCGCATCTGGGCGAAGGGAAGGTCCATGCTGATGGAGTAGATGTCGATGCCCTCCATCTGGGCAGCGGCATCGTTAAACCGCTTGGTTTGCGCATCGCAGACGGGGGTGTCGAGCGAGGGCACCACGCTGAAGATGCGTGGACGACCGCTGGTGGAAGACAGCGTCACAGGGCTAAGCGTCTGGTCAACCATCTCAAAATCGGGGGCCTTGTCTCCAGCCTTCAATTCAGGACCCACCAGGGTCAATGGCTTTCCTTTGAGAGTTACAGCTTCAGGTCGTTTCATCATGTCTCCTATTCCTTGATGGGATCTTGGTTGCTCCTGCAATCCACCGCCGCGAAGGGCTATTGTAGCAACGCCCGCAACTCAGCAGGATTGGTAACGGGAAGCTTGCAGGTGAAATGTTCACACACGAAAGCGGCCGGATCCCCGGTGCCGGATTGCATTGCCAGCAGCGCGGGAGCTACCTGGGCAAGGTGCTGCCGGTTGCTTGCGTCGGCCAGCAGGATCACACGATTGGGTACGAAGCTGCGATGAATCTCAGCAAGCAGGGCATCCGTGCCGGGATGTCCCGTTTCTCCGGTCACCAATACCTGCTTGGGTGTGCTGCGGTAGAAGAGATAAGCCACCAGCATCTGTGGGAGGGTGGATGGCGCATCCGACAAGCGCTGGCCAAAGCTCTTCAGCGCACGTTCTGCCGCCTGGCGCAGGTCGTCCCGGCCCGTGATCGCGGCCAGACGCAACAGGTTCAAGACGGCCACGGAATTGCCTGAGGGCTCAGCGCCGTCGTAGTCTTCCTTCATGCGCAGGATGAGGGTAGCGTCGCCGGCGGTAGCGCTAAAGAAGGCACCCTTTTGGGTGTCTTCAAACAGGGCTAGCATGCGTTCCGTGAGATGAAGCGCCATCAGTAGATGATTGGGATTGAAGTCAGCCTCATACAGGTCTAGCAGGCCTTGGCTGACGCAGGCGTAATCATCCAGGAATCCATCAATGGCTGCTTCTCCGCCCCGCATGCGGCGCAGCAGCACGCCGCGGTTGGCATCATAGAGATGCGTCATTATCGCTGCCGTCGCACGCTGCGCGCTATCCCGAAGTAGTGGATCGTTCAGCACACGGGCACCCAGCGCGAAGGCCGAAATCATGAGGCCGTTCCAACTGGCCAGCACCTTATCATCAAGGTGCGGCCTTGGCCGCTTGTTGCGTAACGCCAGCACCGCCGCCTCCGCTGCGGATAACCGGGTCTCCACCTCCGCAGGGGACATTTGGAACCGTGCGGCGCAGTCCTCAATCGAACGGCTGCGGTAGAGAATGTTACGGCCAGTGAACTCTCCATGAGGGTCATGGGCCACGTTCCCTTCCGGCGAGGCCCCATACCGATAGGCGAACAGCCCTGCATCCTCGGCGCCCAGCAGGGTGACCAGTTCGGCGTCGTAGGAGTAGATGTAGAAGGCGCCCTCGCCCTTCTCATGAGGCTCGTCAGGGTGGATGATGCTGTCGGCATCCTCAGCCGAAAAGAAGGCACCGCTGATGTCGGTCATGTCGCGCTGGACATAACGGAAGATGCGGCGAGCCTCCTCTGCGAAGTCCTCGCGACCAGTTACCTGATATGCCTCCAGGTACGCGGTGGCAAGCTGCGCCTGGTCGTATAGCATCTTTTCGAAGTGAGGAACGAACCAAAGTTCATCCACTGCATAGCGGTGAAAGCCTCCTCCCAGGTGGTCGTTCATGCCCCCGGCTGCCATTGCCTCCAGGGTCTTGACCGTCATCTCAAGCGCGTCTTCGTCACGCTCTTGGGCGGCGTAGCGGATAAGGAAATTCAGGACGCTGGGCCGCGGAAACTTCGGTGCGCCGCCGAAACCGCCCCGTTTACTGTCGAAGCTGCGCCGGAAGGCCTGGAAGCAGTTCGTGATCACCTTGGAGTCAGGCAGATAGCTACTGCCCACGCTGGCGTACTTCTCAAGCTGCGCCATCACCTGCACGCTGGAGCTGAGGATGCGTTCGCGCTCCTGCTGCCAGTGGGTGGCGATGTGCTGCAGGACCGTCCGGAAGCCAGGGCGGCCCCAGCGGTCTTCAGGCGGGAAGTAGGTACCACCGAAGAAGGGCTTGAGGTCGGGCGTCAGGAAAACCGACATCGGCCACCCGCCTCCGCCCGTCGTCGCCTGCACAAAGGTCATGTACACCCGGTCAACGTCGGGCCGCTCTTCCCGGTCCAGTTTCACCGGCACGAAGTGCTCATTCAGGATCGCCGCCAGTTCCTCACTTTCAAACGACTCGCGCTCCATCACATGACACCAGTGGCACGTGGAGTACCCCACCGACAGGAAAATGGGCTTGTCCTCGCTCTGCGCCTTGGCAAAGGCCTCCTCCCCCCACGGATACCAGTCCACCGGGTTGTGGGCGTGCTGCAGGAGGTAAGGGCTTTTCTCAGAACTGAGGCGGTTGGTTGGCATTCAGACTGTTTGGATGCGGTGGGCTTGCATCCGCTTCAAAATAGGACCGAAATGGTACTCAATTAGTGTAACAGTTCAGGCTTACATTCCCATCTGGATGCGTGGAGAGAAGAAGCGTGCAGGCCGAAACCCCAGCAGCGTGGATGATTCATCAGAGTGAGTATGGGCGGCAGGCCTGGCCCACCGCCCATTCCGCGAAGCGCTCCGAAGTCGCGTGCGGGTATACGGGCACCCAGGCCCTTTTGCGCCTCCAGGCAAACAGTCCAAGCAGCGTTAGTGCCGCAAGGGCCGCCGTATCCGGTTCAGGAACTGGCTGGAGGAAACCGCGAATCTCGCCCGGAAGGAAGGCCGTGGAGTGGATGTTGAAATAGGCTTTGCCATCCAGAATGCCCTTCAACAGTGCAGAGCTGGCTCCGGCAGCAGTGCCTCCGCTTGAGGTGAGGAACCCCGAGGTATATACGCCAGTGTCTGTCAGGTCAAGCAGCCTCTGATAGGTGCCGCCGGTGACTCCGACAGGAAAATCAGGCAAGGTACCCGGAGTAACAGCCACTGCTGCAGTGCCCAATCCTGGCGCTGTCACACAGCAGTGGATGTGAGCAATCGTTGTTGTGCCCCTTAGACCAGACCATGTGACGTCGATGGAAAGTGTTTGGTTGATGGTATCGAACCTGAACAACCCGGAGCCGCTTCCCTGGGCGTTGAGCACCTCCGGTCCGAACGAAGTGGAAAAATCAAGCACAGCGGCGGAAGCCATTGCTGCGCAGAACAACACTAGACCCAAAGTCTGAGGTAATTTTCTAAACATTCTACCCCCATAAACTTAGCCGACAGTATTGGCTCCCGCCGCATGTTGAAGCGATCATGGCACGAATCCAGACTATTTCATCCATATTCGAGGGCGTATTTCATTGGGGCGTCAGGGAGGTTCACAGTGGAGCTGAACTGATGCAACCTGTTGATATCGATGACTTTGTCGGCTGATTGGGCAAGATTTAACGGTGGCGTTGACTTCGCTGAGTGCGAGGAGTTCGCAATGGGAAGCCGATACGTTTACTTCTGTAACTCACGAACCTTGGAGCGAGTAGTACCATTTGTGCTACCCAAAGCAAAATGCACGAAGCAGCCGGTTGCGCGACTGCTTCGTGCGTTTGATATAGATGTACTGTTTCGTCCCGGAATTGCCTGGGCGGCGTCGCCCGCAGAACCGGGGGCACTGGACCGGTTGGTGCTACTGAGTGGATGTCGTTGTTTCGCTGGGCACTGTGGGCTGTTCCGCCTCAGGTTTCGGCGTGTACTGCTCCACGATGTTCAGCTTCACGGGCTGTTCGATGAACATTGGCTGTTCGCCTCCCGTGAGGATCATCAGGCTGTAGCGTCCAAAACGGATGTCCTTGCCGACCTTGAACTTGAGTGAGACCGCCGACTGCTCAACGATGTCGACCTTGAAGTCGTCTTTTCCGTTGGTGAGGTAAAGCTCAGAAATGTTCGCTTTGCCAAGATTTTCACCGGAAACGACAATAAGATCCCCACGCATCGCCTCATCCTTGTCCATGGAGCGCATCATGGGCACTCCAGTGGCAGCCAGAAGCAGCAGAGGCAGGGCCAAACCGAGAATCAAAAATAGACCAAGAGACCGTTTCATCTTGTTTCCTCCTGATTCATCCTAACCCCGCGCCACGGGAAAATCAATTAAAAAGACACTTTAGTCCTCTATTTTTCGCAAAGCGCGGAAGAGCAAAGAAATGTGCCGAAATCTGCAGGATTCCAGAAACAGAACAATGGCGAAAAGAGGGAGAAAGAAAACCAGGGTAAGGAGGGGGAGCTGGGGTGGATGACGGGGCTCGAACCCGCGACAGCCAGAACCACAATCTGGAGCTCTACCAGCTGAGCTACATCCACCAGTCCAGCTTCTAGAATACCATGGAGCGGGCACAATGCGCGTTCGCCTTCGTGCCCCTGTTCTCTTCCGGTTCAGAGGAGCGAATCTGGGTATTCCGGGGCACAACGTCGCCTGGAAGAGGTCAACCGATCGCCATGCTCTGCAGACAAAAGCCTGAGGATTGCCGTTGTCCCCAGCAGAGCAATGGGTAAACCCGTGCAATCGACGGCGCAAGCCCGATACACTGCACGCATGTCCATTCCGCGAAGGGCGTTTCTGCTCAGTCCGAGTCTTCTCCGCGCCAGCGCCCCTGCCAGCGCGGCCACACCGATGGCTGCCTCGCTTGCCGGGTCGAACCAAGCTTCCCAGACATCGCGCGTGCTTGGCGTGACCGTGATGCCCGAGTACATCCAGTCAGAGGGAGTGGATGGCATCATCGCAAACCTGAAGCGCATTGGGGCGAGTGCAGTAGCAACTTCCCCCTATGTCATGGAGCCTGCCGACCAGAAAACCGGGAGTCGCGAGCCACCCGCCGATGCTGGTGCCGGCAACGTCCGCCTGCTGGACCGGCCGCTGTGGGGGCAACTTGAGCTGTTTGTCCGAACGGCTCCCAGCTTTGAGCCAGACCGCCGCCTCTACGCTGGGCTTCGTTACCAGCCTCCGCAGACTGATGGACTCACGCGCGCGCAGGGTGGCATCATCCATACCTTTGTGAAGGAGGCGAAGGCTGCCGGGCTGAAGGTGTACCTGCAGTTCCAGGCGGCAATTCCGCCAGGGTACCGTGTGCAGTTCGGCGGAGCCACCGGCGACGACATTCCCCGCTTGCCGGACGGCTCAATCCCTCCCCGCCGCGTCGACAAGAACGGCAGCCTGGCGAGCGTGGAGATCCGCCGCTACACCAACGCCCTGATCCGCGACCTGCTTCGCGTCTATCCGGATGTCGACGGCATTCGCCCGGATTGGCCGGAATACCCGCCTTACCTGCTTGATTCGGCGTTCCTCGACTTCAGCCCGCCCACCCGCAATGCGGCGCTCCAGATGGGCTACTCCTGGGAGCGCATGCAAAGCGATGCCGGCCAAGCCTACCGCAACTTGCTGGGTTCCCTTACGAACGCAGATCTGGAACAGTGTCCTGGCGCCGATGGAGGCCGCTTCGCCTTGCTGACTGCGATGGCGGATCGTCCCGGCGTTGCCGAGTGGCTTGGATTCAAAGCGCAGCTTGTCAACCAGCTTCTGGAAGAATTTCGCCGGACACTCACGGAGGCTGGGGGCGGCGCAAAGGAACTTGTGCCGAATGCCTTTCCTCCGCCGTTCACCGCGGTGAGCGGCTTCCACTACGCGCGCGCCGCGGCACATTCGGCCAGCATTAGCGTGAAGCTCTACACCATGCACTGGCCGATGATGCTGCGCTTCTATGGGGATGCCCTGCTTGCCGCCAATCCCGGCCTCTCTGCTGAACTGCTGGGCAGGACGCTGGCACAGATGATGGATATTGACGAGAACCCAACGAGAGCGGTGAACGACTACACGTATCCGCCACCCGACGTGCCGCACCCGGTGTCCGAGGCATCGCTGGAGCGGAAGATCCAGCAGGCACGCCACGCCGCCGGAGCCACCCCCATTAACGCGCTTGCCCATGGGTACGGCCCGAAGGAGGACTTCGCCAAGCGCCTTCGCGTTGCCTGGAAGGCCTCTGGAGGGCGGGTGTGGGTGAACCGTTACGCGTACCTGACGGACGAGAAACTCGACCTGATCCGGGAGCTGACGAAAGCCTGACTGGTTGTCCCAGATGACCACCGCGCAGGATGTCCACTCTGTTCAGCCGGTCCTGTTCAACCCATGCGGCCTGGCACTGTGGACGTCCGTCGCGGACAACCCTTCCGTGTCCACTTGAGCAGACTTCGTGGACGCATTGCGGCTTACCGTCTGAATCAGAGCGACAACACAATCGAAGAGGCAGGGATTCTTCGCGCAAAGGACTAGCCGGAGTTGCGCGCTCCCCAAGGATGGGTGGATGTGGTGTGCATCTTCGGGGAGCGCGGCGAGGTAATCGCCTATGCAGCCCGAAATGGTGAGGCCACCAGGCACTATGGCGCGCGTGACGACCTAGCCTATTCCTAAACCCATACGGAAATCCCGGATCCGCGCAGGGCGGACGCAGTCGCGCGTTGCGGAGCCGCGGGTTGGATACACTGCTAAGGTTGGCGCAGGAGCGCCGTTGTATTGGGAGAAGCGGGATGCGAGTGAATGCGCGCCAGATGGCTGTGGGAGTTGCGTTGTTTGCGATTGGAATGGCGGGAGGCATGATGCATACCGAAGCCCATGCGCAGAATTTGCCGTTGAAACGGGATGCCCTCCAGGGGCGGGCGATGGTGATCACGACGCATGGTGTGGCGGCTGCCAGCCAGACGCTGGCCGCGGCGGCAGGAGCGAAGATTCTGGAGGAAGGCGGAAACGCGATTGATGCCGCTATCGCGGCCAACGCCGTGATGGGACTGGTGGAGCCGGAAAGCAATGGCATTGGCGGGGACCTGTTCGCGCTGGTTTACATCGCAAAGGAGGACAAACTGTATGCGTTAAACGCCAGCGGATGGAGCCCGGCGGCCATGACGCGAGAAGCGCTTAGGGCACGTGGACATGCCGAGATGCCGGAGGGTGGCATTGATTCCATTACAGTGCCAGGAGCGGTGGCGGGATGGCATGCGCTGCGGGAGCGCTTTGGCAAGCTGCCATTTGCAAGGATTCTGGCGCCGGCGATTCACTACGCACAGGATGGGTTCCCCGTGACGGAACTCATCTCAGCGGACTGGCATAACAACCTCAGCAAACTGTCGAGGCAAAGCCATGCACGGAAGACCTACCTGCCGAATGGGAATCCGTTGAAGGTGGGAGAGATCTTCCGGAACCCGGATTTGGCGGCCAGCTACCGGCGGATTGCTGAGCGCGGACGCGACGGATTCTATACGGGCGCTACGGCCGAGGGAATCCTGACGCTGATGCAAGAGGAGAACGGGCTGATGCGCGCGGAGGATCTGCGCACTTTTGAGCCGGAGTGGGTAGAGCCAATCTCCACCACCTATCGCGGGTGGACGGTATATGAAGTGCCTCCCAACACGCAGGGTATTGCGGCACTGATGATGCTAAACATCCTGGAGACCTTTCCCATGGGCAGTTTGGGGCACAACAGCGCGGAAAGCCTGCACCTGCTGATTGAAGCAAAGAAGCTGGCTTATGCCGATTTGCTGGAACAGGTGGGCGACCCGAAGGGCGCCCGGATTCCGGTGGGCACCATGATCTCAAAGCAGTACGGAAAGGCGCGGGCGGCGGAGATCGACACGGCAAAGGCCAATTGCCGCGCGGTGCCGGCGAATCTTGAACACATCGCCAAGCTGCCCGGGGCGGACACGATCTATTTGACGACGGCGGATGGGGAGGGCAACATGGTGTCACTGATCCAAAGCATCTATCTGGGCTTTGGCAGCGGACTAGTGGCGCCGGGAACTGGCTTTGTGATGCATAACCGGGCGGGGCTGTTCACGATGACGGAGGGCAAGACGAACACGGTGGGCCCGCGCAAGCGTCCGCTGCACACCATCATTCCGGCGTTTATGCGCCGGGGTGATGTGAAGGTCACATTCGGAATCATGGGCGGGTGGAACCAGGCACAGGCACACACACAGTTTGTATCGAATGTGGTGGACCACGGGTATAACGTGCAGTCAGCGCTGGAATTGCCACGCTTCACCAAACGGAGCTTCGATGGCTGCGATGTGGAGATTGAGCGGCGGGTGCAGGATGCTGTGCTGAACCGTCTGCGGGACAGGGGCCACCTGATTCAGGTGGGTGAGGCGTATGACTCAGCGGTGGGCAACGGGCAAGCAATCTTGCGAGATGGCAAGGGTGTGCTCTACGCAGGCAGTGATCCTCGGAAGGATGGGGCTGCGATTCCGGCGAACCCGCGGCAGCCGTAAAGAAAAAGATGCCGCCCCGGACGGCAGTCGGGGCGGCGATCCGCGAAGTGGCGGCACGGGTACGGGAGCCGCCGAAAACCGTGCCGCTACATTCCGCGGAAGTCAAATGAATTTCCCCAGACCAACACTAGCTGCGCGGTGAGCTAAGGGTGCGCTCGAGGCGAGAGACGCGATCCGCAATGCCGCGGGCGTGGCCGCCGAGTAACTCGCGATTGCGGCCCTGGTTGTACTGCTCAATGAGATTCATCTTGTTGGCGGCTAGAGCCTCCATCACCTGAGCGGTGACCTCCACGAATTGGCGGCGCTCACTTCCGGTGGGGCCGAAGTAGTTGGGATTTTCCCGCACGATACTGCGAATTCTGCGCGTGGATTCGTGAATTGCCTCAACTTGCGGTCGCACGTCGTTGGCGCTGCTGCGCTTGTTTCTGGTAAGGTTCGCCACCTCTGCGGCCTGCTGACGCAGAATGCTGAGTTCCTTCACCAGATCATCCTTGGAAAGGCTGCTGGCGTTGGACGGGGAGCTTGCGTTAGCGACATCGGCAGCGATCAGGGTGCCGGCAGCGAAAACAGTAGCGAAAGCGAATGTAAACAGGGTCTTGAGCATGATCATCTCCTTGAATTCGATCGGTAGTAACTTCGACGTTGGCAGCCCCGTTGGTGGGTAACAGCTGCCAGTAGTTGGTACAGACGCACGCCTCCCGAAGTCCTCCAAATACAGGGGGAGCGTGGTGCCCTAACGTGTGCGGACCTCTGATGGCGAGGCACGCAGACACTCAATGAGGAGCGCCGGGAAAGTCAAAATGTCTGGGATCGAAAGAGCAGAAAAAGGTGGAGGCCGTGACAAACGTAGTCAGGCACTCCACAAGAAAGGGGTTCACCATTAAGACGACCACTCAGAAGGTAATGTTTCAGCACTGTCCGCTCAGTGACATTAAAAACAGTTTCATCAGGAGTGGCGATGGACACGAGCGGATCGTGAGACGAATCAGCCTGCGGGACCGTCGTTAATCAACTCGATGCCATTGACAAGCGGGTTGCTGACGATTGGCGAGAAGTCTTGTGATTCGGATTTAGTGGTAACACTCTGCGCTGGGCACGGGTTCGGAGGGTGCACGTAGAGTCGCAGCGCTTAGCATGAGGTACGCGGACTGCTTTGATCCGATTGGATTTAGCAAGATTTTTTCATACAGGACCCTTCAATAAAGATTTGCATTCGGGAAAAAGAAATAGGACAATAGAGTCGGGTAGTCGGAATTCTCGGCCAAGCCAATGCACGAGAAACCGGCGGAAAGGAACCACACATCATGGCTTACGTAATTGTTCCGGAGCTTTGCACGAAAGACAATTTGTGCTTCGACGCATGTCCGGAAGCTTGTATCAGTCCCGCCGCGGAAGACGCCAACTACGAGGAAACCGACAGCCTGTACATCAATCCGGAAACCTGTACGGATTGCAGCGCGTGCGTTGCGGTGTGCCCGAGCGATGCGATCTATCTGGCGGACGATCTACCGGCAGAGTACGCCGGCGCAGCAGCCACGAACAAAGCATTCTTCAACTAGGACCAATCAGTCATCGGGTACCTCCTCCTTTCACCGGAAAGTGCTGAGGCCCTGGCTGAAGATCGGACCAGCAGATGCTGGCAAACCGAGAGACCGGCTTCCCTTCCGAGCTTCGGGAAGCCGGTCTTTTTTGCGTTTGCACGGTGGCGATGCAGGTGAAATGCGTGAAGAGACACGCATTTGGCACATGCACTAGCCATTCAGCGGCAGCTTTGGAACAATACCGGAAGACGCTAGGCGATGGCCGCTGTACAAACCCGGCAGTGCCATGGAAAAATGCGGACAACGAGGAGCGTGCATGCTGGTACTGGCATCTGGTTCGCCGCGGCGGCGGGAATTGCTTTTGAACGCGGGAATTGCCTTCACGGTAAGGCCGGTAGATGTGGATGAACGTGTCCTGCCAGGCGAGGACGCGGTGTCGCACGTGCGGAGGTTGGCTGAGGCAAAGGCGAACGCAATTGCCGTGGGCGCATCAGACCTTGTGCTGGGCGCGGATACGGTGGTGAGCCTGGATGGGTCCATTCTGGGAAAGCCTGCGTCGGCAAGCGAAGCGAAGTTGATGCTGAAGGTGCTAAGCGGACACACGCACGAAGTGCACACAGGCATCTGCCTTCGTTATGGGGTGCGTAGCCTGGTGGATGTGGCCACCACGCGTGTGACCTTCCTACCGATCGCGGACGCAGATATCGACGAATATGTCCGCAGCGGCGAGCCGATGGATAAGGCCGGGGCGTACGGCATTCAAGGAATCGCCTCACGGTATGTGCAGTCCATTGAGGGTTGCTATTTCAATGTGGTTGGGCTGCCTGTGTCCCTGGTGTGCCAGCGTTTGGCGGAGTTGGGCTGGAGCCCAAGAGAGTGGGATGACGAGGCGCTGGCCCCAATGATGGACGAGGGTTAGGTCCGAGGATAAGGGCTAAGCCCTTGGTGGAACCGGGCGGCTGGAGGTATCGGGGCGGGACGCACGACCCTCAGCGGCCTGCAGCCGGATGGGAGTACCCGTATGGAAAGCGGCAGTGATTCCCGAGAGGTTCGTGACAGCAGGGATCCCCAGTTCGCGCAGAATGATTGACCCATGAGAGAGGTCACCGCCGATCTCCACGGCCACTCCAGCAACAAGGCGGAAGGTGGGTACCCATCCAGCGTCAATTGAGCGGGCGACGAGGATGGTGGAGTGCGGCTGAAAGCCCTCAGGAAGCTGGCTGGCAGGTTCGTGGAGCACCCAGGCACTTCCGGTGATGTCACCGCGGGTGAGACCGATGCCCGTCCAACTGGCGGTGGCTTGGGAAGTGGCGCTGGACAGTTCCGGCAGCGGATCAAAGCGGCGGATGACATCGGGCACGGTGATGGAGCGGCGCTGCTGCTCGTCCTGGGCACGCTGCTGCCAGAAAGCATCATCGGGAGTCCAGCCGGCATCCAGTTGGCAGCATTCCTCAACGGTTAGCTGCCAGAGGTGGTCACGCCCGGGCAGTAGGCCGGAACCCTCGCACTGGAGGGCACGCACCAGGAGACAGTGACGAAGTATAGCGAAGCAATCCATGACGCGGTGACGCAGTTCTTCGCGGGCATGGATCGCGCGGGACGCCTGCTTCCAGATGGGCTTGAGAGGGCGTGCAAACCATGGAAGCGGGGGCGAGGCAGCGAGGGGGGATGCTGGCGCAAGCAATGCCGGAATGAGGCTTTGCCATTGCTCGCGAAAGCGCGGCATGGCGAGGTCACTTTCATACCGGCCACGCATGCCATTGGTCTTGATCCAGAGCCGCATGGCTGTCGCGAAGGGATCCGCGGCGGGCAACTCCCCTTGCTGTAACTGCTGCCGGGCACCTGGGGTATGGTCGATTGTGGCGGCCACATCGGTCAGCGACAGGAACATCTCAGTGGCATGTGTTCGTCCACCGTGGCTAAAGGCGTGGAGTAGACCAAGGCGGCGAAGGATGGCCGATGGCCCGCCAATGGCGGCAGTGAGGGCAAACATCTCGCGCACAAGGGAGGTATAGACCTCACCTGCCGCGGTGGTGAGGTGACGAAAGGGCTCGCTTACGTCGCTCCGCTTTGTCTGGTCCATGGAACTGAGCATGCGCTGGCGGAGACGCCCGGCAACAGCGCGGGCGCGATTGGGCGCGCGGCGTTGGTCATTCCATTGGCGGAGGAGGATTGGCAAGCTGCGCAGTAGGCGAAAGGGATGGATGCCAAACGAGGGGACGGCAGGATGGCTTGCGGCGCCGCCTATGGAATCGGTCACCAGGCGGCTGGGCAGACCCCACAGGCGCATCATATCCAGAAGAAGCGAAAGGTTGATGAGTGGGCGACCGTGCATGACCTCAATGAACTGACGGTTCCTGGGCAGGCGGCCATCGAACTGGCGGTAGTAGCTGAACAGCGAAGCGGCACAGCCGCCGATCAGCGAAGTCATGAACATTGAGGGAGGGTCAGGCAGAATCTCCCTATGGTTGGCCATGGTGAAGAAGTCGTTGCGGACCGTGGGGCGGGTGACGGGACGCACCTGCAGCAGCCAGCAGACCTTGCCATCGTCAGCCCACTCGACATCCCAATCAAAATCGCCAAAGACCCTCCGGACCGCGCGCAGCAAGCGTTGGAGACGGCGCTGCCACGGGGGCAGACGATTGGCAAGCGCATCACGGCCAAGCCGGGGCAACTCAATGCGCTGCGCGTCGTAATCGCCACTCACCATGCGATGGCCGAGGCCCTCGGTGGCATTGACGAGATCTTCAAACGAGTAGTCCTGTTCCAGGAATGCGACCCCGGCGTGACGGGCGTCTACCATCTGCATCAGCATCAGGTCGCGGCGAGCCAAGTGGGGAGTGCGCGCAGCGGATGACCAAACCCGACAGAGGGCGTCCGCAACGGCCTGCGGTTGGCCGGAGGGCACCGCAAGCACGCTTTCAAAACGGCCAGCAAGGCTCTCATGGGCACTATCCTCGGCAGAAAACGCTGAGCGGATGGCAACGGTTGCGGGTAACCGGCCGGGAATGATGGCAGCGTGAAGCTGTTGCGCGTCCGGCACATGGATATGGCCGTCGTCCTGTGTGATCAACCCTGCTTGCAGTAACTGCGTAAGGCGTTCTTCTGGCAGCAACCAGAAGGGTGGAACGGGAATGCGGCGTTGCATGGCGATGGCGATCATGCGCGCCTTGGGACCCACCGCGGTGGGAAGTGTGGATGGGTTATCCACGGGAAGGGCGGCAAACAGCATCGCTAAGTCCCCCGTGCCGCGCTTGCCGGGAGCTTGCCACGAAGGCTCTGCAAACGGATGATTGCATCCAGCAAGGTACTGGCGTAATCAGCCGGGGTCTCCAGCATGGGAAAGTGGTCCCAATGAGGAACTAGGATGCGCTGGTGGTGCGGGAGGATCCGTTCAAATGCCTCCGCCTGGCCGCTGCGCAACACCCGCTCCTTCTCACCCCAAAGGATGATTGCGGGGGTGCCGGTAGGCTTAAGGGATTGGAACCACGCGGCGTTAATCCAATCAAAGAGTTCGCCGAAGACGGTGCAGGAACGGTATTCGGCAAAGAAGCGGCGCAGGACGTCGCGAGGAACGGGACGGCGAAACAACAGCCGCCGCCAGACAGGCGTAAGGATCGGCGTGCCAAGCATCCACTGGGCAAGAGGGCGCATGCCCGGCAAACGCATCAACCGAGGGAACCAACGGCGCTCCAGATGAGCCCCGACAGGTGCATGGAGAATGACGCCGTCCACATCCTGGGAATAGTGCTGCAGAAACTCGCAAACGATGGAGCCGCCAATGCCGTGGCCCAGCAAATATCGCGGGCGAGGGGCATCGCGCACCACTTGGCTGGCCAGCCAGTCAGCGTAGCCACGCAAACTGTGAATGTCCGGGTGAGGCGGAGCGAAGCCAAAGCCAGGCAACGTAACCGCAAAGAACGAGAGGTGGGCGGGGATGTGCGCCTCCACCAGATGAAAACGGAATCCGCCACCGCCATTGCCATGGATAGCAATCAAGCTGGCCGGGTTGAACGCGAAATCCGCGGGTGGAGGTGCATCAACACTCACTTCACTTGAGATGCGCCAGGGTACGCCACGGACGGAGAATCGCGAGTCCGCGAGGCACCTACTCGCTCTTCACGGGAAAAGTGGTGGATTCCGTACGCATGCTGGCAAAAAGGGTCTCCATGCGACGCACGATCTCAGGGTGGCTTGCCGCAACGTCCATATCCTCGTGCAGGTCATGCGTGAGGTTGTAGAGTTGCACTTTGCCCTTTAGTCCGGTGCGGATGGCCTTCCAATTTCCGTCGCGAATGGCTTGGCGGAACTGGCGCTCGTGGAACTCCCAATACATGGGAGGATGCGGTTGGGTGGCCCGGCCCAACAGGGGGTCAACGAGGGAAATGCCGTCCAGTCCCGTAGGCGTCCATGCCCCGGCCAATGAGGCGAAGGTGGGCAGGAGATCCCAGAAGGCTAGGGGCTGATGGCTAACCTGGCCGGGGGTAATCACTCCGGGCATCCAGGCGAGGAAGGGCACGCGGATGCCGCCCTCGGTGAGGTCGCGCTTGATGCCGCGCAGCGGGCCGCTGCTTTCGAAAAACTCAGGTTGATAACCGCCTTCGCGGTGTGGGCCATTGTCGCTGGAGAAGATCACAAGGGTGTTGCGGTCAAGTCCCTGTTGCTTGAGCTGGGCGACGATCTCGCCCACCTGACGGTCAAGATGATGCACCATCCCCGCGAAACCACGCATAGGACGGGGCCAGGGCTGTTCCTTGTAAGGGTGCTCGTCAGGAGCTTCCATACCGTCGCCTGTATCGCGGCCCATTTCATTGTTGGCGTGGGGCAGGGTGCTGGGGACGTAAAGGAAGAAAGGTTCGCCGGACTTCTGTTCAGCTAGCCAGGTAAGCGCTTGTTTCTGGATGAGGTCCGGCGCATACGCGGTGGGCTTCTTCTCGCCATAAGCAACGTTGGCGCCGATGCGCACCGCCACATCGTTATCCATGAGATGACGCGGAAAGTAATTGTGCGCCTGGCCCTGGCTCAAGTACCCATAGAAGCGATCAAAACCCTGCCGGGTGGGATAGCCATCGCGGCCCACCGTGCCCAGGCCCCACTTGCCGAAGATACCGGTACGGTAGCCCGCTTGCTTCAGGACTTCGGCGATGGTGACGTCAGTATCAGGAATGCCGGGTTCGCCACCCATGTTTCCGCGATAACTGCAATGGCCCGTGTGCAGGCCGGTCATCAGGCAGCAGCGCGAAGGAGAGCACACCGTGCTGCCGGCATAGGCGTTCGTGAAGCGGATCCCTTCGGATGCAAGACGATCAATGTGTGGGGTGGCAATCTTCTGCTGGCCATAGCAGCCCACGTCGCCATAGCCCAAATCGTCAGCCAGAATCAGCACGATATTGGGACGCGCAGGCAACTGCTGCGCCGGTGCGAATCGCGGGAGGGACGCGCCCACAGAGGCGATGGCAGAGGTGGCCAGAAACTGTCGTCGATTCATTTGGATTTCAACTTCCTTCGGCTTCGTCGCGCATGCTTTGCGGGACCTGCTGGTTATGCTATCGCAGGCGTTAGCGTAACCGCGACGTCTCGCCGTTCGTGAGCCGCGTATGATACAAATCGAAACGAGGGAGGCAGGTTTGGCTTACGCGTACATCATCGTCGGCGGAGTGCTGATTCTGTGGGGAGGATCGCAATTGCGGACTGGCCTGCGCCCTTTCCGGGTGCGGCCGTACCTGCTAATCACGCTTGGGATTGTGATGATCTACAGCGGAAGCCGTCTGGACATGTGATGCCTGTCGCTTGACACCTTACGGTACGGCGTGAGGCCTGCGCGTTATGCCTGGTGGGAGATGACAAGTTTGGCGGCGATATCGCGGGCAATCTGGTCACCGTGAAAGCGGCCATTCTCGATGAAGACCTCGTTGGTGTGCATGCCAGCTACCAACACACCTGCCAGGTAGATGCCCGGGGTTTCTGACTCAAACGTATCAGGGTTTAGCCTTGGCTTTCCCGTAGAGGGGTCAAGCGTGATGCCGACGCTGGCCAAAAAGCGGAGGTCAGGCTGGTAGCCGGTCATCGCAAACACAAAATCGTTGGCGATCGCTCGGCGGCCTTCCGGGGTCTCGATCACCACTTCGTGATTGCGAATTTCCACGACGCTGGATTGGAAGTAAGCAGTGATCTCACCCGCCTTGATCCGGTTTTCCAGGTTGGGCTTCAGCCAGTACTTCACCGAATCGCTGATGCGCTCACCACGATGAAGGAGGGTGACGCGCGCCCCGGACCAGTGCAACTCCAGTGCAGCAATGGCGGCCGAATTCTTCCCGCCCACCACCAACACGTCCTGGTTAAAGTACGGATGCGGTTCCCTGTAGTAGTGGATGACCTTGGGCAGGTCCTCACCGGGCACATTCAGCATTACGGGGATGTCATAATAGCCCGTGGCGAGAATCACCTTTTCACAGGTGTACGCGTGGTGCTGGCCATCGCCCGTGGTGCTTTCGATATGGAATGCTCCATCATTGCCAGTCACGGCGTCAATGCGCTCGTACTGATTCACGTGCAGACCGTAATAGCTGGCCACGCGGCGATAGTACTTTAGTGCCTCCGTGCGATTGGGCTTTTCGTTCAGCGACGTCATGGGAATGCCGCCGATCTCCAGCAGTTCCGGCGTGGTGAAGAACGACATATTGGTGGGGTAGTTGTAGATGGAGTTCACCACACAGCCCTTGTCGAAGATAAGGGCATCCACGCCCTGCTGCTTCAAGGCGATGCCGCAGGAAAGTCCGGTGGGACCAGCACCAATAATCGCAACCGGGGTGTGTATCAACCCAACATCCTTTCGAGGCTGCCGTAAGCGGCTTCCAGAGCGTCAGCAACCTTGGCAGCATCCTTGCCACCGGCCTCGGCGAGGTCAGGACGTCCACCCCCACGACCGCCCAAGGCCTGGGCCACTTCACCAATGATTTTTCCAGCATGCACCTTGGCCGTGAGATCCTTGGTGACGGCACAAAGGAGGGCAACGCTACCGTTATCCGCCGCCGCCAACAGGACCACGGCGCTGCCCCACTTGTTGCGGAGTTTGTCAGCAAGCTCACGCATTTGAGCGCGGTCAAGGCCGTCCACGCGGGCGGTAAGCACACGGGCGCCGCCGATGCTGCGGGCCTGCGATTCCACCTCATCGGCGGACGCGCTGGCCAGCTTGCTCTTCAACTGCTCCAGCTGTTTTTCGACGCTGCGTTGCTGGTCAAGCAAGCGGTTTACCTGCTCCAGGAGGTCGTGCTCTGAGGCTTTCAGCGCCCCCGCCACACGTTGCAGGGAAGTGCTTGCATCACGGAAACGGTGCAAGGCGCCGTAGCCCGTGACCGCTTCAATACGGCGGGTTCCGGCGGAGATGCTGCCTTCATACACCACTTTGCAGAGGCCCACTTCGCCGGTGCGACGGACGTGGGTGCCACCGCACAGTTCCTTGCTGAAATCGCCGATTTCGACGACGCGGACACGGTCACCGTACTTCTCTCCAAAGAGCGCCATGGCACCACCAGCGATGGCACTCTCCAGGTCAAGCACTCTGGTTTCGACGGTTGTATTTGCGAATACCTCCTGGTTCACCATGCGCTCAACCTCTTCGAGTTCCGCGGCGTCCATGGCGGCATAATGGGAGAAATCGAAGCGCAGCCGGGAGGGGTCAACGACGCTGCCGGCCTGTTTGACGTGCTTGCCCAACACATCGCGAAGGGCCGCATGCAGCAGGTGCGTGGCGGTGTGATTACGCAGGATTGCTTCGCGCAAGGGAGCCTCCACGCCCGCGCTGAGGACAATACCCTCACTGAGTGGCAGGTGCGCCTTCACCTGATGCACAGAAAGGCCGGGGACCGCAGGATAGGTATTGGTGACCTCCGCCACCAGTGCGCCGGTTTCCGGATGAAGCAGCACGCCTCGATCGCCAATCTGACCGCCGGTTTCCGCGTAGAAGGGTGTTTCGTTCAGCACCAGTTCGCCGGTTTCGCCAGCAGCAAGTTCCTTCACACGCGCGCCGTTCGTGAGTAGCGCCAGCACGGTGACTTCGGGCAACTGCAGCACATCGTACCCACGAAAAATGGTCGCGCCCTGCTCACGAAGTTCCTGGTAGACGGGTGAGACCTCCCGCTTTTCCGCCCCTTTCCAGCTGGCGCGGGCGCGGGTGCGCTGCTCCTCCATGGCCGCGCGGAAGCCCGCTTCATCCAGGCGCAGTCCAAACTCGCGCGCCATCTCCTGTTGCTCATCGATGGCCAGGCCATAGGTATCGTAGAGTTTGAAGGCGGCGGCGCCTGGCAGCAATCCATCGACGGCTCGCTTTGCTTCGTCCTGGAAAACGCGCTCAGCAAGTTGGAATGTGGTGGCGTACCGGTGCTCTTCTTCGCGGACGATGCGACTGACTCGATCGACGCTATCCAGCAGTTCTGGATAGGCATCCGCCATCTGGTTGGCGACGAAGCCCGTAAGCTTGTGCAGATAGGGTTCCTGCACGCCAGAAAGGCGGGCGTTGCGTAGGGCGCGGCGCATGATTTTGCGCAGCACATAGCCGCGGCCCTCGTTGGAGGGCACCACACCGTCGTGAATCAAAAAGGCGGCGGCGCGGGCGTGGTCAGCGTTGATGCGGAGGGTGAGATCCGTGCGTGCGTCAGCGCCGTGCTGAGTCCCAAGCAGCTTGCCCGCCTGCTTGACGATGGGCAGGATCAGGTCGCAATCGTAGTTGGAAAGCTTACCTTGCAGGATGGCGGCTACGCGTTCCAAACCCATGCCAGTGTCGATGGACGGGCGAGGCAATGGCGTAAGCCGACCGGTGGAATCGCGGTCAAACTGCATGAACACAAGGTTCCAGATTTCCACGAAGCGGCCGCCGCCATCCAGGGGAAACTCCTCATGCTCGCGCCCGGGTTCCGCGGCATCCGGGCCAAGGTCGTAGTGCAACTCTGAGCAGGGTCCACAGGGGCCGGTGTCACCCATTTGCCAGAAGTTGTCCTTCTCGTCGAGGCGGAAGATGCGGCTCTTGGGCACGCCCGCCACGCTCTGCCAAAGGGCTTCGGCTTCGTCGTCTTCACGGAAGACGGTGACGTAAAGCTTCTCCTTAGGCAGGCCATAGCGTTTGGTAACCAGTTCCCAGGCGAAGGCAATGGCGTCGGCCTTGAAGTAGTCGCCGAAGGAGAAGTTCCCCAGCATCTCAAAGAACGTGTGATGACGGCGGGTGTGGCCGACATTCTCCAGGTCGTTGTGCTTGCCTCCAGCGCGCACACACTTCTGGCTGGTGGTGGCGCGGACGTAATCGCGCACTTCCTGGCCAAGAAAAATGTCCTTAAACTGGTTCATGCCTGCGTTGGTGAACAGCAGGGTGGGGTCGTTTGCAGGCACCAGCGAGGAGCTGCGGACGATGCGATGGCCTTGCGAGGCGAAGTAATCCAGAAAGATCTGGCGGGTTTGGCTTCCGGTCACCTTCCCATTTTCGCATGGGGGAGGGCAGACACCGGAAAGGACCTGTAGGGGAAGCTTTGGCGCCAGCCAGGACGTCGTTCGCGGAGGAAACCGAACGTCCCGGCCAGCTTCATCGGGGAACTATC
>DAISIM010000060.1:0-21372 GCA_036821995.1 Bryobacteraceae bacterium
GGCCGCACGGTGGGCGCGGGTACGGTAACGGACATCGTCGATTAGTTACGGACACGGGTTTGACGAATTGCGGATGAAGGCACCCATGGAGGGCGACTTCATCCGCACACTCTGGAGAGTTCAAAGCTTTTCGGAAACTAGTGAAGCAACGTGCATGGGCGAGCTGAAACTACGGCAAATACCCACGTACGGACAGTGAGGGCAGATGGCAATCCGGGAAAGAATTCGCATTCGCTTGAAGTCGTATGACTATCGCATTCTCGACGAGTCTACTAAGGACATCGTGCGGACCGCGCTGCGCACCAATGCCAGCGTCGCCGGCCCCATTCCCTTGCCGACGGTCCGCAACCGATTTACGGTGAACCGAAGCCCGCACGTCGACAAGAAGTCGCGTGAGCAATTCGAAATCCGTACTCACAAGCGGTTATTGGACATTCTCGAACCCACGCAAGAAACCGTGGACGAACTCATGAAGCTAGATCTGCCCGCTGGGGTGGATGTTGAGATCAAAGCCTTCGGCAAGGACCGAAAGTAGTATCTCTTTTCGCGTGGGGTGACGTAGATTGACTTTTCAATCGAATGCATCACCAAGACAGAAGCAGGTTAAACCGATAGGTGGCTCAAACCAATGGCGCCAGGAATTTTAGGAAAGAAAATCGGGATGACGCAGATGTTCCGGCCGGACGGGCAGGTGGTTCCTGTCACGCTTCTGCAAGCGGGACCCTGTGTTGTCGTGCAGCGGAAAACGCCAGCCAAGGATGGCTACGACGCCATTCAGGTGGCTCTGGTGGAGTTTGCTCGTCCTTCGAGGATGAACAAGCCGGAAAAGGGCCACCTCAAGGCCGCCGATGTGGAAAGTTCGAAGTTCCTTAAGGAATTTCGCTTGAATCCAGGCGACGGCGACTTCAAACCGGGCGACAAGATTCTCGCGGATGCTTTCGCTACCCGGCAGAAGGTGGACGTCATCGGTACCAGCAAGGGGCGTGGCTTCGCAGGCCTGATCAAACGCCACAACTTCGGTGGTGGCGAGGCCTCACACGGGTCGATGTTCCATCGGGCGCCAGGTTCCATCGGGTCGTCCAGTTTCCCCTCTCGCGTGTTCAAGGGAATGCGGATGGCGGGACACATGGGCAACGCGCAGGTGACCGTCCGCAATCTGGAGATTGTGGATATCAATACCGAAGACAATGTGATTGCCATTAAGGGTGCCATCCCAGGGCCAAAGGGGTCCTTCGTGGTGGTCCGGCGGTCAAGGAGATAAGGTCATGCCCACAGTGGATGTATTTGATCTGAAGAACACCAAGGTAGGCGACCTGGAGCTGGCGGACGCCGTATTCGGCGCCGAGGTGAAAGAGCACCTCATTTACGAGTCAGTACGTCACTACATGGCGTGTCGTCGACAGGGGTCCGCCGCCACCAAAACCCGGCACGAAGTAGCCGGGTCCGGAAAGAAACTGTGGCGACAGAAGGGTACCGGTCGCGCGCGCATGGGCTCAATCCGCTCCCCTCTGTGGCGGCACGGAGGCACGGTACATGGCCCTCAACCGCGTGACTACTCCTATAGGCTTCCCCGCAAGATGCAATTGGGCGCTTTGCGTAGCGCACTTACCGCTAAGCTGCGCGACGGTGAGCTTAAGGTGGTGCGAAGCTTTGACCTGACTGACCATAAGACTAAGACGGTAGCCGCCACCCTTGAGGCCTTACAGACAGGGCGTAACGTGCTGGTGGTTGACAATCAGGTGGACAACCGCAACCTCGACCTGGGCACCCGCAATTTGCCCGGTGTGACGCTTGCGCTTTCCCGCGAAGTGACTGTTTACGATCTGCTGAAGCATAAGCGTGTCCTGATAACGGAAGAGGCAGCACGGAAACTATCGGAGGCCTTGTCATGAGCAACATTTCGAGCTTGAGTGTATTCCGAATTCTGCGCCGGCCCATTGTGACTGAAAAAAGCCACGACCTGAAGGACAATGCGCAAACCTTATGCTTTGAGGTAGCGGCAAACGCCAACAAGACGCAGGTGCGGCAAGCCGTGGAAACGATCTTCAAAGTGAAGGTTGCGGAAGTGCGAACCATCAATCTGGAAGGTAAGATGCGCCGTCGCGGTCGCTATTCGGGTTACCTGCCTGACTGGAAAAAGGCTTACGTTCGCCTGAAACCGGGACAAAAAGTGCCGGAGTACGCTGAGGTCTAAGGGCCACGCAGGAGATTACAGCCATGCCCATCAAGAGTTATAGTCCTACAACCCCGTCGCGGCGGTTCATGACCACCGTCACACGGGAAGAGATCACCAAGCAAACGCCGGAAAAGTCCCTGACGGTAGGCAAGCGGAAGAGCGGAGGGCGCGCTTCCAACGGTCGCGTAGCAGTGCGATTTATTGGCGGAGGGCACAAGCAGAGTTACCGCATCGTCGACTTCAAGCGCGATAAGTCTGGGGTTCCGGCTAAGGTTGCTGCCATTGAATACGACCCGAACCGCAGCGCACGGATTGCTCTACTGCACTATGTAGACGGTGAGAAACGCTACATTCTGAGTCCGAACGGACTCAAGGTAGGACAAACCGTAGTGTCCGGTGACGGTGCGGACATCCTCGTCGGCAACGCGTTGAAGTTGAAGGACATTCCTCCTGGTACATCCATTCACAACATTGAACTGCGCCCCGGCAAGGGCGGGCAGATGGTGCGCAGCGCCGGAGTGGGCGCGCAACTGCTAGGTCGCGAAGCAGGCATTGCCTTGGTGAAGTTGCCCTCTGGCGAAACGCGCCGGGTCTCCACCGAGTGCATGGCCACGATTGGACAGGTAGGCAACAGCGACCACGAGAATGAGACTTTGGGTAAGGCTGGCCGAAGCCGCTGGCTGGGTAAACGGCCCCATAACCGCGGAGTCACGATGAACCCGGTTGACCACCCACATGGTGGCGGCGAAGGTAGGACGTCCGGTGGCCGTCACCCCGTAACGCCGTGGGGTCAACCGACGCGTGGCTACAAGACCCGCAACAATAAGCGGACCGAAAAGATGATTGCTGTCCGCCGGAAGAAGAGCTAGCTGAGGTTAAACGATGAGCCGATCTCTGAAAAAAGGCCCCTTCGCGGATGACCACCTGGTGAAAAAGGTGGAAGCAATGTCCGCCACCAAAGAGCGCAAAGTGATTCGTACCTGGTCCAGGCGCTCGCAAATCATGCCCGAGTTTATTGGACACACCATTGCGGTCCACAACGGGAAGAAGTTCATCCCCGTTTACGTCACTGAGAACATGGTTGGCCATCGGCTAGGAGAGTTTTCACCCACGCGTACCTATAAGGGCCACGTGGCAAAGTCCGACAAGTCGGGCGGACGCGGTTAGGCCCAGGAATGCGGTAAGCCGATGAGCGTGGGCAAACGCAAGCCCATGAGATCGGCAATAGAGCGGCAGGTGCAGGAGACATTCGCATGGAAGTGAAATCGGAAGCCAGATACGTAAGAGTTTCGCCCCAGAAGGCGCGGCTCGTCGTAGATTTAATTCGCGGGATGCGTGCTGGCGACGCCATCACGGTTTTGCAGACCACGAACAAGGGCATTGCCCCCACTGTCGAGAAGGTGTTGCGTTCCGCAATCGCCAATGCGGAGAACCGCTCTGCCGAAGTGGATGTGGACAAACTTTACGTCAGCCAGGCCTACGTGAATGAAGGGCCCCGGATGAAGCGGATCCGTCCGGCGCCAATGGGCCGCGCCTACCGTTACCAACGCCGTCTGGCGCACATCGTGGTGAAGGTATCTGAGCAGCAAGCCGCGGCAAAAGAGTAGAAGAGCGAGAGAGACAACGATGGGTCAAAAAACACATCCTTACGGATTTCGTCTGGGAGTCACCAAGACCTGGCGATCACGCTGGTTCTCAAAGGCTGACTACTCTAAGCTGCTGCAGGAAGATCAGCACCTTAAAGAAACGCTGCGTAAGCGCCTCAAGGCCGCTGGACTCAGCTCCATTGAGGTGGATCGGCCAGGCAATAAGTTGCGTATCACGATCCGGACGTCCCGCCCTGGCATCGTCATTGGGCGTAAGGGCGCTGAAATCGAGAAACTGAAGCAGGACCTCGCCAAGAGCACCAAGCGTGAAGTGTTCATCGATATTCAGGAAGTACTGAAGCCGGAGTTGGACGCACAGCTGGTCTCGGAATCCATTGCTCTGCAACTTGAGAAGCGGGTGGCATTCCGGCGGGCGATGCGCAAGGCGGTGGATTCCGCGCTTCGCTTCGGTTGCAAGGGAATTAAGGTCCGCGTGAGCGGACGGTTGAACGGGGCCGAAATCGCTCGAAGCGAGTGGTATCTACAGGGAAGACTGCCACTTCACACACTCCGTGCGGATATCGATTATGGTTTCGCCGAAGCCAACACCACCTATGGGGTGATTGGCATTAAGTGCTGGATCTACAAGGGTGAGGTTCTTGAGGGTGGCCGCAAGATGACGGGCGACACGACCGATGCGCGCGGTCGCCGCCGTGAACGCCGCCCAGCACGCGAGGGTGGTCCACGTGAAGGTGGATACCGGGATAGCGCAGGCCGTCAGGGGGCGCCCCGCGGTGCAGCAGCACCAACGGCAACTGCGCCCGCCACTACAACCCCGCCGCCCCCGGTAGAAGGTGCTCCAATCCCACCTCCCCTGGTTTCGCCCTCACAGATGGAGGCTGTCTTCCAACCTTCTCCGGAACCGGTTCAGCCTGTTGTGGACGTCACGCCAGCCGTTGAGCCTCCGCCGGATGCTACCCCTGCCGCCTCCACTGAGGAGGCGCAGCAGTAGTGCACCCTGCTGATGCCGCGCACGAAGGAGATAGCAAGCCATGTTGATGCCCAAGAGAACGAAATACCGCCGCCAACAACGAGGGCGCATGACCGGAAGCGCCCAGCGCGGCGCAACCCTATCTTTCGGGGATTACGCCCTAAAGGCGTTGGAACCCTGTTGGATTACTGACCGGCAGATTGAAGCGGCTCGCATCGCAATGACCCGCTCCATCAAGCGTGGCGGTTCTGTTTGGATTCGTATCTTCCCCGATAAGCCCATCTCCAAGAAGCCGGCCGAAACCCGAATGGGTAAAGGAAAGGGTGCACCCGAGGGTTGGGTAGCGGTGATCAAGCCGGGCCGAATCCTGTTTGAGATGGAAGGCGTTCCCAAGGCGGTGGCGCAGGAGGCCATGCGCTTGGCGGCAATGAAGCTGCCCACCAAGACGAAGTTCATTTCGCGCGACGAACTGTTTGTTTGAGGTTTCCGATGAAAGCCGAAGATTTTAGCAACTTGAGTGTCCAGGAACTCACCGTCAAAGCCAAGGAAATCGAAGAACAGCTGTTTCGTCTTCGCTTCCAATTAGGAATGGGCCAAGCCGACGGATTGAAGAACTACCGCGCGTACCGGAAGAATCGGGCGCGTCTGCTTACCGCCATGCGCGCCAAGGAATTGGCCGCCGGAAAAGGGAATTAAGCAATGTCCACACCTACGGGTCACAAGAACGAAAAACTGGGTGAGGTGGTATCCACCAAGATGGCCAAGACCATTGTGGTTTCTGTGAGCCGTCGCGTCTCGCACCCACTCTACCGCAAGATTGTCAGTACGCGGAAAAAGTTCTACGCGCACGACGAGGAAGAGACGGCCAAGATCGGCGATCTGGTGCGTATCGAAGAACATCGGCCACTCAGTAAGCTCAAGCGCTGGAAGCTGAAGGAAATCGTCAGGCGCGCTGTCCAGATTGACACCAAGACCGGCCGCGTTGTGGAAGAAGAAACGGCCTAGAGTAATGATGCGAGGCAGGGTGCAAATCACCTGCTTCTGAAGCGGAGAATCACGCCATGGTTGGAATGAGAACAATTCTCGAGGTTGCCGATAACAGCGGCGCGAAGAAGCTGATGTGCATTCTTCCGCGTGGCGGCGACAAGGGGTTGAAGGCTGGGTTGGGCGATATTGTCACCGCCAGCGTGAAGGAGGCGACTCCGGATTCGAATGTCAAGAAGGGGAAGGTCGTCAAGTGCGTGATCGTGCGCACCCGGAAGGAAACCCGGCGCAAAGACGGCACCTACATTCGGTTTGACTCCAATGCCGCCGTTTTGGTTAAGGACGATGGGGAACCCATGGGAACCCGTGTATTCGGACCTGTGGCACGCGAGTTACGCGACAAGCGATTCATGAAGATTGTCTCGTTGGCCCCAGAGGTGATCTAGTTGGCGGAGTAGAAAGTCATGTCCAAACTGCAGCAAAACAAGATGGCCGCCAGGCCCGTGAAAACGTCCCTCCGCAAGAACGACCTCGTCAAGGTGATCACTGGTCGTGATAAGGGGAAGACGGGGCGCATTATCGAAATCGACCGCATGCGTGGCCGGGTCGTCGTGGAAGGCGTGATGCTGGTGAAGCGTCATGTCAAGGCGAACCCCCAGCGTGGCGTCAAGGGCGGTATTGCCGAAAAGGAAGCTTCGTTGCACCTTTCCAACGTGATGTTGGTGACTTCCGATGGGGAGGTTACTCGCGTAGCGAAGAAGGTGGAAACGGTAGGTGGAAAAACGCGCCGCACGCGCATCGCCCGAAAGACCGGCGAGGTCATCGAAGCGAAGGCCAGCTAAGGCAGGCCAACGCGCTAAGGTTTGATTTGAAGCGCCGGCCCGATTGGAAACCGGGCGGACAGCGAGAGGACAAAGACGATGGCAACGGTTCGCATGAAAGAGCATTACAACTCCGCGGTGGTGCCCGCGCTCATCAAGGAGTTTAACTACACCAACGTGATGGCGGTCCCCAAGCTGGACAAGATCACAGTGAACATGGGTCTGGGCGAGGCCATCGGAAATCAGAAACTCCTGGATGCTTGCGTCAATGACATGGGCATCATCTCCGGCCAACGTCCTGTGGTAACGAAGGCCCGCAAGTCGATTGCGCAGTTCAAGCTACGCGAGGGGATGAGCATCGGCTGCATGGTGACCCTCCGCGGTGATCGCATGTTCGAGTTCTTCGACCGGCTAGTCAATCTCGCGCTGCCCCGTGTGCGTGACTTCCGTGGAGTTTCTCAGAAGGCATTTGATGGACGGGGTAACTACACCCTGGGCATAAAGGAACAGTTGATTTTCCCGGAAATCGACTACAACAAGGTGGAAAAGCTGAAGGGTATGAACATCTGCATTACCACCACCGCGAAGACAGACGCCGAAGCCCGCGCTTTGCTGCGTCAGATGGGAATGCCCTTCACCAAGTAAGGGTAGCTGGCGACACCACGCGCAACACGAGGAAATCATGGCTACTACAGCAAAAATTGCGAAGGATCAAAAGAAGCCCAAGTTCACCATCCGGCACCGCAACCGGTGCTGGCGTTGCGGACGCCCGCGTGCGTTCTACCGCAAGTTTGGGCTTTGCCGCATTTGTTTGCGGGAATTGGCGTTGCGCGGCGAATTGCCTGGCGTGGTGAAGTCGAGCTGGTAGCGAACGGAGCGAACACACGATGTTTTCTGATCCCATTGCCGATATGCTGACCCGGATCCGTAACGCTTACGCGGCCCGGCATCCCAAGGTAGATGTCCCCGCTTCGAAGCTCAAGATGGAGATCGCGCGGATCCTGCGCGAGGAGGGTTACATCCTCAACTTCAAACTGGCAGAAGAAGACAACAAGCGTACGATCAAGATCTACCTGAAATATACTCCCACTAACCTTCCGGTGATCTCCAAGATCAATCGCATCTCCAAGCCAGGGCGGCGCGTCTTTGTGGGCAATACCGATATTCCCAGCGTCTTGGGTGGAATGGGGATCAATATCCTCACTACGCCAAGGGGCGTCATGACTGGCAAGCAAGCCCGCACCGAAAAGGTGGGTGGCGAAGTTCTTTGTGAGGTTTGGTAGCTGAACGCTCCCCTGCTCCATATTCAATGAGCAAGGAAAGCGCCTAAGCTGAACGATTGCAGGCGGCGCGACCGCCAGCGAAATGGTCCGTTTTCGGACAGAACGGGAAAGATCATGTCACGAGTAGGGAAAAAGCCAATCCCACTTCCCGCCAATGTGAAGCTCAGCTTGGGCGACACCTTGGAGGTGGAAGGACCAAAGGGGAAACTCACGGTGCCCATACCACCGGGTATCCGTCTGGAACAGGAAAATTCCACCTTGCACGTGCGTCGGGAAACCGACAAGCACGCGGCTCTCCATGGGCTGACAAGGGCTCTAGCGTTCAACGCGATCACTGGTGTGTCCACCGGATTCAAGCGCGAGTTAGACATTGTGGGCATCGGCTACAACGCCGAAGTCAAGGGGCGGGCTGTCATCTTTAAGTTGGGGTACTCGCACCTCATCGAGTTCCTTTTGCCGGTGGGTGTGGATGCACAGATTGAAAAGAACACCCACGTCATCTTGAGCAGCCATGACCGCCAGCTGCTTGGGCAAACGGCCGCTAACATGCGCATGCTGCGTCCACCTGAGCCATACAAGCAAAAGGGCGTTCGTTACACCGGAGAGGTACTCCGTAAGAAGGTGGGCAAGTCAGGTGCCGGCGGCAAGGGAGGCAAGAAGTGATTCAGAGAATCTCTCGCAGCACGATTCGCGAACGCATTCATCGGCGCATTCGCCAGCGTCTTCGGGGCACGGCACAGCGTCCCCGGCTGGCGGTATTCCGCAGCCTAAAGCACATCTACGCACAAGTCATCGACGACACCACTGGAAAGACCCTCGTATCCGCTTCCAGCCACGAGAAAGATTCACCAGTGAAGTCTGGCGGCAATGTGGATGGAGCCAAGGATGTGGGCAAGTTGATCGCTGAGCGCGCCGCCGCCAAGGGAATCAAGACTGTGGTCTATGATCGTGGTGGCTACATTTACCACGGCCGCGTGAAGGCCCTTGCCGACGCCGCCCGGGAAGCGGGACTGGAGTTCTAGGATTCGTTATGTCGAACATCAAGAAGCCAATTGATCCTTCGGTGTATAACCTGAAGGAAAGCGTGGTGAGCATCAACCGCGTCACCAAGGTGGTGAAGGGCGGAAAGAATCTTAGTTTCTCCGCCCTTGTTGTGGTGGGCGACCCTCAAGCGGGGGTCGTCGGATTCGGAACGGGTAAGGCTAAGGAAGTGCCCTCAGCCATCAAGAAGGGGATTGAGTCAGCCCGGAAGAACCTGACGAAGGTTAACCTGGTGCACGGCACGATCCCGCACCAAACCATTGGTGTGTTTGGCAGCGGCAAGGTTTTGCTGAAGCCCGCGCCCGATGGAACCGGCGTCATCGCCGGAGGCCCAGTGCGGTTCGTGATCGAAGCGGTTGGAATCCATAACATCCTCACTAAGTGCATCGGTAGCCGAAATCCGCACAACGTGGTCAAGGCGACAGTGGATGCGTTGGTGCAATTGCGCGACCGAAAGACTGTCATTGAGATGCGTGGGCTCGCTCCCGTGGAATCCAACATGCCCGCGGCGGTGCAGTCTTAGCAGGGCAAGAACCTCCGCCACCGGTAAGGAATGGTGCAGGTTGCCACAGGCAGTGAACGTAAACGGGCTTCGAGGAGAACAGTGATGGCCGAAGGAACAATCAAGATTCAGTTGGTGCGCAGCCCAGTCGGCCGCCCCGAGAATCAACGAAAGGTAGTTCGTGGTCTGGGACTCATCCGCCTCCAGCAGGTGGTGGAACGCCTTGATAACGCGTGCACGTGGGGCATGGTGAAGAAGGTCCCGCATTTGGTGCGCGTGGTGGAAGATAAAAAGGCCTAAAAGATTCGGAGAAAGCGCAATGGATCTCAGTCAACTTAAACCTCCTGCCGGACAAACGCGGAACAAGAAGCGAATTGGCCGGGGTATGGGCTCCGGACACGGCAAGACCTCCGGCCGCGGCATGAAAGGGCAGCATGCCATTAGCGGCTTCAGCCAGAAGCGCGGGTTTGAGGGTGGCCAAATGCCACTTCACCGCCGGATGCCGAAGCGTGGCTTCAACAACATCTTCCGTACCGAATATGCGGTATTGAATGTCAGCCGCCTGAACGATCTCCCTGGGGATAGCTTCTCACCGGAAATCATCCAGCAGACATCGGTACTGAAGAACATGAAGGACGGCTTGAAGATCCTCGGCAACGGCGATATTACGAGACCTGTCCACGTGAAGGCCCACGCCTTCACTGAGCAGGCTGCGGCAAAAATCAAGGCTGCGGGCGGCACCGTCGAAATCATTCAAGTGGTTGTCGCGCCGATCAAGCGCAAAAAGAAACCGGCCAAATCATAAACCTGCATTCCGATCAGGTTCGTTCAGGAAGGGCTGCATGAACAAGTTCCTAGAAGCCATCGCCAACGTATTCCGTGTTCCAGACTTAAGGAACCGGGTCCTTTTCACGCTGGCGTTGTTGGCCGTTTACCGGCTTGGAGCTTTTATTCCCACACCCGGCGTCAACGCCGCCGCACTGCAAGAGTTTTTTGAACAGAACCGGGGAAGCGTCTTCGGGATGCTAAGCCTCTTTTCTGGCGGCATGCTGGAACGGTTGACGATTTTCGCGCTGGGCATCATGCCCTACATCACCGCGTCTATCATCCTCCAACTGCTCACCGTGGTTGTACCTACGCTGGAGAAACTCCAGAAAGAGGGTGAATTGGGCCGCCGTAAGATTACCCAATGGACCCGCTATCTGACAATCGCACTCTCCATCATGCAATCCATGGGTATCGCCATTGCACTACAGAGCAGTGACGGTAATTTTGTGCTCAACCCCGGTATAGGGTTTGTGCTGATGACCATTGTTACGCTTACCACCGGCACCGCATTCATTATGTGGTTGGGCGAACAGATTTCTGAGCGGGGCATCGGCAATGGCATGTCGCTGATCATCTTTGCTGGTATCGTCGTTGGTCTTCCTGGGGCCATCCTGAATATCTGGGAGAACGTTTTCGTCACCCGGAATTGGAATCCCATCCAAGCCATCATCATCTTCCTGGCGATGATTGCCGTGGTCGCCTTCATCGTCCTGGTGGAACGCGCTGAACGTCGCGTGCCTGTGCAGTATGCCAAACGTGTGGTTGGAAGACGGGTTATGGGTGGGCAGCAAACGCACATGCCCCTGAAGGTAAACGCGGGTGGCGTGATTCCCGTCATCTTTGCCAGCTCGATGCTAGCCTTGCCGCAAACTCTTACGACGATGCCGTGGGTGAAGTCCAGTGAGTGGGCTAGCGGTTTGCTCGCCGCAATCGCGCATTCTGAGCCCCTCTACGTGGTGATCTTTGTCGCCGCAATTATGTTCTTCTGCTTCTTCTACGTATCCATCATCTTCAACCCCAACGAAGCTGCCGACAATATGCGGAAGTATGGTGGCTTCATCCCCGGCATTCGGCCGGGCAAGAACACTGCGGACTACTTGAACAAGATCCTCACCCGCATCACCGTCGTGGGGGGCATTTATTTGGCCTTTTTATGCCTGATTCCAGATATCATGATTGCTGGAATTAAGCTGCAGCATTTGCCCTTGATCGGGAACTGGATTGATAGCACCTTCCCGCGCTTTTTGCTGGATGGTTTGGGTGTAAACTTCTACTTCGGGGGGACATCCCTCCTCATTGTTGTGGGCGTTGCGATGGACTTTGTAAACCAAATTGAGGCGCAACTTATCATGCGTCACTATGAAGGCTTTACGCCGAAGGCTGGTCGCATTCGTGGTCGTCGCAGCGGCATCTAGGGATGCCGCTATCGGAATCCTTTGTAGGTTCGCCCCAACCGGACCTCTTCGGTCTGGGCCGGGCATCGGCAGAAGATGGTAAGGAAAAGGTTGCAGTTTTCCTCATCCTTGGGCCTCCGGGCTCAGGGAAGGGAACTCAGGCGGCGTTATTGAGTGGCCGTACCGGTTTGCCTCATGTTTCCACTGGGGATATTTTGAGAGACCGGACCATGAGAAACGACGATTTTGGGAAGGCGATTGCCCAGCGCATTGATTTCGGCCACTTTGTGCCCGACGAGTGGATCAATTGCCTAATCGATGAACGGCTGGCGATGACCGACTGCCGAAACGGTGTCATCCTGGATGGCTATCCCCGGACGGCTGCTCAGGCGGAAAGACTACTGCACAGCACTTATTGTGCCAACAGTCGCCTTTTTGTGGTGCACTTATTGGCAAATGCCATTGACCTCGCCAATCGCTTCGCGGGGCGTCGTCAATGTAACCGATGTGGAACGCTGTTTCATCTTGAGTTTCAGCCATCTTTGGCTGGCACTCAGTGCGATCGCCCAGCTTGTACCGGGGTGTTGATTCCCCGGCCTGATGATCGGATAGAGTTCCTGGAAGGGCGGTTAGCTGACTATCACCGGCTAACTGCTCCTGCCCAGGCGTTCCTTTCCGCTCATTGCGAGTGCGTAGTTGCATTAGCGGCAAGTGATGGATCACCTGATGCGATTCATCAACAGCTTTGGAAGGGCTTGATGGGTATCGACGACTCATCAGGAAAACGGCACGAATAAGTCGCACGGAATCGAAATGATCATTCGAAAGACCGACCTCGAATTGCTGAAGATGCGCCGTAGCGGCTTGCTGGTCTATGAGATCCTGCACGCCTGCGCAGCCGTCGTTCAGGAAGGCATTACGACTTGGGATCTAGAGGTCATTGCGGAAAAGTTAATCAACGATGCCGGTGCCACTTCCGCGTTCAAGGGATATTATGTGCCGACTGCCGGTTCGAAGTTCCCCAGTGTTCTGTGTACCTCAGTAAATGAGCAGATCGTCCACGGATTCCCTTCGAAGAAGCGAGTGCTGAAATCTGGCGACGTGGTGACCATCGATACCGGAGTTCACCTGGACGGATACTATGCTGACTCTGCCATTACCGTTCCGGTAGGCCAGGTAAATGATGAGGTTGCGCGCCTTCTGGATGTTACGCGAAGCGCTCTCGAACTGGGCATTGCTCAGGCAACGGTTGGAAATCGCCTATTCGACATCTCTGGTGCGATCGAGAAACACATTACGTCGAACGGTTTCGCAATCGTCAGGGAATACGTTGGCCACGGTATTGGTACTCGTCTGCACGAAGATCCACAGGTCCCGAACTATGTGGACCGGAGGAACGAGAACCCTCGCCTGAAGGCCGGAATGGTTCTTGCTATTGAGCCCATGGTGAACATTGGCAGCCCAGAATCGCGAGTCTTGAGCGATAAATGGACTGCCGTAACGAAGGACGGTTCTTACTCGGCTCACTTTGAGCACACGGTTGCCATCACAGACAACGGACCATGGGTGCTTACGCGACCCTAGTTCGTTTCGTAATTCGCGGGAGGAGTCGCTTATTGGGTAGCGAGGTTGGGATGGAGCGAGATCGGCCGATTGGAACGGAGGACGAAAGGCGGGAGATACAGCCCGGTTCTGGAGTCGTACCGGAACGGCCGCCCTTGCGGGCGACGGTAGTAGAACTGCTACCGCATGCAATTGTGCGCGTAATGTTGGATAATAGAAAGGATATTGTCCTCGTTCACGCGTCAGGCGCTCGGGAAAAGAATTTTCTGAGGGTCCGCCCTGGCGATCTCGTGGAAGTCACACTATCTCCTCACGATCCCAGCCGCGGTAGGCTCTTGCGGCTGTTGGCGCAGTAGGCCGCACCCAGCGGGGTCATTGACCACCGCTAACGTAACGTTCGGTGCCTGCTGCTGGACCGAGTTTGAGTGAGGCAGGTTTTTTTGGCTGATGTCTTCCGTGGAAGACAGTCACTGCTGAACAGGGATCAAATCCAAGTTCAGTCCGAAAGATGGTGAGGGATATGAAAGTAAGAGCATCGGTGAAGAAACTCTGCGACAAGTGCAAGGTGATCCATCGCCATGGGGTGGTGCGTGTCATTTGCTCAAATCCAAAGCACAAGCAGCGTCAGGGTTAACCAGCGTCAGGGTTTAGGAGACTTTTGGAATGGCACGCATTGCAGGTGTTGACTTGCCGCCCCGGAAACGGGCAGAGATCGGCCTCACGTACATTTACGGAATCGGAAAAGCGCGCGCGCAATCGATCCTCTATCGGGCAAACATCGACCCGAACAAGAAGATTGCTGACCTTACCGAAGAGGAATCCAACCACATCCGCCAAATTCTCGAGGACGAGGGCGCGGTGGAGGGTGATCTTCGCAAAGAGATCCAACTGAACATCAAGCGGCTCATGGATCTCGGCTGCTATCGTGGTCTGCGTCATCGTCGTGGTCTACCCGCGCGCGGTCAACGGACGCACACCAACGCCCGCACCCGGAAAGGTCCCCGGCGCGGTACGGTGGCCAACAAGAAGAAGGTCGGCAAGTAGGCATCCGGTAAGGAATTGCAAGGCACTGAGGCACTATGGCGAAAGCGGTAAAGGCAACCAAGAAGAAATCGTTCAAGAAGCGCGAGCGGAAGCATATCCCCGAGGGGATGGTGCACATCCAGGCGACCTTCAACAACACGATCGTTACGATTACGGACTTGGTGGGCAACACCATCTCCTGGTCAAGCGCGGGCTCGTTGGGCTTTCGAGGTTCCCGGAAGGGGACTCCATTTGCTGCCCAACAGGCCGCACTGACGGCGGCGAACAAGGCCAAGGAAAGTGGTTTGCGCACCGTCAATGTGCACGTCGCCGGCCCTGGTTCAGGACGGGAGTCTGCGGTACGCAGCTTGGCCACAGCTGGTTTAGACGTACGTGTCATTCGAGATACCACGCCAGTCCCACACAATGGCTGTCGTCCGCCGAAGCGGCGTCGTGTCTAAGTGAAGTTCCGGTGGGCCGGGCTGCTACGCCAGCAGCACCTGGCCCTCCTAGCAGCCTGCGGGTCCTGTCCGCGCGCTGTTCCGGGGTGGTCGAGTGATCATTGACTGATGATCATGCAGGTCTCCCTGAAGCTGGCCAGCCTCGCCAACGCGAGGCCGTAGCAGGACGAAGGCACGTATGCCGTAAACTGCACCGCACATCATTGGCCGTGAGCCAAGTCGGGTAAAGGAGAAGACCTTTGGCAAGATACAGAGGGCCCGTATGCCGTCTCTGCCGCCGGGAAGGCACTAAGCTGTTCCTGAAGGGCGAGCGCTGCTATACAGAGAAATGCGCAATCGAAAAGCGCAATTTCGTCCCAGGACAGCACGGACGCGAACGTCAACGCCGAAATAAGGTAAGCAACTTCGGCTTACAGCTCCGTGAGAAACAGAAGCTTCGCCGTGTGTACGGACTCCTGGAGGTGCAACTCCGCAACCTCTACGAGAAGAGCAGTAAAGCAAAGGGCGTTACTGGTCAAGTGATGCTCTCCTCACTGGAGCGTCGGCTGGACAGTATCGTTTACCGCCTTGGCCTCGCCACCAGCAGGCCGCAGTCCCGCCAGATCGTGCGGCATGGACACATCACCGTAAACGGACGGAAGGTGAATATCCCTTCTTACCTCGTCAAGCCTGGAGATGTTGTTGCCGTGCACGAGAGCAGCCGCAAGCATCCGATGATCGTTTCCAACCTGGAAGTCACTTCATCCCGCCCATTGCTCAGCTGGCTTGAGTTTGACCGTGACACAATGACCGGCAAACTTAGCTCTGAACCCAAGCGAGAAGAGTTAGTACAGATCGAACTCAACGAACAGCTGGTCGTCGAGTTGTACTCAAAGTAATCAGGAGCGTCATCTAGCTGGCGAGCGGCCACATCCAACTGGCCGCCGCCGCGCTCGCAAACCGGAAAGGACTTGCGTATGTTCAAAGGCTTTCAGAAACCCAAGCGCCTTGTTGCGAATACCGAAACGCTCACTGACCGCTACGGTATGTTCATGGCTCAGCCCTTCGAGCGGGGCTTCGGTACCACCATCGGCAACAGCTTGCGCCGGGTACTCCTTAGCTCCATCGAAGGAGCCGCTATCACCGCTGTTCGGATTGAGGGTATCTCCCACGAGTTCAGCCCGATCGAAGGCGTGGTCGAAGATGGTACGGACATCATCCTCAACCTCAAACAGATTCCGTTCAAGATGACCACCGACGCCACGAAGACCGTCTACCTCCGCGTGGACAAACCTGGCGAGGTCTTCTCGAGTCAGATCGAGACTGACCCGGATGTTGAGGTCCTAGACCGCAACATGCACATCGCCACCGTCGGCGACGGCGCATCCTTGAATATCGAGATGCGGATTAAGCAAGGTCGTGGCTATGTCAGTGCGGAGCGTAACCAGGAAGAGGATCTTCCTATCGGATACATTCCCATTGACTCAGTGCATTCCCCTGTCCGCAAGGTGAATTTCTCGGTAGAGGCTGCCCGTCTCGGACAGGTCACTGACTATGACAAGCTCAGTCTGGAAGTGTGGACCAACGGCGCCATTTCACCGCAGGACTCAATCGGCCAAGCGGCCAAGCTCCTGAAGGATCACATGTCCATCTTCATCAACTTCGAGGAGACTCCCGACGTTGAAGAGGAACGCACGGAGCGGGCGATGGACCAGATGAACGAAATCCTCAGCCGGTCTGTGGATGAGTTGGAATTGTCCGTTCGCTCCTACAACTGCTTGAAGAACGCCAACATCCAAACGATCGCCGATCTCGTCCAGAAGTCTGAAGCTGAGATGCTGCGCACCAAGAACTTCGGGCGCAAGTCTCTGAACGAAATCAAAGAAATCCTTTCAGGACTCTCGCTTTCGTTTGGCATGAAGTTTGACTCCCAGGGCCGTCTGCTTACGCCCTCAGGCCAACCAGTTAACCCGCTGGAGCCATCCACCATTGGCTTCGGTTCTGCCTTTGATGAACCGGATAGCCCCGAAGATGAAGCAGAGGAGCCCTACAAGTAGGCTGCTGCGGCAAACCTATGAGGTGATACATCCATGAGACACAGAGTTGGCGGATTCAAACTTAAGCGCGACAAAGATCATCGCAAAATGCTCCTCAGGAACCTTGTCACTGCAGTGATTGAGCGGGACCGAATCGTTACCACCATCACCAAGGCGAAGGCGGCCAAGCCATTGGTCGACAACATGGTCACCCTCGCCAAGCAGGATACCTTAGCCAGCCGCAGACAGGCTGCCGCGTTTTTGCTCACTCCTGATTGCGTGAAGCGGCTTTTCGATGACGTCGGTGCACGCTTCGGCCAGCGTAACGGCGGCTACACCAGGATTGTTCGCGTTGGCCCTCGTAAGGGGGACGGCGCAGAAATGGCCATCCTGGAATTGGTAGGTACCCAACTGGTGAAGCGTGCTGCTGAGCGCGCCAAGCGCCGTGAGGAGCGTCTGCAAGCCCTCCGCGAGGGCAAGGACGCGGAAGGGAACGGGTAGCGCTCTCCTGACTCGCTGAGTCAGCCGCTGTTTCCAATTCTTGCTCCTTCTGACCGTCCGCTGTGTAGCCAGAGTCGTAGTGGATCCCGCTCCTCAATCAGAGAGTGTCCACAGGTTCTGCTCCAGCGCGATTCATGCGACTGCCGGCCGATTCTGAAGACCCAGCTACCCGGAGCTGGGTCTTTTCTTTCCTGATGTCGACGGCTATACGGTCAGTCTGGACTTTGCTTGAGATCCTTGTACAGAACTTGAAGCACAATCAGGTTCCGATGTAACGATCGTGCTACCTTCAATAGAGTCGAAGGAGTCCTGCGATTCCATTCGGTTCCAGTCAACACTCCCCGTATGCCTCGGTTTCGCTCGATCATGCTGCTAGTCGGGGACAGTCTGCTCCTCTGTGCCGGATATGTCCTTGCCTTCCTGATTCTACGATCGGCTGGCGTGGTGATTCCCATCGATCTGGACCTCTTCCTTCTCGCCGAAAACGGCCTTGCTGAAGTCCTGCTTGTCGTCGCCACACTAGTTCTCTTCCTCTATCTGCTGGGACTCTATGAACGGATACGGGTTGATACCGCGTGGAGTCTAATTCAGGATCTTTTTTTGGCCTTCGGAGCCGCCTTCTTGGTTCAGGCCTTCGTCACTTACACTCGCAGTCCACTTGTGCTTCCTCGGTGGCTGATGCTTATTGGGTCGCTACTGGCCGCAGTCTTAGTCATTATCTGGCGATGGACATACTCCCAATTGCTTGTCCGCTACTCAGGAAAGCAAAGAGTTCTCTTCCTGGGCGATACGCCTTTGGTCCGGAGGGTAGCTAGCTTCATCCAGGCGTCCCCAGAGCGCGGCTACGAAGTGATTGGCTGCATTTCGTCAAGGGCGAACTCGGACTTCCCCGCTGGGCGCGCCATTCCACTCACGACCGATCTCTATCGCGATATCCTCTCATTTCGTCCGGATCATGTGTCAGTAGCTGGCTCTGATGAGCTAGACCCCGAGATTCGTCAGCAGTTGCTCATCTGCTCAATGGCTGGTCTCAACGTCGAAAGCATCGGCACGTTGCACGAAACCCTGTTTGAGCGTGTGGCTATCGATACGGTCACCCTGAATCAGTTAGTATTCTCGCCTGCATTCCGGCCACGTCCTCTCGCCACTGCGCTCCAGGAAGTCTATGGCCGGCTCGTCGCCTTGCTGGGGGTGCTCATCTCCTGGCCGGTCATGCTGCTGGCTGCAATCGCCGTCGTCATGGAAACTGGTACGCCAGTGCTGTTTCGGCAAACCCGTATTGGTAAGCACGGGATCCCCTTCACGTTCCTGAAATTCCGGTCTATGTACGCCGACGTAGATAAGCGCCTGGGTGGACCTGTGAGGGCCAAGGAGAATGACCCACGAATCACTCGTGTCGGGAAGTGGCTTCGGCTCACTCGGATTGATGAACTACCTCAGTTCTTCAATGTGCTCAGGGGTGAAATGACCCTGGTGGGCCCGCGTCCCGAGATGCCCGAGTTTCAGGAAGATCTGATCGTTCAGATCCCTCTCTACACTCAGCGCCACCGCGTCAAGCCAGGCATCACCGGATGGGCACAAATCCACCATGTCCCCGAGGATTCCCTAGAAAACACCATTCGCAAGCTGGAGTTTGACCTCTATTACATCAAGCACATGTCGCCGCTGCTTGACCTCGTAACCATGCTCCATACAGCTCGGGCCATCCTAATGCGGATTGGAGCCCGGTAAGGGCTCGCAGTCCGATGGGTTGCCTTGTGGCCGCCACCGCCAATCGCGGTACGCCTACTCCTTTGGGGGTCTGTGGCCCATTTCCACTCGTGTGGGTCCCCTCCACATTCTTCCGGCCGGTACGAAGAATACTTGCACTGAAAGCAATGCAGCCGCATTCATTGTCAGAAATGTGGAGGCTAGCGATGTCAACCGCTTTCCGGGAAATCCCGCCGGCAGGACGCCATTAGTCAGCGCAGCCAGAAAGAGCCCTCCCCATCCTGCCAGAATCGCCCACTTCCAGCCTGACGCCGGCAGCAGAGCGCTGGCAACCATCGACGCAAGCAGCAGCCACGGCAGCAGAAGTCTCCCAAGCTTATGTGAAACAAAGTGCAACCACATGCGGTGAGGACGAAACAGTAGCTCTGGTTGGCGGCTCCACATCTGCCAGGCTCCACTCAATGTGCGCATGCGCCGCCGAAACTCCCCCCCTGCCGCGGTCGGGAAGTCCGTAGCCACCGCTTCGGGCTCAGAAACAATGCGCAACCCCCGCCAATAGGCCATCATGGGGAAGGCGATGTCGTCCGCCAGAGTGTCTGGTGGAACCGTTCCCAGTAAGCTGCGGCGCATTGCGTAAAGGCAGCCCGTCACATTGAACAACGACCAGACCTCCGACTGCCTACGCCTTGCCCACAACTCATAGCGCCAATACAAACCCAGGCTTTCCTGTTCACTTGCCTGCTTACCGGGAAGTAGAATGCGTAATTCCCCAGTTACCGCTCCTACATTCGGATCAGCAAGATTCGCCACGAGCTTCCTCAAGGCATCCGCTTCCAACTTCTGACGAACATCGCAAAACAAAACCACCTCTCCAGTGGCTTCTGCTAGCCCCGTATTTACGGCCGCAGCTTTGCCGCCTCGCTTCACGCGCAGCAAGCGGATCCCTTCGCACGCAAACCGCTCCGCAATCTGGTCAGTCTGATCTGTTGAGCCATCTGAGACCACAAGGATCTGCAGCTTATCCCTTGGATATGCCAGCGACAATAGGTTCTGCAGCTTGGACTCCAAGAATTCCTCACCGTTGTAGACAGCCATCAAGACCGTTGCCGTCGGTGCATAGTTCAGGTCTTTCTCAATTGGATGAACCCGAAAGCGCCCCAGCCAAAGCAGTAGCGGGTATCCTGCCAGAAAATACAAAGCACCGCCCAGTGAAACCACCAACACCCATTCCGCCATTTCAATCCCAAATCCAACCTTCCTGCCGGCGCTTTCTGCCGGGCTACAGCAATTCTGTACCCATGTTCACTGACGATCAGCATAGCGGACTCCCCTCGTCCGTACCTACCACTCCTCGAACTGGCGATCACAATCCAGGGTTAACCCTCCCCTAGCGCCCCTGCGATTTCCGCCTCATTTCTGATACCTGCATCCGCTTTGGCCCGCCGTCGCACTAAAATAGGAATCATGGATACCGCCCTTACCATTGCCGGTCGCACCTTCCGTAGCCGCCTCTTCGTTGGCTCTGGCAAGTACAAGGACTTTGCCGAGAACGCCCGCTGCGTGGATGCCAGTGGCGCCGAAGTGGTCACCGTTGCCGTCCGTCGCGTCAATCTCATGGACCGCACGAAGGAGTCACTTCTAGACCACATCGACCCCAAACGCTATTTCATCCTCCCCAACACCGCTGGGTGCTACACCGCTGATGAAGCCATCCGTACGTCCCGCCTGGCGCGCGAACTCGGTATCTCCGATTGGGTGAAACTAGAGGTAATCGGCGACCAAGAGACGCTCTTCCCTGACAACGCGGGGCTGTTGGAAGCCACCGAGGTTCTTGCCAAAGAGGGATTCATTGTCTTGCCATACACTACTGATGACCTCATCAACGCCCGTCGCCTCCGTGACGCTGGAGCCGCTGCGGTCATGCCGCTTGCCGCCCCTATTGGTTCTGGTCTCGGCATCCAAAACCTCACCAACCTACGCATACTCCGCGAAAAGATCACCGACATCCCACTAATCGTGGACGCAGGGGTTGGCACACCCTCAGACGCGGCAATCGCGATGGAGCTCGGCTACGACGGTATCCTGATGAACACAGCGATCGCCGAGGCGACCCACCCGGAGACGATGGCACAAGCGATGAAGCTAGCAGTAGAGGCCGGGCGACTTGCATGGGAGGCCGGACGCATGCCCAAGCGCCTCTACGCCAGCGCAAGTAGTCCCGTGGACGGAGTGGTTCGTTAACCGCATCCGGCAAGCAGCGTTGACGAGTCCAGCATCTTCGTTCGCGGTACGCCGTTATGCCAACTGGGCGTGGATGGGCGTGCTATCCTCATGAAAGCTGGTCATGCGGCGACGAACTCGTAGCGTTGACGCTTACAAGGCCCGGCCCGTGGAGCCTTCTCCCAAGAGCGGGAGTAATTCAGTGGTAGAATGCCAGCTTCCCAAGCTGGACGTCGTGGGTTCGAGTCCCATCTCCCGCTCCATAGAAACAAT
>DAISIM010000061.1:0-20835 GCA_036821995.1 Bryobacteraceae bacterium
ATGGTTTCACGGGGGGTTGACTCGCCTCTTGCGCCCGCGTCGGGCTTGGAAGCGCTTGCCGCGAGGTATCCCGGCCACCCAGTGATTGGTGGGCACATGGGAGGCGGCGGGGCCGGATGAGTTGGAACTTTGGTGGCTTCCGGGCAACGATGGCGGGCCTGCGCGATGGCCGGTTGCACGCGAATCCAGAACTATTCGGCGAAGACTCCGTGCAGGGATTCCTGGACGGAAACTTCGCGTGCTTGATTGCTGACGATTACGACAGGATGTTGCGCTTGCGAGAGGCTGCTTCTGTATGAGCCTGGTGATTCTGGACGTGGCACCGGAACTGTTGGTGCTGGCCACGACGGCCGGTAGCCTGATGTTCTCGCACTTCAACGACATCGGTTTCTGGTTGTTCAAGGATTACTACAACGTCTCCGTACGGCAGATGTTTCAGATCTGGACGGTGATGGAGTCGATGGTCGCCGTTGTAGGGCTAAATGGAACGCTGGTTCTTGCCCAATTCGTCGGTGTTACGCCGCCTCGCGCCTTACACATCGGCGCCCACCTCGAGGGTTGCGGACCAGACGAGGATGTCGTGGCTGCGGCGGCCAACGATATTGCGTCTCCTCTTATGAGAAGTTAAACTCAAAGATCAAACGGATCCTCCGCCTATCTTCTGTACACAGACCAAGTCCCCTGCCCAAGACTCATGAGTACCCTCACCGCCACTCCTGTCGCGAAGCCGAAAGCCCTTTCGCTTGATCGTCTGGGTATGCTGTTATCCAGCGCCTGCGCGATCCACTGCATATTGATGCCCTTTGTTGTCGGCGCCTTGGTCTACATGGGCGCGGAATGGGTGGCGTCTGAGACCACGGAACTGCTGCTGATTGGATCTGCGTTTCTCGTCGCCTTGGCTAGCCTCATCCCCAGCTTCCTCAAACACCGCAATCCGGCAGCATTGATGCTATTCGCGGCGGGTATTGCACTGGTGGTAGGTAGCCATCTGGTATTGGAGGACCATGGGATTTGGATGGGCATGGGCATGGCGATGGGTGGTTGTTTGATCGCCTTCGCGCACTACCGCAATCACCGGCTCTGTGCCTGTTGCACTTCCCGTTGAACGGCCCTGGGCAACTACTGGACTCGGATCACTACCGGGTTGCTTAATTCCACGCCCACGCGCACACGCAGTTCCAGATCCCGCGCGGCCGGCAAAGGCTTTGGCAACCGGACGTTCACCTGGTCAAGCCCCACGAACTCCGGCTGTTCGCCTGCAAAGGTGACCTCTGCTTCCACCCCATCCACACTCACCTCCACAGGCGTACCCGCCGGTCGATTCCGAATGCCCGTGCCGTAGAGGATGAGGAATGTGTTCTCCCCCGGTTCCCCCTGTGGCAGCGGTACGGCCGCACAGTTGCTGGGTGTTCCGGTGCATGCGAACAACTGCTGGGGCTCCTGAGCCCCATTGGCCCGCACTAGGATCGCCTCTCCCGCGGGTACGCCACGTCCACTTTGGTTCGCCGTGAACAGGGCGGGGCGCGTATCCTGCACTAGTAGAGACTCAGTGCCCACAACGGTTCCGTCGCGCACCACCTCTACCGTCGCCCTGCCTGCCGCCACATCCGGGGGCAGAAGGTAATTCACCTGCTCAGGCGACACAAAGAACAGCGCGGCGGCACGCACCGGCTGCCCGTCCTGCCGCACGTCCACGCGCGTTGCACCCAACTGCGTTGGAAGCGGCCTCTGCGTGGCCCCCGATGCCGCGTTCGCCAAGCCGTTGCCGAACCCGCTTACGATGGATCCCCGCGCAGCAGGCCCGGCGTCGAAACTAGCTGCGGAAACGTTGGTGAGGCTGGATCCCTGCGCGCGGATCCGTCGCACCTCGGCCACATCCGCGAAGGTCGTGTAGTACAACGCCTGGGTGGCGCCAAATGGCCCGAATCGCAGGTGCACAGCACTGTTCACAGCCAGCCCCGTCAGCAGGTCCCTTGCCGTAAACGTCTGCCCACTCCGATGCATTGAGAACACCGCCCCGCACACAAAGTCAGCGAACAGATAACCACCATCGTAGTCGCTCGGCCAGAACCCGTTTGGCACAAACGCGCCCCCGGTGATGGAACGGCAATTGCCCGTCGCTGTCCCCGGAACGCTGGCGGAGTGGGCATACGCAAATATCGGGTCCGTCACGCCAGCCGGAGCAGGGTTCCCCGGCGCGCACTGTGTCGTCGATCCACGTACACAGGGACCTTCGCGATCATTCCATCCGTAGTTGGCGCCTGCGATTGCTTCGTTGATTTCCTCCCAGGTGCCCTGCCCCACATCGTTGATGTAGAACTGACGCCTGCCATCATTCGGGTTGAATGCGAAACGAAAGGGGTTGCGAAGCCCCCACAGAAACGTCTCCTGGCAAATCTGGCCAGGGCTGCCCGCACCTTGATGGCAGCGCACCGTGCCCGCCCCAGTGAAAGGATTATCCGCCGGAATTCCGCCATCCGTTCTGATCCGCAATACCTTGCCCATCAGGTGATGCCGTTCGCGAGAGGCGGGGTTGTTGCCTGCGGACCCACGGCCCTGATAGTCAGTGCCGCCATCGCCGGTGGTGATGTATAGATGGCCATCCCCGCCAATCTCCAGGTCGCCAGCGTTGTGATTGCCCCCAAAGCTCCAGATGTTGTCAATCAACACCATCTCCGAAGCGGGGTCCACGCTGCTCGCGCTGGTGAACGTGAACCGGCTCACGCGGTTCATTGGACCTTGCAATGACCCGGTTCCGCAACTTGCCGTGTTGCGGTGCGTGTAATACAAGTACACGTGCCCGTTTTGTGTAAAGCCTGGGTCGACAGCCACGCCCAACAGCCCGCGCTCTGAGTTCGAACACGTGCGCGCAGTCAGGTCCAGCGCGGGCAGGAGAGTTTGCCCATCCCAAATCCGCAGCATTCCGCCCTTGGCGGCAATCAGCATGCGTCCGTCGGGAAGGAACGCTAGCGCTGTGGGGCTCCCCACCCTCACCACCAGTTCATCTACAAAGCCCTGCCTCAGGTTTTGGGCGTGCGCGCTGGGCGGCTGCAAGTGCGCCAGCGCGACGGAGAGCGCTACCACTAACAACACCGTGCGCAAAGAATGGACGGGGCGAATCGACTGCATATCCTCACCCTATCGATTGCCGTTCAAACCCGCAATGGTTCTGCGCGGCGCGCGCGAGAATTTACATCTTCATCGGTTCATTGCCCCATCGCTAACACGCCTGCCAGAGGCATTCCACAAAGGGCCACTCACGGTCTACCCACTGCTCAACGGGCTGAAAGCCCGCCTCGCGCCCATAGCCGCGCAGTTCCTCCAATCGGAACTTATGGCTGTACTCGGTCAAAATGCGCTCGCCCTTGTGGAAATCCACACGAAGGTCTAGCATCTCAATCCAAACTTGCTGGGCCTCGGTGCTCTCCAAATACATCTCGATGCGCCGTTCCATCCGGTTGTAGATCGCCAGGTGCCGGAAGCGATGCAACTGAAAATCTCCACCCAGGTTGCGATTGATGTGCCCAAGCAGGTTTCGATTGAAGGCGGCGGTCACCCCCGCTGGATCGTCGTACGCAAGTTCCAGCACCGCTGCGGGCTTCTCCAAGTCAGCCCCCAACAACAGAAAATCGCCTGTCTTCAGTTGCTTCCTCACCCCGCTCAGGAACCCCGCAATCTCAGTTCGCTGGAAGTTCCCAATCGTGCTCCCCAGAAAAAGCACCAGTGCAGTTTGC
The DNA here is from genome assembly GCA_036821995.1 of Bryobacteraceae bacterium. Lineage (GTDB taxonomy): Bacteria > Acidobacteriota > Terriglobia > Bryobacterales > Bryobacteraceae > JACTMJ01. Next base: position 3,735 of record DAISIM010000061.1, read on the forward strand.
TGCGCGAGTCGCTGTTTCAATGCCTGCCCAAGCCCATCGAGATAGGTGCCCACCGTGGGATGCACCGTTACTCCAGCCACCAGTTGCATTTCTTTTGCGCAGGCGTCCAATGCAGTAGGAGAAACGTCAATCGGTGTATAGGTCACCTGGGCTTGCGCGTCTCCCTTTCCGGATAGTGACTCCAGAATCGCCCTCGTCTTGCGGCCACTCCCACTGCCCAGTTCAGCCACTAGCGACCCACTGGAGATCCACTGCGGCAAACGCGGGGCGCACCGCAAGATCACTCGCTCGTCAGCCCGCGTCAACCCATACTCAGGCAGAAGAGTAATGGCTTCGAACAGCACTGAGCCCAGTGCGTCATACAGCCAACTGGAAGGAATCTCCTTGCCCGCGCTTCTGCGTAGCCCTGCGCGTAGGGCGGACGCAAACTCCCCCTGTGGCGGCGCGTCGTTCTGTAAATCCAGAGACAGCGTACCGCGTGAGGCGGAGTCTACAGTGCCGGAATCAGGCGTCCGTAACGCATCGGAATGAGGCAAAGGCATAACGATACTCAGGGCGGAACCAGTTGCGGAAGGAACGGCGTAGCAACGGAACCGCTGTCCGTGACGAGCCACCCTTCAGCACGTAGTGTTGATTGTCGAAGAAATCGGCCGAGTAGCCCGGGTAAAACGGGAACGGTTGAAACCCTTCAAACGGAGCAAATGGGGTGGCCGTCCATTCCCAGCCGTTACCCACCATCTGCCAAAGACCGAACGCGCTGTTCCCCCCGGGATGGGCATCCACCGGGACAGGGTTCCACCCAAAGAGTCCGAAATTACCATGGGCCGCGGAGGGGGCTTCCTCACCCCACGGATAGCTGCGTTCCCCGCCACCATCCTGGCCATAGGCCGCCCGCTGAAACTCTGCTTCCGTGGGCAGTCGCATCCCCGCCCAAGCCGCGTACGCAGTTGCCTGCACATGCGTCACATATACGGGCCAGTCTAAGGGCAGCGGCATCTCGCTGAACATGCAGCGCAACATCCATCGGCTGCCATCAAGACGCCAGAAATGCGGTGCAGGCCCACCCGCTTCCACGAACCGCAGATATTCACCATTGGTCACCTTGTGCTGCTGCATGCGGAATGCGCCGACATCCACATGGTGACAAGGGAACTCGTTATCCCAACCAAAGCCGCCCGCGCGCTGGCCTAGCACTACCCGGCCGGGCGATACCTCCAGCAAAGCGTTCTTCGGCGTCAAGCCCCTTGTTACGCGATGCCCATCTGTGCCGTGCTTCTTCGAAGGGTCCAGGTTATGCAGCAGATACGAAAGTGTTTCCACGTGCATCCAGCGATGTTCCATCGCCACATGCAGCAACTGCTCTGGAAGCCCATCCAGGTGCGCATCCAAAGCATCCCTCACCCGTGCCACGTAGCCGCGAACTTCCACTGCTGACGGCCAGTCCTCCGGCTTATCAGTGGGTAGCGCATCCGCGCCGGGGTCAATTCCAAACGCGAATAGCTGGTCCCACTCCGCGTGGAATGCAGGCAGGCTCAAGGCTCGCTTGCCCAGAAGGTTCCAATCAAACGCCTCAAGGTGTCCAAGGTAGAACAGAAACCGGTGGCGTTCCTCCACCGCTCGTTCATACAAAGCACCGGGTACAAGGATCCTGAACAGTGCATCCGACGCCTCGCGCGATTCGCTCCAAAGGCTCTCTAAATTGCTTGCCATCCGCATTATTCTGGATTGAGTAAACCCGGCATCGCTGCCGTTGGCTTCCTCTTCGCCACATTAGCAGATGCAGCCCATCCTCGCCCGGCGCTGCAATCGATTCATGAATCTACATCCAACAGCGGCATCCGCACTTAGCCCGCTTTCGATGGCCTCCATCCCCTTCCCGCTACAATGGAATAGGGCGCAGCTACGCCTCTTTCTCGTTTTGCTACTCTATGCAATCGCCTTCGTTTCCTCATCCCATTTACGCCAAAACGGTTCTTCAACCGAATTTTCATGACGCGCAGCAATGGTTCCTGATTCCGCTGCTCTCGCTGCACCGTGCCCATGCTGTCATGCTGTGGGAGTGCGGCCTGCTCAGCAGTGAGGAAGTGCGCATCATCCTGGATGCCCTCGATGCGCTGGATGTAGATGCCCTTGCCAGGGCGGCTTATTCCGGAGACTGTGAGGACCTTTTCTTCCACATCGAGAACCGGCTGGCAGACCACTGCGGAGCCGCCATTGCCGGCAAGCTCCACACTGCCCGCAGTCGCAACGATATCGACATCACGCTCTACCGCATGGTGCTGCGCGCTGAGATTCTCAACGTCTTCGACGCCCTGCTGGAACTGGAGGCGCGCCTCTTGCGAATGGCGCAGGACCACGCAGCGTCACTGATGCCTGCTTACACGCACACCCAGCCTGCCCAGCCCACCACGCTGGGCCACTATCTGATGGGCGTAGTGGAATGCCTGCATCGCGACGCGAACCGTTTGCGAGCCGCCTACGCCACTGTCAACCGTAACCCGCTGGGCGCTTGCGCCATCACCACCACTGGCTTTCCCATCAATCGCCATCGCACCGCGGAACTGTTGGGCTTCGATGGCCTGCAGGAGAACTCCATCGGCGCCATTGCTGCCATTGACTATGTCGCGGAGGCGATGGCGGCTATCTCAGTGGCCACACTCAACTGCGGCAAGTTCACCCAGGACTTGCTGCTCTGGTCTACCCAGGAATTCGGTTTCCTTCGCGTGGGCGACGCCTGGGCGCAGATCTCCAGCATCATGCCGCAGAAGCGCAATCCCGTTGCCTTTGAGCATGCCCGCATCCAGTTCAGTCGCGCCTTTGCCCAATCGCAGGCTGTGCTCACCTGCGCTCACAACACGCCCTTCGGCGACATCGTCGATAGTGAGGACGACCTGTGGCCCGCCGTTTTTCGAGCCACTGAAGATGCCGCTCGCAGCCTTCGCCTTCTGGAAGGCGCTCTTGCGGATGTTGAGGTGAATACCTCTCGCATGCGCCAGCTAGCGCATGCCCGCTTCATCACGGTGACTGAGGTGGCCGACACCTTGGTCCGCGACGGCGGCCTCTCCTTCCGCCTTGCGCATGAAGTCGTGGCCCGTGCGGTGAAGAGTTGTGGTTCCGACGATTCCCTGGACGCCATTCATCACGCCTTACGCGATGCGGCTGTGGCGGTGCTGGATGGCCCCTTGCCCTTGGAAGAGTCGCAGGTGCGCGCGGCGCTTGATCCCCAGCACTTCGTTGACATCCGCCGCATCCCCGGCGGACCAGCGCCCGAAATCTTGGGTTCCGCCATCCTTCGCGCACTCGATCAATGTGCCGATCACTGCCGCTGGCAATCTGCTGCGCTTCAGGCACTTGATGCATCGGGCAAACTTCTTCGCGCGTGCGCTTCTGCCGCGGGTAACCAGAAACTCAACCCCAGTGGAGAATTGTCAACCCATGCCTGACACACTGTATGACCTCCCCTTCCGCCCGCGCCGGAATCGCCGCACCGCCGCCATCCGCGGACTGATACGAGAGACTGAACTCAGCCCTGCCCACCTCATCCTGCCGCTCTTCGTCACTGAGGGTGAGGATACCCGCACTCCCATCAACGCCATGCCTGGCTGCTTTCGCCTCAGCCTCAAGCACACCGTTTCCATTGCCCGCGAAGCGCATGGGCTTGGAGTTCCCGCCGTGGCGCTGTTCCCCGCGCTCTCCGATAGCCTCAAGGACAATCGCGCCACTGAGGGCGTAAATCCCGATGGGTTATTGCAGCGCACCGTCCGCGCACTGAAAGACGCCCTTCCTGGCCTTGTGGTCATCACCGATGTCGCCATGGATCCTTACTCCAGTGACGGCCACGATGGCTATGTCGAAAATGGCGAGATCGTAAACGACATCACCCTCCAGATTCTTGCTGCCATGGCGGTCGCCCAAGCCGAAGCGGGGGCTGACCTCGTCGCCCCCTCAGATATGATGGATGGCCGCGTGGGCGTCTTGCGCGAGGCCCTGGACGATGCGGGATTCTCCAACACAGGCATCCTTGCTTACTCAGCCAAGTACGCCTCCGCCTTCTACGGGCCTTTCCGCGAAGCCCTTGACTCCGCGCCTCGCTCTGGCGACAAGAAGACCTATCAGATGGACCCGGCCAACCGCCGCGAAGCCATGCGCGAAGTGATGCTCGACGTCATGGAAGGCGCCGATATCGTCATGGTGAAGCCTGCTCTCGCTTACCTGGACGTCATCGCGGATGTCGCCTCCAGCGTTGACCTTCCCGTAGCCGCCTATCAGGTAAGCGGAGAGTACGCCATGATCAAGGCTGCAGCCGCCAATGGCTGGCTCGACGAGGAGCGTGCGGTTACCGAAACTCTCACCGCCATCCGCCGCGCGGGTGCGGACATGATCCTAACCTACTTCGCGATTGACTACGCCCAGCGCATGCAATAGGCCCATCTCGCGCTGTCGGCATACCCTTACCGCCGTTGCGTCTCCTCGCAAGAAGGGCTCGCTACCGGACACCGGCAACGAGCCCTTCCTGATCCTCTACGGTATCCTGCGTTACCAAAACCGTATTTTGCGTTACCAAACCCGGCAGCTTTTCTCACGCACCATCGCGTCACCCGCCTTACACCCAAAGGCTTCGGCAAACTCTGGCATATTCGATATCACTCCATTCACCCGGTGGTTGCCGGGCGAATGCGGATCGGTCTGCGCACGCAGTCGCGCCGTCTCGGGGGTGTATGCGTTGCACCATACCTGGCCCCAACCCAGGAAAAAACGCTGCGCCGGCGAGAAGCCGTCAATCACTTTGCCCTTCTCCTCTTCGTCCAGGCTGCGCAACAGTGCCAGGAAGGCGATGCGCAGTCCGCCATTGTCGGCCACGTTCTCGCCTAGGGTCAGCCGTCCGTTTAGGCCCACCTCGTCGATGGCCTTGTAGCTGCCGTACTGCTGCACGAAGCAATCCGCCCGTTCCTCAAAGGCCTTCGCGTCCTCCTCTGTCCACCAGTCCTTCAAATTGCCATCCGCGTCAAAGCGGCGGCCCTGGTCATCAAAGCCATGGGTCAATTCGTGGCCAATCACCGCTCCAATGGCACCGTAGTTCACCGCATCATCCTTTGTCTTGTCGAAGAATGGCGGTTGCAGGATGCCTGCCGGGAAGTTGATATTGTTGTTCTGCGGGTCGTAGTAAGCGTTCACCGTTGGTGGCGTCATGAACCATTCGTCCTTGTCCACGGGCTGGCCGATTTTGTCGAGGTCGCGCTTCCAGTCGAACCGGGCCACAGCAGACTTGTTCGCCACGGCATCTTTGCGGCTAATGGCCACCTCTCCATAATCCTTCCATTTCGTGGGATGCCCCACTTTGTTGGCGATCGTCGATAGCTTGGTGAGCGCCTGCTTCCGCGTCGCTGGCGTCATCCAGTCCAGTTGCTGGATGTTCTCCCTTAGCGCACCGGTGAGGTTGTTCACCATTTCCGCCATCCGCTCAGCGCCGTCCTTACCGTAGGTTTCCTCGACATAGGCCTTTCCCAGCGCTTCCCCCAGCGCCCCGTCCGTGGCCTGCACGCAACGCTTCCAACGCGCGGGCTGCTCCTTGCGGCCCTGCAAAACGCGTCCGAAAAAGGCAAAGTTCTCTTCCACCAACGGGCCCGCAAGCAAGGGCGCATTGGATCTCAGGATGTGCCAGCGCAGATAGGTCTTCCACTCATCCAGCGGCCTCGCTTCCAACTGCGCGTGCAGCGTCTTGAAGAAATTCGGCACGTAGACGTTGATGTCGCTCACCTCCGGGGTCAGCGCCGCCTTCATGTAAGCGGGGAGGTTGAATGCGGGCATCAGCGCCGCCGCTTCGCTTACCTTCATCCGGTTGTCCAGGTTCCGTGTATCGCGCCGGCTCACCCGGTCCAGTGAGCCTTCGGCCAATGCCGTCTCCATGGCCAGGACCGTCTCCGCCGCGCGCGCCGCGTTGCCTTCCGTTTCGCCGGCTAGCACAAACATGCGGGCTACATGCTTCTGGTATTCCCCGCGAATCCGTTGGAATCGAGGATTATCCTGCAGATAGTAGTCGCGGTCCGGTAATCCCAATCCTCCCTGGTCAGCCACCGCGATCACTTCCGCCGCGTTCTGGAAGTCCTGTCCGCTGCCATACGCAAACAGCACATTCACCCCGCTGAGGTGCAATTCCGCTACCAGCGAAGCCAATGCGGACTTCTCACGCAAATTCGCCACCCGCTGCAACTGCCCTTCGATGGGCTTCAGGCCTGCGGAGTTGGCGCCATCCTCATCCATGCATGCGGCGTAGTAATCGCCCACCTGCCGCATTTCTTTGGAAGCCGTCGGAGCGGCCTCCCGCGCTTTCTCCAGGATGCCTCGCAGAATCAGCCGGTTGTTCTCAAACAACTCATTGAACCGGCCCCACGCGGTCTGGTCAGCGGGGATTGGGTTTTCCCTCAGCCACGTGCCACAGGCGTACTGAAAGAAGTTCTGGCAAGGGCTCACGGAAGTATCCATGGCCTTCAGATCGAAGCCCTGGATCGTCTTCGGCTGCCCCGGATCCTCTTGCGCCGCGAAGCCAAGCGGCAGGCCTTGTGCCGCCGCACTGATTCCACAAGTAATTACCGCCACAGCACCTGCCAGCGCGCGGCCCCATGAAGGATTCATGACGTACTCTCCAGACCTGGTTGGAATGTTTCGCTTAAGATTGCCGGCAGCACCCTGCGGCTATGTCGCCAATGATTCATTTCCCTTAGATCATCCGCTTCGGCGGCGGGATGGAAGTAGTGCACCCGCTCGTTGCGGACGCCGCAACTTCCTTCATGATGAAACGCCTGACGGGCGAGGACGTTACATCCCCCTTGCTCACAGTCAATCCGCATGGCTAGTCCCGTCCGCGCAGCCGGTCCAGCTCCCGGCGGTCGCGTTTACTGGGCTTTCCTTCGCGATCCGCCTCAAAGTGTAGCCCTGCCTTGCGCTCCTCGGCCATCTGCCGGCGCTTGGCAATGCTCTCCGCCGTCTCCTGGTAGAGCGCCTGTGCCACTGCCGCCGGGCCGCGAATTGCGCTTAGTCCCAGCACCTCCACTTGAACCGCGCCGCCCTCGTGTGCCACCCGCAGAAGATCGCCTACCTTTACCTCGCGTGCCGCCTTCGCCGCAATTCCATTGCTGTCAATTCGTCCCAACTCACAGGCATGCGCCGCCAATGCCCGCGTCTTGAAGAACCGCGCCGCCCACAGCCACTTGTCCATGCGTATCCGTGACATCGCTTCTAGCAGACATCCGCCTCCGGCAATCCCGGCTGCCTCCGCCATTGGCGATAATAGCAAGGAAGGGAAGAGGCTACTCTCGTTGAAACTCCAAACTAGGGCTGTGCATGCCGGTGACCGTAAAGCCACCGGCCAGCATGTTCCCGTCACTACCCCCATCCACACCGCGGCGTCTTATTTTTACCCGCAGTCGGAAATGCTTGATAAGATCTTCGGGCACGAAGAGCACGGCTACGCCTACGCACGCTACGACAACCCCACCAATGCAGCGCTGGAGGAATTGCTGGCTTCTCTCGAAGGCGCTGAGGGTGCACTGGTCACGGCGTCGGGCATGGTAGCGCTGCAGGCCACGCTGATGACCTGCCTGGCTGAGCGCCGCAAGCGTGTCCTTTGCGCTGAAGCTCTCTACGGCGCCACCGTCAAGTTGCTGATCAATGTCCTGGAACCCTACGGCGTCGAAACGCGCTTCGTGGATCTTTGTGACCTGGGCGCCGTGGAGGCCGCCATCGCTGACTTCCAGCCCGGCTGCCTGCTGATGGAGACGGTCTCTAATCCTCTGCTGCGTGTCGGCCATTTGGGTCGCATCGCGGAGATTGCCAAGGCCGCCAACGCCCCTCTCATCGTGGATAATACCTTCGCCACCCCCCTGCTGGTGCGGCCCCTTGAGCACGGCGCTAGCTATGTCGTGCATAGCCTCACCAAGTACCTCTCCGGCCACGGTGATGTGCTTGGCGGAGCCATCCTCTGCTCCGGCGACAAGCTGGAAGAAGTACGCGCCATGTCCCGAGTGGTCGGCCCCGTGCTGGGACCCTTCGAGAGCTATCTCTCCATGCGCGGCATCAAGACCTTTCCCTTGCGCATGGAGCGGCAATGCCGCAACGCCCGGCAGGTGGCCGCCTGGCTGCGTACGCAGCCCCGCATCCCGGCCGTGTATTACCTGGACGATCCCTCCCACCCTGACCGTCCCGCCGTCGACGCGATCTTCCGTGATGACCTCTACGGCGCCATCGTCAGCTTTGAGGTGGATGGGGTCGACAACGCCGGCATCTTCGCGCTGATGGATCGCCTGCAAATGGTGGTGCGTGCCACCAGCCTCGGTGACGTACACACCATGGTCCTTCACCCATGGACTGCGTCCCATCGTGACGTCTCGCCGCGCCACAAGGAGCGCACGGGAATCCGGCGGAATCTCCTTCGTCTTTCCGTGGGCATTGAGGACGCCGAGGATATCATCGCTGACCTGCAGCAGGCGCTCAGCTAGCCGCTTGTTCATCTTGCAGCGGTTTCGTTACGTTACTGAAACCGCTGCAATCCGCCTCCAAGTTCGGTTTCCGGTTACAATAGAAGAATCCATGGGCGCCATCGGCGCCCGATCCCTGGGCACACCAACCCCTTACGAAAGAAGAGCTGCGCTTGATCTCTGTTCACAACGTCTCGATGCGCTACGGCGCCAAGATCCTGTTTGAGGAGGTTACTGTTACCTTCCAGGCAGGCCGCCGCTATGCCCTTACCGGGCCCAACGGTGCGGGCAAGTCCACTTTCATGAAGATCCTCACCGGGGAGTTGGACGCACAGAAGGGTACTGTCACGCGCCCGAAGAAGCTGGGTGTCCTGAAGCAGGACCAGTTTGCCTACGAACAACAGCGAGTGTTGGATGTGGTGATGATGGGCAACCCCCGCCTGTGGGCTGCCCTACAGGAACGGGACCAACTCTACGAGAAGCCGCATGACCAACTCACCGATGATGACGGCATGCGCCTGGGTGAACTGGAAGGGGTTGTCGGCGAGGAAGACGGCTACACCGCTGAGAGCGACGCCGCCGTGTTGCTGGATGGCCTGGATGTCTCCGAGGAGTTCCACGAACGGCGCATGAGCGAACTACAGGGCGGCCAAAAGGTCCGCGTCTTGCTCGCCCAGGCTCTGTTTGGCAACCCTGGCGCTCTGCTTCTGGACGAGCCCACCAACCACCTCGATCTCGACAGCATTCATTGGCTGCAAAATTACCTGCGCAACTACGACGGCTGCCTGATCGTGATCTCGCACGACCGCCATTTCCTCAACGATGTCTGTACCCATACCGCTGACATTGACTACGAAACCATCATCCTCTACACCGGCGGCTACGACGACATGGTGATGGCCAAGACGCAGGTCCGCAACCGGATTGAGTCAGAGAACGCCCAGCGCGACAAGAAGATCGCCCAGTTGAACGAGTTCATTGCCCGCTTCGCCGCGGGCACACGCAGCAGTCAGGTAACCAGTCGGCGCAAGGAAGTGGAGAGGCTAAAGACCACGGAACTCGCGCGGTCAAACATCCAGCGGCCCTTTATTCGCTTTGATGTCACCCGGCCATCGGGCCGCCATCCCCTTGAGGTCAAGGGTCTCAGCAAGAGTTACGACGACCTCGCCATCTTCAGGAACTTCACCACAAACATCAGCCGCGGTGAAAAAATTGCCCTCATCGGTCGCAACGGTGCGGGCAAAACCACCATGCTGAAGTCTTTGTTACGCAACGCTTCAGGCTTCGTTGATTCCTCTGAGAGCGCCTTTACCATCGATGGCGGCGAAGTCCAGTGGGGCCACGAGGTGGCGGTCGGCTACTTTGCACAAGACCACACTGACTCCATTCGCAAGGGCGTCACTGTGGTGGATTGGCTGAACGAGTTTGACGTCAAGGCCACCCAGCAGGAGTTGCGAGGCTTGCTTGGGCAGATGCTCTTTAGTGGCGAGGATGCGCTGAAGTCCACCAACAACCTTTCCGGTGGTGAGGCCGCGAGGCTCATCTTCTGCCGCCTCATGCTCCAGAAGCCCAACTTCCTGGTGCTGGATGAACCCACGAACCACCTTGACCTGGAAGCCATCAATGCTCTCAACATCGCTCTGCAGCGCTATGAGGGTACCGTGCTTCTGGTCACGCACGATCACGATTTGATTGATGAGGTCGCCACTCGCATCTGGTACTTCGATCATGGCAAGGTTCAGGATTTCCAGGGTCCTTACGAAGAGTTTCAGAAGGAGCACGAAGCATCGCTCGTTGGCGCTCGCGGATAGAGGGCGGTTGTTGGCGGCTAGCCTGCCTACCCTGTCTATGGGCGCCCAGCACTCTCTGTTTGCCCTGCCGTGCGGCTGAGGCTCTGCCTGCCTGGCGCGAATTCGCCGTGCGTATTGGCGTCGCAGGTATTGCCATGGACGTAGTTTGGGCCCTCCACCGGCAGTGGCCCTCCGCCTAGATCATCCGCTTCGGTCACGCACCACGCTTCCAGGTAGAAGTGGATATAGTTGCCCGTGATGCTGTTTTCGCGGCTCACGTGGCGCTCCCGCGGTTCCTTCAGTGAATTCGTGAGGATAATCGGCCCATAGATGCCACCATAGTGGCGGATGTGATTGTTGGTCACCACGCAACGCTGGCTATCGTTCAAGGCAATGGCAAATCCCCCCATGTTGATGAGCGTATTCCCTTCAATGCGTACTTCCTCGGTTAGCGCCGCCGCGGCCGTATTGCTAAGGTTGATGCCCTTGGTGAAATTGCCCTGGCGGTGCCCCCCGAACTCCGCTACCCGATCATTCACGTACGTCCAGGCATCCTCCCGGCCCGATACGCGCATCGTATTGCCAGACACCACCCCTTGGGTGAACCCGTCCAGATCAATACAATGCCCGTTTACGTTCACCATGCTGTTGTTGCGGTAGGTGGAATGCCGCACTAAACCCGAGGTGTCGATGGCAACAGCGGGGATGTTGTCCGCTCCGTCTGGACGGAGGCCTGGATACCATGCCGGGCGGGGACGGCTGCTCTTCCGTTCTGCCACGTAGCCGATCCGGTGGAACTCGTTCTCCTCCACCTTCGCCTTCACCGTGTTCGCGACCAGCACGCCGTCCATGCCGATATCCCGGAAACGGTTCCGGCGCACAGTAATGTCCTCGTTCAACGTATCGAAGCCATAACCATGCCCCCAGATGGCATGCCCGCTTATCCTTTCAAACAGGCTGTCCTCCACCGTGAAGCCCCGCAACGCGTGCCTGGCGAAATCAAGGTCCCGGCCATCGTTCTGGTAATGGATGCCGCCTGTCCAACTTCCATAGCGCACATCGCCTTTCCGGCCGAAAAGATGTGGCCGGTTATCCCGCAGATGCAGGCGGCGGAAGGTTACGTCTCGGATGGGTCCGTAGCGCGCGTCCACCAGAATGGCGTAGCCGCCGGTGTGTTCAATGGAAACGTCTTCAATGGTGACCGCCCTTGCTCCGCGGTGGATGGTAACGCTTGTGTTGCGTACTAGATCCGCATGCATGGGGTCGCCATGGATGGGTGCGCCAAGCACACTAGGGCCCCGCTCGTTGTCCAGGTATGGCAGCAGTTCGGGCTCTTTCACGGCACCGTCAATCCGCAGTCGTCGCAGCGTCACCGCACTGGCCCGCACATTCAGAAGGCCCTCGCCGTTCTCCACCGTCACCGCGCGCTCCAGCACCGTAGCCTCGCCGTCTCCCTCCAGCGTCAGGCCCTCACGAGTTAGCTGTAGCGCTGCTTCCAGCCCATACCGCCCAGGGCCCAGCCGAAGCACGGTACCCGGTGTGGCGCTCTCAATTGCCTTCTGCAAGCATGCCGATGCCGCCGGCGACGCCTTGCATGTCGTCGCTTCCGCGATCGCCACGTTGCCAGCCAACGCGGCAACCATCGCCACCGTCATCCATAGCCCTCGGGTGGCTGCGTGCCTGGTCATGCTCCTCCAGTGTATTCGGCATCTCGGGCGCGGTCGAGAGGCATTAGACTGCTAAGCCCTTCGCCCTTGCCCCCTTTCACTCTGCGCACCCGTGGTTGAAATCCTGCGGGCTTGTGCCGCACCCACTCAACAAACCGCGCGATCTCCGGATGGCTGGCCAGCGCCGCCAGCGTTGCATACCCGGCCTCCATCTCCTTCTCCGTCAACACGGAGTGACACATGGAATGGCAGGCCCGGCACAGCAAGGCTAGCCTCTGCTTTACGTCATCACGGCGGAAGAGCTTCTTATTGCGCTTGTTGGAATGCCGTGTTCGGGGAATCAGGTGATGGCGCGTCAGGGGCATACCGCTGCGACCGCACAACTGGCAGGAGTTGTTCTCGGTGCGCGTCTGGCTGCCAGCATCCAGGTTCAGGTGGCCACAGGTCATACGCTTGCTCAATCAGATGCGCGCCGTGGAGGCTTGGGCACATCACTGCCACTACTTCCGTGCGGTCACCACCAATCGTTTTCCCCTCGCCAACTGCTCATAGGCGTTCGTAGGCGGGGGCAGCACTTCCACATCCCGGAACCCGGCAGCCTGAAGCAGGAACCGCAGTGCCCGCGGGGACGGACACGTCACAACCGGCGTCGATCCGGTCTCCGCATTCCCCTCGCGGTACTCCCCAGTCTCGTCAATGATCGCCAGTACACCATGAAAGGGCCGCGTCCACTCCTGGCTCCCCCACTCTGTCGCACCGTCAACCTCATCCACTACCTGGGTTTCCAGCACAAGCAATTCGCCGGTAAGGGCATGGAGGCGTCGCAGTACCCGCATCGGGTTCTCCAGGTGATACAGCAATCCAAAGCACAACACCAGGGGGAACTCGCCCAGGCTGGCCGGGTTCAGCTCCTCGGCGTCAGCTTGCAGGTAACGTAACCCGCTCACGCCCAACTGGGCCGCCACAAACCGGGCACGGCGCAGGTTATCGTCCCGATAATCCAAACCAAGCACTTCCGGCACGCCCATCCCTCGCAAGGCCAGGCTGTAGTAGCCCTCATGGCACCCTACATCCACCGCGCGGATCGCCTTCAAGCGCTCACCAAAGTGCGCCTTCACCGCGTCTTCCAGCATCTCGCGCCGCGTCTCAAAGATTCCCTGCACCTGTGCAGGCACCTTCGAGGGCGTCACCACATCTGCTGTTAGGACGAACGGGTAAAACCACGGCCCGAGGTCCACGATCTGTTGCTTGAGTTGTTCCGTATCCATGCAGGCTCGCGCTGTCCCATACCCAGACAGCCAATTCCCAGTGTCGCGCAACTATCCCTCGTCCAGCAGGTTCAGTTCATCGGATGGCAGTCTATCGGACCCGACCCGTCAAACTCGCTGTGGCCAGATACACGACAGGCGGTGTCGCACGAACGTGGGCGACACCGCCTGTTGTGAAAGGTTCTGCTGCGGCGCAACCTAGCGCGGCTGCATCGTCTTGATGTAGTTGGTGAGGGTCTTCAGGCGGACCACCGCTTCCCGCTCGTCGGTTGAGCCGGAAATCCGCTTGAACACGTAACCCCAGGTGGGCATGTCCTGTGCTCCGTGCGCCGGGATATTCATATCCCCCGCGATGGAGTTGTACACCCTCTCCTCTGGAAACTTACCTTTGTTGTTCTTGGTAAGTTGCGTGAGGTCGGTGACCTTTGCCTTCATCGCCGGCGCGGCCGGACCATCGCCTTGTCCACGTGGACCATGGCAAACCGCGCAGTACGTGCGATACATTCCTGGGCCGTCGGTTGGCGCTGTATACGGGGCGTCGGTGCTACGCTGCACCGGACGCTGCTGCGCCTCCAGGCTCCCCATCCACAAAAAGCACGCTGCCAACAGGGGCAGGCTGAGCATTATCCATTTGCCAAAATTATTCTTCATGTCACCCTCCATAAGCAGTGCTATGGGAAGTCACTGTACCATGCGGCAGGTTCCCCGTGCAGCGTTGCCCCCGCTTGCCCGGGCGAATCAGCGTCCCACCTCAACCATATCAAAAAAAGAGTACAAAGTCTTATAGATTCGGTACGCAAATGGGGTGAATTCAGATTTTTTTGCCTGTTTTGGTGATTACCGGGCTTCACGTCCTAGCCGGGAGCGTAGCCGGTAGGCTTCGGGGCGGGCAAGTTCCGTCCGGGTTACCGGTGGAATGGGTCGCAGCGTTCGCAAGTGCCAGGAGTTTGAGGCTGCCTTATGCAGCACCCAAAGGAAGACTACGCCGCACATCATGGCCAGCAGGAAGCCCCGTGCCAGGACATCGGCCATGCCGAGGATGAGGGGGAATGCGGCGGTCATCGTTCAACTCCTTCACATAGGTATACGCGCCAAGGTGGCGGAATGTTAGCGCCATCCCGGTGAAGAAAGATAAAGTTGAGTAAAGAGGCCTCGCCCGCCATCTGGAGGAACACTGCCATGCCATTTACTGCCTCCATTTCACGTCGTTCGCTTGGGCTCCTGCTGGCGCCACTGCTGTTGCGTGCAAACCAGCGCCTTTACCTTACTGACGGCACGTATCACCTCGTACGCGAGTATCAGGTTCTGCCGGACCGCGTGCGCTTCTACAGCGTTGAACGCAGTCAGTGGGAGGAGATTCCCAAGGACCTGGTGGATTTCTCCCGGACCACCGGCGAAGATGCGCAGCGGAAGGCCACCCAGGCGGAGGAGCAGAAGTTGATCGACGCCGAGGAGGCAGTCGAGCGCCGGATGCGCAACGAAGCTGCCTCCATTCCCCCTGACCCTGGCGTCTATTTCATCCAGGATGGGAAACCCAGCGAGATTCCCCTCGCGGAACTCGAGATGGTGAATGACCGCCGCCGAAGCTTTCTCAAGGTCATTACCCCGTTGCCCATGGTTGCGGGCCGCAATTGGGTTGAGCTCAAGGGCCTCTTCTCGCCGAACGTGTTCCGGATACCCCGCCCGGAATTCTATATCCGCCTTCACACTCACCAGCGCTTTGGTTTCCTCAAAATGACTGAGCACAACGGCAATCGCGTCGTTCAGACCTGGGAACTGATACCCGTATCGAAGGAACTGATGGAGACCCAGGAAGATATTCCCGATTTCCGCCGTCAAGCAGGCCCGATGCTTTACCAGATCTGGCCGCGCGAGGACCTCCGGCCCGGAGAGTATGCGCTCGCCACCTTCTCACCCGGCGAGGGCAACATCCGAGCCTGGGATTTCGGTTACCAGCCGGAGGGTCAGCCGCGAACCCCACCCCAGCCTCCCCCCAAGAAAGAAAAGGGCAAGAAGGAAAAGGACTAGCTTGCCAGTTGCTTGCAGTCCGCTCGATCTCCCCTCATCCGCAAAAGGATTGCCTCGCGGCATCATCCGCCGGGAAGTAGCTCTCAATCCTCAACTGCCCCGCGGTGATCCCAGGTCGCTGCGCTGCCAAGGCCAGCAATCCCGCCCGCCGTTGACCGAAGCCCGCAATCGGCGATAGCATCACGGCGAGGATTCCTGCATGCCGCCACTCTTTCCTAGTGCCACGTCCATCGGTCGCCGGTCCTTTCTTGCCGCCGCCGCCGGCTTGACCTTTGCGGGCATCCCCCTCCGTGGCCAGGCTACCACCTGCCGCGTCGAAGTACTGGCCGATGAGCCAATCGGAACTATCGCCCCTGAGATCTACGGGCACTTCGTCGAACACTTGGGCGCTGTCGTCTACGACGGCATCTGGGTTGGTGCAGGCTCGCCTATCCCCAACGTGCGGGGCATCCGCAAGCAGTTGATTGACGCTCTCAAACCCATCAAGCCTTCCGTCGTCCGCTGGCCCGGCGGCTGCTTTGCTGACCAATACGATTGGCGCGATGGAGTCGGCGATCCCGCGCGCCGCCCCGTCCGTACTAACTTCTGGGTAGACGCCCGCGAATGGCCCGCCGGAGCCAACCGCAAAGGGCCCGAATCCTACGACCCCAACACCTTCGGCACCATTGAGTTCGTCCGTTTCTGTCGCGCTGTGGGGGCCGAACCTTACCTTGCCGCCAACCTCCGCAGCCTCCCCGCGCAGGACTTCTGGCGCTGGGTGGAGTATTGCAATTCGCCCACCGGCAGCACCACGCTTGCACGCCAGCGCGCCGCCGACGGCGAGATCGCGCCCCTCAACGTCAAGTATTGGGGCGTCGGCAATGAGAGCTGGGGTTGCGGTGGAAACTTCACCCCGGAGGACTACGCCAGTGAGTTCCGCCGCTTCAGCGCCTGGGTTCCCTCCTATGGCGTGCCGCTGGCCCTCATCGGTTCCGGCCCAAATAGCGACGATCGTAACTGGACGCGACGCTTCTTCGAGAAGGCGGGTGGGCCGGGCATTGGCAAACTGTGGGGATGGGGGGCGCACCACTATTCCTGGAACGTGAGCGGCGGGCGCACGCGGGATTGGTTTGAGGGCAAGGGGGACGCGGCACAGTTCAACAGCGAGGAGTATTACGAACTGCTGCGGGATGCGTTCCGGATGGAGAACCTGATTCAGTCGCAGTGGGGCGTGATGGCTGAGGGAGACCCGCGGCACCGGGTGAAGCTGGCGATTGATGAATGGGGCAGTTGGCACAAGAGCGGGACGGAACCGTTTCCGGAAGCGCTGTTGGGGCAACAGAACACGCTACGCGACGCCGTGCTGGCGGGGTTGACGTTTGACATCTTCCACCGGCATGCGGAGAAGGTGGCGATGGCGAACATCGCGCAACTGGTGAACTGCTTGCAGAGCCTGTGCTTCGCGCACGAAGACAAGTTTGCGCTGACACCGACCTATCACGTGTTTGCGATGTACGCGGCGCATCAGGGCGGCGAATCGTTGCGGACGGAGCTGAGCGCGCCGTCAGTGAGCTATACGCGGAACGGGGAAGCAGCGCACCTGAGCAGGCTGAGTGCGTCGTCGTCTCGCAAGGGCAACGTGCTGACGGTAACGCTGAACCACCTGCACATGACGGAGGCGGCGGCGGTGGAGGTGTTGTTGCGCGGGGTGGCGGCGCGCAGTGTGAGCGCGGAGGTGCTGGCCGGGCCAAATGCCCAGGCGCACAACAGTTTCGCCGCGCCGGATGCGGTGAAACCGGTGGCCGGCCGCTGCGAAGTGCGGGCGGGGGTGCTGGCGTGTACGTTGCCTCCACACTCAGTGACGCGGCTGCGGGTAGAACTGGGGTAGCGGATAT
>DAISIM010000062.1:0-20113 GCA_036821995.1 Bryobacteraceae bacterium
ACTCAGCGAAGCGCGTTTGGTGCAAGGTCTCACGGGAGTGCGTCAGAGTATCGCCAACGGGGCGGATGGTCTTGACCTGAAAAGCGGTTCAGGAGAACGCAAGCGGCGCGGTGCGCAGGCCATCCAGGTGAACATTCAGAGCGGCCACGTAGAGGTTGCCGCGGAACTCGAACAGTTCGGGGGCAGCGATTGGCATGAGCGCCACCAGATGCTTATCGTTGTCGAGGCCGAAATCAAAGGGGTCCTGGCTGCGGTATACGCGAGTCATGGGCTCGCCCTTGTAGCGCTGGGTTCGGAAGAGGAAGTACCACGGAGTTCCGGGTAAGCGATAGACCCATGGACACTCGGCGGAATAGAAGTTGGTGCCGGCCTCACCGCCCCAGCTCACAATGCGGGGTTCGTCCCATTGCTTAAGGTCAGTAGAGGTGCGGGCGTAGACCCGCCCAATGCCGTCGGGATTGGCGGTGTAGTAAGCGATCCACCGGTTGCCATCGCGATGCAGCATGATGTCGCGACCGCCACCTCCCACTACGTTCTGTTCTCCTTGTGCGAAGGAGCCAAACATGCCAAAGCCGCCCGAGTGAAGCCGGTGACGGGAAAAGGTTTTGCCATCCTCGCTGAGGGCAACAAAGGTTCGTCCACCGCTTGAGTAGAACATCCAATAGCGGTCATCGATCTTCAGCACATAGGGCGCCTGCATGGATCCAAGGCGCTCGCCGAAGGCAGGATCGGCGCGCATGGAAACGCCCATGGGTTCCCAACCGGGTTCCACAGGGCTGGCACCCTGCCAACGATGGAACAGCCGAGTGGCGCCCGCTTCCGCGGTGTGCCGGATGCAGGACCATGCCTGCCATGTACCATCTAGGGCCTCCCAAATGGCGAAGTCAACCACCTCTTGCTTATCGGAGGCAAACCGTCCGAGGTCGGGCTGGCTGGCGATGGGTACCCATGGCCCTGCAATTCGGGGCGCTGGCGCACTGATGCCTTGAAGCAATAGGGCTCCGGCGAAGAGTTCACGGCGTGTCATGAGGATGAGAACCGCTCCATACGGATCGCTTCATGCGGCTCGCTTCATGCGGCTCGCTTCATGCGACTGGTGGCATCATAACAGGATGGACGCGCACACTAACGCTGCCCTGCTCGCAAGGGTGCGGCGGTCCGGGCGAGTTGAGCACGAATGAATGGGTTTCCGGGCAGCCGTTGGTCCCAACGACGCCTGAGTTCGTTGGCTTCCACCGTGAAAGCCGCGGACTTTCCCATACTTCCAAGCGCAGTATGTGCTTCCGCCTGCAGCAGCCAGATCCGCACCAGGTTGTTGGCGTCTCGAAGATTCACTTCTGGCTTATCGGGGTTCTGGAAGGCATCGGCTTCTAGCTCTCGCAGCACGTCCAGGGCTTTGGTGGCACGTCCGGTTGCGGTAAGGTGAGAAGCCCAGGCACGCAGTACGGCCCTTACCTCCGCGGATAGGCGTTTGCTATTCGCAGGATAGATGTCCAGGTCCGTCATCAACGCGAAGGCGGATTCAAACTGCGCCTCTGCCTCGCGAAGACGTCCCAGCTTGCGAAGGGCAGATCCAGCACCGGCAAGGTGCCACAGTTGGCGGGGGGATTTTTGGAGACTATTGATTTCACAAAGGCGATTCAGGCAATGGCGTTGAACGGAGAGCGCACGGCCAGGGTCAGCGTCTTCAACCATCTTTGCAAGTTCACGACCCGCTGTCGCAAGCCGCACACGGGAGGAACCCTCATTGGGATCTTTCGCGGCAAGGCTGTCCATCAGGTCAAGCGCTTGTTGCATCAACGCGGCCGCTTCTTCATTGCGTCCTAGACTGATGGCGTCATGCTCGCCGAGGATCATCCCGTATCGCCAAAGGACACCGTACACGATGGATGCCCGTTCATTGTCTGATCGCCCGGTGACGTGGTCAAGTTGGGAATGGGCATCGGCAATCGCTTCATGCGCTTCGTCCAATCGGCCCAAGAAGCGCAAGGCATTGGCCAGCAAACTCTTGCAATAAACGACAGTACCTAAATATCCAGGCTGATTCTCAAACGCGTCAGCGCAGGCGCGCGCGGCGCGAAGGCCTCCCTCCCAGTCGTCGATATTGTTCAGGGTAAGAGTAGTGTTGGAGAGAACACGGGAGAGCGATTGGTTTTCCTCAGCGGAGCGATTCGGCTTCGCCGCCAATGGAGCAATCCACGTCACCGCTCTGATGGCTTGTGCGGCTGCTTCCTCGATGTCTCTGAAACCGTCGGCTAGAAGTGCCAAGTCGTGGGCGACCTCCGCCGCGAGTAACTCCGCGGGTTGACTGTCCGGGTTAGCGCTTCGGATATCGGTAAGGATCTGGCTAGCGACCCGAAGGCTCTGCTGTGCTTCTTTGGGTTGCCCGAGGTTAGGATAGGCAGGAACGCCTTGCGAGCGACCGACATGGGCGTAGCCACTGGCGACCTCAAGAGCAAGGGTGGGGTCGCTCTTTACATCCGGCCTCAGGCCCTCCAAGTAGCGCAATGCAGCGGCAAGAACTTGATTGCGCAGTGCCGTTGTGCCCGGTACCCGGCTGATTTCGGATTCTAGGGAAAAGAAACTGTCCCGATTTCCCCGATTTCCCCCGCCGATTTCCCCAAGAGTAGTAGTACTTGAAGGTCGATTCCCCGTCAATCAATTCAGCGAAATACGTGTCGAAGTGTCGGGGCGCCTTGGGTGTTGCGTTTCGCTACGGTTGTCGTCACCCCCTCCGGTTGGCACTTCTCAGCCAACTCGATCTTGCCCATGCTGGGCAAACTAGCCATGGGTTTCAACCCGTGGACCTGTGCCCAACAAGCCCGAGCCCCGAAGGCGGCGACAGAAGTCCGCTTTGCACGGTCCCCGTCCCGCCGACTCCTCCCGGACGGGGGACTGTCTTGGCGCCCAAGCAAACCCCCTCGTGCAGCGCCCCGCCATCCAGGAGCCGGACTGTCCCCCTCCGCCCGGTCTGCCCTGGCGCATCCCTTCGCCGTCCCCACAGCCTAAGCCGATGCGGTATCCAACAACGAGGCACGGATGTGACTGTGCACTTCGACAGGCGGGCAACACGTGGCCGGCGCAGGAAGGCAAGGAGCGGATGCAAGGGAAATCCGCAACCAGGAATACCTGGGAACGCGCCCCTCAGGGCCGCCTGCTCAGGCAAGGCAACACGCCCTTGTCCCGCATCTCAGGCTGAGCGGCAAACGCTTGAGCGGTTCGCGAGGTTGCCTGCCGGACTCAGATTGATTGCGGCTGGGGCGGGCTCCAATCTGCATGCTGACCCCGCTTCACGACGCCGCCCTTGCCCTTGGCTATCACTTCACCTCCATGAGGTTGTCAAAGGGGGCCTTCACCCTCAAGCTGTTGAACATGCTCGACAAAAAAAAGGGGGGCCGGTTTCCCGGCCCCCTTGATCGTTTCTGTTCAAGCTCAGCTTCGCTAGCAACTAGAAGTCGTAGCGCAAACCGAACTGCATGATCCGCGGATCCATCAGCGTGCTTTGGAAGTTTCCAAAGGTGGCGCTGTTACCCAGATTCATGGACATATCGAAGGTGTCGAATCGGACGGCATTCATGATGTTGTATGCCTCCCAGCGAATCTGCAACCGGTGACCCTCGTTCCAGGGCATCGTGAAGCTCTTCGCCAGGTTAGTATCCAATTGGAAGACGCCGGGGCCACGCATGATATTGCGCGCGCCAATACCGCCAGGCAGTTCGTTATCAAACGCCGCCAAGCCAGCCTTCGGATCGCGGAAGATGTTTGGACCACCACGGGAAGCGGTTGTTTCCACGGCACTGGGGCTGTTCTTGAAGTTACCCGTTTCCGGAATCTCTCCAACCGCGCGAGCCAGTCCAGGGATGTTCCAGTTGGTGGGCCAGAGGCGTCCATTGCCAGCGCCCACAGGGAAGCCTGAGGTCATGCGCCAGACTGAGGACAACTGCCAGCCGCCGAACACGGCATTCAGGAAGCCGTTGGCATTGGTCATGAAACGGCGTCCGGTGCCAAAGGGCAGGTTGTACACGCCACTAGCGGCAATCTGGTGCGCGGTATCAAAATCAGACACCGCGCGACGGAGGCCCGGTTCCCAGGGATTGATGATGACCCCAGAAGTCGTGCCCACGCGTTCGCCGGTGGAGGTAAGGTCAATCGCCTTCGACCAGGTGTAGTTGAAGTCGATCAGGTCACCATTGTTCCACTGCTTGCGCGTGTTCAACTGGAACGCGTGATAGTCGCTATTGCCCATGTTCCGCCAGGTAGAGAGGAACGAGTACTGCGGATTGTAGAACGCGTACGGTCCCAGACGGCTGCAACGGTTTGCAGCCTGGCACGCAACGTCCATTTGGTAAAGGGCAAAGGTGTAGTCCGGTGAGTTTGCCCGATAGCGAATCATTGCGTTCTGCGTCGGGGTACGCCCACCAGCGGTAAAGTTGGGCCACAGGTTTTCCCAGAAGGGAATACGAATGTCCGGCAAGTTGGAGGTACTGAAGCCGGGAGCATTCACAATGTTCGCCGTTTGCGTGGCAGCGTCAAAGTAGGTTTGTCCACTTTGCGGGTCACGCAAATTGGTGGGAGTCGCCAAGTCAGTCTGTGACATCAGGCGACGGCCGAGACGGCCCACATAGCCGGCTTGGACAAAGATACCTTTGCCGAAGTCCCGAGCAATGTTGAAGTTCATGGTCATGCTATACGGCGGTACGAGGCTGTCATCCACTGAGTTGGTGATCGCAAAAAGGTCAGGGAATCGAGCCGGGAAGGTTGCTGGGGGCGCCGGGGGAAGAATCCCGCCAGGGATATCAGTGACACCGCTGAACTTCGGCGCATTCTGCGCTGTCAACTGCGCCGACGGGTTCACGAGCGCGTTCGACAGACCAAAGGCTGTTGCGTCAAAGCGACGCAGAATGCCTTGGCCAAAGACATCGTAAAACATGCCCCAGCCAGCGCGGATGGATGTTTTGCCAGGGCCACCAAAGAGCTTGCCAAGGAAACCGTCATTGAAATTGGGAGACCAGGCAATGCCAAGGCGCGGAGCAAAGTTCTTCTTGTGGTAAGGGTAGAGCGGCCGCCAACGTGGGTCATCCTTCGTGACGAAAGATATCGGCGGCACTTCGTTCTGTGAGCGGCCCTCTTCCATGAGCAGCGCACGAAGCCCAAACCATGAACTGAGAGGGATATCCGACGACAACTGCTGGCCGTTCGCCTCCTCGACCGGTGGCATCAGGCTCCAGCGCAATCCGGCGGTAATCGTAAAATTGGGCTTCACACGCCAGGAGTCAGAAACAAAGAACTCGTACTCGTTGTTGTTGAAGTTGCGCTGCACCGGCGCGCCATCCGGAAGGACGGTTCCGTCAGTGAGGTAGTTGTACTGCGCATTGCCCTGAGTAACCAGGCCCAATACGGCGGTAGCGGCGTCACGGAAGGCCACCCGGAAGGTGGGCGACATGTCCGTAAACGGAGCGTTCAGTCCGTTTCCGCTGTCAATCAGCCAGGAAGCATTCGCGCTGGCGCTGGAAAAGGAACTCTGGTTGGTGAGCCGGTCGTTCCTGACACCACGAAGTTGGAAGCCGAAAGCCACCGTATGGCTGCCTTTCGTCCACGTGGTGGTGTTCGCGAGTGTATGCACGGGAATGAGCGTACGGAAATTGCGATCCGTCCCGATGGGCGAGGCGATATTCCGGAAGGTCACCAACGGGGTTGTGGCAATTCCAGCAGTCTCAACGCCTTGGCGCGTGAGGCCATAGCGGAAGTCATTCACAATGGTTGGGCTCATCACGGAGGTTAGTCCGATGGCAAGACCTTTGGAGTTCCTCAAGTCGTTGAAGTTCGGCGCTTGACCGGGGAACTGTTGCGCGCCGCCCTCGGTGTCGTTCTGCAAGTTACCGCGAACAAACAGGTGGTGCCTGCCATCGGCATCCAGATTATAGTCAACCTTCGCGATGTAGGTGTTCCAGGTAAGAGGAATTGGCGAAACGAATCGGAAGCCTGCAATGTTCAACGCGTCCCCAACGCCAAATTCGTTGGGCAAGGGGTAGCCTTGCAATACCGACAGAGCTGCCTGATTCACGCCACGTGGATCGATGGCCGTAAGCTGTTGGGGAGTCAGGGTCGCCGTACCGCCACCCACGGTGGGGTATCGCAGAATCCCTTGGCGCATTTCGGCGGTAGGCACGAAGCGCAGGACTACGGTCTCGCGACGATCTTGCCGCTGCTCCCAGTTGCCGAACATGAACAGCCGGTTCTTTACGATAGGCCCGCCCAAGGAGGCGCCACCGATATTGCGGATGAGCTTAGGCGGGATGTTCGGCAGACCGCTCTCACCCTGGGACTTCTTCAGGAAGAAATCGTTTGCGGAAGTCGCGTTGTTGCGGTGGAACCAGTAGGCAGAACCATGAATCTCGTTGGTGCCGCTCTTGGTCACCAGGGCCACCTGGGCTCCTGATGACCGTCCTTGATCGGCGGTCGCGTTCAGGGTGGTGGTACGGAACTCCTGCACAGAGTCCAACGTCACGCGAAGCACGCTGGAGAAGGGATCGCGGTTCATCTGGTCGTTCACGTCCACGCCATCCAACGTGATGTTGGATTGGTCGTTCCGCGCGCCGTTCACATTGCCGCTGCGCGGATCGTTGGTTGCGCGATCGGAATCTTCCTTTACGTAGAGCACACCAGGCTGCAGGGCCAGAAGGCCCACAACGTTACGCGCGTTGAAGGGCATTTCGATGATGGGCTTCGAGCCCACCGCGTTGCCCAGGGACGCGTCCGTGGTGTTCAACTGCACTGCATCGGCGGAAACGGAAATGGTCTCAGCCACGGTGCCAATCTTTTCGAACTGCACGTTCTGCGTCGCAGGTACGTTCACCAACAAGCGAAGGTCATTGACGATGGTGTCGTTAAAGCCTGCCGCGGTCGCTTTCAACTGGTAGGTGCCGGGGGCAACCGCCGGGAAGACGTAGCTGCCATCTTCACTGGAGTTGGCAGAACGGGAAGCTTGCGTGGCTACGTTCGTGAGTGTGAGTGTGGCGCCTGGGATCACCGCCCCGGTCAGGTCCGTGATGGTCCCTCGCAGGGACGTGCTGGCCTGTCCGAGAAGGTGAGACGCCGTCAAGAGGAGCATCAGGGAGATGAGCCCGATCGTGCGTGTCATTTACCTCTCCTAAAATATCGGTATCCGCCGCCGTAGAGGCTGCTGGATCAGGGATTCCGTGAACGATTCGCTCACGAGAAGCCCGTTGCGCAAAGAGAATACTCCCTAGTGTAAGGCAATTGACACGATCTCGGCATTAGTTTTTTTGATGGGAACGATACGCAACTCAATCAATCCAAAAGCGTTTCCATAATCTGGAGACTCAGCTTCGCAACCAGTTGGATCCACTGCATCAACCCCTAACCCGATCAGGGTGGCGTAGAAGCATCTTAGCGATCACTACCAGCAGATCCATCAGGAACGCGATTGGCCGCAGACAAGGATCTCTGCCATTATCGACGTTTGTATACGTTTCATTCGGGGAGACTTATCCGTCATCTGGAACGGAGGGAGGATGGTCAGAACCAGACTTCGGCACGAGTTCAACTGGATGGGACGGGACGCACGGCGAGGCAAGACGGTTTGTGGGTGATTATTCAGAATCTTGACTGATCAATCAATGTAGACAGGAATTTCCATGATTGGAATTGTATTTCTGGGAAATCAGAGACTTCAAATCTTCTAGTCGCGTCGCCGAACCTTCGAAGCCACATGCCATCGGAAGTACGCCAACACGTTGTTGCCGGATCCAGGATACCTTGGGAAAGGCTTGAATGCTGGCGGGTCAATCATACTTCTCTACTACGATCTGTCTGCGATCGAAGCCCATCGACTTCAACAAATCCCGAACTTCATTAACCATTTCTTTGAGGCCGCACACATACACATCGGCGTCAGTGCGACCGCGCAGCAAGTCGGCCAGATGCCTTTGGACGCGCCCAGTACGCCCCGTCCAGGACGCGTTGGGGCGCGTAATGGTGGGAGCAAACCGGAACTGTGGATGGGCAGCGGCGAGCGCCTCAAACTCGTCCCGATAGAGCAGGCTTTCCTCGTGGCGAACGCCAAACAGAAGCGTGAACTGCGCTTGGGATCCGGTCCCCAGCGCTTGGCGTAGGATTCCGCGCATGGGGGCGATGCCGGTGCCCGTTGCCACGAACAGGGCATCGCGCTGGAAATCCCGTAGGGTGAATGAACCCACGGGACCCTTCATCGGTACCTGTTCGCCTGGCTGCATCTGGAAAAGATGTGGCGAGAAGCGGCCATCCTTCACCAGATTCAGGCAGAGCTCAAAGCGGTTACCGTCGGGGACGGAGGCAATGGAATACGCACGGGTGATCGGTTTGCCCTGAAACTGCTCAGTAAACGAAACGAACTGGCCAGGGGCGAAATGGAAGTGGTCCATGCTTTCCACGGCGAAGACGAAATGGCGGATGTCCGGGGCAATTTCGCGTGTTTCCAGTAAAGTAGCTTGGTGCTGCAATCGGGTACTCCTGAGACAAGGGATGAATAGGAGGGGCAACCGGATTCGGACGGGTGCTTCTTCTTGGTGGCTCGGGCGCGGTGCGCACAGTTCGCCCACGGACACAGTGCTACATCCGGCCGGCGCGATAGTCAGCGAATGCCTGTTGGATCTCCTCCCGCGTATTCATGACGAAGGGACCATAGCGGGCCACCGGTTCGTTCAGGGGCTTGCCTCCGATCAACAGCACCCGGGCGGCAAACGCACCCGTCTCCACTGACAGTGACTCACCTTCGCCCAGCAGAGCCAGTTGCGCAGCGCGCACGGGCTGGCCTGCCAGCAAGGCCTCACCTTCGCACACAAAGGCGGCCCCGACATGACCTGACGGTATGGGGAGTTCCAATGCTTCATCCGGCTGCAGCTGGAGATCCCAGTAAAAGGGTTGCGTGCGGCGCCTTGGCGTTGGACCAAGGGTCCCAAGTAGTTCGCCTGCGATCACAACGGCGCGCGACTGCGATCCCAACGCCACTGTGGGCAGAGCCGAGGCGGGAAGATCCCAATAGGCAGGCGGCATGGGCTTCTCGTCCGCCGCGAGATTCAGCCAGAGCTGATAGCCCCATAGACGGCCCTGTGCCTGTTCAGGCATCTCTGAGTGGATGAGACCAGACCCAGCAGTCATCCACTGTGCACCGCCGGATTCCAGCAAGCCGCTGTTGCCCTTGTTGTCGTGGTGCCTCATGCGGCCGTCCAACATGTAGGTGACGGTTTCAAAACCACGGTGGGGATGGTCAGGGAAACCAGCCACGTAATCAGCGGCACCATCGGTGCGGAACTCATCCAGCAAGAGGATAGGGTCAATGTCCTGGAGGTCGCCCGCGCCAATGTAACGCCGCAACTTCACGCCCGCGCCATCTGAAGCGGGCACGCCGTCCAGAAGTTTGGTGATCGTTCGATTGGTTGATTGCACAACTAATTCGATGCGTGAAATCAAAAAACGACTCCAGCTGGGAGCGTCACGGCCCTAGGCCGTTTTGCTTTCCGAAGTATGGGCTCTCCTTGCACTGGCACCGAATCCATTTTCCGGCGCATATTGGTTTGGACTATGCCCGGCAGAGCCAACCTCAACCTCCAGTGGTACACTGTTAGGGATTAGTGCCTGAGGTACCCCGTGGATAGAATTACCCGCAAAGAGCTGAAAACAGATCACTTCGTTGAAACCGTCGGTCATACCCTGGAAGGGCTTAGCCACCACCGCGGCCAAGTGAAACGCTACGCCCTGATTGGCGTGGCGGTGCTAGCCGTGATCCTGGCAACGGTGGGTTTCTTCCGCTATCGGGCAGCCGAGCGTGAGACGGCGCTGGGTGAGTTCTTCCGCGTACTGGAAGCACCGGTGCTGCCCGCAGGCTCAACTAGCGGCCGGAGCTTCGAAACCGAGGAGGCAAAGAACAAAGCCGTCGAAGAGGCGGTAGGCAGCTTGCAGACGAAGTACCCCGGAAGTAACGAAGCGGCAGTTGCCACCTACTTCCGAGCTACGGACGCGGTGGAGCGCGGAGAGTTGGAAAAGGCACTTGCTGACCTGGAACTGGCCGTCAGCGCAGGGAATGCCGATACGCGCGCGCTGGCAAGTTATGCCAAGTCCGGCGTCCTGAACGCTCAAGGCAAGAAGGAAGAGGCTGAGAAGGCACTGCGTGATGTGGTGAGCAATCCTGGACGTCTGATTCTGAAGGAACAGGCCGAGCTGTCGCTGGCGGAACTGATTGCGGAATCAAAGCCTGATGAGGCGATGAAGCTGTTGGAACCGTTGCGTACCAAGGAAGGCATCGTACAACAATCGGCGTCGAAGCTGTACGCGTCCATCCTGAGTCGTAAGGAGCGCGCTGCAGCGAAGTAGACTGCCCGTATCGCTGTTTGCCTTCTGCTTCACCATCCCATGCCGCAGGGCTCGCCACTCGCGCATCTCCGATTTCCGGTAGACGCCTGTCGTGGGCGGCGCTTTCCTGAACTTGCGCATCCCTATCGTAACGAGTTTCAGCGGGACCGCGACCGCATTGTCCATTGCCGAGCGTTCCGGCGGATGGAAGACAAGACGCAGGTATTCTCAGCCCAGCGCAGTGACCACTTCCGCACACGCCTGACGCACACGCTGGAAGTGGCGTTAGTTGCGCGCACCGCTGCCTGCGCGCTTGGCCTGGACGAGGAGTTCACCGAGGCACTCGCGCTTGCCCACGACTTGGGCCACCCGCCCTATGCACACGCCGGCGAAAGCGAACTGCACCGGCAGATGCAAGGTTTTGGGGAGATTTTTGACCACAATTTCCATGCCCTGCGCGTGGTGGAAGTGCTGGAACGGCGCTATGCGATGTTTCCCGGCCTGAACCTCACGTTTGAGCTTCGCGAAGGAATCGTGAAGCACTCCCGGCACCTGCAGCGCGGCCAGTATCCTTGGCTGGATGAGTACGCGCCTGGTGAGCAACCGCCTTTGGAAGCGCAATTGATTGACCTGGCCGATGAGATCGCTTACAACACGGCTGACCTGGACGACGCGCGCGATGCGGGCATCCTCACCTGGGAACAGTGCCGGGAAGAGCTGCCGTGCTTCGGCGTGATTGCGCGCCGCGTAGAGCAGCAGTTCGGCGGCGCACCCATCCGCGAGCAGTTCGTGGAAACGCTTCGCGCCCTGCTGGATGCACAAGCCACCGGGCTGATTGAGGGCACGCGTGATGCCGCAATTGCCAGTGGCGCGACGCAAGCTGAAGACCTTCGCCACCTACCCTACCGCGTGGCTGTCTACAGCGCCGAAGCGGCAGAAGCCAACCGGCAATTAAAGCAGTTTCTGCGAGAGACCGTTTACCTGTCGCCGCGAATTCAGGCGGAGCGAGAGCATTGCGAGGCCCAGATTGCGGCTCTGTTTGCCTATCTGATGGAGCAGCCGGAAGCAATTTCAATGAACTTCCGTGAGTATCACCGGGACACCCCACGGCACCGTCTGGTATGCGACTACATTGCTGGCATGACTGACGGGTTCTTCCGCATGTCGTGCCAGCGCTATCTGGGAGCGGAGGGGCAGGCCTAGAGGACAGCCGAATCACCTATGTTTGGCACCTGTCTCGTCCTTGCGGGCTGCTAATGGTGGGGTGCCCACTCTATGGGCAAGGCGATTCCCTCCGGGTTTTCCGCCAGGTACTTGCCTGCCCCTGATTTCACGCCAAAGTAGGCCACGCGGCCTTCTTCCAGCACCAGCCAATGGCTGGCCCAGCGCCATGCGAATTCGGTGTCATGCGTGGCCACCATCAAGAGGCGCCCATCCGCCGAGAGAGTGTCCAGCGCCGCCAACAAGGCGCGATTTCCGGGCGCGTCCAGACCATTAGCGGGCTCGTCCAGAAGGACTACGGATGGATCCATGGCCACGATACCGGCTAGGGAAACGCGCTTCTTCACTCCGGCGCTGATGCTGGTGACAGGGTAATCGCGCCAGCGTTCAAGGCCGAAGGCGGCGATCACCTGCTCCACGCGCTTGCGTACGATATCTTCAGGAAATCCCAGATTCAGGGGTCCGAAGCTGATATCCGCCGCGACGGTTCCGCCCACCAGCATGTGATTCGGATCTGACAGCACCAGTCCCACCTGCTGCCGCCAGTCGCGAAGGCCTTGGCGAGAGTAGCGAAGCGCCAATCCATCGAGCAGGATGCGGCCGCAAGAGGCAGGAAAGGATCCATTCAAAGCCATCAGCAGCGAACTCTTGCCGCAGCCGTTGGCCCCTAACAACGCCACGCGCGATGCTGGTGGAACGGTGAAGGATATGCCGCGAAGAGCTGCTGTCCCATCCTCCCAATGGCATTCGAGCCCCTCTACCTGCAGTGTGGGGGTCATGACGCTTAAGCTGAGCCTCCACCGTGCATCGCAACCAGCATGGCAACATGCCATAGCCCTACCCCAGTCATACGCGCGAGGGACGGGGGCGGCAAGAAGGATAGCGTGCGTACCTGCCCGCTTCCGGCGCGAGCGCTAATTCCGACATGCCAATAACGTAAATCCGCCAGCGTACGCTGCCACAGTTGCACCGCCAACATTCCAGTGGAGCGAAGCGACGCTCGCCAGTGCTGATGCCCCAGCCTTGCCTGCTGCGCCAACAGCATGTGCCACGCACGGTTTACCAGCAGGAAGATGGATTGAAGAGAATAGGCCGTCAAATCACGAAATGCCGGCGGCAGGGGCAGGCGTCCCAGGAGGTAGATCCAACTTTGCGGCGGATGCGCGAAGCACAGAAACAGTGAGCAGAGGCTGCAGGTGAAGGCACGCAATCCAGTGATAACCGCCTGCTGGAAGCCTACTTCGCTGAAGGAAATGCCATGGATGTTGATTGAAACCGAAAGCGCCAGCCCGGCCATTAGCAGGAAGGGCAGCACGGTGGATATCAGCCCGAAGTAAACCCTCAAGGGCGGCTTGGCGATCACCAGCGTGAGAACGATAACGATTGCGGACATCAATAGGAGTGGCACAGGTCGCGTTCCGCCAAGAGCCACCAATAACGCACCCCCGCCCAGCAGGAGGCCTTCCGCCGGATGCCTCGCCCGGAAGCGGCTGCGCGCACTCAATTCGTTCAACCACATGAGGTAGTTCAGCTTCCCGATGCGGTGCTGTTTCGGCGCGCCTGCGGCCGTGGCCGAAGCGCTATCGCCAGCAACCCCACGCCCAGCAACCCCTGCAATACGAAAAGCCACTTCTCACCGCGTTCGGACGGCTCAAACGGGAGCGACGCCACAGGGACCGCTCCGTGAGCTTCGGCAAGAGCAACGGCACGATCGTCAGAGCCCTCCAGCGCCCCTGCAAGTTCTTCCTGAAAATAGCTGACAGCCACCAGCAGCGCCAATGTGAAGAGCAACAGCCACGCAGTTCGGTTTCGCATTAGAATGGGTCCTCCGCAAGACGTGGCGTGGTAACCTTCACGACTGGGCCGGTTCCCAGAGCGCGCCAGACCAGAACGGTGAGTACGCCCTCCAGAACAGCCAGGGGTACTTGCGTAGGTGCGAACAGGACAAAGAACTTAGTCCAGGCGGCGAGGAATCCGGATGCGGGATCTGGATAAGCCAGCGCCAATTGGAGGGCCGTCACCAAGTAGGGAGTCAGCCCACCAATAAAGCCGGCCAGTGCTACTGCCATCAGGGCGTGCGCCCCCAGCCTTAGCCCTACCCGGTAAGATAGCCAAGCCGCCCACGGTCCGCAGATGGCCATACTGAAAACGTTTGCGCCCAGCGTTGTAAATCCTCCGTGGGCCAAAAGCAATGCCTGAAAGAACAGCACTAGGGCTCCGAGCGGTGCGACTGCCGCTGGACCCAACACCAGCGCCCCCAAAGCGCACCCGGTAGGATGCGAACTGGACCCTGCAAAGGAAGGCAGCTTCAGGGATGACAGGGCGAACAGAAAGCCCGTGCTTGCGCCCAATTCTACCCGCGCACGGTCGTCTGCTTCCATCCGTCGATGAATTTTTCGCCATCCCACAACCAATGCCGGCGCACTGGCCAGCCACCATGCTGCCGCATGGGTCCAGGGCAGATAGCCCTCAGCGATGTGCATCGTCACCCCCCGCGATTCCTTTCGCAAACTGGGACTCCAGCTGACGCACTGGGGACAAGGCAGCAGGAGCGACTACCGGCACAGCAAATGGCCTTGGCATCCGCCGCCAGCGCTTCACCAGCACCCGGTTCCAGTACATCAACAGACTACTGAGGAACAATCCACCACCCAA
The DNA here is from genome assembly GCA_036821995.1 of Bryobacteraceae bacterium. Classification (GTDB taxonomy): domain Bacteria; phylum Acidobacteriota; class Terriglobia; order Bryobacterales; family Bryobacteraceae; genus JACTMJ01. Next base: position 14,227 of record DAISIM010000062.1, read on the forward strand.
AAGGCCAACCAGGAGCCAAAGGATCCGCGTTGTGTGACCGCCGAAGGTGCCGAAGTGCAGACCGTAAATGTCACGCTGCAGTCGTGCCCCTAGGGGAAGATCGTTATGGCGGACGGTCTCCACAAGGCGTCCGTCAACGGAGTGGAAGTAGACGGAGTGGTCGCCGATGGTACGCCAGTCTCCAGGGATGTACATGCGAACGGTGTAGGGACGTTCTGGCGCCGGCGAGAAAGTCAGCAACGTGGGCTCACCTGTGGGAATTTCCTGTCGCGCCATCAGTAGCATCGCATCCAGCGAGGCGACGCCCTGCCCGGTGGCTTCCGGGGAAAGAATCGGCGCGTTCACGCGGCCCGGCCCCCCGGTAATCATCCCCAGTGCCGCTTCATACTGCTCAGGAAATCCCCAGTAGGCCCCGGTCACCGCCAGCAAGGCCAACGGCAGCAAGGCCAACACACCACCCACCTTGTGCAGGTCATAGACCTGCCGCTTCCAGCTTGCCTTCAGGTTGATGGCAAAGCCCTGGGCCATCCGATTTCCTCGCGGCCACCACAGCACCAGCCCCGTCAGGCACATCCCGAACAAGGCGAAGCCGCCAATCGCATTCACCACCATGCCCTGCTTTCCCATCAGCAGATAGACATGCAGGTCATAAACCCACTGTAGGAAGGCACCATCATAGTGATCCACCCCCACAATTTCCGCTGTATATGGGTTCACATAAACTTGCGTCCTGCCGTCGTCTCCCTGCAGCCGGAAACTAAAGGTGGTGCCGGGTTTGTCGTAAAGAAAGACGTTGCTAAGTCGGTGCTTTGGATAGGTTGCGCGCACTTGCGCGGTCATTGCGTCCAGAGTTGCTCGCTGCATCCCCACAGGGACATCAATGAGTTCCGGGATGAAAGCACGCTCCAGCTCCTTTTTGTAGACGATCAGGGAACCGGTGATGCAGACGACAGCGAAGTAGAGCCCGAAAACGAGTCCGAATCCCCAGTGAGCCCAGAAGATCCAACGCATAGCGCCATTCCTGGGATTGCGAACCAGCGATACTGCGTGGCCGTCCGGCTTACTGCCATGCGTCGATGCCATCTAACCCTTCCTTTTCAGATAACCCAACAGATTTCACGAACGGTCGAGCATCAACCGGCGGATGTCGCCATCGGCACTTGCCACAACGATCCCTTGGCGATTCGGTAGCCACGACAAGCAGCTCACTTCGCCGGTTACCATCTCCAGCGCCACCACCTGATCGCGCTTGCCAGGGTGCCAGACGAAGACATGGCCGTGCTCAGTACCTCCTGCCAGGAAGTTCCCATCCCGCTCGTATTCCAGCACCGTCAGCGGTGAGCCTAGAGACGTGAGCTCAGTCGGGCGCGTGTTTTCGGGCCCCTTGCCCGAGAAATCCCACACGGTGGCGCCGGGGCCGCCACCTACTGCGAGGTAGCGGCTGTCATTGCTCCAGGAAAGCTCGCGCACTTTTCGTGGATAGCCCCACATCTGGCTGTCCGCCCCGGTCTGGAGACGCCAGAAATGAACCGTCGAATCCTGGTTGCCGGTGGCTAGGATGCGCCCGTTTGGACTCATGGCGAGCTTCAGGATGCTGCCCTTCCACTCCAAGCATTCCAGTTGCAACAGCGTGTTGGCGTCCCACAGCTTTACTTCGCCATAGCTGGCCGTGAGGAACTGCGCCTTGAATGGATGCCACACCATGTCGGCGATAGACGCCTGATGCAGCCCAACCTCGCTTTCCAGCTCCGCCGATGCGTTTACTGCCAGCAGACGTTTGCCAGCTCCCACGAAAAATCGCGAGGCTCCCCGCGCTGCAAGGATGCGCTCGGGCCAGCCAGTGCCAGTCCTCAGTGAACCGATTGCCTCACCATCTGCAACCCGCCAGGTGCGCAGAGTGTTATCCTGTCCGCCGGTTGCCACCACCTCGCCATTTTCCATCACGGCCAGGTGATTGGCCCCCACCGGATGCGCATCCTGTAACCAACGCACCGCGCCGTCGGCTAACCCCAGACACACCAGTTCGCCGCCCCCAGTGAGAGCAAAGCAAGAGCCGCTGCCTGGATGCGCCTCCAGTGCCACCACATAGTCAGGCACCCGAACATGCCAGACGTTCTGGAAGGCATCGCCTACCGCTCCCCGCTTCTTCAGGAGCGGCATGCCAGAAAACCCTCAGTAAGCTCATCCCGATTCAGATTGCGGCCAATCAGGACGATCTGCGACTTGCGCTCATCGCCGTTCCAAGGCCGGTCTGGCTTGCCGTCGAACAACATGTGTACGCCTTGGAAGAGGAAGCGCTCCGGCTTACCTTTGATGGCCACGAAGCCCTTCATGCGGAAGATGTCGGTGCCCTTTTCCATCAGCAGCGTCTGCATCCACTCGTTGAAGCGGCGCGGGTCCATATCGCCATCGGTCACCAGGCCCACGCTGGTCACCTCTTCATCGTGTTCATGGTCCGGTTTGAAGGCGCGCGAGGCTTCCGCTTCCAGCGGTCCAGCCGCCCCATGCAGTTGCATCTTAAACTCGTCTGGATGATGCTGAGTGAACATCACATACACGCCAGACTTGGGAATCCGCAGCAGGAATTCGAAAGGACCGTCGCCCTCCAACTGCAGTTGCTGCAGGTGGTCACCGATTGCGATCCCGCCCCCCGGCTCCACAGTCTGCTCCTCGCCTGAGAACGCAAGCACAGCCGCCATTTCAGCAGCCTTCAATGCGTCTTCCCCGCGCGAGTACACCGGAACCACAAAGGCGCCCATCTCCGGATCTGGCCCCGCCTGCAGGACGGCCCGATAGTCACCAGCCTCAAGGTGAAAAGCCCCGCCCCACTCGAAGGGATACTCAGGCTCCAGGAACTTCTCGTCGATCTCCAGTGCGCGGTCAAGGTCAAAGCCTCCTTGGTCCAGAATCTCTGGAATCGGGACGTCAGCCTGCTGGGACCGCAGAATCTTGGCGTTGGCGTTCATGCGGTGAATGCGCGCTTCTAAGGCGTTCAGTTCGTCTGCGCTCACCAGATCGGTTTTGTTCAGGATAATCACGTCAGCGAACGCGATCTGCTCCTGCGCCTCGCTGCTGTCATCCAGGTGCAGCAACACATGCCGCGCGTCCACCAGCGTCACAATGCCATCCAGGTGTAGCTTGTCGCGCATCTCGTCGTCCACGAAGAAGGTCTGCGCCACGGGCCCGGGGTCAGCGAGTCCCGTCGTCTCAATCAGGATGTAGTCGAACTTCTCGCGCCGCTTCATCAGCGTGCCTAGGATGCGGATCAAGTCGCCACGCACCGTGCAGCAGATGCAGCCGTTGTTCATCTCGAACAGCTCTTCTTCCGCGCCGATCACCAGTTCCTGGTCCACGCCGATCTCGCCAAACTCGTTCTCGATCACGGCGATCCGCTTGCCATGCTGCTCAGACAGAATCCGGTTCAGCAGTGTGGTCTTGCCGGATCCCAGAAACCCGGTCAGCACGGTGACGGGCACCCTGCCGTTGTGCTTGTCCATTGCGATTTCGTCCATTGCCGTTGCCATCCATTTCCTCCTTCATCCAGCTCAGCCAGCACGTGCTGGCGCGGTTGGCGCGTTCAAGCCACTCGTGCGCTACCCCAGCAACGCAGCCAGCAGATGCACCTCATCCAAATCTGCCGCCGCCTGATGAAACTTCCATTGCTGTGTCGGCTTACCGTCAGCCAGCACCGCAATCACAGTCTCACGCGGCGGACAGTCCGGCTCATGGCAGGCCAGCTCGGTTACCATCACCGTGTCGACCTCACTCAGTTGCAGCATCTGGCGCACCGTCGCCTTCAGCCGCGTGACGGCCAACCGGCGCGCCTGCTCCGCCGCATCATCCTTGGAGCCAAACAAATCCATGCCCTTGCCCTTCCGCCCCCCGAACAGCGCCTAACTGGCTGCGGCCAAGCAGCGCACGTCATCCTTGCGCTTGGCCTGCAAGGGGTTAAACTGCCGCCATTCCAAACGCGAGGGCAAGGGGAACAGCCGTTCCTCTTTCACACAAAGGGTGGCCCACTGCAGTAGCGCTTCATAGTCGGCCTGTTCGTCCAACCCGCCCAGCCAGATGGACTCGCGCGGCGTGAGAATCAGCACCACGTTCTTCACATCGCAAGGACCCAAACACCCACTGACGCTCAAGTGCACTGTCTTCAGCAGCTTGCGCTCTTTCCACTGCGCCTTCAGCCAATCGGTGGGCACCGGCGGATTTCCCTTGGCGGTGTTGCCGCAGCAGCAGCCCAGGCACACTAACACTTGGGCAATCACTTCACGCTTAGACTTGACGGAGCCGGTTTGCATAATAATGCGATTGCATTATTATGTAGGAAGTCGCAAGAATTTTGCAAGGAATGCAGAAATTCTGTACACCGCCGAAGCGGGAGCAGATTGAGGTGATTTAGGATCGGGTGAGGCGGCCCGGAGCAGGCCATCGAACCGGGGATTAGTCGAGTGAGGGAAGCATCAGGAAGTCGCCCGGCGCGACAGCAGCCGACGGGCAATGGGGAAGGCAGGCGCATGCTGCCTTCCCCGCGATTGTCTTGCAAGCTACCGCTTCAAGAAGCCACTGGCAATGCGAAAGACATCGTCCACGACGCTTCCGTCGTTGTTCTGGTCGAGCAGCGGGGTAAGCATGCCAAGTAATCCTTGGGCACCCCCACCGCCACTGGCCGCCGCCATGGAGCGCCCCCCCTGCGTCTGCTTGCTGAGCGAGCCCATCAACATCGTTGCCACCACGGGAAGCATCTTCTTCAGCACATCCTCTCCCACGCCCGTCTGCGCGGAGGCGCGACTGGCAACCTGGCGGCTGACGTCCTTGCTGCCCAGAAGGTGGCCAAGAATCCCATTGCCCTCCCGCACCGTGTCCTCCTGGAACACCACATCATCTTCTTCCACATAACGCTGGTGATGGCCATCAGAAAGCGCGCCCAGCAGCCCCTCAAACCCACTCGGTTGTTGGACATTCTGCTGAAGCCCGGATAGCAACGCGGGCAGCAGGGCGCTTACAGCGGAAGTAGCCTGGGAGTCCGATACGCCGAACTTTTGGGCAAGATTCTTGGGAGCATTGCCTCCCTGGGCCTGGAGAATGGCTTGGAGCAGGTCAGTCATAGTTGCCTCACTGGTAGATGGAATAGGACTTTGGCATGCCGTGGCATCCCTTGGGCCTGCTGGGGATGGCCCCTTGCGTGACGCCAACCTGTCAACGCCACCGTCGCAGGCGAACATCACCCCATGAGTCTACGCCAGTCTAAGGTGGCAGTCTACGCCCGTTTTTGGTAGAAACGAACTCCCTCCGTCGCGGTTGACCTCGCAACAAGTCAACTCGTCCGCTTCGTTTTGCTCGCGCTGCGCATCTGAGTAGGCGTGATGAGCACGGCGATGGATCGATTCCTGATGCGTAACCCGGACGAGTTCAGCCTCCGCGAGCGGCAGGAGGTTTCCGGCCATTGGGCTGCCCTGGAACGCTACACCCCGGAGAACCTTGCACTTCGGCGTATTGAAGCCCTCGCCTCTAGCGCCTCCGAATGCCGACGCCAGTTGCTAGAGTGTGGCAAGGATCCCGCCCAATTCGAGTTCGTCCTTCTGCGATAGGTGTCTATGGAGTCGCGTAGCAGGCGGCAACTGCAATTGGTTCCATCTCACGCGCCGTCGTTGCAAACAGCAGCGAGATGCCGATATGGACGCTATAGGACACGGTGACGACAGCATCGTGTATCCCCGGGACACACGCACCCGGACGGAACATGTCTCCGCGCGAGCATCCGCTCCCATGGTAAGTTAGAAGATTGGCAGCCTTCCTCAAGTCGGGGCGTGGCTCAGCCTGGTAGAGCGCCTGGTTCGGGACCAGGAGGCCGGAGGTTCGAATCCTCTCGCCCCGACCATTTATC
>DAISIM010000063.1:0-9235 GCA_036821995.1 Bryobacteraceae bacterium
GGGAAGGGGGAGCGGGTTGCTCATGGGACCTCTCAACGGACGGTTAGGAATGGGAATGGGGAAAGGCCGGGGCTACGCCAAACAGGGATTGCCTGTGAGGAGGAAGCCGATACCGAACCCGGACGGGGGAACGGGGGATTGCAGCGAAGCCTGGAAGAAGAGGGAGTCCCTGGCATAGAACCGAGGTTCGTACGCCAGGGCCCGGAATGTTTAGTCGCTGCCTTTGGCGAGATCGCGGCCCTTCTCTACAAGGTCAGAGGCTTCGTCCACCAGCTCGCGGCCACGGTCGTATAGGGAACGGCCGTAGTCCATCATGTCGCGGCCCTTTTCGACGAGGGCCGTCTTGCCCTGGCGGGAACGGCGGACGAGCATGCGCCGGGTGGCTCTGCCGGATTGGGGGGCGAACAGTAGCGCGGCGCCCGCGCCAATCGTCATCCCAGCCAGAAACCAAATTACGCCAACACCAGAATCTTCACGCACGTTGGAAATCTCCTTCGTCCCCATTCTACCGGAATTCCGGTTCTGAATCCGTTGGAATTGCCGCATGGGACGCGATCTGTAATTGAGTTTGCTTACGGAAGCGGGAGGACAGACGGGGAGCGGTTCACTGGTGGCTATTGAGTAGCACCTGCATGGATGGTTGGGCAGTAAGGATCTTCGCGCCAACACGCACAACGAAGTAGGCAGTGACCCAACACGGAATTCATCTGCGCAACCTCCGAGTGGGTTTCCGTTCCAGGTTGCGTAGGGACCCAGGACAACTTCGCTGAAGTGGCACGGTCGCCGCGCATTTCGCGAAGGGACAGCAGCTTCACTGATCTTGTTGCTTCGAGTGGCATTCCGTGGCGGTAGGCGCCAGCGGAGCGAAGGGAATGAACGCTTTCAGAATCGCGCTGGCGTCAGGATAGCGGCGGATAGTCGATTGCTCTTCCAGTAAAGAGCCCCAGCGGCGCAGGAGCCGGCGGAAATGGGCCGGCATTGAGGCCAGGGAAATGGCTGGCGCTGCTTCGAAGATCTGGATCTGGTGGGCCGCTTCACAGGGCGGGTGGCTGGATGCAGCCGACTGGAGGGCGAAGATAGAGCAGTCGTTCTGGGAGAGCACTGGATCTGAGGGGCGTTGAGCCAGCACGATTGCATTTCCACCATCGCCGGGGGCCTTGGCCCAAAGGATCCGGAATCCAGCTAATCGGGCGGTGTGGGCAAGCGTCAGCTGGGTAAAGTGTACAAGATGCGCACGGTGGAAACGCCTGGAACGCGTTCCGAGGGGTGCGACCAGATTAGGCACCTCTACCAGCAGCAGACCCTCTGGCTTAAGCCACTCGTAGGCCGCGCGCAAGCAAGCGACCGGATCAGGCAGATGCTCAAGGACATGGAAGAGGGTCACTGCGTGGAAGCTTCCCGGGGAAATTGCGGCAGTTTGCCAGACACCCTGACGGACCGGCAGGCCGAGGACTTGCATGGCGTGACCCGCGTAACCGGCGTGAGGCTCTATACCTTCAGCGGCGAGGCCTGCCGCGCGAGCAAGGGCAACAAACTCGCCGCCGCCAGCCCCAAGATCGAGTAGGCGGCTGCCGGATTGGAGATGCGGCAGGAGGACGGCAAGCCGCGTGCACGCCAGCCGTGCCGCCCTCAGTACGTGCCTCTTGCGGGGTGTAACGACCCCCTTGTACGCCTCGCGGTATGCGGCTTCGTAAAAGCTCGCGAGCTCCTCCTGCGTGGGAAGGGGATTCGTGCGGGCGACGCCGCAATCCAGGCAAAGCACGGTTTGCATCGGCTGTCCGTCGCGGCTTCTGGATGCAAGCAACTGCGCGCGGCTCCCGCCGCACACAGGGCAGGCGCTGACGACCGGGGGAGAACAACCCGCTTCCGGCGAAGCCGCAGGCGTCACTTTGCTTTCAGGTTGCATTGAAGCGCACGGACTGCTCTCCAGGATGCCCTATTCCGAGGGAAAACGCATCCGTGCCGTGGAGTCGCTCCGGTAAGCGGCTATGGTGACGACAGGAAGAAAGGGCAGCGGAGCGCTATTGGGCTGGATGCGCCTGAGGCCCGGGTGCGCATAAGGTAGCGAGGATCTGCTGGACCTCCTGCGCCGCGTGGCAAGGAAGAGGCAGGTTGCGCCGGGCGGCCATGGCGCTGGAAGCGCCAACACGGTGTCCTATCTGATAGCTAACCATGCGGACAAGTAGACGCAGTTCTACCGCAAGGCGAAGAGCGGGTCGGCTGCGGCCACGGAGGTGCGTACGAACCACCTCTTGGTGGTCGCGCAGGGTACGAAGGTACTTGGCGTAGTCAAAGCGCGGGTCCTCGCGAATGACGTGGAGCGGTTCGGGCAAGTAACGGAGATGGCTGTGCTCAATCGTACGGATCCAGAGATCGAGATCCTCACCCCTGCGCCACTGCCCACGATATTGGTTGGTGCGTGCCCATGATGTGGTTGTCATCACGGTTGGGTGGGAGGGGCCATTGCGGAGCATGACTTCCGCAGCAGAGCGTGCGAGGTCAGGGATAGAGCGCAATCCGCGGAGTTGATTGCGGTCATCCACCACGTAGCATCCGCTGCTGACGACGTCGAGCGACGGATCTTGGAGGAAGGCATTCACCTGACGCTGGAGGCGGGAGGGCATCATGAGGTCGTCGGCGTCGGTCCGGGCAAGCAGGCTGCCCTGGGCGAGCTCGGCAATCTGGTTCAGTCGATAGCTGAGACCTCGATTGGTCTCGTCGAGGACCACACGAACACGGGGACTCTCCCACTGCTTGAGCAACTCTCGCGTGCCATCGGTTGAGCCGTCATCGATGGCGACAATGTCCCAGTTGGAATAAGTCTGCGCTTGGATGGAGCGCATGAGGGCAGGGAGATGGGAAGCGCATTGATAGCACGGTATTCCGATAGTGACAAGCGGATTGGAGGCAGTAGTTTTGGTCATCTTGTTTCACCTGGTCCAAGCAATCTCATGCGTAGGAAGAGAGGGGGATAGCCGAGCGGAATGCCCGGGATTGCGAGTGACTTTACGGCCACACAACGTTTCCATCAGAAGCGCAAACAGGAGCATTGACCCGAAGTAGAGCACGACCGAAGCGAGGTCGTATCCAGACATCCACGCTGCACCGAGAGAGACAGGGGCGACGGTGCCCGGCCGCCACAGTCGTAGCAAGTCCAGCAACCCAAGAGCAAAGCCATAGAGGAAGGTCCCCGGCATGAGCGCCAGCCAGCCAAAGTTCAGACAAATCTGCTCAAGGAAGCCGACACCGAGGCCCCAATCCAGGAATTCGACATCCTGACCGATGGCCCCGCCTGTGAAGTAGGCAGTCGTGGAGTAGCCCTTCTGAGGGAGGATGCGCCGAGGGACAAACAAGGTAGCGGCGTACCAGTAGCCCTGTCCGGACAACGGCAGGACACGGGTGCCCACCATTTCCGATTCCTGGAGAGCGCGCAGCAGGACATTGCCTCGGGTAAGATCGTCGTTGATGACCTTCTGTACCCGCTCAGTGAACGATAAATCCTGGCGGACGGCATAGCCCTTATAGAACAACATCATTCCGGCCGCAAAACTAACGATGATGATTCCGCCGGCCAACACGTAGCGAAACCGGAAGCGGAAGTAGAACAGAAACAGAATCAGAATGGGCAGCAGAGTCATGGTGCGCTGGCCCAGAAAGAGAGTGGCGGCCGCGGAGCAGGCCACCAGTAGCAGCACCAGAAGGCGCCCCATAGGGGTTCTGCTGTATCGCGTACGAACGAGGAATGCGACAGCGAACATGGGCAGCAGGAAGACGATGTAAGCGCTCCCGAGCATGGCCAGCCAATCCAGCTTAATGGAGGCGATGGAGGCGGCACCCCAAACAGCGTTAATTCCGAATGCGGCCAATGCGAGTGAGGGAGGCACGAGCAGCAATACAAACAGGAGTTGAGTTCGCGGCGCGAAGGGAACGAGATGTTCGCGGGCTGAGAGAAGGCTCTCGCAACGCACAAGAAACGACCCAGCGCCCAGGAGATAAGGAGAGGCCAGCACCACAAGCACCAGCAAGGTGAGCTCGGTTTCGGTGGCGTGTTCGAGGTGAGGGAACACCATGCTCTGATAGGGCATTCCGGCCATCTGGAGCAGAAGGCCAAGGTCATAGAAGATGATGATGCCCAACGCACCGAACTGCCAGGTGGGCGGAAGGAGGCCGGCGCGGAACTTCCCGAGGATACGCCACAAAAGCGGAGCGTGTCCAATTACCAGCAACAGCATGAGCAGCGGCTCAAGCGGGCTGTTCATGGTGACCTTCCCTTCCACGCCATGACCTGCCAAGCCGGGGGTTCCGGTAAACGGCTTCCAGCAGAGAAGCGTTATGGCGAATCTGATAGCCACTGGGCAAGGTGGGCCTAGGTCGAGGCGTCAAGGCTTCCCGGGACTCTATAAACTGCACGAGTTGCCGCGCGGCGTGTTCGGGAGGTAGGTCCACAGAAAGTTGCCGGTTTCGCGCCGGGAACACATTGGCCTCAGGGGGAATCCGATCTGAAAGCAGACACGGTAAGCCCGCGACTTGTGCTTCCAGCAGGACGATGCCCAGCCCTTCCCAGAGGGAGGGGAAGAAGAAGCAATCCATAGCGTGCCGCAGCAGTTGAGCTACGTCGAGACGGTGGCCGGTAAAGGTGACATGCCGGGCGATCCCAAGGTGTTGTGCGAGCGCCTGCATCTGGTTGCGCATCGGGCCATCGCCAATCAGCAGAAAGTGCAGATTGGACCGGTATTTCAACGCACCAGCGGCCGTCTGGAGAAGATACTGATGGTTCTTCTGCGGCATGAAGCGGCCGATGTGACCCACCACTGTGGCTCCGGGGGGGATGCCAAGCTGTTGACGCAGTGCAGCGGTTCCAAGATTCGGTGGCAGCGCCGACGCTGCCAGGAATGCCTGCTCGTCAAGTCCGTAAGGAATGTGGACTATCTCTCCGCGCTGCACAGGAACGGCTCCGAAGAGGGAGCGTGCAGCCTGCAAACTACAAGCGAGGCGCTGATGGCTAAGGGTGTTGATTGCGGTACTTGCAAGCCAGCGGCCAGCGCCGCGGAACCACCATGCGTACGAGTCGTCCTGGCCGTACGCGTTATGGCTGTGCGTTACGCGCAAGGGAATGCCTGCCCGAACAGCAGCCAGTTGCACGAGAGCACTCCGGCGATGGACATGGCTGTGAACCGCGTCCCAAGGGCCAGTGTCGGTCATCATGCGGGCAGTACGCCGTACGAATTCCAACCAGTTCCCAACGGACGGAATGCGCATCAGTTGCACTCCGTAACGATGGAACTTCGGGGCCAGTAGCCCGTCATGCTCGCCAAGAACGAGGATGGCACTCACCAGGCTGGTGTCCTGGCAGTTCTCCACCAGGCGCAGAAGCCAGGTTTCGATTCCGCCGGGGTCGAGCGCGGAAGTCACGTGGAGAACGCGGGGCTGCGTTGAGGATAACGGCTTAGGCATCGGCGGTCCTTTCTTCCGCGGACACATAGGGCTTGCGCTGGCCTGGGTGCGATGTCTCCCCTGCAATGTCCTGTTGAAAACGGATGAGGTACACCATCACCAAAACCAGGCCCGCAGCGCCCAGGCTGAGGGTGGCGCCGGCAAGACCCATTTGCGGTATCAGTAAAGCGGCCACAGAGACGCAGGTGACTAGCGCCAACGCGAAAGCGACCGCTTGCGGCAGCACCTGACGGGCAGCCGTAGCCGCCGTACCGAAGACACTGGCCACGGCCCAGGTGACGCCAAACAGCGCAGCCCCCCCCAAGGTGAGGCGATCCACCTGGTAGGCACTGCCGAATAGTTGCTTCATGATGACTCCGCCAACCGCAATCAATAGCGCCGCCGCAGGCAGTGACGCACACAGGACGCAGCCGGCGGCTTGCCGCGCCAGTAACCACACGGCAATCGAACCTTCATCAGCAGCGATGACAAAGCGTCGGGAAAGGCCGGCAGCATAGGATGACGCCAGCATGCCGGGCAATACCAGAAGGCTCATCAGGCAGCTCATCCTGGCGAGAGCCTCGAGATTAAGCCACCAGCCCATCAGAATGCGCGGTGCGGCCACAATTGCCTGGTTCAGAAACATAACTGCCGCCAGGGGAAGCGCCACGCGAAGGATCGCTCTGGAATGCAGGTCATCAACCGGCAGCTGCCAGAAACCGGGCTTTCCAAGATGGGTGGTGGTCGTAAGGCCCTCCCGATCCAGCCAGAGTGCGACGGCCACGGCTGCGCATCCGCTGGCAAGTAAGGCCGCTGGCAGACTGCCGCCAACAATCCACAGAATCCCAAAGACATCCACCATCACGATGGAGCGCAACAACTGCGATCTGCCGACCGCGCGCAACTCGCCACGCTGGGTACGCAGGCCATACGTGAAATCGCTCAACATCTCAGCGCCGCGCAGCAACGCAACTCCGATAATCACTCCCGCAAAGTGATTCTGTTGCGCACCCCAAGCGGCAACGCCCAGGGCCGCCAGAGCGCTGGTGGCGAGTCCCAGCCAGCGCATCCGTTGGAATGCCGCAAGGCGTTCCTCGATGCGTGTTTCGGTCGCCAGCAGCGGCCGTAACTGTAGTGCGCAGAACGCAAACACCGGTGTGATCCATGCCAGAGCCAATCCATAGAGGCCAACCAGCTCGGGCTCCGCCGTGCGGGCCAGCAACCATAACATCAGCCACTGGCCCGCGGCTCCAGCCATCGTGCCTGCCGCCAGATGCCTCCAGTGCGAGTCGCCGCCAGACTTAGGTTGGATTCCTCCCATACGCATTTCAGGAAGCCAGCTTCGCTTCGGCGTCCGCTTCATGGGATTCCACGCCAACCTCGCCGCCAACATGGGCGTAATGTGAGGAATAGTGGTGGTAGTAGTAGGCGCCATGGTTGTCTCGGGTAGCCCCGTTCAAAACCACACCAAGTGTCTGCGCGCCAATCCGGCGCAGCTGCCCAATGGCCATTTGCAAAGCTTTTCGGTTCGTGCTTCCCGATAGCGCCACCAGCAGCACGCCATCCACTAGCGATGCGACGTGCAACGGTTCAGGGAAACCCAGCAATGGCGGAGAATCCACAATCACCAGATCGTAATCAACTGTCGCTTCGGCCAGCAGGTCCCCGAGCACGGTGGCAAAGGGATCGATTGCTCGACGGTTACATGCGCCAGTGGGGAGTACGTGGAGCGCGGGCAGATCCGCCATTGGCTGTACCATTTCCCGCCAGGCGGCGCCACGTAGGCAGACATCCACCAGACCCTGCCGGCTGCTGATGCCCAGTTTGTCGGCAATGCTCGGGCGGCGCAAGTCCCCGTCGATCAGCAGCACCCGCTTGCCCTTAGCGGCATGGCTAATGGCTATGGCGGTGGCCACCGTACTCTTGCCCTCGGCGGGAGCGGCACTGGTGACCATGATGGAGCGTACCCGCTGCTCGACATCGGCGAGCATGAGGGAGGCATGCAGCGTCTTCACGGACTCCAGATAGCTGAGCGCTGGCCGCTGCTGGGCGTCTGCTACCCGCACCAACGCGCGAGATTGTGCGGGCGCCGATGGCGTTCCAGACTCGCGCAGCATGGCCGGAACCAGCGTGCCAGCCGCTCCGCGCACCTTGGGCAACATCCCCAGGACGTCACTGCCGAGGACCGCCGATACCATCTCAGGATCTCGCACCGTGGAGTCCAGGGAATCCGCCAGCAATGCCACTCCAATCGCCAACATGAAGCCAAACACAACCGCCAGCAGCACGTTTACTTGGATGTTGGGGCTCACAGGAGCGTAGCCGGGCCTGGCGAAGTCTGCAATCCGGATGGCGCTGTTGGGAAAGCCCGCATTGATCGTGGCCTGCTTGGTTTTTGCCACCAGTTCCTCATAGAGCTTGCGGTCCGCATCCGCCTCTCGCTTGAGGGTCTTGTACTGGAAGGAACTCGCGTTCAAGCGGTCAAACTCCGCCTTCGTGTTTCGCAGCTCCTTGTCGAGCAGGCTTTCGCGCTGAACGGATTCCTCAAAGCCCAGCCCGATCTGCCGCTGGACGCTGGCCGTGCTCCTTTCCAGCGCGCCGGTAACTTGGTCGAGTTCAGCCTTGGCTGCACCATAAGCCGGATGATTAGGTCCGTAATGCTGCTTCACCTTCGCAAAGGACTCCAACAGGTCCTGCTGACGCTTCTGAAGTTCCTGCAACTGCTGGCCATGGAGCGACATGGTCGCCGCCTCCATCGAACCCTGACTGAGGGCGCGAAAGGCCGCTTCGCGCTTCACTCGCTCGGCCTGGGCCAGCGTGTATTCGGTGTTCAACTGCAGCAGGCGCGAAGAGATGATGGACGTGCGCTCCTCCGGATCAATCATGTTCAGCTCTCGCTCAAACGCGGCGAGCGCTGCGTTTGAACTCTCCATCTTGGTGCGCAATTCTTCGAGCTGCCGTTCCATGAAGGCGGATAGGGTTTGGGAACTTTCATAGCGAATCCGGAAGACGTGATCGATATAGGACTGTGCGATCTCGTTGGCGACCTTCGCGGCCAGCTGGGGATCCGGGGAACGGTACTGAATGTAGATGAGGAAAGTCTGTGGAGGATGGGTGACCTTCAGGCGCTTCAGCCGGGCGGGAGCCATGCTGCGCGCGGCCTCGTCATTCTCTCGCGCCGGAGCGAACCACGTGTTCTGAATCTCCAGCGGAAGTTGGTAACGCTCCGCAACAGGCCGAAGGACGGCGTCGCTTTGTACCAGCCGCATCTGGGTGGAGATGAACTGTTCCGTATTCGCTGGCGAACTAGTACTTGCGTCGCCGCCCACGCCGTCCACCTCCCCGTTGCGATCAATATCGATGACGGCGGTGGACTCATAGAGCGGCGTAAGGCGCAGAGAGAGCGTCAGGGCAAGGATCCCGCAGAGTGCGGTGAACAACAGGATGCGCCATTTGTTGCGCATCAAAGCGGCGAAGTACTGGGACAAGGGGACAGTGTCCTCGCCAGATGGTCGCGGGGCACTGCCGTATGGATTCCCGAGATGGGAAAGGGCTTGGCCGGGGCCACAACCAGCCCCTGTCCATCCCCTGCTGATGGCGCCCGGTTGCGCACCTCGCGCAACGAGTGCGTAGCTTTCGTGACTAGGTTGTTCCGGCTGCAAGATTCACCTCTCGATTTCTGTCCGCTAGCGAATGCGCTAAGGCAAGCAGTTGCGCCCCTTGCATCATGACCATGTAGTCTGGCCAACACCGCATGGTAGTCTGGCCAACACCGCATGGTAGTCTGGCCAACACCGCATGG
>DAISIM010000063.1:9335-19585 GCA_036821995.1 Bryobacteraceae bacterium
ACACCGCATGGTAGTCTGGCCAACACCGCATGGTAGTCTGGCCAACACCGCATGGTAGTCTGGCCAACACCGCATGGGCCACCGCCGCACATTGAGCAACGATCCTGCCCTTAGCGGGCAACGCCCCATATCAGCATCCCGGAAATCGTGGCCGATCCAAAAGCCAGGGCCTTTTCCATGGCCCCCATGGTGGCCTTGCGTTTGCCGCTTTCCGGGATGTACAGCACGTCATCCCGTAACAGCGAAATGTCCGCAGTCTTCCGTGCCAAGAGATCCTTCAGGTTGATGGGGACTTCGGCCTTGCTGCCATCGTGCGCCTTGCGGTAGATATAGGCCTCCTTCATGGCGTTCGGCAGCAGTCCTTCGCTCATCGCGAGTGCCTTCAGCACCGTGGTTTCGTGGTCGTTGGGAATCCGGAAGCTGCCCGGTTTCTTCACATTGCCTACCACATAGATCTTGCCCGCTTCGGGTACGCGGATCTCTTCGCCGCCACGTAAGCGCACACCAGCGGTGGCGGAACCGGATTCCAGGAGGTCACTGATGAGGATGCGTTCCGTTAGCACCGCCCCGTCTTCCGGGTTGTCGGTTTTGACGCTCAGCAGAAGGTACGATCCGGCATCGTCTGAGAAGCCACCCGCGCGGGTAATGGCCTCAAGCAGTGTGACTGGTTGATCCGCATGAAAAGTAACGGGCTGTTTCACCGCGCCGATGACGCTGACCGGCTTGCTGGCATATTCCAGCACTGAGACGGTCACCACTGGATTAACCAGGATGCCTTCCTTTACGTAGGCGGCGGCAATGACCTTCTCCAGGTCGACCGGGAACAGACCGGTGGCGGGGAGCGTCGCCGGGAGCATCGGCAGACGCAATCCGCCGTCCTCGGCGATGCGTACTTGTAGGGAAAGTTCATCGGCTTGGTAGATGGCGACCGCGATAAGGTCGTTGGCGCCCACGCGCTGCTGGGGTCGCACGTCGTGGTTGTTGACGCTCTGGCTGGCGCCAATGGGAGCCACGGTCATCAGTGCCCAGAGCAGGGAAGCCAGGCGCAGGGTCGCACCTAAGGTGGATTTCCGCTTCGCATAGGGAGACGGCCTTTGTCTCGTGATCAGCGATGGGAGCAGATTCATGGGTACGTTCTCCTCGCTGCACCGGAACCTCGCGTGGCCCTGGAAACGCTGGCCGGCATCGTGTAGGGCCGGACATCGTGCGTTGGGATTAGGGCAGCCGACTCCGGTTGCATGAGTTCCATCGGAGTTCTGGGAGGAAACATTACAGGGAGTGAGGAATGTTTCGGAGTCGCATTAGGACTAGCTGAGGCGGGCAGTCGGCAGAATCGTGGCGGGAACAAGAGAGGGAACTGGGTGTTGAGTGGCGTCCGAGGGCAGTGTCCGCAGAGATCTATTGGCAGGCGGCGTTTTCACCGATATCAAAAATCACCGGCGTGACGATGGTGAATCGAACAGGCGGATCCCGCACGGCAAACAGCACGGCCCACTACGTGATCACACGTATCGGCGTTGCTGTGCTCGTGGTGGGTTCGATGGTGATTTCCGCTTGGTTTGTGGGGGAGTGCGGGTGGCCTTCGGGGAAAGCGGCAGGCTTGGCGGGTGCGTCGCAAGTGGCGGTCACATCGTGGGCAGCGGGCGCCATGCCGACCGAATCCATTATCCTGCCAAGGCCCAGTGAGGTTGCAGTACCGCGGAGACTGCGGCTCAAGGACCCACGGGGACTACTGGCGGTGGCGTCCGGCTGCATGGTGAGTGCGCCTCAGATCCTGGCGTGTGTAGATCCGTTGCTCCTCGCCTTGCAGGCCAACACGCGACAGACCCAGGCTGCCCTTTGGCTTGGGCAGATTGCATCCTTTGCAGGCAACGAAGAGCTGGCGGGCGAGTGGCTACGGTATGCGCGTGAGCGGGACCGGAGCTTTGCGGTGCAGTGGGCGGAGTGGCAATTCCATCATGGCCTTCAGCGCCGGCAAGGTGGGGAGTGGCGTCCATCGCCGTCCGGCAATGTGGCGGATTTGCTGAGGGTGGCACCCGTGGGCGCATCCAGCCACTTCGAGGTGCTACTTGCCGCGGGCTGGCAGGCGGACGCGCTGTTGGCCTTGCTGCAACAGCACGGGCGTTCGGCCCAAGTATCCACGTTCCTCGAATACCTCGCCAGGGTCCGGCCGTCCGAAGCTGCAGGATTGCTGGGTGGCATCGCGCGAGTCGAACCGTCACTGCGGGATCACCGCTTCGCCTGCAGACAGCTGGCCCTGAGGGTAACCGCTGGCGCGATCACGCTGGGCGAGGGATACACGGAGGCTGCCATTCTGTGGCGGCAGATGCTGGTTGATCCAACACCTGGATGCGATCCGCGTGAGTCGTCCGGGTTGCCGGCAAAACAGGCGAACGATACCGAAGATCCTGTCTGGAACTACAATCCTTTGTTGCGCTTCCCGTTGCTACCGCGCAGCTTTGATTGGTCAGCCATTCAGCGGGAAGGCGCAATGACGCGTCCAATGGAAGGCGGCGGGGTGCGATTCACCGTTTCAGGGAGTGAGGAGGCAGAATACATTCTGCTGGCTCGCCCGCTTCCTCCGGCAGGCGAGGCGGCATCCATTGCCATCGAGACCGTGTGGGCATCGCAGGCGGACAGGAGGGAACGGAGCTGCGGGACGCCTTTGACGTGGGAGATTCGGGATCGCCAAGGCCGGCAGACGTTGTCCAGCGCGCCTTTGGCAGGGCCGGGCGTGACGGGCCAGCAAGCGGGGAAGATGAAGGTTGAGCGGGTGAACCTGCTGTTGCCTGCGTGGATGCCGGGGATGCAGCTTATCCTGGTGGCGTCAGCAGCGAGGGAGAGTTGCGGGCACAGCAGCCTCGCCATCAACAGCATACGCGTGACGCCCCAGGGGAAAACCTCTCTTGGCGTGACGTCCCAAGACAATTGAGCGAGGCGCCCCTGGGTGTGCGCCGCGTGCTCGACGCATTCAGTGTTTCTGGTGGGAACGGCGGCAGAAGTTGTGGCCTTCAGCCCACCGCGACCGGGATTTTGCTATTCTTTAGGTTCATGTTCACCCTGGAACTAAGCCGCGCGCGACACCATCATCATGGGATTTGGAGTGAGCGGGCGTGTGTCTAGATCAGGACTCTGATTTGTAAACAACGGCCCGCCTGAACAAGGCGGGCTTTTTCTTTGTGAGTCCGGTGCAAGACCGGAGCATTTGGAGAAGCGATGAAACTCGACTTTGCAAAGCTGGACGGGCTAGTGCCAGCCATCATCCAGGACGTTGCCAGCGGGCGTGTTCTGATGGTGGGCTTCATGAACGAGGAAGCGTGGCGGAAGACAGTGGAGACGGGTTACGCGACCTTCTTTAGCCGTACGCGCAATAAGCTATGGATGAAGGGGGAGACCTCTGGGCACCGGCTGGAAGTGAAGGAAATCTACACCGATTGCGATGTGGACAGTGTGGTGCTAAAGGTGGTGGCGCATGGCCCTGGGGTCTGCCACGAGGGCTACGAGAGCTGCTTCTTCCGCAAGCTGGAAGGCACCGAGTGGCAGGTAGTGGACACGAAGGTGTACGACGAATCAGCGGTGTACGGAGGCAAAAAGTGAGCGTACTGAAGTTGGGAATCCCCAAAGGCAGTCTGCAGGATGCGACGGTGGATCTGTTCCGTCGGGCGGGCTTCAATATCACCGTGAATTCGCGGAGCTACTATCCAGGCATTGATGACACCGAGATCCAGTGCATGCTGATTCGGGCGCAGGAAATGGCGCGCTATGTCGAGAACGGCATTCTGGATGCCGGACTCACCGGGCATGACTGGGTACAGGAAAACGATGCAAAGGTGGAGGTGCTTAGCAATCTGGTGTACTCCAAGCAGAGCTTTCGGAATGTGCGCTGGGTGCTAGCGGTCCCGGAAAACTCAGAGATCCGCAACGTGAAGGATCTGCAGGGTAAGCGTGTGGCCACTGAGCTGGTGAATACCACGAAGCGTTGGCTGGCCGCGCATGGGGTGACCGCGCAGGTGGAATTTAGCTGGGGGGCGACCGAGGTGAAGCCCCCGGACCTGGCGGACGCGATTGTGGAGGTGACGGAGACAGGATCGTCGCTGCGGGCGAACAAGCTGCGCATTGTGGAGACGATGCTGGAATCGAACACCCAGTTCATCGCCAATACGGCGGCTTGGCAGGACGAGTGGAAGCGTCGCAAGCTGCGGGACTTGCTGTTGCTGCTGGAGGGTGCCATCAATGCCCTCAGCAAGGTGGGGCTGATGATGAACGTGGAGCGCGCCAACCTGGCGAAGGTGTTGGAGGTGCTGCCGGCACTCAAACAGCCCACCATTTCCAGCCTCAGCGATGAGGCATGGGTCGCGATCAATACAATCGTGGAAGAGATAACCGTAAGGCAGATCATCCCCCGGCTGAAGGAAGCAGGCGCACAGGGGATTGTGGAGTATCCGCTGAACAAGATTGTTGTGTAGAACGGAGTGGGAAGGCCCGCGGGAAGGGAAGGCGCAGCGTATGGCGATGATTCGCATTCTGGAAGCCTCACAGGCCAAGCGTTTACTTCGGCGGAAGGCGGCGCGCCTGGAAGAAGCAGAGGCAGTGGTGCGGCCAATTCTAGAGAATGTAAGGAAGCGGGGCGACAAGGCGCTGGTAGAGTATGCGCGCCAGTTTGACGGGTTGGAGCGCAAGAGCGTCGCCGTGCCCGCCAGTGAACGGGAGGCCGCAGCCAAGCGGTTGAGCCGGAACTTCCGCGCAGCGGTGAAGACGGCGTCCGCGAATATCCGCGCCTACGCCAAGATGCAATTGCCTGTGGAGCGGAAGGAGGCGGTATCGCCTGGGGTGGAATTGGGGCAGATTATCAGGCCGTTGGACACGGTGGCGGCGTACATCCCGTCAGGACGCTACCCGCTTCCTTCTACGCTGCTGATGACTGCAATTCCTGCCCAGGTAGCGGGCGTGCCCACAGTGTGCGCGGCCACGCCAAGGGCGGTGGACGAGATTTTCGGCACGGCGCATCTGCTGGGGCTATCGCATGTATTTCAAATGGGCGGGGCGCATGCCATTGCGGCGTTTGCCTTTGGAACCCGGACTGTGCCGCGGGCAGACCGAATTGTGGGGCCGGGCAGCATTTATGTGGCTGCCGCAAAGAAGCTGCTGGCGGGCGAAGTAGGCATTGACTTCGTGGCGGGTCCCACGGAGATCCTGCTGATTGCGGCCGACGGGAATCCTCGCTATCTGGCGGCCGACATGCTGGCCCAGGCAGAGCACGATACCGATGCCAGCGCGATTCTGCTGACCACTTCGCGCAAGCTGGCCGAAGCAGTAGCGATAGAGATTGAAGCGCAATTGACAACGCTACCGACGGCGGCCGTCGCGCGGGTGGCTATCCAGAAGAACAGTGCCATTCTGGTTGTGGAATCGCTGGACCAAGCCGTGGAGTTGTCCAACGACTTCGCTCCGGAGCACTTGAGTATCCCATCGCGGGCGTTGTTGAAGAAGATCCGGCACGCCGGCAGCGTGTTTGTAGGAGCACATAGCCCGGAAGCAGCCGGTGACTACGCGGCGGGGCCAAACCATGTGTTGCCCACGAACGGTGCGGCGAGGTTGCGCGGAGGGCTTTCGGCCGCGGACTATGTCAAGGTAATTTCCGTACAGGAGTTATCGCAACAGGGCCTTGGGGGAATTCTGCCAGCGGTAACCACACTGGCGCGCGCGGAAGGACTTGAGGCGCATGCGCGCTCAGCGGAGGTACGCTTCGATGCCTGATGGCACAAAGAATGGACCGGCGATTCGTCCTCGCAGGGCAGTTGAACGCATGGCACCGTATCGACCCCCCACGGGGGGCCGCACGGAGTTGCTAAGGCTGGACTTTAATGAGAATACGGTAGGCTGCTCGCCAAAGGTAACAGAGTTCCTCAAGGAGGGCTTCGCCTCGGGGCAGCTTCCTTGCTATCCGGAGTATGCCGCCGCGCGAGCGGAATTGACCGCGTTCTTTGGGGTGGCGGAGGATTCGCTGGTGCTGACCAACGGCACTGACGAGGCCATCCAGGTAGTGGTGAATACCTACCTCGATGCCAATCAGGAATGCCTGCTGATGCGGCCTTCGTACGCGATGTATCGCTTCTATGCGGAGGTGGCGGGGGCGGAAATCTATGAGCTGGACTTCAACCCCGATACGCTGGCATTTCCGCTTGAGCAGATGCTGGAGACGATCTCCCGCAACACGCGATTGGTGATGCTGGCCAATCCCAACAATCCAACCGGGGGAGGCATTACCCGGAGCGCGATTGAGCGCATCCTTGACAGGGCCACGCATGCGATGGTGCTGATTGACGAAGCGTATTTTGAGTTTTCGGGCGTGACGGCACTGCCGCTGTTGGGCGAGTATCCAAATTTGCTTGTGTCCCGGACCTTCTCAAAGGTGTATGGGCTGGCAGGCTTGCGAGTGGGCTGCTTGTTCACCCAGCCCACGAACGCTGCATTCCTGCGCAAAGGGCAATCGCCCTACAGCGTGAATGCTGTGGGTGCGGCAGCGGCGCGCGTGGCGGTGCAGGATCAAGACTTCGTAACGCGCTATGTGACTGAGGTTCTGGCCGCGCGGGAACTGACGGAGGTGGGACTGGATAAACTGCACGTGCCCTACTTTGCCAGCGACGGAAACTTCCTGCTGATGCAGTTTGGTGAGCGGGCACAGCAGGTTGTAGCGGGGATGCGCGCCAAGGGCATTCTGGTGCGCGACCGCAGCCATGAGATTCCCGGCGCGGTGCGCGTTACGATTGGCACCCGTGAGCAGATGGCGCGATTCCTGAATGCGCTGCGCGAGGTGTTGGCGTGATGCGCGAGGTGTTGGCGTGATGCGCGAGGTGTTGGCGTGAAGCACGGCGTCGTGGTGTTTGATATGGATGGCGTCCTGGTGAATGTGACGGCGTCCTACCGGGAGGCCATCCGTCAGACCGTAGAGCATTTCACCGGCAAGCCAGTGCAGCCGGGCGAGATTCAGGATTACAAGAATGCCGGTGGCTGGAACAACGATTGGGCTCTGAGCCATCGGATGTGCCTGGACCGCGGTCTGGAAGTGGACTACGCCGCCGTGGTGGACCATTTCCAGCAGATCTTCCTGGGTGCTCACTTTGACGGCTTGATCCAGCGGGAAGAATGGATTCCACGCGGCGGCTTTCTGGAGGACCTGGAACTTCGCTTCCACCTGGCAGTATTCACCGGCAGGGAGCGTGCGGAGGCAATGCATACCCTGCGGCGCTTTGCCCCGATGGTGGCGTTCCATCCCCTTTTGGGCGATGAGGATGTGGCGCAGAAAAAGCCCCATCCGGAGGGCTTGGAAACCATAGCGTCCATGTACCCTGGGCAAGCGCTTACCTACATCGGCGATACGGTGGATGATGCGCGGTCCGCCAAGGCGGCCGGGGTTCGTTTCCTGGGAGTGGCCGACCCGGCAAACCCGCGGGTGGAGGAGTTGCGCGCCCTTCTATGGGCCGAAGGTGCCGTGGCGGTGGCGGCAGACCTGAACGAACTGGAACCCGCAATCTATTCAGAGCCAGGAGCAAATTGATGAGATCGGCAGAGATCCACCGCATAACGCGCGAGACGCAAATCCAGGGCAGGCTGGTGATTGAGGGTCAGGGCAGTTACGACATCCAGACAGGTGTCCGCTTTCTTGATCACATGTTGGAGTTGTTCACCAAGCACGGCGGCTTTGACCTTGCCCTGCGCGCAACGGGTGACCTGGATGTCGACCAGCACCACACCGTAGAGGACGTCGGCATCGTGCTAGGGCAATTGTTCAATCAGGCGCTGGGCGACCGGAAAGGCATCAATCGCGCCGGCTATTTTGTGCAGGCGATGGACGAGACACTGGCAGTGATTGCAGTGGACTTGGGAGGACGCCCCTACCTGGTGCAGGACGACAAAGTGCGCACGCGGCTGGTGGGCGATCTGCAAAGCGAGTTGCTTGAGGATTTCTTTCACGGCTTCACGGTGCATGCACTGGCAAACCTCCATTTGAAAACGATGTATGGCCGCAGCAACCATCACAAGGTGGAGGCATTGTTCAAGGGCTTCGCGCGGGCGATGCGCTATGCCTGCTCAATGGATGACCGGCTGAAGGACCAGCTTCCGTCCACCAAGGGCCTCTTATGATCGGGATCCTCGACTATGGCGCGGGGAATCTGCGCAGTGTGGAAAACACGCTGGGGGCCATCGGGTGTCCCTATGAGATGGTGCGTACGGAATCGCAACTGGAGGCGGCCGACAAGCTGATTCTGCCGGGTGTGGGGCACTATGGGCAGATCATGCGGTCATTGGCGGGCTCAGGTTTGCGGGAGCCCCTGCTACGGCGTATCCGCCAGGGTGTGCCGTTTCTTGGAATCTGCATTGGCATGCAGAGCCTGTTTACGCGCAGCGAGGAGGACGAGGCGGTAGAGGGCTTTCATCTGTTTCCAGGAATCGTGAAGCGCTTCAGCGGGGATCTGCGAGTGCCGCACATGGGCTGGAACGAAATTGTGCCGCGTAAGGATTGCCTGTTGCTGCGCGGCGTAACGGCGCGGCCATACGTGTACTTCGCCCATAGCTACTATGCTCCGCTGATTGATGCCACCGGCGCGCAATGCGATTACGGCGTTCCCTATACGGCGCTGCTGGAGCAGGAAAACGTATATGGGGTGCAGTTTCACCCAGAGAAATCCGGACCCATCGGGATGCAGGTGGTGTCGAACTTCGTGGAGTTGGCCTGATGCTGGCAAGACGTATCATTCCGTGCCTGGACGTCACTGCGGGCCGCGTGGTGAAAGGCGTGAATTTCGTGAACCTGCGCGATGCGGGTGACCCCGTGGAGTTGGCAGACCGCTACAACCAGCAGGGAGCCGACGAGTTGGTATTCCTGGATATCACCGCTTCCTCGGATGCGCGCGACATCATGGCTGACGTGGTGGCTCGTACTGCACGCAAGGTATTCATCCCGCTCACGGTGGGCGGTGGCATTCGCGCCGTCGCCGATGCGCGCACCATCCTGATGGCGGGCGCCGACAAGGTGAGCATCAACACAGCGGCCATCCGGCGGCCGGAACTGATTACCGAACTTAGCCAGGAGTTTGGCGCTCAGGCGGTGGTACTGGCCATCGATGCCAAGCGCCGCAAGAACGGCGAAGGCTGGACGATTTACGTACGTGGTGGTCGCGATGACACGGGCATCGATTGCGTAGAGTGGGCGCAGCGCGGCGAGGCGATGGGCGCAGGGGAAATCCTGCTTACCTCCATGGATCGTGACGGAGTGCAGGAAGGCTTTGACTGTGCGCTGACGGCGGCAGTTTCAGCCGCGACGCGCATTCCTGTCATTGCATCCGGGGGTGCCGGGAAGCCGGAAGACTTCGCGCGGGTGCTGACAGAGGGCAAGGCCGACGCGGCCCTGGCTGCGTCCATTTTCCACTACGGCACTTACACGGTGAGTGACCTGAAACATTTCCTGGAAGGACAGGGCGTCCCCGTGCGACCCGCTGCGATGGATACCCTTGCGTGAATGTGCGGCGGCGCTATAAGCCGGAAGGAAGTGACTGCTTGATAATTCCCTGTATTGACCTGATGGGCGGCAAGGTAGTGCAGCTTGTTCAGGGGCGAGAGAAGGCGCTGGAAGGTGAGCATCCGCACGTGATGCTGCAGCGATTCGCCGGCTTCCCCGTGATTCAGGTGATTGACCTGGACGCAGCCATGGAGCAGGGCGAGAACAATCACATCGTGGAGGACCTTGCCGGACGGGCGCGGATTCGTGTGGGTGGCGGCGTACGCACCGTGGAGCGGGCTGAGACATTGGCAACTCTGGGCGCCGACCGCATCATCGTGGGCACGGCCGCCTTCAACGCCGATGGCATCCGCGAAGAATTCCTAAGCCAGCTTGCCACCCGCGTGGGACCTGATCGCATCACCATCGCCCTCGATTCCAAACACGGTCGCATCGTCGTCCGCGGCTGGAAGGAAAGCACCAGTTTGCAGGCCACCGAAGTCCTGCGGCAACTGGAGCCTTACTGTTCCGGCTTCCTATGCACCTACGTCGACAAAGAGGGCATGATGCAAGGGACTGACCTCGATTGGTTCCGGCAACTTCGCACCGCCACCAACAAGGAGATCACCGCCGCGGGCGGCATCACCACGCTGGACGACGTGAAGTCCCTCCTGGATATGAACGTCAACGCCGCCCTCGGCATGGCCATCTATACCGGCCACCTCAGCCTGGAATCCCTCCGCGCCATGCT
>DAISIM010000064.1:0-19471 GCA_036821995.1 Bryobacteraceae bacterium
TTGTTCCTTCCGCTTTCTTCCTCGTTTCTGGGGAGACAGGTTCCGCTCCATCTTTGCCTCCAATTCTGCCACGAAGTCTGGCGCTGCAAACGGTCTTCCTGTTCGGGTGGCTGCGCGCAGTCGGTCAAGGTCGCCGGACTGGCCAAAACCCAGGCCCGGGAGTTCCTTCCACTTCTCGGACGAATACAGCGCATTCCAGTCGGAAACGCCAAGAGATTCAGGACCAGATGACGAGCCTCATCCCGAATCATGAAGATCTCGGTTGACCAGTGACAGTCGTCGCATGAATCGCCTGGTGACTGGCGTCATTTGTCGGCACTATTTGCCCGAGAGTCACATTCATTGCATCGCGGTGATTGCTTTGGCTGCAGCTTCGGACACGGTTTCCTGACTTCCAAAGCGGCTACGGCGGCTATCTTCGCGCAGGGGCAAAATGTAGGGGAGCGTTCGCTTTGCCTGGAGTTTGGCCAGCGAGTACAGCGCAATCACACGCACGTCCGTGTCTTCTTCCTGTAGCAGTGTCAGGAGCATATCCACCGCTTGCTCGCCGCCGATCTCTCCCAGCGACCATGCGATCTTGTAATTCACCTTGGTGTCCTTCAGAAAAGGCGCGAGGAGGGGGAGGGCTTGCGGATTCTTGAGAGCCCCAAGGAGATGGACTGCGTAATAGCGATCTGCTTCAATCTGCCTGGGACTGGGAGAGGCGAAGTTGCCGACCGCGATGCCTTGCCGCGGGGCGCGGACGGATTGGTCATGCAGAATCTCACTGAGTCTCTCCCAGCCGCGACGATCCCCCAAGCCAGCCAGCACGAAGGCAGCATTGCCTGCAAGATGACGGTCGTCATCGGAAAGCAGAGGCTGCAAGAGGGGAATCACCGAGGGGTCGCGCTTGGCCACCAGTTGCTCGGCGATTTGGTGTTGTTTCCAAAAGACATCCTCCTGAAGAAACCGGCGCGTGAGTTCCGCAGTCGACGAATCCGACGACTGCGAACAGATGACGGGTGCGCCCAGCACCAAGAGCATGACAACCCCAATGCAGGAAAACAGCGTAGGCATGACAGGGATATGGACACCGAATGCAGGGGATTGTTCCGGACAAGAGTAATCTTGACGACGGGGACACTATGGTCCCCATAAGCGTAGCCTTTGGCCATGAAGCGCGTGGCGCCGGAAGCCATCTGGCCCGCCCTCACCTGATGCCTGGAACGCTACTTTGCCCTGCGGAAAGTCTTGGTCAGGGAATGAGCATGAGCGGAGATGTGCACTCCGACAGGCTCATAACTTGGAGCGTTCATCAATGGTGGGCAGAGCCCATCCTCCTCAGCATAGACGAATCCCGCTTTGCCGATGCGTGCTGCCCTGTGCCTTGTCCCAGCACCCTAGCCATCGCGAAGCAGTGCCGGAACGGCTGCTGGTTGCGCCGTATGGGTGCGGCGGGGGAACGGGGGCGGTTAGGGCTGGGGGAGGAAGTCTTGCCTTACGGGTAGGGTGTCTTCGTGCAACAGGGCTAGTGCTTGTTGCAGGATTTGCGTCTGTAGGGGCGCGTTGGCTGGTTCGCCTAGGGGATAGCCTAGCGGACGATCGACGTAGAGGACGCGGGGCGGGTCTACTTTCTCGGTCACCTCGCGGAGCAGCGAGATGGAAACGGCGGGCAGGCCAGCCGCTTCAATGCAACTCTGGATCAGTCCCACGGACTGATGGCAAGTGGGTCACACTGGCGTCAGCAGCACCGCGTCCACCTGCTGTTGCCGCAGATGGGCAGCCACTTCCGGCGCGCTCTCGGCCATCAGTCGCGCTGGTGCGGTAATGCTGCCCATGAAGCTGTAATGAGTGTCTGCAACGCTTCCAATCACTCCGGCAGCGGCGAACTCGCGTAAGCGGTCCAAGGGCAACGCCAGGTTCTTGTCCTGCTCAATCCCCCGATGGTCAAAGGCGTCGCTTTTGTGGGCGATCTGCAGGCTGGGCAGGGAGGCGGAGGCGGGGATGGCGCGATAGCTCCAGTCACCGCCACGCAGGCTTTCGTCGAAGGGCGGCTGGCTGGGCACGTAGAACGCCGCGGTGGTGACCACGGCAATCGTGCAGGCTTCCAGGGGCTTGCGCAGCCGCGCGCCGGGACGCCACTCGACACGGCGATACGGATAGGCACGCATGAACAGCCGGTAGCTCAGTTTCAAGTCATCAAGTGAGGCCACACTACATGGATGGCACAACAGCCATGCGGGATGCGACGCACTTCGCCAGGCAGCTTCCGGATGCCGGCACACATCTCCATCATGCCCAGTATTTGCGGTCGAGGCTGCGGAACTGTACGGCCTCCGCAATGTGCTTGCCCTTCACTTGCTCACTGGCATCCAGGTCAGCTACGGTCCGCGCGACCTTCAACAGCCGGTCATGCGCGCGTGCGGAGAGCCCCAGCTTACGCATAGCCGTCTCCAGGCTGCGTTCGCCAAGCTCATCCAATTCGCATACCTCGCGCAGGGTCTTGCTAGGAATGCTGGCATTCACGTGGCCGCGCTGCATCTGGCGTTCACGTGCCGCCAGCACGCGTTCCCGCATCCGTGCCGAACCCTCGCTTTGCTCACGGCTGCGCAACTCCCGGTAGGGTACGGTAGGCACGGAAACGTGAATGTCGATTCGATCCAGCAAAGGGCCGCTGATGCGTCCCAGGTAGCGCTGTATGATGGCTCCCGTGCACCGGCAATCCCGCTGCTCGTCCCCGTAGAACCCGCACGGGCACGGGTTCATCGCGGCAATCAGAGAGAATCGCGATGGGAAGTGCAGTGTCAACTGGCTGCGCGCTAGCACCACTTCTCCTTCCTCCAGGGGCTGCCGCAGCAACTCCAGTACGCTCCGCGGAAACTCAGGCAGCTCATCCAGGAACAGCACTCCGTTGTGCGCGAAGCTCACCTCGCCCGGCTTCGGTACGCCCACCCCGCCTCCAATCAGACCCGCATCGGAGATGGTGTGGTGCGGTGCGCGAAAGGGCCTCTGCGTGATGAAAGATTGCTCCCTTCCCAATCGGCCAGAGATGCTGTAAATCTTCGTCGTTTCCAACGCCTCAGTGAAGGTGAGCGGTGGCAGGATACCGGGAAATCGCTTCGCCAGCATCGTCTTCCCTGAGCCCGGAGGGCCAATCATCAGCACGTTGTGTCCACCCGCCGCAGCCACTTCCAAGGCCCGCTTGGCAATGGTTTGGCCTCGGACGTCACAGAAGTCCGGCTCCCCTTCGCCGCCTTGTACCAGGTCTGGCATCAGCGGTGAAACCGGCGCGAATCCGCCCGGGTTCTGAAAGAATGCCACCACTTCAGAAAGATGCTTCAGCCCAAAGACATGAATGCCATTCACCACGCTTGCTTCGCAGGCATTTTCCTGCGGCAGCACGACGTTCTGGAAGCCGCGATCACGCGCCAGAATCGCAATGGGAAGGGCGCCGCGAACCGGGCGCAGCATTCCATCCAACGACAGCTCTCCCGCCAGCAGGACGCTCTTGCTGTTGCTCACCGTGCCCATCGCGCCCAGAATGCCCATGGCCATCGGCAGGTCAAAGCCAGCGCCCTCTTTCTTCACGTCAGCCGGAGCCAGGTTGATGGTGATGCTGCTATTCAGATATCCGAGGCCGGAATTCGCAATCGCTGCTTTAATCCGCTCCCGGCTCTCCTTCACTGCCGTATCCGGCATTCCCACCGTAATGAATACTCCCGGCTCTCCGTGGTAGGCGTCTACCTCCACATCAATCAAATGGGCATCGATTCCAAAGACGGCGGCACTCTTGGTGTGGAACAACGGCATCGGGCGAAAACCTGTCCTTTAGGGAATAAGTGGGCTCACTCCACCCTTTTTCTCAAGGAAATTGCATGAGGAATGCATTTCCTTGATGGAAAGCTGCACGAAGCTATTGCACTTAGAACAAATATGACGAAAAATGTAGGAAACACACTGTCATCTCACGATGACGAATTCTGTTGATTTGGAGAATCAAATGGCTACGAAGAAACCAGCGGCAAGCCCAGCGGCGAAGGCCAAGCAAGCTGCCCCCGCCCCTAAGGCTACCAAGACGGCGCCCGCCAAGAAGGCTGCGCCAGCGAAGAAGGCTGCGCCCGCCAAGAAGGCTGCTCCAGCGAAGAAGGCTGCACCTGCCAAGAAGGCCGCTCCAGCCAAGAAAGCTGCACCAGCAAAGAAGGCTGCGCCCGCCAAGAAGGCTGCAGTGAAAGCGCCCGCCAAGAAGGCTGCGCCCGCCAAGAAGGCACCTGCAAAGAAAGCTGCGGCCAAGAAGGCCTAAGCAATTCGACCACGCAAACCAGTTCCGTTCTAACAAGCCAAGTCAATAGCCAGCGCGTTGCTCCAAGGGGAGACGCAGCTGGCTTTTTTTGTCATTCCACTGTGAAGGGAAACTCCACCTCAGTGCTGGTACCGGCAAGTAGGTCCCGGGCAATCACGGCGATGGTGTATTGTGCCTTTTTCGTGTTGGGCTGGATTTGCAGGCTAAATATCCCTGGAACATACCTTCGTGGGTATTCCGGCGAGGATTGCTCCATCAGCGCGTCGGGCTTCTCAAACAGCACCTTCCCCTCGGAGTCTCTAACCTGCACATCGCAAGCTACGTGATACGCATTGCGCTCGCCAATGCGAAAGCCGGCCAGTTCAAATTTAGCCCACAGTGTATTGCCTCCGCGGTACACGGCCTCGGGAAGCGCGGAAGCGTCCTCAGCTCGCCGGTAGTAGCCAAAGTTCAGGACGGTCACTTCCGAAAGCGCCGGCAGTTGCTTTCCGTTTACGCGGAATCGAAAGCTGAAGGATTGCTGGCGCTGCGACACCTCGTCTCGCACCTTGACGCGAATCTCATAGTCTCCAAACTCGGCCAGGGGAGGCAGGAAGAAGCTGTGCTCAAGGATGGGCAGCCAGTCTTTGTCTTCAGTCTCCACGGGTTCATTGATGACATCCTTGCGCGGATCGCCAATGGGGATTCCGCGAAAGTCAAAAGCTGCCACCTCGTAACTGATCATCACG
Source organism: Bryobacteraceae bacterium (assembly GCA_036821995.1). GTDB lineage: Bacteria > Acidobacteriota > Terriglobia > Bryobacterales > Bryobacteraceae > JACTMJ01. The sequence continues at coordinate 5,008 of DAISIM010000064.1, forward strand.
CGAAAGCGCTGGAATTCCACCTCCGCGACGCGAAAGCCAGCCAGGCGGCCGCGAAATGCCACTTGGTCACCCGGATCAAAGGCAACCGGGTTCGCCAGTGGCGGCCCTCCCTCAAATCGAGCGTAGGCAACGTACGGGACCCTCAAGTCTCCCTGGACGTTCTCCCCTAACGCTGGAGCTTTGTTGGACTGCCCCCAGCCAACCGGCGTCAGCACCAGCCACCCAACCAGGATGGGCAGCCCCTTCCGCACCAGGATCGGCAGCAGCGCCTGGAACTGCGATTCCCACAGTGGCGAACGTCTAGGGGGTGATGGTAGCTGTGGGATCCACTCCCGTTGGGATTGCGGTTTCTTCTGACCGAATAGGAATTTCCACAAGAGCGACATTAGCTTCGTCCCCGTCCATCGTGTGTTCGATGAGCTTCAGTTGATAGACGGCCTTTGGGGCGTCGAAGAGTACGCTTCCCTGGCGGCTTTCCCCCGGGTTCAATCGGCGCACTAGTCCAAGCCACTCCGGTACAGCGCTGCCATCTGCCAGTTCCTCGTGCTCGCTGCCATCGGCCGCAACCAGACGCATCGATGCCAGTTCCGCCCCGTCGCTGCTCTTGTTATTCACGGCAAGTCGCAGCACCAGAAACTGCCTCACGGGTACCCGGGCTTCGGCGCCCTGTCCCAGTCCAGGCTTCCACTCAGCCGCCAGCACGGTATGCTCCACGCCTCCAAGCAATACCGCGTCGCCCATCCTGGCATTCACAATGGTTGCCTTCGTTCCGCATCCCGAAGCCAGCAGGAATAGTCCGGCTATCGCTACAACAGCCACACCGAGGCGATTGGGAAATTGGCCGGCGCGGAGAGGTTTCTGACGCTCACTTCCTAGTGCAGCCATCTTTAAACCATCCTTTCTCATGCGGAGAAATAAGCTGATGTACGGATCCGTCCGACTATTGATTATCACAGTTTGCGTGCTCGCCGTTACATTTGCAACATCCGTGGGGCACACTGCAAATGCGCAGCAGCGTCATCCGGAGACTGACCGACCGCTCGCTCCCATGATGGGCGTCCTCGGCGCTCACTGGCTTGACCGTGCTGAGCGCATGCGCGAGGAGAGGCCAGACCTGGCCATCAAGCTTCTTGCCCTGAAGCCTGGGATGGCCGTCGCCGATATCGGGGCGGGCAGCGGCTATTACACGCAGCGCCTTTCGAAGGTGGTGGGGGGCACCGGCAAGGTCTACGCCACCGACGTGCAGATCGGCATGCTTCGTCTGTTGGAGATCCGCAAGAAAGAACTGAAGCTGCACAACGTCGATGTCGTCCGCGGAGGTATGGAAGTTACTGGGCTGGCCCCCAATAGCGTTGACCTTGCGCTGATGGTGGACGTTTATCATGAGTTTGCAAAGCCCGTAGAGATGCTGGCTGACTTGATGCGCGCCGTCAAACCCGGTGGCCGGGTAGCACTTGTGGAGTATCGCAAGGAGGATCCCGAGGTGCCCATTCTCGAGGATCACAAGATGACGGAAAAGCAGATCATTCGCGAACTTACCGCTTCCGGCTTCAAGCATCTCAAGACGCACCACCAGCTTCCCTGGCAGCATCTGGTGATCTTTGAACGGCCCGCAGCCCCGCCCCAGTGACAGCAATTCCTGGCTGCGTCTGTTCACCGTAGCGAATCCAGTAGACTGCAAGCATGGCTCTTGGCAAACATGACGCCCGTGCGGGCAAAGGGCAGGTGCAGCCTTCCGAATTGCGCGTTTTTGCTGACCCTGTCACCAGCGTGCGGGTCTACCAGTTCACCTCGGCCCAAGCCATCAGCCACCCCAGCTACTTTCTGCAGAGTTCCTTTACCCCCTGCATGTCCCGGCTGGTGTTCACCAGCTATCGCAGTGGCAGCGCGCAACTCCACGCTGCCCGCATCCCTGACGGTGAACTGATGCAGTTGACGGAAGGGGCGTCCATTCACCCATTCTCTGCCTCCATTCAGCCAGACGGCAGCGGCGTGTTCTTTGTCCGCGGCGGCGAAGTGTGGCGGCTATGTTTGGCGAGCTTGTCGGAAACCCGCATCGCCTCATTCGACGGCGCACAGCTCGGCGAAGTCTCGCTTAGCCGCGATGGCCACTGGTTGGCCTGTGCCGGCAAACAAGGAGCACAAAACGGGATTGCCGTGGGCCGCGAGGATGGCTCCCACTGGGAGTGGATTCCCTTTCCCCGCACAGTGATCCACCCGCAATTTCACCCGCTTGACCCGGAATGGTTGGAGTTTGCCGCTGACCCCGCGCCGCGGATGTTCCGCGTGCGGCGCGATGGCTCGGGCCTGGAGTGCCTGCTGCAACATGACAACGAAACCTTTGTCGTGCATGAAACCTTTCTCGGCGACACCGGCCATCTGCTCTTCACTGTCTGGCCGGGCTTGCTCTGCCGCATGCCCTGGGAGGGCGTTCGTCAGTGGTCCACTATCGCGCAATTCAACGCCTGGCACATTGCTCCAGATCGTGCCGGGCGGCGCATTCTCTGCGATACCAATCATCCCGATGAGGGCATCTTCCTGGTGAATGTCTTTACCGGTGAACGCGAGCTCATCTGCCTGTCCCTCGCCACCAACCAGGGCAGCCAGTGGACGCAGTCCCGCTATGCCCTTGCTGAGGACTTTGCCCGCGCCCGCCAGGCACAGCAGGCGCAATGTCCCGTCCCTCAGAAGGAGGTCCTCAGTTGGATGGAGGTGGCCACCGACACCGTGTACGGTCCGCAGTGGACCCATCCTCATCCCTCCTTTAGCCCCGACGAACGTTTCATTGCCTTTGCCAGCGACCGTGACGGCATTACGCAGGTCTACGTGGCAGACCTAACTTCCCACCCAAAATGGGCGACACTAAAGACTTGGGCGGAGTGCGCGTAATGTCTTTGCGGGCCTCGGGCTTTGGCCTGCCTTGTCCTTGAGATTGATTCGGAATCGGAAGCACCCTGTGAACTTCGAACTGACACCGCCCGATGACATCGAGGCACTCACTCAGCCCTCCGGCGGAAGCACTAGCCAGCCCTCATCTACAGGGAATGAGCCGGATCCTCAACTCGCTCTTCACGAATCAGCGGGTGAGATATTGGCCCCCTTGGCCGGCGAGACCCATTTGCCCAGCCAGGGCTTTGCCATCGAACTCGAAGGGGTTAGTAAGATTTATGGCCAGAAGCGAGCCGTTGATGGGTTAACCTTGCGCGTTCCGCAGGGCTGTTTTTACGGCTTCCTCGGCGCCAACGGGGCAGGGAAGACCACCACCATCAAGATGCTAATGGGCTTGGCCCAGCCCACCTCAGGTGTCCTCCGCCTCTTGGGTACTCCCGTAGACAAGAGCGCCTTCTCCGTGCGCCAGCGCATTGGCGTCGTGCTGGACGATACTCTTCTATTTGACCGCCTCACCGGCCGTGAGTATCTTCAGTTCGTCGGCCGCATCTACGGCCTGCCCCGCGATGTGGTGGAGCGCCGTGTCCGGGAGTTACTGGAGTTGTTTGAACTCACAGCGGCACAGCACAAGGTCATCGCTGAGTATTCGAAGGGCATGAAAAAAAGGGTAGCCATGGCTGCCGCTCTCATCCACCGCCCCTCGCTCTTCTTGATGGACGAGCCTTTCGAGGGCGTCGATGCCGTGGGGGCGCGACTAATGAAGGAGATCCTGCTCGATCGGGTCCGTCAAGGTTGCACTGTGTTTCTCACCTCCCATGTGCTGGAGGTGGTGGAGCGCCTCTGCGACCGCTTGGCCATCATTCACGAAGGAAGGCTTGTTGTGGAAGGTACCTTGGACGACCTCCGCGCGGGCGGATCTGCCCACGCCACACTGGAGGAGATTTTCGTCCGCACGATTGGCGGCGAAACCAGTCCGGATTTGCTCGATTGGTTGTAAGGCCGCGATTGCGGGAGGGGTGCGACGTTTGAAGATCCGGATTGCTGACCAGGCAATAGTGGTGCTGATGGCCCAGTTGCGCATGATGCGCAACATGTTGAGCCGTCGTGGCGCTGCTGCCTCCGCGTTTAATGCTTTGGCCACCTTGGTCTGGTACGGACTCGCCCTCTTCCTTGCTTACATCGCGCAGGATGTATTCTCCAGTCCGCCAGAAGATTTTGATACCGCATACTACGCCCGCATGGCCCTGCTGGTGGTAACCGCCTACTGGCAATTTTCCCCGGTCGTGTCTGTCTCCTTCGGCCTCGCGCTGGACCTCAAGCGCTTGCTGATTTTCCCTATCCGCCCCAATCAGTTTTTCCTGCTGGAAATGTTGCTCTGCGTCCCCACAAGCTTGGAGCCGATTATCGTCAGCTGCGGCCTGTTCCTGGGTCTGCTGATGAACCCGAATTGCAACCCGGCCTTGGTGCTGCTGGCCGCCGCCGGATTTCTGGGCTTCAACCTCTGCGTGAACGTCGCTGTGCGCTCTCTGGTGAGCCGCTTGTCCAGCATGCGACTGTGGCGCGAGGTGTTGGTTTTCCTCTTGATCGCTGTCGCTCTGGCACCCCAGTGGTTGCTGATGAAGCGCGAGACCGGTTCCTGGCTCGCCTTCTTTCAGTCAGCCGTTACCTTCCCCTGGTCGCCGTGGGGAGCCGCCGTGGATGTCGCCCTGGGGGATGCCCTTAGCCGCGCCCTTCCGTTGCTTGGAGTGCTTGCCTTTGGAGCGCTGGTTGCCGGACGGGCTCTCTTCCTTGGTTTCCTCACGGCGGAGTCCGGCACGGATAGCCGCCCCTCGCCTAGTCTCCATGCCAGTGCTCCCAACCGCCCCTTCGCTGATATCCGCAGTCGAGCCGCCAGCGCTCTCGGTGGATTGTTTCCTGATCCCCTGGGCGCCCTCGTGGAAAAGGAGTTCCTCACCTTCACCCGCTCCCCGCGCTTCGTCACCGTCTTCATCATGGGCTTCACCTTCGGCATCGTTGTGTTTCTGCCCATTGCGATGGATCCAGGTGACAGCCCTGGATTTATGTACCGGAATTTTCTCGCCGTTGTCAGTGCCTATGCCATTCTGCTGATGTCAGAAACCGTCTTCTGGAATGTCTTCGGTCTTGATCGCAAGGCCGTGCAGGTATTCCTTTTCGCTCCAGTCCGGATGCAGACGGTTTTCATCGCGAAGAATCTGGTTGGCTTCTTTATGGTGTGCGTCCAGGTGTTCCTCATCTCTCTGGTCTGCTCAGTCATTGGCGTTCCCGTTACCCTCAATGGACTGGCCGAAGCCTTTGTGACCGCTCTGGTGCTGGCGGTGAACATGTTTGCGCTGGGCAACCAGAGCAGTGTTCGTTACCCCGGTGGCGTGAATCCTGACCAAAGCTGGGCTAGCGCAAACAAGGCCAAGTATCGTGTGGTCTTGATGCTCTTCTTCCCCATCGTCAGCCTTCCCACCACCATCGCTTACCTCGCCCGTTTTGCCTTTGCCTCCGATGCGGGTTTCTATGTGGGCATGCTTGTGGCCTCCTTGATCGCCATTACCTTCTATCTCGTGTCGCTTGATTCCTCCATTGCCTACGTCCAGCGACAGCGTGAAGATCTGGTGGACTTGCTCGGTACCACTGATACCGCCGTCTAGTTGCGTTACGCTAGGGCTGGTTAAGGAGCGTATCCAATGGTCAACCTGATTGTCTTGTGGCTTGTCGTTGCGGTGGCGATCTTAATCGCGGCATTTATCCTGCCGGGTATGAAGATCAAGAACTTCAAGATCGCGCTGCTTGCGGCGCTGGTGATGGGAATCGTGAACGCGCTCATTCAGCCGGTCGTGGCTTTCTTTGCGTACCCACTCACCTTCCTCACCTTTGGCTTGTTCGCTTGGGTTGTCAATGGACTCATGTTGATGCTGGTGGCCAAGCTCACTCCGGATTTTGAAGTCAACGGCTGCCTTACCGCAATCCTCGGCGCTGTCATCATCAGCCTGGTCTCCGCCGGCATCATGGCATTGCTGCCATTCGCGGCGGCATAGCCCACTCTTCCTTGTGTGATGCCCCGGAGGCTTCATGCAAGATCCAGCAGCAGGGTCCTACCGGTGATCACCCGGATGCGGTGGCGCGCCAACAGGGATATACTTCCTTCGACATGCTGCCCCCATACCTTGCCCAGGCACAACCCAACCCAGCCAGCAACCGCGCTGCGTGGTACACCAACATCGCTCCCAGCTACGCCGGCGTCTTCCTCTGGATCGCCTTCTACAACGCCATCGCCACTGAAACCATCACCCAGGCCGGCGTCTGGGTTTGCATTGCCGGTCTCGTGGTAGCTGGCCTGCTTAGCTATGCCCTCTATTACTTCGTCCCCGCCATGCTGGGCATGAAGACCGGGCACCCTCTCTACGTCGTGGGAAGTTCCACCTTTGGGACAACGGGTGGCTACCTCATGCCGGGCCTCCTCATGGGACTGCTGCAGGTGGGGTGGTTTGGCGTGGCCACCTACTTCTCAGCGAAGTTTCTTCTTTCTGGCCTCGGCTTGGATTCCACTCCCAAGACCATCCCATTCATCGTGGTGGGTGCAATCTGGGGATACACCATGGCCTATATCGGCGTGAAGGGGATTGCCTACGTGGCGCGTGTTGCCACTTACCTGAACTTCATCCCCCTGCTGATGATCCTCATCGTCTTCTTTAAGACCTTCGATGGCATCGCTCAGTACCAACCACCCGCTGACAATTCCTATCTGGGCTTTACCCTCATCATCCAGATCACCATCGGCTTCTTTGCCACCGCCGGAGCAGCAGGCGCGGATTTCGGCATCAACAGCCGGAACGCAAGCGATGTGAAGAAGGGTGGCTTAGTAGGCATTGCACTGGCTGCCGTCATTGCGGGCGGATTGCCGCTGCTCTCCGTCGCTGGCGCCAAGGCGTTGAACCCCTCTCTGGCAAGCCTCAATTACGATGCGGTCATTCCCTCTATGGGCGGTTTCCTGGCCACCAGTATGTTCTTCCTGTTCGCCATCGCCTCCATCCCTCCTAACTGTTTCTGCGCCTTCATCGCTAGCAACAGCTTTTCCACTATGCTTCCCGGCATCCCGCGCATGACCTCCACCATGCTGGCCATGACGGTCGCCATCGTCCTTGCTGTCACCGGTGCTGCCGAGAACCTCATCGGCTTCTTCAGCATCGTCGGTGCCTCATTCGGGCCCATCTGCGGCGCAATGGTGGCTGACTACCTGCTTAGCGGCCGCAAGTGGGCAGGCCCCCGCGAAGGCATCAACCTTGCGGGCTATATCGCCTGGGCAGCGGGCTTCTTCGTGGGCGTCATGCCTTTTATCCCAGCTTTTGAGGGCATTAAGGACAGCATTCAGCCGGCGGCGCTCTATAGTTTCATCGTAGGCTTCGTGGTTTATGCACTCTGCGCGAAGGCGGGCTTACAACCCAAGACCGTCGCCATGCCCTCCGGGCTCAAGACGGTTTAGGCCCCTGTACAAAGCCTTCGCCGTCACCGCCAGATGCCTGCTCCGCCGTAACCTGCGGCTCCTTTGGGCGGTCTTCGCCATGGAGCCCTTCGTTTGTATGGCTGCCCCATCATCCGGCAACCGCTTCAGATGTGGCTACTACACAGGGAGAAATCATCATGTCGAGCTTGGGCGTATCAAGGCGCTACTTCTTCTTCGGGTCGCTTCTGGCGGGTGCCGTCCCAACAGGCGGCTACGGTAGCGTCAAGAGCCTTGTCGCTCTCGGCTACAAGCCGTATTACAACAAACTCAACGTAGCCGTGATTGGCTGTGGAGGACGTGGCGCGAATCTGTTGCAGGAGGCCGCCGAGACCGAAAACATCGTTGCCCTTTGCGATGTCGACTTGGATCGTTCCTCCGGGCCTCTGAAGCGCTACGAGAAGCTCCCCCTCTACCGCGACTTCCGCGAACTTCTCGATAAGGAAGAGAAGAACATCGACGCCGCAACCATCGCCATTCCTGACTTCATGCATGCGCCCGTTGGCCTCGCTCTCATGCAGCGCGGCAAGCACGTCTATATTGAGAAACCCCTTACCCGCACCGCCTGGGAAGCGCGTCTTCTGCTTCAGGCGGCTGAGAAGTACAAGGTGGCCACGCAGATGGGGAACCAAGGCTTTTCGCACGAGGCCCACCGTGTCGCGGCTGAGATCCTTTGGTCCGGCGAGATCGGCGAAGTCACTGAGGTTCACGTGTCCACCACCCCCGGTACCCACCCCACCGGCCTCAAAGAACTTCCGCCAGAAGAGTCCGTGCCGGACAGCTTGAACTGGGACGCCTGGCTGGGCGCCATGCCCATGCGCGCCTACAGTTCCTGGTACGTTCCCTACAACTGGCGCGGCTTCTACGATTTCGGCACAGGCCAGATTGGGAACTGGGCTACCCACACCGCCGGCCCCGCGCACCATGCGCTCCAACTAGGCGCGCCCACCAGCCTTGAGCGCATCACCGTCGATGGCGAAAGCAACATCACCTTCCCCAACCGGGCCACCGTTCGCCTGGATTTCCCCGCCCGCGGCGGCATGCCTCCCGTCCAACTCTACTATCACGACTCAGCCCGATCCTCGGATCCAGACGCCTTCCGCGTGCCCGGGATGGAGAACGAAACCATCCTGCCTCCGATGGATAACCTCGCCGACAAGGGACGTCCCACCGGCCGCTGGCTGAATGAGATTGCGCGCTCGGCATCCGGACAACCCGCCGGTCCTGCTGCTCCCGGCGCAGGCCGAGGAGGCTTTGGCGGACCGCGTCCCCCGGGTGCACCTCGCACCGGTCCCGGCGGTCCCGGTGTCCGCGTTTTTGGCCAGCCCGGCACGCCCACCCAGCCTGGGCTCCTTACCGGCAATGGCTCAGTCTTTGTCGGCTCCAAGGGCATCATGGCCACCTCTAACCGTGGCGAAGGCGTCTGGCTGCTGCCCTCCGCACGCTGGAAGGAGTACAAGCTCCCTCCCCAGTTGCTCACCCGCTCCCCCGGCCACATGACCGATTGGATCCGTGCCTGCAAGGGTGGTGAGCCGTCATGCTCTGACTTCCGCATCGCTGTTCCCTACGCCGAATGGCTGGCCCTCACCGCCATCGCCATGCGCGTGGGGGGCAAGCTCAATTGGGACGCCGCCAACATGCGCTTTACCAATAGCGACGAAGCCAACAAGTACGTCAAGCCGCGCTTCCGCGAAGGCTGGGACCTGAAGGTATAAACGCAACGCATCGGACAGGCCCGGGCGAGTTTGTTCTCGGGCCTGTCCCTGCTCAGTGACCATCCGGTCACCCCTCCTCATCCCACCCAAGCACCACACCCGTCAAAGTGCTAGTCTGGCGGAATGGTGCTTTCCGCCAGAACCTTCTGTCTCACTGTCTGTATCCTTGCGTTCTTGTCCATGGCCGCGCCCTCCAGCGCACAGGATAGAACTGCAAAAGCCGAAGAACTCTTCAAGCTCATGCGCATGGAGGAAACCTTTGCGCAGTTGATGGATACCGTGACCCAGCAAACCAAGGCTTCGGTCTTGTCCCAATTGACGGGTAGGCAGATCCCGCCGGAATTGGAAGCTGATGTCGATCAACTCCAGACAGAAGTGAACGACCTCTTGATGCAGTACATGGGCTGGAATGTCCTCAAGCCCGAATACGCCCGCATGTACGCCGATGCCTTCACTGACCAGGAATTGGACGCCATTCTCGCCTTCTACCGCACCCCTGGCGGCCAGGCCTTCGTCACCAAACAACCCGTCCTCATTCAGCGCTCTTCCGAACTGGTCCAACGCAAAATAGCCGAGGCCAGCCCCGCCCTCCAGGCCAAACTCGCCAGCTGGACAGAAAAAATGAAGGCCAAGACCGCCCCACGCTAAGCACATTCACGCCGCATCAACCGCTAGAAGTCTGGCGTTGCTCCGAACTCGCTGGTGGTTGCCGCGGAGCCCAGCAAGGCATAGAATACAGGAAACTTGCCCGTGCGCTTCAAGCCTGGGACCGGTCCTTCTTCCTATGCGAACAAAGTCTCGTATCCTACTGGCGATTGGTGTCTCTGTCCTTTTGGGGCAGGCACTGCTGCCCCTTGCACAGACAGCCCCCGCTGCTCCTGCCAAGCCCGTGGATTTCCAAACTGAAATCCGTCCCTTGCTCTCTGACAATTGCTTCCACTGCCACGGGCCTGACCACAGCACGCGCATGGTGGGCCTCCGCCTTGACCTTTACGACGAGGCACTCAAGCCCCGCAAGAGTGGAGCACCCATCGTCCCCGGCAAGGCCGAAGAGAGCGTCCTCTACAAGCGTATGGCCGAACCCGTCGCCGCCAGACGCATGCCGCCGCCCTACGCCCACAAGGAACTCAAGCCAGAGCAGATCGCCCTCTTCAAGCGCTGGATTGACGAAGGCGCTAAGTGGGAGGAGCACTGGGCATGGACCGCCCCCCGCAAAGCCGCCCCGCCCGCCGTCACGAACAAGACCTGGGTTCGCAACGACGTTGATCGCTTCATCCTTGCCAAACTCGAAGCTGAAGGTCTTGCCCCTGCTGCTGAAGCCGATAAGCGCACGCTCGTCCGCCGTGTCGCCTTTGACTTGACAGGCCTCCCCCCAAAGCCCGCCGACGTCACCCGGTTCCTCGAAGACAGATCCCCCGATGCTTACGAAAAGATGGTGGATCGCTACCTCGCCTCGCCCCACTACGGGGAGCATCGCGCCCGCTATTGGCTTGACGCCGCCCGCTACGGCGATACTCATGGCATCCACATCGACAACTACCGCGAAATGTGGCCCTATCGCGATTGGGTGATCAAGGCCTTCAATCGCAATCAGCCCTTTGACCAGTTCACCCTCGAGCAGTTGGCCGGCGACATGCTCCCCAACCCCACACTCGAACAGCGCATCGCCACCGGCTTCCAGCGCTGCAACGTCACCACCAACGAGGCGGGCATCATTGAGGACGAGTACGAAGAGATCTATGCCAAAGACCGTGCCGACACCGTAGGCGCTGTCTGGCTGGGCATGACCGTCGGCTGCGCTACCTGCCACGATCACAAGTTCGATCCCATCAAGGCTGCTGACTTCTATGCACTGGGCGCCTTCTTCCGCAATACCACCCAGCGCGTCTACGATGAGAACGTCTACGACACGCCGCCCATCCTGGTGGTGCCCACGGAAAAAGACCGTCCGCGTTGGCTCGAAGTGCAGGATCGCCTCAGCGCCATCCGCCAGCAGATCACCGCTCTAGAATCAGCCGCGCCCGATAGCTTCGCCTCCTGGGCCGCCGCCGCGGACGCAACCCAGCCCCATCGCCCCTTGTCCGCCGCCGATGAAGTCTTCACCGCTGAGCCCTTCCGGCTGATGGTGGGCCAGCCCGGCGTCACCCTTGTCGACGGCGCTCATCCCGGCACTGAGGCCGTGCAGTTCCCTGCCAACGCCAATCAGGGCCTGCAAGTCGAAGACGTCGCCAAGCAGGATGCCGACGAGCCCTTCTCACTCAGCATTGAGTTCCTCACACCGGAACGCCGCGACGCCAACTACACCCTCGTCCAACGCCGTCACCGCGAAGCTGCTAACCGTGGTTGGTCGCTAGCGGTGGCCGATCGCGTCATTATCTTCAACCTTACCGGTGGTCCGGCTGACTCCATCGAATTCCGCACTGACCGTCAGTTGCCCATGAAGAACGGTGTTTGGAATCACATCTCAGTCACCTACGATGGCTCGCGCAATCAGTCCGGCCTGCAGCTTTACCTCAATGGCCGGTGGATGCCCCTCCTCGGTCGTCAGATTACGACTCAGAAGCTCCGTGGCGACATCGACGTCACGGAACCTGTCCTCCTCGGGGGAGGGCTCTCCGGCGGTGCCATCAGTGACTTCCGCCTCTTCAATCGGGCCATCACCGAAAGCGAAGCCAAGCTCCTCGCCAACTGGACGACAGTCCAATCCGCTCTCCTGAAAGCCGCATCGCAACGCACCAGCCAGGACAACGCCGTCCTGCTCCGCTACTATCTGCACACCCAGCACGAGGGCTTCCGTACGCTGGCCGCCGAACAGGCGGAACTGAATGGCGAAGCCCATGAAATGGCTGGTCGTGGAGCCATCACCCACGTGATGCACGAACGCACTGACCAGTCTCCCTTCGCCCACGTCCTCCACCGTGGCGCCTACGACCAACGCCGCGAACGTGTGGAAGCGCACACCCCCTCTGTCCTGCCGCCTATGCCCGCAAACCTGCCCCGCAACCGCATGGGGCTGGCCCAGTGGCTCTTCCTGGAAGCGAATCCCCTCACTGCCCGCGTCACCGTCAACCGCATGTGGCAAGAGGTCTTCGGCACCGGTATTGTCCGCACCTCCGACGACTTCGGTAGCCAGGGCGAACCCCCTGTCAACCAGCCGCTCCTGGACTGGTTGGCCATCGATTTCCGCGAGAGCAACTGGGATGTCAAGCGCTTCTACCGGCAGGTCTTGCTTTCGGCCGCTTACCGCCAGGAGGCCGTGGCGACGCCCCTCAAGATCGAAAAGGATCCGCAGAACCGCCTCCTCAGCCGCGGTCCCCGCTTCCGCATGGATGCCGAAATGGTGCGCGATGCCGCCCTCGCTTCCAGTGGATTGCTGGCTGCGAAGATCGGCGGACCCAGCGTCAAACCGTACCAGCCGGAAGGCATCTGGGAAGCCGTTGCCATGTTCGGTTCCAACACCCGCTTTTACCAGCAGGATGAGGGCACTGGTCTTTATCGCCGCTCCATGTACACCTTCTGGAAACGCAGCGCTCCGCCAGCCTCCATGGAGATCTTTAACGCGCCCACCCGCGAGGTATGCAACGTCCTCCGCGAACGCACCAATACGCCCCTCCAGGCCCTGGTCACCATGAACGATCCCCAGTTCTTTGAGGCCGCCCGCGTGCTGGCTGGTTCTGCCATGAACGCCGAAGCTCACTTCGATGGGCGTCTCGGCTTCATCGCCCAGCGCCTCCTTGCCCGCTCCCTCACCGGCCAGGAGCAGGCCATCGCCGAAGGCGCATTCAGTGACTACCGCGCTCACTACTCCGCCAACCCCGATCACGCCGAAAAGATGCTCACCCTAGGGGATTCCGCCCCTGATCCCTCTCTGCCCGTCAGCGAGTTTGCCGCCTACACCCTGTTAACCAACCAGTTGATGAATCTCGATGAGGTGCTGAATAAATGAGCCGCCGGAATCCCCTCCTGCCCGACGAGGAAGGCCACTACGCGCCCGATACCCGGCTGCTTGACCGCGAGTCTCATCGCCACGTACCCGTCGGCGCGCATCCCGTCGACACCATTGCCCACCAGATGGCTGTCGAGGAAAGCCGCCGCCGCTTCTTCGGCCGTGGCATCCAGGGCATCGGAGCCCTCGCGCTCGCCCACCTCATGGGTGCTCCAACTGGCCTTGCCGCTGATGCCAGGTCCCCCTTTGCTGACCCCCAACGCATTGGCGGAATTGATCCTCTCCCCCACTTCGCCCCCAAGGCCAAGCGCTGTATCTATCTCCACCTCGTTGGCGCTCCTCCTCAGCAGGATCTCTACGACTACAAGCCCGCAATGGAGTCGCTCTTCGATACTGACCTTCCCGAAACCATCCGCCAGGGCCAGCGCCTCACCACCATGACTAGCGGGCAGTCCCGCTTCCCCATCGCGCCTTCCATGTTCCAGTTCGCACAGCACGGCAAGTCCGGCGCATGGCTCTCTGAGCTGCTTCCCTACACCGCCAAGATGGTGGACGATATCGCCATCATCCGCAGCATGCACACAGAGGCCATCAATCACGAGCCCGCCATTACCTTCTTCCAAACCGGATTCATGATTGCCGGTCGTCCCTGCATCGGCAGTTGGATGAGCTACGGTCTGGGCACCATGAACGCCAACCTGCCCGCCTTCGTCGTTCTCCAGGCCAAGCACAAGCACCCCAAGGCGAACGTCCAGGCCATCTCCTCCCGCCTCTGGAGCGCGGGCTTCCTCTCCGGTGAGTACGCGGGCGTCGGCTTGCGCAGCGCCGGCGACCCCGTCCTCTACATCAACAACCCCGATGGCGTCCCCGCTCCCATGCGCCGCCGCATGCTGGATGCCCTCGGCCAAATGAACGAACTCAACTACCAGAAGCTCAGCGACCCCGAAACCCGCACCCGGATCGCCCAGTACGAGATGGCCTTCCGCATGCAAAGCTCAGTGCCTGAACTTACTGACCTCAGTCAGGAGCCCGCGCACATCTGGGAGATGTACGGCCCGGACGCCCGCGAACCCGGCACCTTCGCCAACGGAGCCCTCATGGCCCGCCGCCTTGCCGAGCGCGGTGTCCGCTTCATCCAGCTCTATCACCGCGGCTGGGATGTCCATGGCAACCTCCCCGAGGTGCTGCCCAGCCAGTGCAAGGAAATTGACCAACCCTGCTGGGCCCTCGTCCAGGACCTCAAACAGCGCGGCATGCTCGACGATACTCTCGTCATCCTCGCCGGAGAATTCGGCCGCACGGTCTACTGCCAGGGCCGTCTCACCCGCACCGATTATGGACGCGACCATCACCCCCGCTGCTTCAGCCTATGGATGGCAGGCGGCGGCATCAAGGGCGGCATCG
>DAISIM010000065.1:0-16159 GCA_036821995.1 Bryobacteraceae bacterium
GTCAGGGTGAAGGTGCGGAAGATGCTGGCGTTGGAGTTGAACACGCCGGGTCCACGCAGGCTGTTGCGGTGCGTGTTGCCATAGCGCTGGGTAAGCACCTGGCCATAGGCCGAACGGTCAAACCATTCGCTACCGCTGCCAATGCCCTTAGGCGTTGCCACGTCGGTCTTCAGCTGATCCGCGGTCTGCAGGTTGCCATTCACGTTCAGGGCAGCGCCCGAAGTGGTGATGGTCATCGGCGTACCGCTAAAGGTAGCGATGGTGCCGTTGATCTGCCAGCCGCCCAGGATCATTGCAGCCGCGCCATCGGTGGCGAAGCTCTTGCCCTTGCCGAAAGGCAGTTCCCAGCTTCCACCAATCTGGAAGTTGTGGGTGCGGTCAAACCCACCACGCGCCCAGTTGCGGCCCCACATGGCGGGGTCGTTCCAGCCCAGACCAGCCCAACCATCGTCATCGGTCCAGTTCATGGCCTTCGACCAGGTGTAGGCGGTGCGGATGATGGCGCCCTTGCCGATGCGCCCGTTCAGGCTCATCTGCAGACCGTGGTACTGGGTATCACCCCAGCCGTTCCACAGCAGGGTGCTGGCGTTGCGGCCAAACTGCTGGAAGAGGGGAACCCGAGACAAGGCAGAGCCAGTGCCGGGCGAGGAGTAGTTGGCATTCCAATCCATGAAGGCGTGCACGGTCTTGGTACCGATGTAGCCCACCGATGCCACCATGCCCTGCTTCACTTCGCGCTCCAGGATGAAGTTCCAGCTCTGGATGTAGCCACGTTGCAATTCGCGCTCGCCATCGGGTGACCAGATGCTGCGCATCTGCACGCGAAGAGGCAAGGGAACAATACCCTGGTCGCGGGGAGGGCCATCAAACTGCGGAATGCCATTGGACAGAGATCCAATGCCCAGAACGGCATCAGCTGGATTCAGACTCTGCGCAATCGTCAGCGGGTAGAAGCCGCGCAACGGACGCGAGAGCGGGATGGGGTTGTACGTGATGCCATAGCCGGCGCGGATGACATTCTTGTCGCTCAGCTTGTAAGCCAAACCAATACGGGGGGCGAACAGCAGTTTGCTCACGTTGATGCCCAAATCGTTGGGTACGCCACCCACACCACCGCGCTCGACGGTGTTGTTGGCAGTGTTGTAGTACTCGATGCCCGTGTTGGCGCGGGTGATGAGCGGGAAGAACTCGTAACGCAAGCCCATGGTGACCGTCAGGTTCCGGGTGGCTTGCCAACGATCACGCACATACATTCCGAACTGCCACTCACGGCCGCTCATTTCTTCGTACTGCAAGCTCTTGCCATTGCTGCTCTGCTGACCCAGAAGGAAACCAGCGTAAGCGTTAGCAGGACTAGTGGCGGACACGGAACGCTGTCCCTCGGGACCCAAAGTCAATTGGGCCGTCAAGGCGTCATTGAAGCTGAACCGTCCGCGCGGATTGTCGATTTCGGGTTGCCAGTGGTTCAGATGAAACTTCACCATGTCAAAACCGAACCGGATGTTGTGGCTACCCTTCATCCAGCCCACGTTCGCGTTGCCAGCGAAACTGTGGTCGTTCCGGAAGAGCGGCATCCAGCCCTGCTGGAGACCCCAGCCGCTGTAACCACCCACGGAAAATGCGGGCGTGCCGCTATAGCGGATGTCATTGCCTTGCTGGTCGTTGGTTCCCGGAATGCCGAGTTCCTGGCCGACAAAGTTGCCATAGTCCACAGAGGTGACGCTCTGGTCCATGCCGGTCCAGCCAAAGTTGGCGTCGAAGAGCATGGTGGGGGACAAGGTGCCGGTCGTGCCGACAGTAACCAACTGCACCAAGGTTTCACCCGTGCCGGGGTCACCGGCAATACCAGGTCCAATGCCGCGTCCGAAGGCGGGGAGTGCGGTTACATCGGCGTCCATGCGGCTATACTTGCCCCAAACGCGCCAGTTTTCGTTCACGTTGTAGTCACTCTTGAAGTCGTACTGGAAGCGATCAAACTGCTGGCTACCAGCGGCAGCGAAGTTCTGGGTTAAGCCACCCAGGTTGGGCAGAGGCACTAAGCCCTGCGCACGAGCCGAGATCGCGTTGATGCGGCTGGTGGGGATGACATTGTTGGCAAACGCCGTGCGACCGGAACCATTCGCAGCGCCCGTGGCGGGGTCGAAAATGGTGGTGCCGAAGTTGGTTCCAGCCAGGCCGCTGAAGTTGCCAGCACGCTGGTCAGCTGTGGCGACGGTAGCCAGCAGGTTGCCGCCCTGGCGGCGCACGGTGGCTTCGTAGCCGCCGAAGAAGAACCACTTGTTCTTGATGATCGGGCCACCGAAAGTGCCGCCGTAGATGTTGCTGATCTGCACCGGCTTGTTCTGCGTCGGAGCCAGGAAAAAGTTCCGCGCATACAGGCGCTGGTTGTCATGGTAGTGGAAGGCCACGCCATGGAACTCGTTGGTGCCGCTCTTGGTGGCCACGGTAACGGCCGCGCCGCCCGCCAGACCCTGCTCAGCGTCGAAGTTGTTGGTGGAGATATTCACCGTTTCCACCGTTTCCACGGGGGGAATGTAGGCCGCGTGGTGCGGCAGCCACACAAACACGTTCACCGCGCCATCCACGCGCATCGTGTTCATGTTGCGGGCCGTTCCGTTCACGTTGGTGGTCATCGCCCGGCCAGGAGTATCCGTAGTGGAGTTCTGGAAGCGTGCGGGCGTCGTGCCCGGCACCAGGTCCACTAGGCTCTGGAAGTTGCGGAAGGCGGGCAGGGGCAGCGTGGTGATTTCCTCCGCTGCGATGTTCGCGCTGATGTCGGTCTTTTCCGTCTGCAGCGTAACCGCGGAGGCTTCCACGGTGACTTGCTCAGAAACTTGGCCGATCTGCAGTTCGAAGTTCTGCCGGCGCACCGTATTGATGACGACGGTGACGTTTTCCACCGACACCGTGCGGAACCCTTGCGAGGTAGCTGTCAGGGTGTAGTTGCCGGGCTGAATGTTGTTGAAGGAATAGATTCCCGCAGTGTTGCTCTCTGTGGTGTTCTGGATACCGGTCTGGGTGTTCGTCGAAGTGATCTGCGCACCCGGCACAACGGAGCCGGAAGCGTCTGTCACTGAGCCCGTCAAGGTTCCGTACAGCACCTGAGCATTTCCGATTGCCGTCAGGATGCCGAATGCCAGCATCAGGCAAATGGAAAGTCTGGAAATTGCTTTCACGGTTGAGATACCTCTTTCGTGTCGTTTGTTCTTGGGTCGACCGGCCGCGCACAGCATGCAGAATCCGGCGACGGTTTCTGTAAGGCACACGAATGCAAAGGCATTGGTCTCAACCCAGATACATTCGATGATAGGCGGGATGCCGAATTCACGCAAGGTCTTCAAATGCAAGCATCTGCAGCCAGTTTCCTGCAGTCATACCAGAAACCATAGAGTGCGATGGAACACCCTGCTTCCAGTAGGGTTTCCGGCTGTAGAGAGACTATGGAATTACGTAGAGTGTACAAAAATTAACGAAAATTAATTGATGAATCACCGGGACTTCGATTGAAGAAAAACGGCGTTTTGTTATCGCGATGGATAACTGTGGATTCACTGTCGGGGTGGGAAGTGATGTTGATTCCGGATCCCGGCAACGGGGGCTGGCGATGTGGGGGCTGGTCTGAAAGTGACGTCCGCCCAGGATCCGCGAGGCTCAGATTGGATTTCCCGTGGGAAGCGGCAAGACAATGCGGATGTGGGAGCCGATGGGAGGCATGGGCTGCCCTATGATAGGAGAATATGGGTCTATTTTCTGCCAAGCGGACGTCCCGCTACAGCCTTGAGCAAGTGATGGATCTGGAGAAGGCGTATGTGCTCCAGAACTACGGACGCTACCCGTTGTTGCTGGTGAAGGGTGACGGTGCGTACGTGTGGGATGACCAGGGCAACGAGTATCTGGATCTGATTTCGGGCATTGGAGTGAACGGGCTAGGTCATGCGCATCCGCGGATTCTGAAGGTGATTCAGGAGCAGGCAGGGCTGATGATCCACAGCTCAAACCTCTACTATCACCCCTACCAGGGCCTGCTGGCGAAGCGCCTTGCCAGCATCAGCGGGCTGCAGCGCACGTTCTTCGCAAACACAGGAACAGAAGCGATGGAAGGCGCCATCAAGATGGTGCGGGCGCACGGGCACCGGGTGTCGTCGTCCAAGTTTGAAATCGTGTCGCTGGAGAACTCGTTTCACGGCCGTTCCACGGGTGCCCTGGCCCTGACCGGGCAGCCCAAGTACCGCAAGGACTTTGAGCCCCTGCTGCCAGGGGTGAAGTACGTGCCGAAAGGGGACATCGCGGCACTGGAAGCGGCGGTGAATGAAAATACCGCGGGGATTGTGCTTGAGGTGGTGCAGGGCGAGGGGGGCATCTACCCCATGCCAGAGGAGTACCTGCGCAAGGCGCGCGCACTGGCCGACAAGCACAATGCGTTGCTGGTGTTTGACGAAATTCAGTGCGGCGTTGGGCGACTGGGCTGCTACTTCGCGTACCAGATGTGCGAGCCGGCCGTTTTGCCGGACGTGATGGTAACGGCGAAGCCCATCGCGGCGGGGTTGCCCTTAGGGGTGATCTGCGTCAACGAAAAAGCTGCCATCACCATCAGCGCGGGAATGCACGGCACCACCTTCGGCGGTGGCCCCCTGGTCTGCCGGGTAGGTTTGGAAACGCTAGACATCCTGGAGGAGCTGCTGCCCAGCATTCGTGAGGTTGGCGCTTACTTCAAGGCGCAGTTGCAGAAACTGGCCGCAAAGCACCGGTTGGTGAAAGAGGTTCGAGGGGCGGGATTGATGCTGGGCATGGAACTTGACCGCCCGGGCAAGGACATCGTGGTGGACGCCATGAACGAGGGTCTGCTGATCAACTGCACCAACAACACGGTGCTCCGCTTCCTGCCTCCGTTCGTTCTGCGCAAGAGAGATGTAGACCGCGCCATTAAGGGGCTGGACCGGGTATTGAAGCGGGCGAACTAGCACCCGCTTCGCGGCGAGCTAGGGGCCGAATTGCAGCGTTGCCTTGATCTGCACCTTCTCCGTGGGTGAGGCGCCTTCCGCCAAGGCGGTTGCGCCGCCAGAGCGGCTAATGATGGCCCAGGAGTGCTGATAGGCGACGTTGTAGATGGCGGCGCTGCCGAAGTTGACGCTCAGTGACTGTCGCAGGCTAGGCGTCATCCATCGGGTGGCGTCATCGGCGATGGCCATCGCGACGAAGGTGTTTCTGGGTAGAGACGCCAGGCGGGCCTCCAATGCGGCGCTGCGGCCCGTATCGCCGTAAAGGTCGTAGACCTCTAGGGGAGACGCTACGCCCGTAGTTGGGTGAATCACCAGCAGGAACATGCCCCGCAGTGGCGGCGTGCCGATGCCAGGCACGGGCTGGCCGTCCAGGAAGAAGGCTGTCGCGGCACCGGCGGGGAAGCCGGCTGAGTGTACGGTGAGTTCGGCGGCAGCGCGCTTGGCTACGACGCTGAGTTCCAGGGTGAGCAGTTGCAGGTCCCCTTGGGCCGGCACGGCGTATACGTAGAAACGATGCTGATTGACCGCCGTGGCGGTAGCGTCGGCACTGAGCTGCAGGGTGGCCTCTTTTCCTGCGTCCACGGGGGAGATGATGGCCTTGACGCCCTGTGGCAGGCCCATTACTTCAAATTCCACCCGTCCGCAGAAGCCATTCAGCCCCTCGGTTCTGATGCGCAAGACATCGGAGAGTGATGCCGGCGCCACCTGGATTTGCGCTGCGCTAGCTACCAGACCCACCGTTGGGCGTGCATCGCCTGCATAGGATACCGGCAGGATGTTGCTGGCATAGTCTCCGCGAACCAGATAGAGGCCCGGCTTCGCGGGAGCAAGGGCTTGCGGGGGGACTTTGACGGAAATACGCGCAATTCCCGGCTCCTCGCTATCCAGGCCGGCTGAGACCAGTTGAGATTCTGCCCCGTCGAGGTAGACGCGCAGGCCGCTAAAGCCACCGTTAAGCGGGCCAGCGCCGGTGACGCGCAGTTGCAGCGTCTCGCCCGGCTTGAGTCCGCTGGCCGAGTCCGCGTTGCAGCCATTCAGGACGTTGACACCGCTTCGTTGCATGTCTTTGGAGAATATTCCAGGGGAATAGGGCAAGACGGAGAGTGTGACCGGAGCGGAGGAGACTCCCTCACGGATGAGGCGAAGTTCGGCATTTCCGGTTTCCAGCAGCCAGGGCAGTTGGCCCAAAGCGGAGACGGAAGCCAGTTGCCGCATGGGGATTGGACGGCCCGCGATACAGAGGCAGCGGGCACCGGCGTGCAGGGGCCATTCCGAGCTGGCCCACGACGTGGTTTTGGTTTGGAAGAGGGTGCCTTCCAGGTGGATTTGTGTGCCAGGCGAAAGTTCCAGGCCGCCGGTAGCTGCGTTGGCTACGCGAGTGACGGTGGGGGCGGCCGCATGGTTTTCAAGGGGCTCAGCAGCCCAGTCCTCGCGCTGCTGCACTGAGAAGAGGGTGGGTTGCAGGTTCTCGAGCAGGGACGCATCGCGGATACCCACAAATAGCCCGTCACGGATGTAGCGGAAGCTTACCGTGGTGGTGGTGGCGCCGTTGTTGGCGATGGCGGTGGAGGAAGACGAGATCTCTCGCCGGCCAAGGAAACGAAGGGTGAGGAGCGGCTGTTTGGTGTCGCCACCCCGGAACAGCGTGAGGTAGTCGCGCCATGAGGGCTGCACGACTCCAGGGGGCGCGGGCTCTGGTGGCACGAGTTGAGGCGCTACTGCCGAGAGGTCAAACACCACCGGGAGCAGGGTGCGTTGGCGCAGGCTGAGGCGGGTGATGTTGGTGGGAAGACTGTTCTCAAAACGGTAGATCCAGAACTGGACTCCCGGAGGTGTGACATCCAGTCGCGACGCCGTGTAGGCGACGTGCCCGAGAATGGGTGTGTCAACGGGGAAGAAGCGATTCAGGATCGAGGCAAACTCCGGGGCCATGGTGGCGGATTCGTCCAGATGCTCTTTGCCGAAATCGAGGACTACGGCGCGCAGGCTGCGATTGCCGCTGTAGCGTTCCGCGAACGCGGTGAACCGGGCAAGGATCTGCTGCTTTTGGGCCAGCAGGGGCCGGGTGCGGTCAACATCCTCCGGCAATGGGTAAGCCGCAACCCACTGCAATCGGGTGCTGGCCAGCAGGCTGAGAAAGACATGATCGCCATCGTCAGGAGGCGCGCCGCGGGTGTAGACGGCGGTGGCCCCGGTTTCGGCAATCAGGGGGAGGTCGCGCGCCAGCATACATAGCGGAGGCAACGTGTTTGGCCAGGTTCCGTCGGGAATGTCGTATGTGATGGCGCGGAATGGTGTATCCCCAAGAAAGAGATTCTGGGCTGGAGTGACAGACTGGCCACGAATCACTTGAGGGAGCAGCATCGCCAGACAGGCGGCCAGCGCGAGCCGAAGTGCAGGCATCGCCGAGCTTACCGTGCGTTGCCGCAGTAAGGGGATTCGGAGGAAAAGCAGCATACAGTCACCCTTCTTGGGATATAGTCGCCGCAAGCGGGAGAAATTCTCAGACATTTTGCACGGAAATCGGAATATGGGTGGCCGAGGTACGGCTTTGTGATTTCCGCAACGCAACGAATCCCGGTATCATCAGTAGAGTATGCGTGGCACAGCGGCAATCCTGGCCTTGGCCCTTCTGCTGGGAGGACTACTAGCGCCTTGCCCGGCCTGCATCCAGGCAGAAGCGGAACAGGCTCCGCCGGATGCGCATGCTTGCTGCCGCAAGGCGGTTGGCGACGAGGCGGCTCCGGTTTCGGGTAGCCCAGCGAAGGGCGCACCGGATAAGGATGTTCCTTCTCCTGATTGCGCGACGTGGGCTTTGCACCGCACTTTAGCTGGGTTGGCCGCGGATCCACAGGAAACGTTCGTGAAGGTGGCAGGCGCAATCACTGACCAAGGATTTGTGGCGTCACCGTTCGACGCGGGCTACCGTGCACTGGCTTCTGATGATGCCTTGGTTGCGGAAGTGTACGGTCCCCCAGGGTCGGGTGTCCCCAGTCCGGCTGCTGTTGCCTCCATGGTTCCGCTACGTCTCTGATTCCTCGCGTTTTCCCTCCCATTGCCTGCATCCGCAGGCGCGTGACCCCTGATTTGGGCTGAGGCATTCCTGCGGCATGCCGCCCGGTCAACCTAGGCTGATTCCAACCCTTCGAGGAACCGATATGGGACGAGCGATGCCTCTGCTTCTGTGGCTGGTGGTTGCCATCATGCTGGCACCGGCACAGACTGCCCCGCACTGGCGGGACTACATCCAGGAACTTGCCGCCAACAGCCCGACCCTGGAAGCTGCGCAGAAAACCCTGGAAGCCGCGCGGCAACGGGCACCCCAGGCGGGCAGCTTACCTGACCCCATGGTGGGCTTCAGCTATCGCAGCATGCCTACGCCACTGCCATTCCAGGGAATTGGACAGGACATCATGGCCACGGCCGGGCTGATGGTGTCGCAACAGTTTCCCGCGCGCGGGGTGCGCAAGTTGCGCTACCAGATCGCCCAGGCCGAAGCGGGGGCCGAAGGACAGACGTATCAGCAGGTTTGGAACACGCTGGTGGGCGAGTGGCAGAGGGCGTGGGTTGACCTGCGCTATGTGTGGGACGCCCTGGACCTTTTGGCGGAGGGCGAGAGATTGCTGGGCGAAATGGTGCGGGCCACAGAGGCGCGTTATTCGGTGGGCGACGCCACCCAGGCTGACGTACTGCGGGCACAAACGCAATTAAGCCTGGTAGCCCTGCGCCGTGAGCGTCTGCTGCAGCAACAACGGGTGGCCGACGCGAGGCTGAATGCGCTGCTGGCGCGAGACGGGATGGCAGCGTTCCCGCGTCCCGGCGCCGCGGCTGCGGTGGCGTTGCCGGAATCAGCGGAGAGGCTACTGGCGGACCTGCACGAAAGCTCCCCCTTGCTGCATCGCGCGGCGGCCCGCATCCAGGCGAGGAATCTGGGCGTGGGGCTTGCGCGGAAGGGCTATCAGCCAGATACACGCGTGTCCGGCGCCTACATGAACCGGGGCGGGCTGGCGCCCATGTGGGAGGTGAATGTTGAGTTCAGCGTGCCTGCCTGGTTCCGGACGAAGCAACGGCCTGAAGTGGCTGAGCGCAGCATGGAGCTTGCAGCCGCGCGACGCGAGTACGAGGCCACCCTGCATGCGATGGGTTTTGAGGTGCGGCAGGAGTTTGAGGCCGCCCGCACCGCCGTGAGACTGATGCAGATCTACGAGGACACTCTCATCCCCCAGGCGCGCCTTCGCCTGGATGCGCTGACGGCCACCTATGAGGCTGGTGGCGGCGAGTTTCTGGGATTGCTGGAGGGCCTGAATACGGTGCTGGATTACCGGATGGCGCAATTGGATGAGCGACGCAATCTGGAAGCCGCTGTCAGCCGGCTGGGAGAGATTACCGGCAAGGAGTTGCTGCCATGAGCAAGGTGAAGTTTGTTCTGCTGATGCTGCTGATCCTGGGTGCGGGGCTTGCGGCGGGATATGGCTATGGCCGGTGGTATGGTCCCGGTTCGGAGGCGGCTTCCAGCGGTGCTGGCTTGCATAACGGCCGCAAGGTGCTGTACTGGCAAAGCGGTATGCACCCCTGGATCAAACGCGACCAGCCGGGACTGTGCCCCATCTGCAACATGCCGCTGGAGCCAGTGTATGCCGATGATCCCAAACCGCCCAGCGCAGAGGAGATGGCTTCGCTGGGAAAAGTGCTTTACTACACAGATCCCGAGGATGCCAGCTACCGCGCAGAGGTCCCTGGACTGAACCCGGAAACCGGCAACGACCTTGTGCCGGTTTATGAAAACGCCGCAGCTTCGATGGCTCCGGGCACGGTGCAAATCAACCCGGACAAGCAGCAGTTGATTGGTGTTCGTTTCGCGAGGGCCGAGTACGCGGAGAGCCACGAGTCAACCCGCGTGGCGGGAAACGTGGTTCTGGACGAACGCCGCGTGACGCGAGTGAGCCCAAAGGTGAGTGGCTGGATTGAAAAGGTGCATGTCGATTTCACTGGTGACTTGGTGCGTCAGGGCCAGCCGCTGCTGACCATCTATAGTCCGGAACTGCTGGCCGGGCAGCGCGAGTACCTTCTGGCGCTGCAGGCAGCGGAAACCTTGGCGTCGAGTTCCGTGCCGGGAATCGCTGACCGGCAACGCACGATGGTGGAGGCGGCGCGGCGTAGGTTGGAATTGCTGGACCTTGGGGCTGAGGCCGTCGCGGCGCTGGAACGGACGCGCGAACCGCAGAAGCACATTACGGTGTATGCGCCGGCAGCGGGCTACGTGATGGAACGAAACGCATTTCCGAGCCAGCGCGTGTCACCCGAAACCACGCTGTATACACTGGCTGACCTCAGCCGCGTGTGGGTGATGGCGGAGGTCTTCGAATATCAGGCGCCGTTGATTCGTCCTGGTCAAACGGTGACCCTGCGCTTTCCGTTTGATGAGGCGCGTAGCTTCTCAGGGCGAGTGGCCTACATTCAACCGGGGCTTGATCCGGCCACGCGTACCCTGCAGGCTCGCATCGAAGTGGCTAACCAGGCCATGCGCCTGAAGCCAGGCATGTATCTGGATGTGCTGTTCACCCAGCATCATGCGCGGATGCTGACAGTGCCGGCAACGGCCGTGATGGATACCGGCCGCCGGCAGACCGTCTTTGTGCATCGTGGCAGTGGCTACATGGAGCCGCGTGAAATTCGCATTGGGCGGCGCATGGAGGACAGGGTGGAGGTTCTGGAGGGCATCACGGTAGAGGACGAGATCGTGGTTGCGGGCAACTTCCTGATCGATAGCGAGAGCCAGATCCGGACCGGGCCTCGAGGACTGGATGGCGTTGCGAAACCGGCTGCTGGCAGTCCTCCGGCCGCTTCGCCAGGCACGGGTGAGGGCGATCATCAACACCAGCACCCGGCAGGAAAGCCATAACCCATGATCAACCGCATCATTGACTTCTCTGCCAACAACCGCATGCTGGTTTTCGCCAGCGTGGTGGCTGCCATGGTGCTGGGCTGGTGGAGCCTGGAACGCATTC
Organism: Bryobacteraceae bacterium; assembly: GCA_036821995.1. GTDB lineage: Bacteria > Acidobacteriota > Terriglobia > Bryobacterales > Bryobacteraceae > JACTMJ01. The sequence continues at coordinate 11,009 of DAISIM010000065.1, forward strand.
CCATCGACGCCATTCCGGATCTGTCAGATACGCAGGTGATCGTGCTGTCGCGGTGGGATCGCTCGCCCGACATCATTGAAGATCAGGTGACCTACCCCATTGTGGCGGCTATGTTGAGCGCGCCTCAGGTGAAGACGGTGCGAGGGGTGAGCGACTTCGGCTACTCGTTCGTATACGTGATTTTTGAGGAAGGCACGGACATCTATTGGGCGCGCTCCCGCACCTTAGAATACCTGTCCGCAGTGCAGCCTCGGCTGCCGCAGGGCGTTCAAACGGAAATCGGACCGGACGCCAGCGGCGTGGGCTGGGTGTATCAATACGCACTGATTGACCGTTCGGGCCGCAATGATCTGGCAGCGCTGCGGAGCGTTCAGGATTGGTATTTGCGCTATCAACTGGAGGCCCTACCCGGAGTGGCGCAGGTGGCACCGGTGGGCGGCTTTGTGCGGCAGTATCAGATCCAGCTTGATCCGAACCGATTGCAGGCATTCGGCATTCCGATGCAAACGGTTCTGGAGCGCGTGCGGCAATCCAATGAGGATGTCGGCGGCCGTCTTCTGGAATTGGGCGGCGCTGAGTACATGGTGCGTGGTTTGGGCTATGTGCGGAACCTGGAAGATCTGCGGCAGATTCCGCTGAAGACCAGCGCTACCGGGACATCCGTGCGTGTGGGCGATGTGGCTACCGTCACGATGGGGCCGGATATCCGGCGTGGCATTGCGGAGTGGAATGGGGAGGGCGAGGTTGTCTCCGGCATTGTGGTGATGCGGCAAGGCGCTAACGCGGTGAACGTGATTGAGGCCGTCCGCAACAAGCTGGAGGAACTGAAGCCGGGCCTTCCGGAGGGTGTAGAGATCGTCACCGGCTATGACCGTTCGCAGTTGATTCAGGAATCCATTGAGACGCTTAACCACACGATCAGCGAGGAGCTGATTGTCGTCTCGCTGGTGATTCTTGTCTTCCTGTGGCACGTGCCCAGCGCGGTGATCCCGATTGTAACGATTCCAGCTGCCATCCTCATCAGCTTCATCCCGATGCAGCAGATGGGTGTCAGTGCGAACATCATGTCGCTGGGCGGCATCGCAATTGCCATTGGAGCCATGGTGGATGCCGCCATTGTTGTGGTGGAGCAGACGCACAAGAAGTTGGATGAGTGGGAGCGTGGGGGCCGCCAGCAACCGTATCGCGAAGTGGTAATTCATGCCGTGAAGGAGGTTGGCGGCCCCAGTTTCTTCGCGCTACTGGTGATTGCAGTGTCGTTCCTGCCGGTGCTGGCGCTTGAGGATCAGGAGGGGCGCCTGTTCAAGCCGTTAGCGTACACCAAGAATCTGTCGATGATTGTGGCGGCGGTACTGGCAATCACACTGGACCCCGCATTGCGACTGACGTTCACGCACATGCACAACTTTTCGTTCCGTCCGCGATGGCTGGCGCGGGCGGCGAACGCTGTGCTGGTGGGAAAGATCTATTCCGAGGAGAAGCATCCCATCAGCAGGGTGCTGATTGGAGTGTATGAACCTGTTGCCCGCTGGACCCTCCGGCACAAATGGGTGGTCGCCACGGCCACCCTGGCGGCGATGCTGGCAACCATCCCGGTCTACATGAAGCTGGGAAGTGAATTCATGCCGCCGTTGGACGAAGGAACACTGATGTATATGCCAACCACTCTGCCTGGAATCTCAGCGGCCGAGGCGACCCGGCTATTGCAGGTAACTGACCGCATCATGATGCAGTTTCCAGAAGTTGAGAGTGTGTTGGGCAAGGCGGGACGCGCAGAGACGGCAACGGACCCGGCTCCACTATCCATGCTGGAGACCATCGTGGTGCTGAAGCCGAAAAGCCAGTGGCGATCCAAAGCAACGTGGTATGACGATTGGGCGCCTGGCTGGTTGCGTCCTGTGTTGCGGCGCATGACTCCCGACCATATCTCGCAGGCGGAACTGGTGGATGAGATGAACGCTGCCCTGGCGATTCCAGGTGTCTCTAATTCCTGGACGCAACCCATCCGAGGCCGCATCGATATGCTTACCACCGGAATTCGCACCCCGGTGGGGTTAAAGATTGCCGGTGCCGATCTTACGGAGATTGAGCGCTTGGGCGCGCAGGTTGAGCAACTGCTGCCGCAGGTTTCCGGCACCCGCAGCGTATTCGCCGAACGAACCAGTGGCGGTTACTTCCTTGACTTCGAGTGGAAGCGCGAGGAACTGGCCCGATATGGGCTAAGCATGGCTGATGCGCAGATGGCGGTGACTAACGCCATTGGGGGCGAGAACCTTTCCACGACGATTGAGGGCCGCGAGCGCTATCCCATTCAGGTCCGCTACGGACGCGACTTTCGCAGCAGTATTCCGGATCTGGAACGGGTGCTGGTGCCGTTGGCGGGGATGCCTGCCAGCAGTGGGATGACATTCTCGCCAGAGATGACCGCGGTTGTTGCACGGGCGGCGCAGGTTCCCTTGGGACAGCTTGCGCGCATCAGCATGAAGGCCGGGCCGAGCATGCTGCGCAACGAGAATGGCCTACTGACAGGCTATGTCTTCATCGATGTCAGCAACCGCGACGTGGGCAGTTATCTGGACGAGGCGCGCCGGCTCGTCCGCCAGCAGATTACCGTTCCACCCGGCTACACGCTCTCCTGGAGCGGCCAGTATGAGGCGATGGAGCGCGTGGGGAAGAAGTTGTGGGTTGTGGTGCCCGTGACGCTTTTCCTCATCTATCTGCTGCTTTACCTGAACACGAAGTCGAATGTGAAGACGGCCATCATTCTGTTGGCGGTGCCGTTTTCAGCGATCGGGGCCATCTGGCTGCTTTGGGCGCTTGGCTACAACATGTCCATTGGAGTGTGGGTGGGATTGATTGCGCTGCTTGGCGTAGATGCTGAGACAGCGGTCTTCATGCTGCTGTACCTTGACTTGAGCTATGAGGAAGCGCGCAAGAAAGGCTTGTTGCGCAATGCCAATGAACTTCGGGAAGCCGTGGTGCACGGTGCGGTGCAGCGTGTCCGCCCGAAGCTGATGACCGTGGCGACGATGTTTATCGGACTGCTGCCGATTTTATGGTCAACCGGCGCGGGCTCCGATGTGATGAAGCGAATCGCGGCACCGATGATTGGTGGCGTGGCCACTTCGTTTCTGCTGGAACTGCTGGTGTACCCAGCGATCTATGAGGTGTGGAAATGGCACTCAGAAGTGAAAAAACAAGCTGTGGCCTAGCGGTCCGTATCCTGCTGTTGTGTATGGTGGTGTTGCCGCTTGCAGCCCAGCACACGTTCGCAGTGCGCCACCAGCGCAGCCTCTGGTGGGATAACCCGGGCTCGCTTACTGTAGGTGACGATGGCCTCCGCTTCATGGCCGCGAAGAAGCAAGGTGAGGGCAAGGTGTTTGTACTCGCCTGGGAGGAAATCCAGCAGTGGACGCTTAAGCCCACACAGGTGGAGATCATTACCTACCAGGATCGCCTATGGCAGCTTGGGCGCGACCGGCACTTCCGCTTTCTGCTGGTTCGAGACCCTGGCGAGGAATCGGATTTCCGCATCCTGGAGGCTCGCCTGCTGGCCGCTTTGGGACGCCGTCTGGTGAGGGCTTTGCCGGGGGAAGCCACGGCAAGCATCTGGAGCGTTCCGGCCAAACGCACTGGCCTGCCGCGCGGGGTGGAAGGTGCGCTTTCCTTCGACGGAGAGCAACTGCGATTCGACAGCGACAAGCCTGGCCACAGCCGGCGCTGGCTGCTGGAGGACATCGAAACCATTGCTAGCACAGGTGCCCACGCGTTCACGGTGGTTGCCCCTGAGCGCGCAATTGCTGACCAGGGCGGCTACCGATCTTTTGACTTTCAACTCAAACAACCGATGACCCCGGAACAATACCGGCAACTGTGGCTGGCGATTGAGGCAGCCCATGGAACACGCTTGCGATTCCAAACAACCAACCATTCCAAAGAGGAGACCCGATGATGAAGAAGATGATCCCTGTTTTCGCCCTGGCGCTGGTGGGGCTATTGGCGGCCCAGCAGCAGCCGAAGACGTACACTGGCGTGATTACCGACACCATGTGCGGCGCTGACCACGCTCACATGGGCGTTTCGCCGGACGACAAGTGTGTACGCGAATGCGTGCGGACTTCAAAGGGCAAGTTCAAGTATGCTCTTTACGATCCGGAAGCCAAAAAGATGTACGTGCTCAGTGACCAGCAGACTCCAGAGAAATACGCAGCGCAAAAGGTGCAGGTGAAGGGTACGCTGTTTGAGAAGACTGGAATCCTGAAGGTGGATTCCATCCAGCCTGCGAAAGGCGCCTAAAGGCAGCGGGCAGTGGTCAGGCTGTCTTGGGGACAGCCTGGCGCGCTGGGGCTGGATTGGCCTCGCCCGCGCGGAAGATGGCGAAGCGCGTGGCCAGTGGGCCGGCGAGTTCGTAGAAGGCCACCGCACTTAGAACGATTGTGGAGACGGAGGTATCCAAATCAGGATACCTTCGTCCCACTTCGTAAGAAAGTCCGATGGCAAGGTCAGCGAGCGCGAGCATGGAGACGCCAAGATAGCGCACCACCATGGGCGGCATGTCGGTGAGGCGAGAGCCGATTGCCATTCCGCCCACCTTCCCAATCAGACGCGCAATCACGAAGAACACTCCCGCTGCGCCCAGTTCCTTGAGAACATCCAGTTGCGTTGCCGCCCCTGCTAGTACGAAGAAAATTGCATAGAGGGGAGGGTCCAGCCCCCGAATCACCTCCCCTAGCAACTCCACGCGCCTGGTGAGGTTGGTAAGCGTACAGCCAGCTGCCAGTGCTGCAATCAGTGGTGAAACATGCAAGGCCTGTGAGGCCCCCACGATGAGCAAGATGCTGCCAATCACCAGGATTTGGCGTTCGCCCACCTCGTCCATAAAGGGCTCCCAGTAGGAGAGCAGCAGGCCGACCAGGAAGCCCACGGCCATCGATCCGAAAGTTTCCCAAAACAGGTAGAAGCCGGCTTCATAGAGAACTGCCAGAGCTCCTGCGTCTGTGGCGGAACCGGACTGCATTCCGACATAGGCCATCGCAACGCTGAAGGCCAGCAACACCACAATTTTGTTGAGGGCCACCACTCCGGTAATAGTGTCGGTAAGCGGGCCGAAGCTCTTCACCTCGCGCATCACCATCATGGTGGCTGCTGGCG
>DAISIM010000066.1:0-16148 GCA_036821995.1 Bryobacteraceae bacterium
ACCGGAGCCACCCACCCCGTCATCCTAGGCAAACTCACCCGCTAACCACGGAAGACGGCCAACGGCAAACGCTCAACGGTCACCTCGTCTTCATCACCCCTCCCACGCCGCGCCCCCGGACGGGGGGACTGTCTTGGCGCCCAAGCCAGCTCCGTCGCGCAGCGTCCAGCAATCCAGACGCCGGACTGTCCCGATTCGTCGTCCCAACGTTTCCTGAAACGCTCAGGATAGCGCGCCTGCTGCCAATTACCCTGCGCACGCATCAACCGGATGCCCGCTTGTCATCGGCCACGCGGCCACCTCCCCCTTTCCGTCCGCCTGGGCGCCGCCTCCCCATCGTGCGTCGCAGCCATAGGTAAACCCCCGTCACAAATAACAATGCTGGAGTCATCCCCACCATGAAGTACACGCTGCGCATCCACAGGCCCCCGAAACGGCCCGTATGCGCCGGGTTCACCCAGGCCAGCACGCGGCTGGAGACCGTTGCCTCCGCCAACGCGGTTACTGAAAGCACCGACGCGCTTCCCGGGTGCACGTACACCCGATTGGAACCCACTTCCCGCCACTCCCCTGGCGATCGAACGAACGCCGTCACCGGGGCGCCTGCCTCGCCCGGCAACTGCAGGATCGTCACCACCCCGCCCGGGATCGCCTCTTGCGCAGACGCATAGATCTGCCCGATCGGCGCCTGCTCCTGCCCCGTCTTCTCAAACCGCACCGCCGCGGCCGCCTGCGCCGGTCCAAGCATCCCTTCCACCATCACGCGAAATTCCGCGTTCCACGTGAACGCCACTCCGGTGATCCCGAACAACAACAGCGGCGTTAGCGTCCAGAAGCCCACCGTGCTGTGGACATCCCAGTAGAACTGCTGCCGCGGCGCATTCCAACGAATGGTCAGTCCGCGGCGCAGACGCTTCCAGCCGGGCCACAAATATAGCCCTGTCACCCCCAGCACGATGGCGATCCACGAAAGCCATCCGTTGGCCAGCAGGCCCTTCGCGTCCAGCAACAGGTTGCGGTGAAAGCGCTGTAGCCAGGCCCAGAAGCCATCGCTGCGCACCCGGTGTCCCAGCACCCGCCCGGCCCCCGGATCCACATACACATAGCGCAGCGGCTGCGCCTTCTCCCGCATCAACACGGCCACCGTACGGCGGTCATGCTCGGGCAGCAGAATCCGGCTCACCGTGGCCTGCGGCCAACCATCCCGGGCTGTCTCCACGGCTTGCTCCAGCATTGTCGCCGGCAGCGGATACGGTGCAGGCTGCCGCAGCGCCGTCAGGTTCCGGTGCTGCCATGCCTCCACTTCCGGCAAAAACACCAGCAGGCTGCCGCTGACGCATACCAGCGTCAGCAGCAGCCCAGCCGCCAAGCCCAGCCACAAGTGGACCTGAAACACAATCCTGCGCGCCATTCGTCTCATCGCGAGAACTAGCCCTAAAAGATTAGCTTCAGCCCAAACTGCAACTGCCGCCGGCCTCCATTCAATTCGCCCAGATTGGCGAAGGCAGCGCCGGCATCATCCAGTCGCGCATTCGGGATCCCGAAACTGGGACGATTCGTCACATTGAAGGCCTCGAACCGGAACTGCGCCGTCAGCCTTTCACCAATCGTGGTGTTCTTGAACACAGCCAGGTTCGCCAGCAGCAGGTTGCCTCCGCGCAGGGAGTTGCGTGGCTCATCGCCATACGGAGTCCCACGCCGCCGCGCCTCCTCCGTGGTGTTCACAATGAAGCGCGCACTTCCCGCCTCCACCGTTTCCACCCGCCCCTGACGCAGCGCCACAAACGAGTAGTATCCCGTCGGCGACGGCCCCACGTTCAGCGCGGGAAAGCGCGTCCGCGCCGTCACATCATCCAGCGCAATCAAGTCCACCGGGGCATTGGCATTGCCTCGGAAAGGCCGCAAAGGGCCATCATTGCCGCCCGGGCCTACGGGCGACAAATTGAAGCTGCGGTCTGCGTAGATGCTGCCGAAGTTGAACTGCGACACCGTGTACGGCTGCCCGCTTTGGGCCTGCAACGTCCCGCCCAGTTGCCATCCCTTCGTAAAGGCACGCGCAAACCCGGAACTCCCCCAGCCCGGCACATCGTAGAGGAAATGCATCGTCCCAATGTGAGGGATATCCAGAAGACCACGCGACCACTCGCCCTGGATGGGGTTGAAGGGGTCCTGCGGCACCGAAGAGCCACCCGCCCCGCCAAACACATCCACCGACGTGTCCCGCTGCCGCGCGTAAGTGTACGTGGCGCCGAGCGTCAGGTTGCGCAGTTGCACATTCGTCCGCGTCTGCAGCGCGTGGTAGTTTGACCGCGCGTCGTTATTGCGCTCCCGAATGAATCCCTGGCCATCCAGCAGCCGCCCGTTCGCCCCCGCCGTTACGCCTGCCGGCAATAGCCCCGGGAAGTCCGCCTGAATCGGCGCCACCAGCGGATTCCCACTCACCGTACGCAGAATGCCCGTGGTCACACTCCCTACGTAGGCCACCTCCGCCTGCACCCGTTGTCCCAGATTACGCTGTACCGTCACATTCCACTGCTGCGAATACGGCGAGCCAAAGCCATCCCGCACCGTCGTCCGATTCAGCAGCAGCGGGTTCAACTGCCCAATCGGCGCAAATGGCCGCAACGCCTGCCGGACCCCCGGTCCCGTGGGGTCGCCGGGAACCCGCAGCCCCGGCTGCTGCTGCACACTGGTCGCCAGCGCCACCGGAGCCGAAGACTGCATGTTCAGCAGAATGTTGTAAAACGGAATGTCGTAGCTGATGCCATACCCCACCCGCAGCGCCGTCGCGGCGTCCGGAGACCACACCAGTCCCAGACGCGGCGAGAAGTTCTTCCCGTTACTGGCCAGCCGCGGCACCGTGCGCGCCTCCAGCGGCAAGTCCCCCGGGAACAGCGCCGTCGCCGCTGAGCTTTCCCGCGCCACGGTCGCCTCATGCAGCCGGTTGATGGGCTGTCCGAAGTCCTCGTAACGCAGCCCCAGGTTCAACGTCAGGTTCGGTCGAATGCGCCAGTCATCCTGCACAAAGAAGTAGGCCTGCGTATCCAGAATATTAAAGCCCGCCTCCCCAAAGGTCACGGATGCTTGCCGTGGCGTGTTCATCCCAAACTCGTTCCAGTTCTGGAACGTAAACTGCCCGTTCACCACTGGCAGGAAGAACAGGTCATTCACCCGCCGCCGCACATCCGCGCCAATCCGCAAGAAATGCGACCCCACCTGCCACGACAACGTGTTCGCGAACTGATACGTATCCACCACGCGGCCATCCGGCTGGTTGGTCCCCGGCCCCCAATTCAGAAATCCCGCCGGGGTAGCGATATTGGTCAGCGCCTGGTCCAGTTCATTAAATGCCGGAAGCTGGTTCCCGCCCAACTTCCGCGCCAAACGTCCAAAGTGGAAACGGCTCTCGTTCACCATCGTCGCGCTAGGCGTGAACACAAAGGTCTGCGCCGCCTGCTTACCTTCAAAGGCGATGTCCGCCACAAACCCCGCCGCTGCTGACCCGCCTCCATTCCGCGTCACCCGGTCCTGCTGGAAATAACGGCCGAAGGTCTTCCACTTCTCATTGCCCACGTAGTCCACCCGGATGCTCGCCTGGTTCTCCTCAAAGGGCCGCGAGATCAGCCGCTGGACCGCACCAAACTCCACCGGTGTGGTCACCCCATTCACCGTTACCGGCACCATCCGCGTGGCCACTTGCGGCTGCAGCACCGGATCCCCCGCACCCAGGTTGAACGGCGACGCCCGCTCAATCAGCGTCCGCATGGCCGGGTCCACAATCCCCGCCAACGTCTGATTTCCGGCCGGGGTGGGGACAAGCCCCGACGGCCCCGAAACCACCAGTTGCGACGACGGCTGCCGGATCCCGAAGTACGATCCAAACACAAACAGCCGGTCCTTCTGAATCGGGCCTCCCGCCGCCGCCCCAAAGGTCTGGCTGAACTCCGTCGGCGCCTCGGCGAGTCCTGCGCGCCGCTCCAGGTTCGTCATCGTGTCCAACAGCCGTTGGTTGCGATAGAAGTACGACAGCGCGCCGTGTACCTCGTTCGTCCCGCTCTTGGTCACCACGTTCACCACCGCGCCCGTTGCCTGCCCGAACTCCGCCGAATAGTTCCGCGTGATGATCTGATATTCGGCCACCGCGTCCGCGTGGTTCGTGAACACCGCCGGCCCCGTGGTGGTGATCTCATTCACGTCCTGCCCATCCACATTGAAGTTGTTGGATCGTCCACTGGCCCCGTTCGCGGAAATCCGCGTCCCGTTGCTGTTGCCTGAGCCTCCCGCGAAGCTGCCCACCACCCCCGGCGTGAACAGCAACACGCGGTCCAGCCCCTCATTCGCCAGGTTCACCGGCAACCGCGTGATCTCGCGCGATGTGAAGTTCGCTCCCACCTGCGCGTTGTTCTGTTGGTAACTGCTGCTGGTGGCATCCACCTCCACCGTCTCCGTCACCGTTCCCACCGGCAGCGTCACCGCCACCTGCCGGTCCTGCCCAATCTGCACCAGTACTGGACTCAACTCCACCCGCTGAAACCCCGTCTTCTCCACCCGCAGCGTATACGTGCCCGGAAGCAGTGACCGCAACTGAAAGTTGCCCGCCCCATTCGTGACACCCACATACCGCGCCCCAGTCGCCTCGCCCACCAGTTCCACCTCCGCGTCCGGCAACACCGCCCCCGACGCATCACTCACTCGTCCCCCCAAGGAGCCCGTCACCGTCTGCGCCCACATCGACACACAAATGCAAATCATTCCCAATATCAGTCGAAAACCAAACAATTAGAACCTCACAAGATCGCTTTACAATGTCATTCAGTTGCAAAATAGCAAGATAGCATATATCGGATCATTTTGGTACAGATTCCAGCGATTCTGTCCCGCCGTCACCCTTCCCTCGCCCAAGCAGTTTTCCCGCTGGCCGCCCCCCCAGCAACACCCGGCAGGTGTAAGCGCTGTCCGAATCGAAAGGCTCAGCCCCCGACCTCATGGACTCCCATTCCGACGGCCAGATTGACACTGACGACGAGTACCTGAACCGCCTTCGCAACAAGACCTCCACCTACCAAGCCATTGACATTTCCAAGAGCTCGGCGAAGCGTCACGGCGACACCGCCGTCGTCAACGCCCGCGCCCACTGCGGCCTGGAATTCCTGCCAGCCTGGCTCGACACCGCTCAATGGAGCGCCCGCTCCCCCAGTCAGAAATGGCAGGAAGTGATCACCATGGGTTTCGGCCAATCGGGAGACCTCGACCGTCTCCGCGAAGCCACCGGCAACCACCACCCCTTCGGTACGCCAGAGTTCGTTGCGGAACTCGAAGCCAAAACGCAACAGCATCTCCGCCCAAGGAAGCGTGGCCGTCCAAGAAGGCAGCATGCCATCCCCGCGTAGACCGCGCGGGCACACGTCGGCTGATGCTGTGAGTACGAGGTGAAGATCCTGGCTGGGTTCTTCGGCGACTGCGCAAATGGCGGGGCGCTCCTGGGTCCCGCAACCCTCGAGTTTGCCGAGGGCACCAACTACAGCATCCTGGCCCACCTTACCGCGGAGGGCGAACCCACGGTCAGTGTGTTTCAGAACTCGCTGGCGCCCACACTGCCGGGCTACAGCCGGCTGGTGTTGCACCACGCCGCAGCCGCACCCGCAGTACAGGCAAGCATCGGCCGCCTTACCGAAAGCGCCCTTGACGTGGTCACCGGCGCCATCGTCAATGTGACCGAAGAAGGTGCGGAGGAGCCCGCAAGCCTGCAGATCCGACCCGGGAAATGGAGGGTCGAACTCCTGCTGGCCGATGATCCGTGGATGATTGCCTTCGGTCCGCTCGAATTCGTGCTGGCTCCGCACACCGCCTACTGGCTCTATGCCGTAGGACCCGCCGACGACCTTCACGTGCTGATCCTCACTAGGCCGCTGGGCCGTCCGCTTCCAGCGCCAGTTGCCGATTAGCTCGCCGCGCGCCCGCAACGCCTGCCGCCCCACGGGAACGGAGGTGTTGCGGGTGTGGTGATTCCATCCCCCTCGCCTCCGCTGCCCGTTCCCGTCGCGCCTAACGATGGAGTGGTCCCAATTTCGCCCGCTAGAATGCCCCTCTACCCCGAGCATCACCGCTGGCCTCGCGACCGATGGCGTCCGAAAATTGAGTTCGGGTAAGCTGCTAACCTCCAAACAGACCAGAGAAGGTATCCGAAATTTGGTGAGCCTGACCGGCGCTGTCTTTGAGGCAACGTCTCTGTTCGCACCACTGGCGCGCGCTATTCTCTTGATATGCGTTGCGTAAGCCCCGGTACAACCCTTGTGATGCAATCGTTTGTTTGCGCGTTATTGCTCGCCACCGCCATACCGTTAGCGGCCCAGCCAGTCGCAGCGATCCGCAACAAGATTGCGGCTGGAGATCTTTACAGTGCTGAATCCTTGCTGGAAGTGCACCGCGCAACGAATGGCGAGGATGGCGCCTACCTGCAGGGGCTGGGCTGGCTGGCCCGCGGGGCGCTGATGAACGGCCACCCTAAAGAAGCTGCGCTCTACGCTGCCGAAGCCCGCCGGATGGCCCTCGATGTCATCGGCAAGCAGGGCTTCGCCAACGCCGCGGACGCAACTGGCGCCCTGGGAACCGCACTCGAAGTGGAGGCTCAGTTGCTCAACCAGCAGGGCAAGCGAAGACAGGCAACCAACCTGCTTGAGGATCAACTGCGTCTCCACGCAACTGCCCCACCGGCCTTCCGTGCCCGAATCTACAAGCGTCTGAACCTGTTCACACTGGAAGGCCGCGTTGCGCCTCCAGTAAAGTCAGAGCACGTCCAAGGACCAAGCTTCCCCGCCCTGGACACCCTTCGAGGAAAACCCATCGTGCTGTTTTTCTGGGCCGAGTGGTGTGGAGACTGCCGTGCCCAGTCCGTCGCCCTGAGCGCCGCGGTAAAGGAATTCGCCCCACTTGGCGTCGAATTCCTGTCGGTGACCCGCTTTTACAAAGAGGGCGGCGAGGCGGAGCTGGCTCGTGTCCGCAAGCAGTGGATTGAGCAATACGCCGGTCTTGAGGATGTGCCGGTGGCCATATCGAGCCAAGCCATGGAGCGCTATGGCATCTCAAGTACGCCCACCTTCGTGATGGTGGATACGAACGGCAAGGTGGCCCGCTACCTCCCGTATCGCCTCACGTCAGAGCGCCTGCGGGATGAGATTCAGCGGGCCATGCGCGCGGGACGTTAGGTTTTGGCTGCGCCCGGTGATCCTCACGTACCTGATTGGCCCCGTTGGAGTAGCAGAAGCGTCTCGACATTGGATACGGGGTACGGTTCGACTTCGGTGGGCGGAACGGGGCCAGTGGTACACTTGAGGTGTCAACACCTTGTGGGGGCGCTCCGGTTTCGACGGGATTGCATCCAGCGTGGTGAGGCGTGCCGGGTTCCGAGCTCCCGTTAAACGATCGGAAAACAACAACTGCCAACACGCAGTACGCATACGCTGCTTAATTAGCGGCGCGCTCCCGGTAGCAGGTTCATGGGCTGCCGTCAGAGTGTCATTTTAGTGGACTGGGCTGAACCCCGCCGTCTGAGGGGGTAGGCCGAGATCAATCAGACTGGATCCACGGCGCCTTGTCCGTTCTAAGCCGGGGATCAAGATTTCAGAACGGACTACGCACGTAGGCTTGCTATGTTGGACTTTTTCGGACGTGGGTTCGATTCCCACCGCCTCCACCACCCCATCTGTGTTCGCTTCTCCCCCTTCTGGATATCCCCTACGTTCCTTTTTCCCGGCTGAGGCCCAAGGTTCTCCGGCGGTGACGGCTAATCCGATTTGTCGCGGCTGATGGCGCCCGTGATGGCTTCGGTGGCGCGGAGGTAGTCTTCCGGGTGGAGCAGCACCTGGAGGCCGCGTAGGCCGGCGGAGACCGAAATCACGTCAAAGAGGATGGCGGTTTCTTCCAAATACACAGGATAGGGTTTGCGCGCGCCAAGAACGGTGACGCCGCCGCGGATGTAACCGGTGAGGGGCTCGACTTCCTTGAGGGGAACGGGGTCCACTTTGCGGTCGCCGGTGAGACGGGCGAGGGCCTTGAGATCGAGTTCGCTTCCGGCCGGGATGACGGCAAAACAGACACCGTTGCGGTCACCGCGGACGATGAGAGTCTTGAAGACCTGTTGCGGGTCCATGGCAATCTTCGCGGCGACAGATTCGGCGTCGAGGTGATTGGGATCGACTTCGTACTCGCGCAGTTGGTAGGGGACACCCATGGCGTCGAGGAGGCGGACGGCGTTGGTCTTCATGGGGCTGAACGGCGGCCAATTTCCAGGATAGCGCCGCAGACGACGGAGGATTGGAATGCCGGGCCGCGGAAGCATTTCCTGGAGCGGAGAATGCCGCTACAGTGGAGGCATGAGCAATTTATTGAATGGACGCGTAGCGCTGGTGACCGGAGGGTCAAAAGGAATTGGGTTGGCGATTGCGCGGAGGCTGCTGGCCGATGGGGCGCAGGTGGCAATCTGCGGACGGGATGAAGATGCGCTGCAGGCGAGCCATGCGGCGTTAGCACTGGAGTTCCCGGAGGAGCATGGGTCAACGGGTGGCCGGGTGCTGGCGATGCGGGCGGATGTCGCGAAGCTGCAGGACGTGAAAGCGCTAGTGTCTGGAGTGAAAGAACGCTTTGGACGGCTGGATATCCTGATCAATAACGCGGGTCTGGGGGTGTTTCGCAGCGTAGCGGATCTGACGCCGGAGGAGTGGCACGCGATGCTGGACACGAACCTATCGGGCGTGTACTACTGCTGCCATGAGGCGCTGCCGCTGCTGAAGGAGGCAGGACGCAGCTTCATCATCAACATTGGCAGTCTGGCGGGCCGGAATGCGTTTGCGGGAGGAGCAGGATATAACGCGACGAAGTTCGGTCTGCTGGGTTTCAGCGAAGCACTGATGCTGGACCACCGCTATGAGGGGGTGAGGGTAAGCTGCGTGATGCCGGGGAGCGTGGATACGGAGTTTGGGCACTCGGGAACGGGAAAGGCCTGGAAGATCCAGCCGGAAGACATCGCGGAGACGGTTTCGCACCTTTTGGCGATGCCGGAACGGACGCTAATCAGCCGGGTGGAAGTGAGGCCATCGCAGCCGGCAAAGTAGCCTCCGCGGGGCAAGCTGCCCGTTTGGAAAGTCTGCCAGCCGGGGCACCTGAGGGGCTGTCCCTGACTGGCGGCCCTGCCTTGATCCCACCACCCGATCCCACCCTGTCTGATTCCCTTCCCCGGACGATGTAACCATTCCGATGTGCCGCGGTATTCCTGTTGAGGGTGCTGAGGGAATGCGAATGCGTGAAGGAGCCCGATGACGTGACGGAGCCTGATGAACTACTGATGCGGCAGGTGGCGGAAGGTGATCTGGAGCGGATGAGCGCGCTGTTTGAACGCTATCAGACCCCCCTATACCAGTTCTTCCGGCGCCATGGTCTGCAGCCGATGGAGAGCGAGGACCTGACACAGGAAGTCTTCTTCCGGGTGCTTCGGGGAAGGCACACATACCATCGGGATGCTCCATTTCGGGCCTGGCTGTACCAGATCGCAAGGAATGTGCGGACGGACCATCTGCGGCGGGCAATCCGGGAGAGCCCGGTGGAGGAGGAGTTTGGCGAGACCTTTGTGGCGGGCGGCCGGAGGGTGGACGAGGTGATGGAGGAGGCCGAAGAACAGGCAGCACTGCGGACGGCACTGGAGCAGCTGCCAGAGCGCAAGCGGGAATTGCTGCTGCTGAGCCGGTTCCAGGGGATGAAGTACCGGGAGATTGCCACAATGATGGGCTGCGATGTGAACACGATTAAGGTGAGGATCCACCGGAGTATGCAGGACTTGCGCCAGAACTTCCTGGCGCTGACGGAGAGGAGTGCCGGATGACCAGGGAAAAAGCACTGGCGCTGCTGGAAGCGTGGATGAACGGCGAGTGGGACGAGGTGCGCGATGGTACGCTGCGCGAACGCCTGAAAGGACACGAGGACCTGCTGGCCGAGATGGAGCTGTGGGAGGCAATGTCTGGCCTGGCGGTGGAGACGCCGAGTGCGGCGCTGGATGGCCGGCTTCACGACATGCTGGATGCCTTCAAGGCGGAGGCCGGTAGGCGGGCAGGGCGGCACGCTGCCGGTGGCTGGCTGGGATGGCTGGAGGAAGTTTGGCCGCGACAGCCGGTGGCGGCGATGGCGCTTGCGGGGCTTTGCCTGGCTGCTGGTCTGGCAGGCGGCTGGATGGCTAACGGTTTCGTTCGGGGAAGCGATGCTGCCACGATGCAGACGCTGCGCCGGGAGTTGAGCGACACAAGGGAGATGGCAGTGCTGGCGATGCTGAACCGGCCTGGGGCGGCTGACCGGCTGCTGGGAGTGAGTGATGCCGCGAATCTGAGGGGCGAGAATCCACTGGTGCGCAATGCGCTGTTTCGGACGCTATGGCTTGACTCGAGTGTGAACGTGCGCCTTGCGGCCTTGGATGCGTTACGCGGGCAGGCAAGCGAACCTGAGGTGCGGACTGCGCTACAGCAGGCCGTGCGGGCTGAGGAATCGCCATTGGTGCAGATCGAACTGGTACGAGTGTTAGCCAGAGTGGACCATCCCGAGGCCCAGCAATGCCTGGCGGAGCTGGTTGCCAACCCGGCGGTAGACGCGACGGTGAGAGACGCAGCTGCGCGAGTGCTGCAGCTAGAGCTTTAGAAGGCAGCAAGGTTTTGGAAAGGGAGCGTTGCAATGAGGAAACATTGGTTCCAAGCGAGGAAATGGCGCATGGTGGCGGTTCTGGTGCTGGCAAGCGGGGTAGGAATGGCGCAGAGCCAGGAAGTCCGCATTCCGTTTAGTGATCCGTCACGGCCAGGCACGATTGACGTACAACTGATATCGGGCAATATCCGGGTGGAGGGCCATGCGGCCGCGGACGTGCAGGTGCTGGCGAAGGGAGACGGCATCCGGAAGACAAGGCAGGCTGCTGAGCGCGAGGGGCTGCGCAGATTGCCGGCCGGCGGAGGCGGATTCCGCGCGGAGGAAAAGGGCAATGTACTGCGGATTACGTCTTCGGCAATTGCGGGGAATGTGGATTTGGACCTGAAGATCCCCATGAATAGCTTTTTGAAAGTGCGTTGCGTGAGCTGCGATGGAATTCGAGTGAGCAACACAAGTGGGGGGGTGGAGTTGGAGAACATTAACGGCGAGATCGAATTAACCAACGTGTCGGGCGCGGTGGTGGCCCACTCCTTGAACAGCCGGCTGAAGGTTGCGATGCGCGAGGTGGAGGTGGGCAAGCCGCTGGCCTTTTCCTCAATGAATGGCGAGGTGGACGTGACGCTGCCCGCAAACGTGAAGGCGGACGTGACGATTGAGAACTTCAATGGCGAGGTACTCACGGACTTTGACGTGGAACTGCAGCCGAACACAGAGCGTGAAGATCGCGACCGGCGGCGGCAGGGAGGTGGCTACGAAGTGAACGTGACACGGAACATGCGGGGCAAGATTAACGGCGGCGGGACGCAGATACGGCTAAAGAATCACAACGGGGATATTCTGATCAGGAAAGCAAAGTAACTAGACCAGAAAATGAAACCGGCGGCAGTGAAGGCTATGCGCCGACACTGCCGCCGTCTTTTTTGGGGCTGAACGGAAAGCGAGAGCGCTTAGACGCCCTTGCCTACCAGATTGATGGTGGTGGTCTGGTTGGCAGTGATAGTGATGCTCTCCTCGTAGGTTGCGCCAGTTTCAGGATTCTCGAAGCGGATGACATAGCCGCCCGGAGGGACCAGGAGTCGTTGGGCTATGTTGGAGAACTCATCAACGTGACCGACATACTGCTGGTTGAGATAGACCGCCGTGTACTTGCTGGAGCCCTGGATGGTTCGGATCTGGCCGAAGGGCGGGGTGGGGATGGCCTTGGGGGTCATCTTGAAGTTGAACTTGGTGGTTTGGCCAGCAACAGCGGTGACAGTGGTTTCGTAGTCCTCGTAGCGGGGATCAACCAACCGGATGGTGTGCTCACCGGGCGAGACCTCGTAGGGAATACTGATGTGGAAATTCTCAGTTGGGCCGACGTACTTGCCGTCAATGAAAAGACCGGCCACGCTAGGATCGGCCTGCACCCGGATTCGGGAGGGTTTATCCTGCGCGGTGGCAGGCAGCAAAATGCCCATCAATAGCATCCCAGCCAGGGCTAGCCCGAGTCTTCTGAATTTGAGATTCACGTTCTTCACGATCGCTCCTCGTTTCGTTTGGAATATGCCTTCGGCAGCCAGGGTACGGCATTGGAAGCGCCGAAGTAAAGGCGTCTAAGCCCTTAGGTACGGCGGATCCAGATGACAGCGAGCGTTGAAAAACCCGCCCGAGGGCCGCTGGTTGATCACAAGCCGTTGTGGCTTGCGAAAACCCTCGCCCCCCTAGCTCACATGATCACAACCTATTGTACTGAAAAGCAAAGCGATTTCGGAATGGGAGGCGAAATCGTTGGCCAAAGGTCCACCGGGTAGAGTGTTCAGCGGAGGGGAATGCTTCGCGGTGAGTAGGATTATGCCGCCCCTACGTGCGGAATTATACAGGGATTGCATGAGGCCAACGAAGAAAGGTCCCGGGGAGTAAAGACATCGCACGGCCTAATCGCGGTGAGTCGATTTGGCCCACTCACAGCAAGGGCTAGTGTTCCTCTGAACGAGAATAGTAGTAGGTGTACTTGCTGTAGAGTTCAGCCGCATGGGCGCCGTTGGCAACAATACCCAGCACGTTGTTCTCGCACAAAGACTGCACGGCACGGCCGAGCTGTTCATAAGTCGTTGACCCGACACGAACGACGACGAGTGTGCCGTCACAGAGAGTGGACAGCAGATTTGCGTCGGCCGAGAACAGCAGCGGCGGTGTGTCCAGAATCACCCAGTTGAACAGTTTGGGCAACTCCCGCATTAGCGACTTCACCTCTTTCAGGTTCAGCAACTCAAGTGGATTGCGGACGAGCGTACCGGCAGGCAACACAAAGAGATTTGTCCCCGCTACTCGCTTGAGTGCCTGGGTGAGCGTCGCTTCACCCATCAAGAGATCGGTGGTGCCGGGTACCCGGGGGATTTCGAAGAGGTTGTGTACGGTAGGACGACGGAAATCAAAATCACAAAGCAGCGTGTAGTTGTCCGCAAGATGGCTTTGCGCCAAGGCCAGGTTGGCGGCGGTAAAGCTCTTCCCTTCCGCGGGTGAAGGACTGGTGACGACCAAAGAATGAATGGCTTCGAGGCTTTGGATGTGATTCAGACGGGTACGAAGGGTGCGGAACTCCTCGCCCGGGGGCAACGTAGGTTGCGCACGGTTAATGAGGCAAGCACCAGCCTTCGGATTGAAGGGGATTTCCTCCACCTGATCAAGGACATCCGCCATGGACAGCGGAAATGCGGCAAGAGGACCCTCGGCAGCCTCAGCGTCAGACGGTGATTCCACCCCGTCAGGAGCGGGACCCGTCAGGTCCGTATTGAGCGGCTGAGGAGTGGGAGTGTATCCCGCTTGTTCGGCCTTCTTCAATGCATCATGCACTCGGCTCATCTAGTTTCCCCTGCCCCAGTTCAGTTGGTGGTTGAACATGATTTAGATCATTCGATCGCTTATCGCTGGGCCATGGAGTAATAGTAATACATCGAGGCGCCCATGGTGGCGATTCCCAGCAGAAGTGCGGTTGCCCAAGCAAGGAACATCAGACGTCGCTTGCGGCGCACAACCAAGTCGTTCTCAAGCAACGGAATACTTCCGAGCACAGCCATGTTCGAGTAGAGACGGACATCCTTCAGGTTCTTCAGGGAGCCATCCTTAATCTCGCGAACACCTACCATCAAGACACCAGCAAACAAGCCCAGTGACAAACCGACACCGACAATCATGAGGCGATTCGGATCAGTAGCCCGTTGAGGTAAGCTAGGCTGATCCAGCATTTCCAACAACTCACTCTGCTTGCTATTCTCAAGATCGGTCATCATTTCTGAGACAGATCGTTTCTGCGCGAGGTCGTTATAGCGGGTCTTTGCTAAGGTATAGTCCCGTGTGAGTGTGATGTACTGCTGCTCAACCATTGGCCGGCTTTCGATGCGGGATGCAAAACCCGAGATCTGATCCTGAAGCGATCCTTGCCGTTTGTTTTCGCGTTGAGTAGAGAGGTCAATTAAGTTGAGTCTGGCCTCGATTTCCGCAATCGTGCGTTCGGTCCGCGGGTCCATGGCAGCCGCGGCGATCGGTTCGGGCGGAGGGGGAGCGGACTCCTGGGCCTCGCTTTCCTGCTCTTCCTCGGCAAGAGACTGGTTGCGCAAACGCTCCATCACGTCAATCTGGCCTTTGAGACGCTTCACGTCCGGGTGGGATTCGGTGTAGCGTTCCAACAGGGCGTTCAACTGAGCACGCATCGCCATGATTTCCCGCTCAGACTGAACCAACCGCTCGCTCTTCACGCGGTTCTTGACGGTTGCCTGTGGATTGCGTGCGACTCGGGAAGACTGCTCCTTCAGCATGTTGAGCTGCGATTCGAGGTAGATGCGCTCCTGGGCAAGGCGATTGATCCGTTCGGTGGTGGCATCCAGTGTGGTTTGGAAGGCGCGCATCTGCGTGAGGTTCGAGTCCACCTGATCCGGAAGCCGTCCTTGGTTAGCCATGCGGAACCGGGTAAGCTCATCCTCAATCCGATCGAGTTCTCGCTTCGCGTCGGCAACCTGATCGGCAAGAAACTGTGTGGTGGAACTCGCGCGATCGAACTGTCCCTGATTCGTTAACCGAATACACTTGTCGACAATATCGCGAACGACCTTTTGAGCAGCGTATTTATCTGAGTAAGAATAGCGAATGCGAAACACCAGGGAGCTTCCCTGCTGACTCCCCGACCGAGCTACGCCTACGCGATCAAAGCCAATTTGCCGCTGCATCATTTCGACAATGTCGGCCATGGGCTTTTTCTTTACATCCTCTGGGTAAAGGTTGTGGGTGCGGATGATCTCAACCAAGCCGTCACGGCTGAGTACCTGCTGCTGAATGGCTGTAATGCGATCAGCAAGCTGGGAAGTAATCCCGGAAGGCAGCAGGTTGGTGGGCACCTGAGGAGGAAGAATACGCATGGTGGCCTCAGATACGTAAGTATCCGGCCAAGCAAATGCGACGATGACGGAGAGCACAAGTCCTAGAAAAGCGGGCCCCAGCACCCAATGGATATGACGACGGACGATGTCCAGGTAATCGCTGAGATCCAGCGTCCGGCGGGGGATAGTGTAGCTGTCGGCAGTACCAGAGACGTATCCGTAGTTGCGCGACATGTTTTGATCAATCATTCCAGTATCCCTCGTAAGATCTTTCCGCCTTGATCCAAACCGTTCGGAACCACACTGAACCAAATCCTGGATATGTTCACGCCGGGAAAGGGAACAGCTGTTATCACAACACTAGGGCACAACAATCAGGTCACCGTCCAACAGTTCGATATTCTGTTCCCGGTTCTTACCCTTGATGACATCGTTGTAATTGAACTTCAGAGTCTCAGTACCGCGGAGAATGGTGATCTTTTTCTTGTTGGCAAAATCACGAAAGCCGCCGGCGTTGGTGAGCGCATCTAGGACTGTGGTGGGTCCAGTGAGTGGATAGGAACCCGGGCGCCCCACTTCACCGGTGACCGTGAACTTCTTGCTGCGAACGGCAAGCACCTCTACCATGATGCTCGGATTAAGAACGTATTCCTTCAGCTTGACCCCAAGATCCTCGCGGATATCGTTGGGAGTTCGCCCGTCGACAACAACATCGCCAATCAGCGGCATCGAGATCTTACCGTCAGGTCGCACCGTCTGCCGCATGGTGAGTTCGGGTTCCCGCCACACAAAAATGCCAATCTGGTCACCCGCGCCCACTTTGTAGCTGTTCGGGTCAACCCCTGCCGAAGCTGGAGCTATACGATCAGAAATTGGCTTCGATTCGTCGGTGGCAGGCGGCAGAGGTTCTGCCTCCTGGCCGCGCATATTGGTGACAAGAAAACTGCCACACAAAAGCAGCGTGAAAACGAATCGTCCAACGAATTGGAGAAGATCGGTGACTGGATATTTCATCTCGTCCGAATGGGATCGCATCTGGTAAGCGGAGACAAGCATACTCGACACGATAATCCTTCCATAGTATAGCCTAACCGAAGTGGGTCTCAGATTAAAGGC
>DAISIM010000067.1:0-14836 GCA_036821995.1 Bryobacteraceae bacterium
GCTGCCGGAGCAGCGCGACCAAGTTGCAGAGCGGCTGCCGGAGCAGCGCGACCAGGTTGCAGAGCGGCTGCCGGGGCAGCGCGACCAGGTTGCAAAGCGGCTGCCGGAGCAGCGCGACCAGGTTGCAAAGCGGCTGCCGGGGCAGCGCGGGCGGGACGTGTTGGCGCTGTGCCTTCTGGCGTTGTTCCTGGTAAGCGCCGCGGTGGGGCTGAGCCAAACCTTCGAGGGGAGCGCCGGGGAGGGCTGGGCGTTGTGGTGGCCCTTCCTGTATCGCAATCACTTGGCGGCGTTCGTGGTGGTGCTGTTGCCATTGCTGCTGCAGCAGTGGGAAGCCGACGGAACGGGGCGCTGGGTGGCGCTGGCTGCGGCGACGGTGGGTAGCCTGACGGTGCTGGCCAGCGGATCGCGTGGCGGCGCGGTGCTGGTAGCGGCGGCATGGATGCTGGCGATGCTGTGGCGCGTTCCGGCGGGGCCGGGTAGGGCTGCGACGACAGACACGGATGATGGTTCTGACAACGGTTGCGGTGATAGTGCCGGCGACGGTTGCAGTGGCGTTTCCGGCCAGACGCGGCAGACCGGCTACGCAGGCCCATCGCAGCTCAGGCGGCGGCGTACGCTGCGCGGCTGGGCGGTGGCGGCGTTGGTGATTGTGGGTGGTATGGTGGCGCTGGCGGGGGCGGGCGGAACCGCGGTGCTGGAGTACCGGATTCGCCATTGGAGTCCGCTGCTGGAGGGGCGTCTGGACTACTGGCGCGCCAGCGTGGAGATGATTGCGGAGCGTCCGCTGGTGGGGTGGGGATTCGGAATGTGGCCGGATGTCTACCGGCAGTTTCTGGTTTACGATCGCAGCCTGGTGGTGAACCGCGCGCATAGTGACTGGCTGGAGTGGACGGCGGAAGGCGGGCTACTGGTGGCCGCGGCGCTGGGGTGGCTGCTGTGGGGAGCGCTGCGCCGGGCAATGCATGCGCCGTGGGCCTGGGGCTTGCCGTTGCTGCTGCTGTACGGCATGGTGGATTACACGCTGCGCGCGCCGCTGGTGTGGGTGGCGTTTCTGACGCTGTGGATGGCGGCGGCAGGAACGAAGACGACGACCAAAGTCTCTGGCGGAATGAGATGAACGCGACTAAGAGGTTGTTGTCGCGGAGGGCCAGCCAGTAACTGCGGATTTCGGCTGGTTAAGTGAAGCAGCGGACTCATTGCAGTTGAGGCTGAAACGACGGATGTGTGGTGAGCGTCTACCGCGCCATGCAACGGAAAAGGGTCTGGTGGTCTCGGCCGTTGGCGCGCCCGGTGGCTGAGGGCAGTGCGGAGGCGTTCTGTGGCGCACTGCTGCTATGTGGCGTCGTGGTTCTGCTTTGTGGCCTAAGCGGCTGTATGCGTCGCCCCTCGGTGGTGGCACCACCGTCACCGCTGCTTTCGGGGAACTTGCCGTACCTCTATCTGCAGCCGGGCTGGCGTTTGTCGATTGTGAGCCCGATGTCCACGGCGATGGGTGCTGTTGGGGATTCGAAGTTGCGGTTGAGTGAGGCTTCCCCGGTCTCGGGCGACGTGGCGCTCACGCTGGAGATGAAGACCTCTGATGACTTCAGCTACCTTCGTGCCTACGTGTTGCTTCGGGGGGTTGGCGGAAGGGGACGTGCTGGGGTGCGGTTCCGCGAAGAGAGCGCACATCGTCACAAGGGTGAAGCAGTGACGGCGGTGGCGCTGCCCGAGGCGCTGAAGGCGATGCTTCCCCGTCTCTACGGACCGGCGTTGGTGCTGTTTTTAACGCGTGCGGCCGAGGTGGACCACGACATGGCGATCCTGCAAGCGAAGACCCAGGCCCAGCTCGCTCAACTGACGGCGGCCGTTCAGGCTTCGCCGTTGGAAGCTTGCCGGATTGCTAATGATGCCACGTGCCACTGGGTTCCGCGCGGGGTGGCTGTACGCGTGGAGAAGCCGGTGAGCACCAGCGCGGAATCGAAGAAGACGGCCTGGGTTCCGGTCTTGTAGCGTGAAAGCCAGCTAGCCGCCAAGGCGCGCCTTGACGCGCTCGCTGAGGGCTTTGCCGTCGACGCGCTTGCCGGCGAGTTTGGCCTGGACGGCCTTCATCATGGCACCGAGATCCTTGACGGACGCGGCACCGGTTTCGGCGGCGGCAGCTTCGATGGCGGCGGCGAGTTCCTCTTCGGTGGGCGCAGCGGGCATGTAAGCCTCAATGATGCGCGCTTCGGCCTCTTCCGCTAGAGCGGATTCCTCTCGGCCGCCCAGGCGGAACATGTCCGCGGCTTCCCGGCGCTGCTTCATGAGGGAGCTGAGGACAGCAAGTTCCGCTTTCTCATCAAACTCTTTGTTGCTATCGACCTTGGCCTTAGTGAGGGCGGTCTTCACCATCCGGATGGCGTCAAGGCGCTGTTGGTCCTTGGCCTTCATGGCGGCCACCATGTCTTTTTGGATCTGGTCAAGGAGTGCCATACTGCTTCTGATATTCTAAGGGATTCGGCGATGCCCAATCGCAAGTGGGGCTGGGGGAACCCGGTCACTACTGCCCTTGCCTGGCATGGCCTTCCCCGTAGATAAGGTCTTTTCTCGACAATGAACATCCTGGTTGCAGAGCCTCTATCGCCCGCCGGTCTGGCGATTCTTCAGAAGAACACCGAATGGAACGTGATCGTTTCTAGCCCAAAGGAGTACGACCAGCATCTGTCGGAGGCCGACGCGCTGGTGGTGCGCAGTGCGGTGAAGGTGACGCGCGAGGTGCTGGCGAAGGCACCCAAGCTGCGTGCGATTGGCCGCGCCGGGGTGGGTGTGGACAACGTGGATCTGGCGGCAGCCACCGAGGCGGGCGTCATTGTGATGAACACTCCGGGCGGCAACGCGATTTCGGTGGCGGAGCACACGCTGGCGCTGATGCTGGCGATGGCGCGGCACGTGGCGGCGGCATCGGAATCGACGAAAGCGGGCAAGTGGGAGAAGAAGCGCTTCCTTGGCAATGAGCTGCGGGAAAAGACTCTGGGCCTGATCGGGCTGGGCACGATTGGACGTGGCGTGGTGCAGCGAGCAAGCGCGTTTGAGATGCGCATCGTGGCGTTCGACCCGTTTGTGAATCCGGAAAGCGTGCGCAGCCTGAACGTGGAGATGGTGTCGCTGGATGAACTGTACGCGCAGAGTGATTTCATTAGTCTGCACACGGCCCTGACTTCTGAAACCAAGGGCATGCTAGATGCGGCGGCCTTCGCCAAGATGAAGCCCGGGGCGCGGATTGTGAACTGCGCGCGAGGCGAATTGATTGACCATGAGGCGCTGGCGGCGGCGTTAGAGAGCGGGCACCTGGGCGGTGCGGCGCTGGACGTGTTTGAGGTGGAGCCGCTAAAGGGCGACGAAGCCTTCCTGAAGCTGCCATCGCTGGTGGCCACGCCGCACATTGCCGCGTCCACCGAAGAGGCGCAGGAGATTGTGGGCGTGCGGATTGCGCAGCAGTTGAGTGACTATCTGCGCGACGGGGTGGCCATCAACGCGGTAAACATGCCGCAGGTGTCGCCAACGGAGTACCGGCAGGCCGAACCGTATATGCAGTTGGCCGAGAGGCTGGGCGAGTTCGCCTCTCGGATAAGCCAAGGCAACCTTCGCTGTGTGCGCATCACCTACTTCGGAGATGTTGCGGAGAACACGCAGTTGATTCGGAATGCAGGCCTGGTGGGAGCCTTCCGAAGGGCCGGGGAACGGGCAAACATCGTGAACGTGATGCAGGTAGCGGCGGCGCGAGGCGTCAACATCAGTGAGCAGCATGAGAATGTACAGGATCACGGAAACGCCATCCATGTGGAACTGGAAACCACCGAGGGCCGCACGCGGGTGGGTGGAGCGGTGGTGCTGGACCGGCCGCGACTGCTGCGAGTAGACGGCATCTCGGTGGAAACGCCTCTAGCCGGAGACCTCGTGTATATGCGCAACGTAGACGTGCCGGGCGTGATTGGGCACGTAGGGAAGGTGTTGGGCGACAACAAGATCAACATCGCCAATTTCTCTCTGGGCCGGGAGGAGCGCGAGCCTACCGCCGAGGCTCCACTGGAGGCCGTGGCCGTGGTAGAAACCGACGGACTGCCGGGCGAAATGGTGATTGAGGAGCTGAAGAAGAACCCGGCAGTTCGGATTGTGCACGTGGTGAGCCTGCCGCGCTAAGCGTTGCGAGGAGCGTCTTGCGGATAGCCGTGTCCGTCCGCCCGCTGAATCCGTGGCGGCTGAGGCGACTTACCTAAGCGTCCTCGTGCATGTATTTCCTGCAACTTGCAGCCGCTACGCTAAACTATGGTCACGGATTCGCCCATCAGCGTCTCCGGCAGAGAAGGCCTCTTTCTGATGCAGGACACCGTGAACCAACTATGGCAATCAATGCCGCGGATGAACGTTACCGCAGCCATTGATGTGCTCATTGTGGCGTTCCTGGTCTACCAGTTTTTTGCGATTATCCGCGGACGCCGGGCTGAGCGCATCCTGGTTGGAATTGTACTGGTGGTGCTGGTGTATTCGGCATCCATCTACTTCGGTCTGGAACTACTGCGCAGTATCATCGGCAATGCGGTTCCGTATACCGCATTCGCGCTGATTGTAGTGTTCCAGTCAGAAATCAGGCGGTTGCTGGCAAGACTGGGAAAAGCGCGGATGTTCAGTTTTGGGTCGCGCCTGCAGAACAGGGAAGGACTGGACGAGATTCTGCTAGCGCTGGATGTGCTGCAGAAAAACCGCGTGGGAGCCCTGTTGGTACTGGAGCGAGATATCGGCTTACGGACATTTGTAGAGAGCGGCGTGCAGCTTGATGCGTTGGTATCGCGCGATTTGATTTTGGCAATTTTTCAGTTTGGCGGGGCGCTGCATGATGGCGCCGCTATCATCCACCGGGATCGTATGGCGGCTGCTTCGTGCTTTCTGCCCCTATCGATGAATCCAAACGTTTCGCGCAGCCTCGGCACGCGGCATCGGGCAGCGCTAGGGGTGAGCGAGGAGACGGACTCTCTGGCAATTGTGGTTTCGGAAGAGACTGGCAAGATTTCGGTGGCCGCGTCTGGAGAGTTGTATACAGATCTCACCATCGGCGATGTGGAGGCACGCGTCATGCAGCACATGACCACGCGCGCACCCTCTCAGAGAAGCGCTGAACAGAGTGGGACACAGCAGATTGTGCTGCCAGCCTTCGACGAACAGAACCAAACCAAAGCGGAGACGGGATCGTGAGACGCCTATTCCGCGATTTCTGGTGGAAGGTGCTTTCGTTGTTGATTGCGCTTGCGTTGTGGTTTGCCATTGTGGGGGACCAGGATCGCGCGATCAGCTTAGCGGCGCCGGTGGAGATGAAGGGGATTCCTCCAGACCTGGAAATCTCGAGTGACGCGCCGGAGCGTGTGATGTTGGAGGTGCAAGGACCCTCGTCAAAAGTGCGGGACCTTGCGGACAGCCGGCTGGGCGTGATTCTGGATCTGTCGGAGGTGCTGCAGCCCGGACAGCGCACGTTTACGGTGGATGCCTCCAATGTCTTTCTTCCGCCAGGGGTGCGCCTGAACCGGGCCATTCCGGCGCAGATCCGGATCCGCTTTGAGCGGCGGCTACGCAAGGAGATTCCGGTGAGGGTGAACTACTCAGCGATGCCGCCGGAAGGTTACACAATCCAAAGCGAGATTGTGCATCCCGAACTGATACCGGTGGAGGGTCCGGAGACACGCATCCGGCAGGTAGCCGAAGCGGAGACTGACCCCATCGACTTGAGCACCGTAGTAGGCAAGAAGGAATATCGGGCAAACCTGTATGTGAATGATCCATTCGTGCGCCTGACAACGGTAACGAATGTGACCGTAAAGGTAGAAGTAGGGATTGAGAACGCGGAGGCCGGGAAGGCTGACCAACCGGCCCCGGTCCGGAAGATCCAGAGGTAGGCTGCCGAAGGCGCATCACCAGAACCGCGGTGTCGCCCAGAGGGCAGATAGCGAGCGGAAATCAGCGAGGACAACTTGGCGAGAACACTGTTTGGAACCGACGGGATTCGCGGGGTGGCGGGGCAGCCCCCGTTGGATGCCCGGACCGCCTACGCGGTGGGCTTCGCACTAGGAGAGTTTGCTAGCCATCTGGACGCGGATCCTGCCGTGCTGATCGGGATGGATACCAGGGAGAGCGGACCGTGGCTGGCGGCAAGCGTCGCTGGTGGACTGAACGCACAGGGAGTGCGCTGCCATTTCGCCGGGGTGCTTACCACGCCTGGGGTGGCCTACCTGACAAGGACCGGGCGCTATGTAGCGGGGGTAATGATCTCAGCGTCGCACAATCCGTTTCAGGACAACGGCATCAAGGTGTTCAGCCACGCGGGGCTGAAGTTCCCGGATGAGCGCGAAGAGTTGCTGGAGCGGAGTATCCATGCCTTTATGGCAGGCGACGCTCCTACAGTGCCGTTAGCGCTGGACGAGGACCGCGCCTTTGACGAGCAATATATGGGCTACCTGGCTTCCACGATGCCGGTTGGGCTGAAAGGCATCCGGATTGTGGTGGACGGGGGCAACGGTGCCGGCTACCAGCTCGGCCCGGAAGTGCTGCGACGCCTGGGGGTGGACGTGGTGACGATTCACTGCTCGCCCGACGGACGGAACATCAACCTGGATTGTGGCGCCTTACATCTGGAGAGCCTTTGCGAGGCGGTAGTGCGGGAAAAGGCGAATCTTGGAGTGGCTTTTGATGGTGATGCCGACCGCGCATTGTTTGTGGACGGGCGCGGGCGTGTCGTGGATGGTGACGGAGTGCTGTATGTGTGCGGCCTTCATTACAAGGAGCGGAACCGACTGCACGCGGCCAGCGGACTTCCAGCCGTTGTGTCCACAGTGATGAGCAATCTGGGTCTGGAAGTGGCTTTGCGAAAGGCGGGCGTGGGCCTGCTGCGGACTGCGGTGGGCGACAAGTATGTTCTGCAGGAAATGCTGGCCAGCGATCTTCTATTGGGCGGAGAGCAGTCGGGGCACGTGATTTTTCGGGAGTTCGCCACCACAGGGGACGGCATCCTGAGCTGCCTGAGAGTCCTGGAGGTGATGCGGGAAACCGGCAGAGCACTCGAGGATCTGCTAAGCGGCTTCGCGGTGTTTCCGCAACGGCTGGTGAACATCCGGGTGACGGAAAAGCGGCCGTTCGTGGAGATCCCCGGGCTGCCGCAAGAGATTGAGAGAGCTGAACAGGAATTGGGAGAAGCGGGCCGAGTATTGGTGCGATATAGCGGCACGGAACTACTGGCACGCGTGATGATTGAGGCGCGCCAGCAAGAAGTTGTCGACCGGCTTTGCGAGCGAATTGCCGAGGCGATCCGCCGGGAAATCGGAGTGGCCTAGGAGGCGCTTAACGCGATCGACCAAGCACCCGCAGCGCGGCGGGAATGCCGCCAGCACGTTGGAGACCTGGGATGAAGCAATGCTCGGCCAGCCAGTCGTCACTGGAGTACTCGCCCTGACTTGCTGCGGTGGTCTCATCCAAAGTGACCACTCGGTTGGACACGACGGCAGCCAGAATGGCCCAAGCCCGGGCCTGCTTAAGTCCGGCGATGCGCACCTTCGTGGCGCCCTGGGCACGTGCGTAGGCGACCGTGGTAAGGAGATCCTGCACCCGCTGGGCATCGTCAGTGAGGTTAAAGGTGGCGTGATGCAGGTGGCGGTTCACCACCTGCGCTTTCGCGGAACCGGTCTGATAGAGGTCAGGGGCGTAGATGGTGGCCCCTTCGGTAGCGCGATCAAGCAACTCCCGCGAGGCAAGGGCGGCGGCGGCGCCGTCAGGATGCGCGAGAATGATAGCCTCCTTGGATGCGGACGCGCCCTTCCGTGTGCGAAGAGGAACGCGATCTCCTTTCCCGGCGCTAATGACTAGATGAGCACCTTCGTTTGCGGTTTCCACACTGGCTGGCAAGGTGGCTTCGATGGCCATGGCGAGTCGCGACTGCAGCGCTGCCAAGTCAGGATGGGCGGCATGGGATTCCGCCATGGCGCGCCAATCAGCGAACAATTCCGGGAAGGTACGGGCATGTCCTGGCATGGAGTGGTTCCATAACACCAAGAGGTCTCGGGCATCGGGAACAGGGGCGCTGCGCTCCGTAACGGGTGAACCGTCCGTGCCAAGGAATACCTTGTGGAAGAAGGCGTAGACAGCCTCGCGACTGGGTTTGTGAAAGTTGTGGGGGGCGTCGAACTGGACATGCTGCACCTGGTTGGCGGCAGCGTACAGCCCGTAGATCTTCTGCACGGCCGGGAACTCGAGGGTGGGAACGTTGCGAGTCCAATCGCCAGTGGCTGCAACGATTAGCTGGGGTCGTGGAGCCAGGAGCGCCGCAATCTCCACGTTTTGAGTGTCCACTCGCAAATGAGGGGCATTCTCGCAGATGCACCCTCCCTGCATGATGAGCGAGACCATGTTGACGGGCGCGGCAGCGGCGACGCGGTCATCAATGGCAGTAAGGATAAAGGTCTGCGTAGCGCCGCCAGAGGCTCCGCTGGCACCGATGCGCTTGGGGTCAACGTCGGGAAGTGTTTCCAGGAAATCAAGTGCGCGAATGGAATTCCAGGTTTGGAGCCCAAGTGGAGTAAATTGCCAAAGTTGCTCGGCCTTGCCTGTGAAGCGGTGTGGCACCTGAGGAGTGTCGTTATAGCCCACCATGTCGTATGCGAAGACCACGAAGCCCTGGCGAGCCATGTTGATGCCGAAGGTGGGCGCGGAATAGAGGGGCTGGTTCTCCAGGCGGCCGTAGGTCCAATGGCCATGAGGATGGAGAATGGCGGGGACCTTACCGGAAGGATTGGCTGGCCGGTAGAGATTGCCACCCAGGAAGAAACCGGGCATGGTTTCGAGGAGTACCTTTTCAATGGTGTAGCCCTCTCCCTGGATGCGGCCAAATACCTGGGCGTTCAGCGGGGTACGGGCGGGCATGGGATGCAGGCCAGAGGCGAAGAGCACGCGCTTCTTGAGATCTTCCCGGCGGAGTTCCCACTCCGCGCGGGTGTAATCGCGCGGCTGGAAGGCGGTATCCGTGTTGGGACGAACGCCGTTGCGCAGATCGGTCTTGGGAACCTCGGCAAGGAGTGGGATCATCAGTAGGAGCAGGAAAATTGAGCACCGCATCGCCATCTACTATATGTCTTTGGGCTGCGTGGAGTGACACCCCGAAAGTGCAGGGGCTGGCAGCGGTGATTGAGGAGACAACGAAACGCATGCGTACCGTGAACTGTGTGAAACTGCACCAGGAGTTGCCGGGACTCACTGAGGTTCCATTTGAAGGTCATCCACTGGGCCAGAAGATCTTCGACAACGTAAGCCAGCAGGCTTGGGGACAGTGGAAAGAGCACATGAAGATGCTGATGAACGAGTACCGTCTGAACCTGGCGACACCGGAGGCACAGGAGTTTCTGATCCAGCAGATGGACGAGTACTTCTTTGGCGAAGGAAAGTCAGATCTGCCGCCAGACTACGTGCCGCCGTCACACTAAGGTGACGGTTGGGCGCGCCAAGGGCGATCCAGCAGGCGGAGTTCGACAGCCACCACGCCGGCGAGGATGAGAAGGGCGCCCACAGCGCTCCATCCGGCCAGATGTTCACCTAGAACCAGGAAGGCCGTGATCCAGGCGAAGACGGGCTCAAGCGCGAAGATCAGGGCCGTACGGGTGGGCGAAGTCATGCGCTGGGCCCACGTCTGGACGAGAAAGGCAAGGGCTGTGGCCAGAACTCCCGTAAAGATGACAGCCAACCAGAGATTCCGGTTGGAAACGAAGCGAACGGGTTCCACCCAGGAGAATGTGGCGAGACTCAACAGAAAGGTGAAGCCCACCTGCAGCAAGGCGAGAGTGCGGGTGTCGTGGCGGCGTGCGAAGTGGCCAAGCGCCAGGATGTGTAGTGCGTAGCAGATGGCGCAAACCACCGTGAGGAGGTCTCCATGTGCAGTGGCGCTAAAGTCCCAGGGTCCGGTGAGCAGCGCCATCCCCAGAAAGGCCAGCAGCACGCCGCCTGCCTCCGAACGGGAAGGCGCGCGGCGCTGGGCCAGAGCCGCCAGCAGGGGAACCATGACAATGAACAACCCGGTGAGAAATGCTGAGCGCGATGGGGTGGTGAAGTGCAGTCCAACGGTCTGGAAGAGATAGCCGCCAAACAGGGCCATGCCCAGCAGGAATCCAGCAGCGATGGACTGGCGCTGAATGCGGATCGGGCCACGAAGGCGCATTCCTAACCAGAGGGCAAAGGTAGCCACGCCGAAGCGCAGGGCAAGGAAGAGGACAGCAGACACGTCGTCCAGGGCCGTCTTGATGACCGTGAAGGTAGCGCCCCAGACCAGACAAATCGCCACGAGCGAGTAAGTAGCAAGGCGGGAATCGACTGGCTGGGAGGAAGCGCCATCCTGGCTCATGGGGCGAGGTTGGCTCCGGCTGCGGCGCGCATGGTGCAGAGAAGCAGGAAGGCCCGGCGCAGCCCGAGGTCGCGGCCTTCCGGGCGATACCATTCTTCCGTGGTGTGTGCGCCACCACCAGCACCGCCAGCACCGATCGCGATGGCGGGGATGCCTAGCGACAAGGGAATATTCGCATCTGTGGATGAGGTGTCCGCGACGCCCTGAATACCCAATTCTCGATCAACCGCGGAGGCCACGGCCAACAGCGGGCTGTCCGGCGCAAGCGATCCGCCGGGACGCGCGCCAATCTCTCGCAGCCTGAGACTGAGCTTGCCACGACGGGACTGGTCCTGCTCCTGCTGAATGGCACGATCGACGCAGCGTTTCAGGGACTCAGCCAGGTCCTGAATGATGGACTCCCTCTCTGAGCGGATATCCACCTTGGCGCTTGCCGACTGGGGAATGGAGTTGACGCTGGCACCGCCCTGCAAGAGGCCGACGTTGAAGGAATAGCGGTCAGCATGCTGGCTGAGAGCAGGAGAGTTCGCGTCGGTAAACAGGGCCACGGCACGTGCCAGGGCATGGACCGGGTTGACGGTGCCGAAATCGCTCCAGCTATGGCCGCCTTTGCCCTGCAGCACCACCTCAAAGCGACGGCTGGCCAGGGCGCGGCAGGTGAGGTGCTCGTGGCCGGGACCGTCCAGGACGAGCACGGCGGCGATGCGGCCGGTGAACTCCGAATCCCGGCAGAGATAGCGCATACCGGTGAGGTTGCCTTCGCCTTCCTCACCCACGTTGGCCACGAAGAGCAAGGGGAGTTCGTCGGGTGCTTCGGGGAGGGTCCGGAAGACCTGGGCGAGGGCCAGCAGGCCGGTGAGGCCGACACCATTGTCGGCCACGCCGGGGCCACGCAGGGTGCCGTCAGACTCAAGGCGGATGTCGTCGTCGCGGCGGGGACTGAGCACCGTATCCAGGTGCGCGGAGACCACCAACCAGGGCGGCGCGGCATCCAGGTTGCGGGCGGCTACCACGTTGCCGGCGCTATCCACGCGCGCCTGATAGCCCAGTTGCAGGAAGCGCGTGCGTACATACTGCGCACGGCGCTCTTCTAGGAAGGTGGGCGCGGGCACGCGGCACAGCGCAATCTGCTGCTCAACCAGTTGTGCGCGGTTGGCGGCAAACCAGCCTGTCGCAGCGTGGAGATGCGGCGCGTGCAGCAGTCCATCGAAGCTGGATTGCAGGGCGCTCGGTTCGGTGGACATGCGCTTTCAGTGTAACGCGGGAGTGGCCAGGGTCCTCAAGCGGGGCTGCTGGCGTGTGCTGTGCGCGGATTTCCGAGGGCCACGGTGCCTTGTGTTCCCGGATGTTGTCGAGCGCGCACACCGTCAGTCCACTGCCCGGTCCACTGCCCGGTCCACTGCCTACGTAGTCCCGCCAGCAGGGCTGCGGCGTTTTCGCCCGTGTCTGTAAAGCGTTCCTTGGCAGGTGGAACCTCTGGGTGGATACGCAGCAGCGATGCGAGGCAGGGTAACCAAGCGGGGTGGTTGACCTCAAGAGGAGCTTGGTGCCCGGGAACGCATGAGGCCGAGTGTGATGAATCGAATCAGGGCGAATTATTTCATTGCGTAAGAATCTATGAAGTTCTGGACGAATTTCTATGATTTTCCATAGACGCCTTCTCTGAGGATTTTCTTACTTTCTATGTGCCTCATTTTAGTAGACTTCCGCGGACACTTGGATTTCGAAGGCTAGGCTTAGCGTAAGGGTCTCTCCCGATTTTGGATGTACGATGGGGATATTACAGAACGGTCACTTAAGTTTCGCTTCTGGGCTGGATTTCAATAATCAATTCGGATAGAGTAAATTCGTGCGGGCCGGGCAAACTGTACGGGGTCCCCGGCGCATATTCTCACTTTGGAGGAACAGCAATGAACAGGACAAAGATGGTCCTGGCAGTGTGCTTCGTGCTTGCACTGCTGGTAACCACGCTGCCTGACTCCCTGTTCGCGCAGACCGACTTCTCACAGTTGTCGGGTCTTGTGCGCGATTCATCGGGAGCAGTCGTGCCCGGCGCAACGGTCGTCGTGCGCAATGAAGGCACCGGTCTGGAACGGCGCGCCACTACCAGCTCAACGGGGTATTATGTGGCACCGAACATCCCGCCGGGCAATTACAGCATTATCGTCGAGGCCCCCGGCTTCAAGCGTTTCGTCACCACCAGTAAGAAGGTGGACGCCTCGATCAGCGCCACTCAGGACGTCGCCCTGCAGATTGGCGAAGTGAGCGAAACGGTGGAAGTGGAAGCTTCCGCGGCGATGCTCCAGACGGACACGGCGGTGGTTGGCCGCTCAGTAGAAACACAACAGATTGAAAGCCTGATGTTGAATGGCCGCAACGCCATCCGTCTGGCGCTGCTGAAGGCTGGCGTTAGCAGTGGCGGCACTATGGCTAGCTTCGGTTTTGGCCTTAATTCTGGCGGTTACTCCATCAATGGCTCTCGCAGCCAGGACAACCTGATTACGATGGATGGCGCTGTCGCCACGCGTACCCGCGCCAACGGTACCGCCATTGGCGTGGCCGACGTGGACACGTTGTCGGAAGTGCAGATCCTCACCGCCAACTTTAACGCCGAGTACGGCCGTTCGGGCGGTGGGCAGATTCGTATGGTTACCAAGAGCGGCACCAACGAACTGCATGGTAACTTCTACAACTACTTCCGCAACAACGTGCTGGACGCCAATACCTGGGCACGCAATCGCGCCGGCTTGGATCGCGAGGCTTTCCGCTATAACCAGTTTGGCTATAACGTGAACGGCCCCGTGTTCATTCCGAAGTTTTTCGATGGCCGGAACAAGTTCTTCTTCCTGTGGGCTCAGGAGTGGGTACGTTTCCGCCGGGAACAAACCACCATCCAGACGGTGCCGCTGGAAGCATGGCGTCGCGGCGACTTCAGTAGCATTCTCGACCCAAGCAATCCCTACTACACGCGCACAGTAGCCGGCCAGCGCACGGGTGTGCAACTCGTCAATCCGGATACCGGAGCGCCGTTCACCAACAACGTGATCCCCACAGCGATGGTAAGCCCGAACGGCGCAGGACTGCTGAATGCCTATCCGCTGCCAACCGCTGGTTTCCAGCAGGGTGCGCAGAACTTCATTCAGACCCGGCCCAACCCCACTGACCAGCGCAAGGACACCCTGTCGCTGGATTACCTGCTGACCGAAAACCAGACCCTCCGCTACCGGCGCCAGTTCTACAACTGGATCTCGGTGGACGCCTTCCGCGGTGGCCTTGACCGTGCGGTGACTGACTGGGAACGTCCCAACATCACCCACTCGCTCAGCCACACTTGGACCGTCAACCCCACCACCATCAACGAAACGATGGTCTCCGCCAGCGCTGACCGCGTGTTCATCGCCATTGACCAGCGCGGCAATCGCTTCGGCCGGCAACAGTACGGGATTACCTACCCCTACATCTTCCCGGACCGCAAGGAAATCTTCGACAAAATCCCCACAGTTGCCATCCCCGGTGTGGTTGGACTTGATGGCGGCCCTTACCCGGCCTTCTCGTCCGGACCGATCTATCAGATCCAGAACACCACCACGAAGATCCTGAACAACCACACGATCAAATTCGGCGTTCGTTTTGACCGTCAGGGCCAGAATGACTTCGACCAGATCAACGTGACGGGCGTCCCGGGTGGCACCAACAACCAGAACGGGCGCTTCGCGTTCACTGACAACACGCTTTCCGGTTTGGGCATTAGCAACGCGGTACTTGGCCGTGCTGCGACGTATGCCGAAATCGGCCAGCGCGCCTACACCCCGTATCGTGGTCACAGCATTGAGTGGTTCTTCCAGGATTCCTGGCGCGCCACCGACCGTCTGAGCCTCGAACTGGGTATCCGGCACACCCTGATGGACCCCTACTACTACTCCCTGTGGCGGAACATGGCGGTGTTTGACACCAATAGCTACGATCCGAACAGCCCCATCAACATCGACCCCCGCAACGGCAACATCCTGTCGGGCAATCGCTTCAACGGCGTCCGGATTCCCGGCGACGGCTGGACCGATGCCGCGTTCGGTCGCATTGGCATTGCTGACACCGGCGAATTCGACAACCTGTTCACTGGCGGCAGCAAGACCTGGGGCGAGTTCCAGAAATTCAACTTCCAGCCCCGCGTTGGTATCGCGTTCAAGCTGACCGACAAGAGCGTGATTCGTGGTGGCGCCGGTAAGTTCTACTCCCGCCCCGGTGTGGCCGACAACATCTTCCTGGGTGGCAACCCGCCCTTCCAGCCGATGGTGTCAATCGCCGATCCCCTCGTGGATAACCCCGGCGCTGGCGCGGGTGTGGGCTTCGCACAGTTCTTCATGACCAACGATCCCGTGTACCGGATCCCCTCTTCCTGGACCTGGAACGCCACGTTCCAGCAGGAGATTGGTTTCGGCACCACGGTGG
>DAISIM010000068.1:0-14611 GCA_036821995.1 Bryobacteraceae bacterium
TGGTGAACTCCGCAACGCACATGTTCGGCACTCGCCGCTTCGAAACCAAAGACCTGTCCACCAACAGTTGGTGGGTGGCCCTGCTCACCTTCGGCGAAGGCTGGCACAACAACCACCACGCGCACCCCACCTCCGCCCGCCATGGCCTGGTGTGGTGGGAAGTTGACTTCACCTGGATGCAGATCAAGCTGCTGGAAAAGCTCGGCATCGCCTCCATGGTGCGCGTCGCCCGCGCTGACGAGCCCATGCCCGGCCGCCGCGCCGCCTAGCGCAGTTGTCCCTGCCCGGGTGGGCGCACCCGATCTGAGAAAGGCCCTTGTTGCCCCTGCGGCGACGGGGGCCTTTCTCTTGGTACGTGGCGCCCCGTCGCGCGCATGGCCATCATCTCCCGCACCCACCCCGTATCGCGCTCCCCGCCCTCGCTACCCGTTGCGTCGCCCTGCCGCCAAAGCCCCCAAACCCGCCCCGAACAAACCGTCGCGCCCAGCACTGCAGATCCGCGTCCAGGATCCGCCGGCCGTCGTCCACTCTCCATCCCACACCCACCGGACTGCAAGCGCGCGTATGCCCGGCAAAGCCCCACGCCACCAGATGGCCGCCCACCGGATAAACCAGACGCCAGCACAGCGGCACACCCCATCCCCAACCAGCAAGCTCCCCAACCACCAAGCTCCCCAACCACCACAAAAAGCGCACCAGCCAAAGCACCCAGACACCTCGTGCCAGGCGACCCTGTCGGTCCGCCCCTGCATCCCCGGCACAACACAACCCACGCCTCCCATCAAACGCAACGAGGCGGGAGGACCAAACGGCCCTCCCGCCTCTTCGCAAACGATCCAATTGTCAGCGTCCAACCACTGCGGATATCGGACCCGTCACTACCTTACCGGCGGCGCAGGAAGCCCAAACCCAGCAGCACGCTGCCCAGAAGCAGAATGGTGGAAGGCTCAGGAACAGGGTCGCCATTGTTCGTGTCGTATTCGTAGGCGATGGTCAGTTCGCCGCGCCCCTGTGCGCTTTGGTTGCCGTTGAAGCTGCCCACGAACGTGTTGTTCACCAGGAAATCCGCGAGCAGGTTGAAGTTCAGGTTGCCGCCGCCGATGAAGGCCGACAACGCGGCGACGATCGTCGCATTCGTCGGACTATTGCTTCCGGAAAGCGCGGAGGCGCTAATGATGCCGTCAGCGGCCACCGTCTGCAACCCGGTGTCGTACAACACGGGAATAGTGGTGAGCTGGTTAATTAGCAGCGCGTTGGTGACGCGGGAACGGAATTCCCCGCTCAGACGCGCTTCGCCTTCCTCAGCGCCGTTGTTGGTGTAGCTGGAGGTGACATTTTGCCAGGCACTGGTGTAGGTGATGGTGACGCCGGTTAGGGTTCCCAGGGACGCGTCAAACTGCGGTAGCGTAAAAACACCGCTGAAGTTCAACGTGGTGAAGTCCCCGCTACCCGGGCCGGGAACGTAATCAGTGAAGGAAATGGTGGCGGCGGATGCGCCCACCACAAGAACCAAGGCGGCCAACATCGGCATCGCCAAACGAATCAAGCGTTTCATATTGCTCCTCGCGCTCCAGTTGTGATCGCTCGCGAAACCGTTGGGCCCAAAATCCCAGCCACTGTTTCCAAGCGTGCATACCACCTGCGTCGCCGCAGGGTCCGGCGAACCCGACTGCCTGGCCGCGCCTTCTCGCTTCTACCTCGTGTCCGCATACACGGGTAGAGGTTTTGGTTCTGGCACAATCCAATGTGGCAGCGGAAACCGCCGCTAGACTCACTGAGTATGCCGTATACCGTAGAGAGATGCAATAGGTTACCTATATCCTGCGGTACTATCACCTAGTACTAATCGAGGGATTTCTGGCCAAAAAGCGGTGCTTCCCGCGAGATTCCCCAAGAATTTACATTCTTGGCTTTGAATTGGCCACCCCCATCCACACCTCCTCCCAAAAATCTGCCCGCCCGGTATAGGACTCCTGCTACAACCCACCCGAACCCTACCCGGCCCCACCACCGCGCCCGGGGCTGCTCCCTTCCCCTACGTCACCCCGTTGCGTTGCGCTGGCGCATCGGGTCCCCCGTCGCCCCTCCCTGCCGTTCCGCCGCTGCCATCGCGCGTCGGCAGCCCCGTGCCACCCGAACATAGGGGGTCACGCACCGGAGACGCATCCCGAAATTGTCCTAGGCACCCTAGCCCGGATTCTAGAATGCGTTCCGCTCCGTCGCAGCCGGTACCGACTCCTCGCGGAGCCCACGACCGCCCTGTTCCGCACCGGCGGCGTCCACATCCCCGCCAAACCTCGCTAACTGCATGAAAAGTGGCCCCCAACAACGACGCAACCGCACCACCAGCCGCAATTTAATGAAATAGTTGTCTCAACAACAGAATCCTCAGTGCGCTCACGCGCCAGCCCCAGTTTCGTAGTACTCTTCAGAAAATCAATAGGTTGAGTGTAACGAACGTAAAATTCGGTATTGACAGCAGATCTACTTGCTCCCAAACTGGTACCAGAGTAGCGGTATCGCGCGATGGGGCTATGCAGCAAGGTCTCCCAATTCCCATCGCCCTCTCTGCGGCGCTTGAGGGATGACGCGAATGGCATACGGGGACCGTTGCCGTTCTTTGGTCGACCGGAAGCAACCACGACCCAGGAACGAGTGAGCGGCAAAAAATTGAGGAATGAAGATGACCATCATGACGCGGTTCGTACAGGAAGAAAGCGGCCAGGACCTGGTAGAGTACGCCCTCCTGCTGGCATTGGTGGTGTTGGCCGCCGTGTCCGGGGTGGGCGTGTTCGGCATCAACATGGTAGGCATGTGGAACTCGTTGTATGCCGCCGTGGCCGGCTACCTGGGCTCTTAGCCCGGGATGCGTCCGCTTGGCTGCCAGCCTCTGACGCTGTTCGTTCCTCCGCCGTCGCAGTCGGCATGTGGCGTCAACGCACTCCGCGCCTCACCTTGGAACGCCTCACCTTGGAGCGTGTCCCCATCGACATCTCGATCTGATCACAAAAAAGCGCCACCTCCCCGGGTGGCGCTTTTCCGTTTTCTACACCGGTTCGCTGGGGGCTCTGCTCCAGCATCAGACGAGTCCAAACAGCCGCTAGGGCAGTTCCTTCACCAGCAGTTTCCGGAACTCCATATAGTAGCCTTCCGCTTCCAGGCCAAGATAGCCACCGGTAACCGGCGGATTCTCCCAGCTGCTTTGCACGTCGCCATTCACCCACAGCTTCACCGCAGCAGGGGTCGCGTGCACCTCGAAGGTATTCCATTCCCCGATGGGCGCCATGCGGTTCCAGGTCATCTGTTCCCTCAGGTTGGTGCGGCTGTAGTCACCGTCTTTAGGAACATTCCCAAACAGCCAACCACCCGCCTCGGCCGTTTGCGCCTGGTAGAACTGCCTTCCATCCGCGGAAGCCCAGAAGTAGAGGCCACCGTTATACCGGGGTTCGGGCGTATCCACCTTCCGGAAGCGCCATTCCGCGTGAAGGATGAA
The DNA here is from genome assembly GCA_036821995.1 of Bryobacteraceae bacterium. Classification (GTDB taxonomy): domain Bacteria; phylum Acidobacteriota; class Terriglobia; order Bryobacterales; family Bryobacteraceae; genus JACTMJ01. The sequence goes on from DAISIM010000068.1 coordinate 3,494, forward strand.
GTTGTTGAACTGCTTGGCGTCATAGCGTGCCCATTCGTGGCCACCGGTACCGTCAATCACCAGTACTCCATCCTGAACGGCCCACTGTTCTTTGGGGTCGAGTGCCGCATCGGCTGGAATAGGAACCTTGGTCCAGCCGGGAAGGCCGGCTTGGGGCATCAGGTCCGTCCAACCCGAGGGGTCATTTTCATAGGCGCTCTTGCTCGGGTCTGCGGTCGCTGGCGCCTCAACCGCTTGTCCGCAGGACAGCAGCAGCAGCGCGACAGTAACAGAAAGGAGAAGCCAGCGACGGTTCATGGTGTTGCCTCCGGCCATCAGTCTTTCACACTTTGCTCTCCGATTTCCACCCTGCCGGCGGCATGGTGCCGTGGGCCCTCAGGACTCCGGCAATTCGTCTTGCAGCTTCTCCCAGTCGGCCACTTCACTAAATCGGAGGCACTTGCGGGCGGCGTCAATGTTGCGTAGCAGTCCACTCAGCACCGCGCCAGGACCCACTTCGACGAACTGCTCAACCCCTTCATCCACCAGCCGGAACATGCTTTCCACCCACCGGACGCGGTTCGGAACCTGCTGAAAGAGGCCATCACGCACGTCGGCCGCCTCTCGTACCAGCGCAGCATCCCAGTTATTCACCAAGGGTACGGCTAGCGCTTGAAAGGCGGCAGCATCGAGGTCACCCTTCAACCGCACTTGCGCCGGTTCCATCAGCGCACAGTGGAACGGGGCGCTCACCGGCAGCATCACCACCCGCTTGGCACCTGCTGCCTTAGCCAGCTCGCCAGCCCGTTCCACGGCGGCGCGGTGACCGGCGATCACCGTTTGGTCAGGCGAATTCTCATTTGCGACAGACACAATTTCGCCCTGTGCGGCTTCCTGGCACAGGCTCTCGATACGGTCAATGGGCAGCTTCAGAATCGCCGCCATCGCTCCCACACCCTGGGGGACCGCCTCCTGCATATAGCGGCCCCGGTTCCGTACAATGCGCACCGCATCGGCAAACGAGAGTCCGCCTGCTGCCACGATGGCGCTATACTCCCCTAAGCTGTGGCCGGCAACATACTGCGGCGTCAACCCGTTGGCGGCCAGAAAGCGATAGGCGGCGATGGATGCTGTCAGGATGGCTGGCTGCGTGTGTTCTGTCAGCGTTAGCCTCTCCATCGGTCCTTCGAAGATCAGTTGGCTTAGCGAAAACCCCAGGGCCTCATCGGCCTCCGCAAACAACTCCCGGGCTGGCGCAAAGCCCTCGTACAGGGACTTTGCCATCCCCACTGCCTGCGAGCCTTGGCCGGGAAACAAGAAGGCGGTAACTGCCACGGAAACTCCTCTCCCAAATCCCTCAGTATACGTGAGTGCTCCTGCCGGGCCGAGTTTTCGCCTGCCGGACACCGCCCGCACTCATCGCCAGCGACGGTGCACCCCCCACGGATGTCGCAGTTGGGGTAGGGTATATGGCATCCATCTGGATCCAGGAGAGCAATCGGGTATGGCGAAACAGAAGACGCATGGGGAATGGACACGACGCAGCATGCTGGCGTCAGCGGCTCTATCGGCGATGACCCCCACCCCCATGCAGGCAGCCCAACAGCGTCCGCAGATTCGCATTCACGACATCCAGATCTTCCGTCTTCGCGTGAACTCCCGGGGAAATTGGGTGCTGGTGCGAGTAAGGACTGACCAGGGCCTCACCGGTCTGGGCGACGCTTCCCACGCGGGAGCCGACGACCCGCAGGTGGAGTGGATTGAACGGTGCGCCGCCTTGTTGAAAGGTCGCTCAGTCTACGATACGGGCTATTTGCTGGGCCACATGGCCAAACATGCCCCCACACGCAAGGATAGCCGCCCGGTTGCCTGTGCCTTCAGCGCGGTGGAACAGGCGATGCTCGACATTCAGGCCCAAGCCGCGGGCGTTCCCCTCTGCAGCCTCTTCGGCGGGGCGCTGCGCAACGACATCCGCAATTACGCCAATATCAACCGCTCCACTGATCACCGCACTCCGGAGGGGTTTGTGCAAAATGCGCTGGCGGCAAAGCAGGCGGGCTTCGACGCCATCAAGCTTGCTCCCTTCGATGGAATGCCCAGGAAGGGCTCCGCTACGGAAATCGAAGCCCATACTCGCTTGGGAGTTGACTGTATTCGGGCGGTTCGCGAAGCCATTGGCCCCAATGCGGACCTGCTTGTGGACGCCCATAGTCATTTCGACCGGACTCGTGGATTCAATCTCTTGCGGCAACTCGAACCCATGCAGCTATTCTGGCTGGAAGAAGTCTGTCCGGAGCTCGGCGATCTGCGAGCCATCAACGACGCCACAACCCGTATGACCGCCGGAGGCGAGAGCCTTTACGGCTTAACGGACGCACTCCACTATGTCGAGGCCCGCCCGGTGGACGTGCTGATGCCCGATGTGAAGTATTGCGGTGGCATGCAGTATTTGAAGCAGATGGGCGCGCTGGCCCAGGCGGCGGGGATGCAGTTCTCTCCCCACGGGCCAGCCAGCCCGGTGGGCAACCTTAGCGCGGCGCACGTATCGGCCACGCAGGCGAACTTCCTGATTCTGGAATACTCCTTCGGCGATGCTCCTTGGCGTGCTGAACTGCTGGATCCCCCTGAGCCTCTCGCCGGCGGTGTCCTCACCCTCTCTGGCCGGCCAGGGTTGGGCCACTCACTCAACGAGAAAGTAGCTGCATCGCGCGCAGTTTAGTCGTTTCCGTTCCCCGCCGCGGGTACGCTTCTCCGGTGCCCGCGGCCAGGACTCTAGTCCTGCCCTTCCGCTGACTGCCTGCGCTCCTGCAGCACCCGGTGGGTGACGTACTCACTTTGCAACGGAACCTGATTCCGGAACCGGCAGCGGATCAGCACCTGATAGCTTTCCGGCAGCGACTCCACATCCGGATGGATGCGTCTCAGCACCTCTCCCAACTGAGATGGATTGGCCACGAACTCTGCTGCCGCCCATGTGCCTTCTGTCGTGGGTGACCCCAGCACCAGGATCTCTCCCCATCCCTGCGCACCGTGGATGCGGGTGATGACGGCGAAATCATCGGGGATATCCTCCACCTCTGGTGCTACTGCTCTTCGGTACACGGCCTGTTCGCCGGGTTGCGGGCGCAAGTTCCGCACCTCGCCCTCCTCGATGACGAAGTTCTGCTCTACAGGCAGTTCGCGGATCTGTGGAACGAACTTGCGCGGGCCCACCATGATGAGGTCAGAGGATCGCAGGTGTTCAAACGAAAGCACACTGCTGCGTCGAATCTGCAGGTCGCTAACCACAGGGCTCAAGAGCTGCGCAATCCGGAACGATGCCACCGCCTCACCGAACGGTGCCCAGCGGTAGGTTTCCGTCGGTGGACTTGGGGAATTCAGAGACCGTTGCAGCGTCTCCAGCGGAAGCCTCCGCACCGCCTCCTCCCAACTGTTTACCCACGGATTGCGGTAATAGTCGCTGTGGAAACGGATGAAGAGAGGGCTCCCCAACACCACCGTCAATGGCCGCTCGCTTTCCACAAAGGGCAGCCAGAATGCCCGCATCTCCGGGGTGGACAGCGCAACAGGCGAGGGCTGCAACTGGACCGGCTCTCACCACACCGGCACGTAAGGCATCAGTAGCGCCAGCACGGCAACGCCCAACGCAAGTGAGGTCCACTGCCAAGGCTTCGCGCTCGCGCTTTGCCTGCCAGCGCCTGACGGAGTCCCGTTCGATGGCCGTATCCCCAGTGTCAGTTCAAAGTGGCCTTTCGGCAGACGAATCTGATGATCCGCAGCGTGACCCTCCGTCGCATAGTGCTGGTCGATGCGTTGGCGCAACTTAGAGATCTGCACGCGCACGGAGGAATCAATCCGCGGGTCATAGTCCTCTGGCTTACCCATCACATCGCGGCCGATCGAGTACTCCTTCAGCTCCCGGTTCCGCCCATCCAGATATGCTTGGCCCAAGTACGCCAACAACCTCCGTAGCGCCTCGGAATTTCGCAAGGTTTCACTCTGAAGTAACCTCGTTAACTCCTCCTTGAAGATCTCGGCCTGGCCCTCGGAAGCCGGCATGTCCATAGTCTATGTGATTCAAAAAGAAAAGGTAACCGGTTGGTATCCGGTTTCCTGCGGTTGGCTACTTCCATTCCAGGCCAGAAGTGGAAAGTATCAGGCAAGCAATCGTTTGCCCTGGCGATGATGCCAGTGCGTAGGGTCATGAAGGAGTACTCGCTATGAAGCAGGCAAGAACCAGGAGATCCCCACGTCGGTGGACGTCTCTGCTTTTCCTTTTGCTGGTGGTCGTGTCCGTCAGCATGGCACAAGAGTCTCGGGGCACCATCGTGGGGACCGTAACAGATTCCTCAGGAGCGGCAATCGCCGGCGCTACAGTGGAGGTAACCAATGTCGCCCAGGGGGTGAGGCAGACATTCCGCACCAATCAGGCGGGCCTTTACCATGCGCCATACCTTATCCCCGGACAGTACGAAGTGGCTGTCGCCTTTGAAGGCTTCAAGCGGGCGGTACGGCAATCCGTGGACGTGAAGGTGGGTGACCGCGTCAGTGTGGACATGATGATGGAGGTGGGTGCTACCGAACAGAGCGTCACCGTCACCGCGGAAAGCCCGTTGCTGGAATCCGCCACGGGCTCAGTCGGGCAGGTTGTGGATTCCAAACGGATCACGGAACTTCCCATCGCGCATGGACAACCTTTTGCCCTGATTGGCCTATCGGCCGGCGTCAGCCAGAACAATACCTCGGCCACTCTTGACCGTCCCTTTGAGCCCACCCACATCATTGGGTTTGCTGTAAATGGCACCCGCCAGAATCGCAGCGACATCACGATTGACGGCATTCCCAGCACCGCCACCGCGAATGCCAATGAGGTAACCGCCTCCTACGTCCCTCCCGCCGATATCGTGCAGGAGTTTAAGGTGCAGAGCGCCACCTTTGATGCCCAATTCGGAAACACTGAGGGCGGAGTTACCAACATCAGCATTAAGTCAGGCACCAACGAGTTTCATGGCTCAGCCTACTACTACAAGATGGCCCCGGCCCTCTTCGCCAACAACTGGTTCGCCAACGCCCAGCGCCAACCGCGCACAGATTTCGACGATGACCGTTGGGGCGGATCCGCTGGCGGCCCCGTGTTTGTGCCGAAGCTCTATGACGGCCGCAACCGCACCTTCTTCATGTGGGGCTACGAGCAGTTCGTGGAAAGCCGCCCAAGAAACAACGGCGTGAAGACCACGCTCACCGAAGCCAATATGACCGGTGACTTCTCAGCCCTGCTTGGCCTCAGCTCCGCCTATCAGATCTACAACCCCCTCACGCGCCGGGTATCAGGGAACCAACGGGGGCGCGGAGTTCCGCCCCAACGATACGCACTCCTTTGTCACTACCCTGAATCAGACCATGGGCGCGCATTCCCGCAAGTATGGGTTTGAGTTTCGCGCCTACCGCGAGAACGCTGTCTTCAGCGGCAACGACGGCACCGGCCGCTTCGTCTTCAATACCGTCTACACCCGCGGGCCTTTGAGTACCGCACCCGCGGCGCCCAACAACCTCGGCCAGTCCGCTGCGGCGTTCCTGTTGGGCTTGCCTACATCGGCATCGGTGGCGCGTCTAGCCAGCTATGCGGAACAGTCCACTACGTACAGCGGGTTTTTTCATGATGATTGGCGTGTGAATGACCGCCTGACCCTGAACATGGGAATCCGCTACGAGGTGGAAGGCGCGCTGAGAGAGCGCTGGGACCGCAGCTTACGGGGCTTCGATGCCGGTGCATCCACCGTCCTGGGGGGCAATGCTTACCAGGGCCTCGCAACCATGGCCGGGGTCGGCGGCGAGCCATCCTCGCTCTACACCACACCCAAGGCGAATCTCCTTCCCCGCTTCGGTTTTGCTTTCAAGCTGAACAACAAAACGGTCATGCGCGGCGGCTATGGCATCTACTACGGTTTTCTAGGCCAGCGTCGCGGAGATGTTATCCTTACCGGTTTCTCCCGTACCACTACGCTGAATGCCACCTCCAACAACATCGACTTCATCAACACCCTGTCCAACATCTTCACCACTCCTGTTCTGGAGCCTCGCCCGCCAGCTGAGATTCCGCCCAGCATCATGGGCACCGGCTTCAGTTTCTTCAACCCGGAACCCCAAACATCACAACAGCAGCGTTGGCAGTTAAACCTCCAGCGGGAGTTGGGTGGCGGATGGGTAGCTGAGGCGGGCTATGTGGGCAACCGCGGCACGCGCATTGAGATGACGCGTAATATCAACACGTTACCCAATGTCTATCTCAGCACCAGCCCCACGCGTGACGAGGTCACCAATGCCTTCCTGAACGCCCAGGTGGTCAATCCGTTGCGGGGTCTGTTGCCCGGAACTACTCTAAACAACGCCAACGTTGCCCGCAGCGCGACACTGCGTCCCTTTCCGCTCTATGGAGACCTGAATACGACGACGAACCAGGGCTACACCTGGTATCACTCTTTGCAGGCCAGCGCGCAAAAGCGCTTTGCACAGAACTATACCCTGCTGCTTAGCTACACCTGGTCGAAGTTCATGCAGGCCACGGAGTATCTCAACCCCGGAGACTCCATGCCCACTGAGGTAATCTCCGACGTAGACACACCGCACCGGCTTTCGGTGAGCGGCATCTATGAGTTGCCCTTCGGACGTGGAAAACAGTTCCTTGCCGGTACCAACCCATTCGTCTCTCGCCTGGTGGGTGGATGGCAGATTCAAGGCATCTACACGTACCAGACCGGACGTCCCATCAACTTCACGAACACCGCCAACAATGGCGCCATTTTCAATGGCAACTTCGCTGACCTTCACATTGAAAAACCTACGGTTGAGAACTGGTTCAACACTACCGGCTTCAACCGCGTTGCGGCTCAACAACTCATCAGCAATCTACGCACCTTCCCACTTCGCTTTCCGAATCTGCGCCTGGATGCCCTAAGCAACGTGGATCTGTCTGTCATTAAAGGAACTGCAATCACTGAGAACGTAAACTTGCAGTTCCGCGCGGAGGCACTGAACGCGTTCAATACCCCTAACTTCGGCAACGTCGACATCGTGCAAACCAGTGCAACCTTCGGGCGAGTCACCAGCGTGTACAACTACGCACGACGCATTCAGATTGGATTGCGGCTGGTCTTCTAGCCAACAGTCGGGCTTAGCCGGGCAAGTGCATCTGGGCGGTGCGGGGAGCTTTCCCGGCACCGCCCAATTTTTGTTGTTGCATTTCCCCAAAACTGCGCTATACTCTGAAAGGTTTGTCTACAGGGCCGCGTTAACCGCGTGGCTGAGGCTCTCGCGAATGTAGAGCGCACGGATCGTTGATCTGTTTGAGATCGTATCCGCGAGGAGCCCGGACAAATTGGATTTGAGACTGCCCCGGTGTCGGCGCATACGCATTGGCCCTTGGCGCGCGGGCTCAGTTCCCTGCTGGTGTTTCTCCCTTGTTGACGATTAGATGCCTAAGTGTGTCTGCAACACGGCTTGGGGGAATTTTGTGTCATCCCGGTTCCAGCGCTCCTTTAGCAGGATCTTGTGTTTGCTGCAACCTGTCGATGACATATTTCTTGCAATTTCATGAACCTTTGACGGATATTCTTCGTCAATTCGCTTGGAGGATGAGTGATGATCGCTACTTTGGAACAACCCGTTCAAACGAAGCCGATCGTCCGGGAAGTGGAAGGCTCCGTGTATTGCCCGTTCTGTACAAGAACGGTGGCTGCGGTGCTGGTAGCTGCGGGGAAGAAGGTCAAGTCGAAACCTGGCCAGAAATGCCCCCGCTGCGGTTCTTCTTTGGATGCCGGTTACGTCGTTATGTCACAACGCGTGGCCTAAGCGCGGCTTTTCTGGCCGAATCGCGCACATTCCGCTCCTGAATGTGACGCTCAGCACCAATCCTCAAGCCCGATTGCAATCTGGTTTGGGCAAGTGCAAGGCATCGTGATAACGTGAGGAGCACTAGAGCAGAAGGCAATGCCGAATCGGGCTGCCTTCGGTTGCACCGCGGAAATTGCCGGAGCGCATGGAAACCTTGGTGACAGGTGTTCCGGCAAAATCGGGTCTCCCTAAAGTCCATGAGTGGAAGATCCGAGGATTGTACCCATGAAAAAGACCACAACGGCCGCGAAGCAGGCACCCAGGAAGTCGGCTGCGGTTGCGGCTTCACCCTCCAAGCGGAGCACACCGAAGCCCTGCGTCGTGTGTGGCTCAGAGGTTGCGCAATTCTCTGATGAAAATCTCTGTTGGGTATGCCGGCGATTGAAGGTTAGCGCCTGGGGCGAGAACACCGACTCCCAGATGTTTGCGGCCGAATAGACGCCCATTGTCCGTTGTGCTGGTCCCCTAGATTGCGCGCCCCATCCGCTCCCCCACCCCGGTTGCCACGGCCCGCTCATAAACCCATCCTGCAACCGCGACGTCCTGCACTCCCAATCCCGTGGACTTAAACACCGTAAGGTCCGAAGGGTGCTTCCGTCCAAAGCCCGATTCTGGCGTGCCCACCAACTGGGCCAGTTCACACACCTGCGCGGCAGGCCAAGGCTCGCCGCCATAGGCGCGGAGAAGGTCTCCTGCTTCCATTTGGGCCTGCTCCTGTGAGTCCACCGCGATGCAATGCGCTCTGCGGACGGTAAGCGGTTCCAGTTCCGCGTGGGCAGCCACATTGGATCCAATCGCATTGATGTGAACCCCTTCGCCCACAGCGCTGTCCGGCAGGATAGGCTCTGCCGAACGCGTTGCGGTCACCACAATGTGTGCGCCACTGGCGGCGCTGAAGGCGCTGTCCGCCTCTTGAACAATCCCCGCCTCAAACTCTCGAAACTCGTCCACAAAGCGGCGGCGGCTTTCGGCGCGTCTTGCAAACACACGCACTTCTTGAATCTTGCGCACGCTACAGATTGCATGCAACTGCGTGCGGGATTGATAGCCGGTGCCCAACATCCCCACGATGGAAGCGTCTGGGTTTGCCAGGCAATCGGTGGCCACTCCAGACGCGGCACCCGTGCGGATACGGCCCAGTTCGTTGGCTTCCAGCATCGCCAGCGGTGCGGCATCCATCGCCCGGAACAGCAGAAAGAAGAATGATGCGGTAGGTCCCCCATTTGCCGGCCTTGGATGGGTGGCGTATATCTTGGTGCCAAAGTAGTCCCCAAATGAGCCGGCGAGGGAATGCAACTGCGCCCCGCCTTCCAGGAAAAGACGGCGTCGAGGCTGGTTGAGCGCCGTGCCATCAGCCAGCGCGCAAAACGACCTGCGCACCAAGTCAATGGCCACGCTCATTGGCAGCAGCTGTTTTACTTCCCGTTCGGTGAGGAATAGCATGTGCGTCTCCGCCTTGATGATGCCACTAAACGGAACGTGGCGGGTTGCCCGGCTGCTGGACGGTAGTTGCGCATTCGCAAAGCAACAGCATGGCACCAAACGCTATACTCCGATTCATGCAGATTCAAGTTGCCACTGAGCCTTTTGACGCCATTGTGGTGGGCTCAGGCGCCACGGGCGGATGGGCCGCCAAGAAGCTCACCGAAGCCGGCATGCGGGTGTGCCTGCTGGAGGCGGGAAAGAACATCACCAAGCGGGATTACAACGAGCACACGCCCAGTTGGCAGATGCCCTACCTGGGCATGTCGCCCAAGGTGAAGGATACGCGCCCCATCCAGGGCAACTGCTACGCCTGCACGGAATACAACTACCAGTGGTTCGTGAACGACATTGAAAACCCCTACACGCAGGACAAGCCCTTCAGCTGGATCCGCATGCGCGTGCTGGGTGGCCGCAGCTTGAGTTGGGGCCGGCAAAGCTACCGCATGGGGCCGCTGGATTTCAAAGCCGCCAGCCATGACGGATACGGCGAAGACTGGCCGGTGACCTACGACGAGATGGTGCCCTACTTCGAGGAAGTGGAACGGTATGTGGGCATCAGCGGACAGGCCGAGGGGTTGAAGGCGCTGCCCGATAGCATCTTCCAGCCCCCCATGCAGCTGACCTGTGCCGAGGAGCACTTGCGGCAGCAGTTGAAGACAAAGATGAATCGCGTGCTCACCATCGGCCGGGTGGCCATCCTTACCCGCAACCATCGTGACCGTCAAGCCTGCCATTACTGCGGACCTTGTGAGCGGGGCTGCATCACCACTTCGTATTTCTCCAGCCCATACACCACCATCAAGGACGCCAAAGATACCGGGCGGCTCACTCTCATTACCGATGCCGTGGCCAGCCACGTGGTGATGAAGGACGGCAAGGCGGCGGGAATCGCCTACATCGACCGCGAAACCCGCACCCCACGCGAGGCTCTGGGCAAGGTGATTGTGCTGTGTGCCTCCACGCTGGAATCCACCCGCATTCTGATGAACTCAGGCATCTGCAACTCCAGTGGGACATTAGGGCACTATTTGATGGACCACATCTACCAGGGCGGCGCGAGCGGCGTGGTACCGGTGGCCGAAGCACGGCCCTGGGCGGGGATGCCGCAGCGCCCGAACGGCGTGTACGTACCGCGCTTCCGCAATGTGGACCGGCCACACACCAACGGCATGATCCGCGGTTACGGCTTTCAGGGCGGCGCGATGCCGGCCTTTTCGCAGAACGCGCCGGGCTTCGGCAAGGCCTACAAGGAGGCGGTCCGCGAAGGCCGCTGGCAGGCCAGCCTGGGTGTGTGGGCCGAGTGTCTGCCGCGCTATGAGAACAAGGTCGCGCTTGACCCTAACCGCGTCGACGCCTGGGGCATTCCCACCCTGCGCATGGACATGACCTGGAGCGACAACGAACTGAAGCTCTTTGAGGACGCCAAGCAGGAGGCCGCCTCCATGCTGGAGGTCTCCGGCGCCAAGGACATTCGCGTCTTTGGCGACAAGCCCTCCGTGCCCGGGCACTGCATTCACGAAGTGGGCACGGCGCGGATGGGGGATAGCCCGCGCAATAGCGTGCTGAACAAGTGGAATCAGGCCTGGGACGTGCAAAACCTCTTTGTCACTGACGGTGCCTGCTGGGTAAGCCAGGGCTGCGCGAACCCTACGCTAACGATGATGGCCCTCACCGTGCGTGCCTGCGACTACATCGCCCGCGAGTACGCCAAGAAGGTGGCCAAGGCCTGATTCGGGTAACGTGTTGGCACGATAGCCTGCTGGC
>DAISIM010000069.1:0-13092 GCA_036821995.1 Bryobacteraceae bacterium
TCGCCCAAGGCCGCACGCGCAACCAAAACCACCCGCGAGGGCTCCGGCATGTAACATCATCCTTTGGGACGACAAAGCCAAGAAGACTCACGCGTGCCTATCTATCGGAGGGCGACGATCCGAAAATCACGCGTGCTGCCGCCCACCACATCCCGTTCCAGTATCATCTCCAGCCGCTGCAGGTTTGGGTCAACCTTCCGCCCCAGAAACTCCTCCACCTGCGCCAGCATGCGAGGCTGTATCAATAGTTCCGCAGCCGTGGCGGTTGCCGTCCCTGAGTTTCCTGCTGCCAGAAGCACCTTTCCGGTTCCGGAAAGTCCTGGGCTTAGTGCAATTCGGGCATAGGTCTTCCCAGTCTCACGCGCGTCCAGGATGTTCTCATAGACGTCTTGCTCACCCGCCCTTGGGTTCCGATTCCGGAAGATTGCGGCCTCGGCATTTGGCGGGAACTCCATCTGAAAATGCAGGTCCTGCTCATACAGTGCCGCCCACGGGTTTGCCCGCCTGCCACCCAGGATCACGAAGTTGTCTCCCATCTGAAGCAGGTTCATCCCAAGTCCCCGAGCGTGGTGCTCCTTGACGCTGTACCGGTCTCCCAACTCAGATGCGATCTTCGAGGACGCCTTCGACTCGGCCACGTTTGTGTAGCTTCCCCGCCGGATCAACTGCCAGAAATCCTCCGATACTTTGTCGCGATCCGGGCTGATTAGCGGTTCAAAGAGTTTCCGGCTGGCATAGTCCTCTAGTGGATACATCCTCCCCATCGCAATAGTAAGGTCGCAATACAATCCATCAGAAACCACCAGATGCAAATGCGCACCCGGCTCGAAGAGTGCCGTCAACAAGTTCCGCTCTCCCGGGATTGCACCGGCCAGGTTGGACAACTTGCGATTCTCTACAAACAACCAGCTTGCAGTGAGGATACCTGCCAGCGCGACGACTGCCAGCACAAGGATCATTCTCCGGTCTAATTCCCGCCACTGCCCGGAATCCTCGCCCGCAGGAAGAACCGTACGGAAAACCGGTACATAGCTGCCCTTCGGGATCTGGATATGCAGGGCTTCCCGCCGACCCTCGCCCTCTGCATACTCCTTCAGCTTCTGCCGCAAAGACCGCGCCGTACTGCGCACGATATTGTCTTCCTGAGGGTTGAAGTTCTCCCGGCGTTGGAAAACCACATCGCCAATGCTTAGTTCGCTAATCTCCGCGGCTCTCCCTTCCAGGGTCATCGTTCCCACATAGCGCAGAAACTCACGAAGCCGCTGGCTCCGCCGGAACGCCTCGCTTTGCAGTGCCCGTTCCAATGCAGCCCGGCGCGTATCGCCGTCCTCTGGCGTTTGCCCTTCCGCGCGCTGCACATCGCTAGGGATGGCACTTCTGTCGGCATCCTTCGTAAGCTTTGAAATTACGCCCATACAAGTTGGACTCGATTCTATCCATCCACTCGCAGAAGGGCAATCTCCGGTTCCCGCAGAACCCCGAAGCGCGGAAAGTGCACGGTTAACCCGCCCTTAACCTCTCCATGGGTCTGCAGGTGATCTAACCGGAGTTTATTTTAAGAATCAGTGGTATACGCCCGTAACGAACATGTGACTCACGCACTTTTCACTAGCAATCCACTGCACACGGGGATAGCCTCGCACTAAGCGACTGTCGCATTCGGATGCGGGGTAGGCAATCTTCGTTCTCTGGGAAATCTGCCATGAAAATGATTCCACGGAATCTGGCCGGGTGCTTCCGGCGCGGATTGCCCCGTTGTCAACGCCCCGCACCGTAGGCAAAGCTGGCCAACCGTCTGCTTCAAAGAAGATGGCCTGGCCGTGGCGTCTCAGAGTTGCCCTTGGAAATGTTGCGCAGGGAGTAAAAATGCATACACGAACAATTGCCCCGTTGCTGTTGGCGTTCGTCTTGGCCGTATTGGTGTCCCCAATGGCCCTACACGCCCAGGGAACCGATGGCTCTATTGCCGGCGTGGTCTTCGATGCCGGAGGCGCGGTGATCGTCGGCGCCAAAGTAACCCTCACCAATGACGCTACCGGTTTCCGCCGGGAGGTCAGCACCAATGCCCAAGGCCAATATGTTGCCTATGCCCTACCCGTTGGACCCTACCGGATCACCGCGGAGATGGATGGCTTCCAGCGCCTGGTCCGTGCAGGACTCACGCTCACCGCCGCCGACGCGCTCACCGTTGACCTTACCCTCACGGTCGGCGATGTCCAGCAGACAGTTGAGGTCACCGAATCCACCCCGCTGTTGCAGGCGCAGAACGCCATGGTCTCCTCGCTGGTAAGCAACGACCAGATTGTTGAGATTCCATTGCAGACCCGTACCTTCACCGGCCTCCTCCTGCTGAGCCCTGGCGCCACCACCGGAAGCAGCGGCAACCTGAACTCTTCTCCCTACGCAATGCGAGGCAACGCCAACATCAGCGTCAATGGGTCCAGCGCACAGAACAACAGCTATTTCATTGACGGCATGGTGAACCGAAACCTGTGGCTAAGCACCCTCATCATGGTCCCCACCGTTGACTCCATTCAGGAAATGCGCGTCCTCACCAGCAACTACACGGCCGAGTACGGCATCGCGGCGGGCGCCATCACGGTAGTGGTTACCAAGTCCGGCACGAACCGGCTCCGCGGCAGCCTGTATGAATTCCTGCGCAACGACAAGCTCGATTCCAACTCGTTCTTCAACAACCGCGCAGGCGTGGCTCGTCCCTCCTTCCGCCGCAATGAGTTCGGCGGTACCGTTGGCGGACCCATCCGCAAGGACCGCACCTTCTTCTTCACGGACTATCAAGGCATCCGCGTCCGGCGACCCTTGCCAACGGTATCCACGATTCCCACACTCGCCCAGCGGCAGATGGTAGAGACCGGCGACTTTTCCGGCCTCGGCTCCACCGTCTTCGATCCATTTACCCTAACCGGTAACCAGCGCACACCCTTCGCAGGGAATCGTATTCCACTCAGCCGGGTTGACCCCGCCTCGCGCGCCGTGTTCAGCCTGCTGCCTCAACCCTCTGATGCGGGCGCCACCCGCAACTTTGTCTTCAATCCGGCGATCAAACAGCGGACTGACCAGTTCGACGTCAAGATCGATCAGAACCTGGGCGAAGCGGACCGCTTCTTCTTCAAGTACAGCTTCGACGACACCAATCTTGAGACACCCGGTGTGTTGCCCGTGGGCAACCGGGGCAATGTCCCCATCGGCGAGTACCTCTCGGCGACCGGTGTGGGTGTTGGCACCACAACGCCACTGCGCAACCAGTCCGGGACTTTCAATTATGTGAAGGTGATCTCGCCCACGTTGTTGAACGAAACCCGCATCGGCGTGGTGCGCTGGAACCAGAACATCAATCCCTTGAACAACGAGTTCGACACGGCCAATGCTGTCGGCATTCCTGGAATCAACATCAACGATAAGTCTGGAGGCTTGCCTGCACTGAATGTCACTGGTTACCAGACCATTGGCGATGCCTCTACCTTTCCCGAAACCAGTCAGATGACTTCGTTCCAATACGAGAACGTCACCACTAAGACCACCGGCAACCACACCCTGAAGATGGGCGGCATCTTTGTCCGGCATCGGTTCAATGGGTTCTCCGCGTTCCCGACGCGGGGTACATTTGCCTTTAATGGGCAGTTCACCCGGCAGGCAGGAACCGGAGGTGCGAATACCGCGCTTGCTGACTATGCACTGGGTGCCTACAGCGGTTCCAATCGCAACATTCTGGTGGGTACCTTTGGCATGCGCTTCTGGAACATGGGAGCCTTCATTGACGATACCTGGCGCGTGAACAACCGCCTTACCTGGAATCTTGGCGTGCGCTACGACATCCAGGCCCCGCCCTACGAGGTCTACGACCGGTGGTCAAACTTCAACGTCGAGACAGCCCGCTTGGAGATTGCTAGCGGTAGCGGCGCGTCCAGGCGCTTGCGCAACATGGATCTCAATAATTTTGCTCCCCGCACCGGCATCACATACATGCTCACCAACGACCGCAAGACGGTCTTCCGCTCAGGGTTCGGCGTGAGCTATGTCGAAGCAGGTCAGGGCGGCGGACAGCTCTACAAGAACCTTCCATTCTTCTTCTCGCAGGTACTGGCCACTGACCAGAACGCCGCGCCGCCCGCCCTCTTGCGCGAGGGGTTGCCGACGCCCGTAACTCCCGGGACCGGTGACATCATGGCCCTCTCCGGCGGTAATCCCAATGCGTGGGATTACGACCTCCAATCCACTCGCGTCATGCAATGGAGCGCCGGTATCCAGCGCGAGGTCGTCAGGGACCTGTTGGTAGATGTCTCCTACGTGGGCACGCGCACTAACGGCCTGATCTCGAATATCAACATCAACCAGAGCTTCCCGGGCGCGGGCGGTCAGCAGCCGCGCCGCCCTTACTTCTCACTGAACCCCGATCTTGTCAATCTCACCTACCGGACGAACTACGGTGGCGCCAAGTATCACGGCATGCAGGTGCGTGCCGAACGGCGGCTGACAGCAGGCGTCTCTGCTTCGCTGGCCTACACCTGGGGCAAGTACATGTCGAACACCAACCATGTCAATGGTGGAGGGAACGGACCGCCACAGGATGCGCGCTGCACCGCATGCGAGTGGGGCCCCATGCCGGAAGACCGCCGGCACATCATTGTCTTCAATCACGTTTGGGAGGTGCCCTTCGGGAAAGGCCGCAAGTACTTCACCGATGGCCCTGCCTCCTGGATTCTGGGCCACTGGGACCTCAGCGGGGTTTGGACAGCGACATCCGGTGATCGATTCACCGCTACTCTCGCCGGCGCGGTGTCCAACTCTGCCGGTGGCGGCGGAGCCCGCCCGAACCGCATCTCGGATGGCAATCTGGATCCCGGCCAGCGCACGATTGACCGCTGGTTTGACACGGCCGCCTTTGCCACACCAGCCCAGTTCACCTTCGGCAATTCCGGCCGCGGGATCCTGATTGGTCCCCGCAGCTTCACCACCAACATGAATATCCAGCGCAACTTCCCTATCGGGGAGCGCTACCGGTTACAGTTCCGCACTGAGCTTTACAACGCATTCAACAACGTGAACTTCGGCAGCCCCAACTCCGCCATTGGCAACCCTGTTGCCGGCCAGATTGGCGGCGCAGCCGAAGCGCGAACCATTCAACTTGCCCTGAAGCTGTATTTCTAATGAACCGTCGAACCTTTCTCTGTGCCACTCTGGGCGGCGCGGCCTTGAGCTCTTTGCAAGCTCAAGGCCGCCCGCCCAATTTTCTCTTCCTGATTTCTGATGACCATAGCATGCCGGACCTGGGCTGTTTTGGGAATGACGCTGTCACGACTCCAAACCTTGACCGGCTTGCCGCCCAAGGAACGAAGTACACCAACTGCTTTGTGGCCAGTCCCCAGTGCAGCCCCAACCGCAGCGCGATCTTCACGGGGGCAACCCCGCATTCCACAAGCACCTCGCGGCTGCATACGCCCATGCCCTCCTGGGAGCCTACGTTTCTGGAACCCCTGATGGCCAAGGGCTACTTCACGGGTGTCTTGCGCAAACTGCATCAGGGAAACGAGTTCAACCAGCGGCTCTCCTTCTATCAGAACGACCTCACCCAATACGACAAGTTTCTGGACGCCGCCGCTGGGAAACCCTTCTGGCTGCAGATGGGCTTCACTGACCCTCACCGCTTCTATCGTGACGGCGCCTTCGATCCACCGCACGACCCGGCCAAAGTGAAGGTGCCCGCCTTTCTACCGGATTCGCCGGAAGTGCGCAAGGATCTGGCGCACTACTACGACTACATTGCCCGCATGGATACGGTCTGCGGCGAGGTGTTGGCCTCGCTGGAACGGCGCGGACTGGCGGATAACACCCTGGTGATCTTCACTGGAGATAACGGCATGCCCTTCCCTCGCGCCAAGGGCACTTGCTACGACCCTGGCCTGCTGGTGCCCACCATCGCCCGCTGGCCCGGACGCATCGCCGCCGGTGCCACCAGTAAAGCCCTCATCTCTCACGTGGACTTGGCGCCCACTTGGCTGCAGGCCGCTGGAATCGAAACGTCAGCCCGCATGCAGGGTGTCAGCCAGTTGGATGTGATGCTTGGCCGGTCAACCGGGAAGCGCACTGAGATCTTCGCCGAGCGGAATTGGCACGACAACTTTGACCCTATCCGCTGCGTCCGCACTGACCGCTACAAGTTGATCTTCAATGCAGCGCCGCACTTCCCCTATCGTCCGGCCTGGGACCTGGAGAACTCCCCCAGCTGGAAAGAACTGGTGCGCCTGCGGCAAAATGGTGGACTCAGTCCCGGCCAGATGCAGATGTTTGCACCTTCGCGTCCCCTGCTTGAGCTTTATGACCTGCACGAGGACCCGCACGAGTTCCATAATCTGGTGGGGGATCCACGCTACCGTGAGGTGTTTGAGCAACTGCGCGCCAAGCTGAGCGAGTGGATGCATAACACCCGGGACTTTCTGCCGCCTGCATTGCCGCGGCCCGGCGAACCCGCGGGACGCGAGTGGCCGGTATCGCTTTAGTGCACCGGCCTACATACCGGAATGAGGACGAGAACGATGAATCGACGTAGCTTTCTGCATACCATGCTGGGTGCCAGCGTGTTGGGATCTACCGCCTGCTCCACGGCTACCCGTGATGCCAGTTTGCCCAACATCGTGCTGATCTATGCCGATGACCTGGGCTATGGCGACTTGAGTTGCTTCGGCGCCAAGAATCACAAGACCCCCCGGCTGGACGAGTTGGCCGCCGGGGGAGTTCGCTTCACTCACTTTTACGTGCCCACCCCTTATTGCGCGCCTTCGCGCTGCTCGCTGCTTACCGGGCGCTATCCCTTCCGCAGCGGCATGGTGTTTAATCCCGCTCCCGACGCGGGCATCAACGCCGTGGGGCTGCCCGCCGAAGAAGTCACCATTGCCGAGTTGCTGAAGACCAAGGGCTATGCCACTACCTGTATCGGCAAGTGGCACCTGGGCCATACCGAGCAATTTCTGCCCCGTACCCAGGGCTTCGACGAGTACTTTGGCATCCTCTATTCCAACGACATGCGCCCCGTCCAGATTGTTGAGAATGAGCGTGTCGCCGTCTACCCGGTAAACCAGACCACCATCACCCGGGACTACACCAACCGCGCCATTCAGTTCATTGAACGCAATCAGACGAAACCCTTCTTCCTCTATCTGCCACATGCGATGCCCCACAAGCCGTTAGCTGCGTCTGAGGAGTTCTACACCTTCGAGACACCCGATGACCTGTACTCCGATGTGATCCGCGAACTCGACTTCGAGTGCGGGCGCGTCTTCGATACGCTCAAGCGCCTGAACCTGGAGGAGAACACGCTGGTGCTCTTTGCCTCTGACAACGGCCCTTGGTTCGGAGGCCACACGGCGGGTCTGCGCGGCATGAAGGCCAGCAGCTTCGAGGGTGGCATTCGGGTGCCGTTCATCGCACGCTGGCCAGGAAAGATTCCCGCCGGCCGCACCTGTGGCGAGATTGCCGGAGTCATCGACGTGCTGCCTACCATCGGTGGAATTACAGGCATCCCTCTGCCCGAAGGACGCACTCTGGATGGCCGCGACATTTGGCCGCTGATGACAGATGCCGCGGCAACGAGCCCCCACGAGGCCATCTACAGCATGTCCGGCCCCAATCTTGCCACCGTGCGCGCCGGACAGTGGAAGCTGCATGTCCGTCAGCCGGCGCTCGGGCCGCCCTATCTGGATCCAGCGATTGCGCCCACATGGGTGGATCCGCGCGGCCCCGACGGCGTCACCCTAATGGCGCAGTTTGAGCAGAACAACCCCAGCCATTATCCCGGCGTGCGTAGCGGTGAGGCAGCGGTGGAAATGATGCTATTTGACCTGGCCAATGACCCTGCAGAGCAGTCCAACGTTGCCGCCCAGAACCCTGAAGTCGTTGGGCGCCTGAAAGCCCTTTTCGACAAGATGAATGCGGAAGTGCCTGAGATCCGTCGCGAGGAACGCCACGGTGGCGGAGGCGTTCAGCGTCTCACGGGCGGCCGGCCGGGTGACGCCCTGGAGTATGACCGGAAGCCGAAACACCCGGAGGGTTATCAGTAGCCAGTGGAGCGCTGATCGCCTTGCGCTATGCTGGCCCTATGCGATTTGCCCTGCTTTTGGCTTTGCTGCTGATGCTGTTCGGTTGCGCGCCCAGCCCCGAGGCGATTGACTCGCGTGCGGAGGTGTTGGCTGTGCTTGAGACCCAGCAAGCCGCCTGGAACGAGGGCGACCTGGCCGCCTTTCTGGATGGCTATGAACGTTCCGGCGACATTACCTTCGTGGGCCGTGACGTGGCGCGTGGCTACGACGGCCTGCAGGCGCGCTACCAGGGCAATTACGGCAACCGCGAGAAGATGGGCACGCTCACGTTTTCGGAGCTTGAGTACCGCTCACTGGGTGTGGATGCGGCTCTCGTTCTGGGCCGCTTTGCCTTGGCGCGCAGCGAAGCAGGCGGCGGTGCAGCCAGTGGACGCTTCACCGTAGTCTTTCGCAAGACTCCCACAGGCTGGAAGATCATCCACGATCACACAAGCGCGGACTAAGCGCGTCTCAAGCCGCAGTAATCTGCACATTCCGAAACCGGACGACGTGATTGTGCGGTCGCGCGCCGTGCATCTGGAAGCCGATGGCGCCCTTTGCCGCCGGCAGTCCGGTGTAGTCGTTCACCTGCTGGCCGTCCACTTGCACGATCACCCGGTTGCCCACGCACTGGATGCGGTAGCGGTTCCAGCGTTCTTCCGCGCCCACCACCTTCGTGCATTGGCTACGGTTGTAGATGGCGCCGGTCAGGTTCTTGGGGTCGTTGTAGTCAATCTGGATCTCCACGCCATCGGTAGGCCGCTGCCCCGGGCGGGCATCGCCCCGTGGCCCGAACTCCCTCCAGGGCTGGCGGATGAAGATGCCACTGTTGCCGCCGCGCGAAACCCAGAACTCCAAATCCAGCGTGAAGTCACCGAACTCTTCTTCGGTGAAGAGATAGCTTGGCCCGCCCTTCTCCGGATGCGAACGGCAGACGATGGCAGCATCCTCAATGGTCCAAAGGCCAATGGCTGTTTGCTTCCAGCCGGTGAAGTCTTGACCGTTAAAAAGCGGGCGGGCGTACCCGAGAGGAACAGCAAGGGAAGCAGCGACGATACCGAAGCATTTGCGGCGAGTAAGCACGGTGGCGTGATCTCCTGTTCGACCTGTGATGGGGCAGCCCAACCACCCGTTGAGCCCTCATGCTACCACTGCCGCCAGGTTGAGTTCCGCGAGGATTGGCGAGAGGGGTGATTCTCGCGTCCCCTCTACCTGCGTTAGGCTGTCTGCATGCACTCAGCGCGCTTTCAGGATGCGGTGGCCTTTGCCGGGCAACTGCACCAACATCAATGCCGGAAAGGTACCCAGATTCCCTACGTGTCTCACCTCTTCGCCGTGGCGTCGCTGGTGATGGAGCACGGGGGAGGCGAGGACGAGGCGATAGCCGCGCTGCTGCATGATGCCATTGAAGACCAGGGGGACCATCACCCTGGCGGCCGTAGTGGGTTGCGGATGGAAATCGAAGCCCGCTATGGATCGCTTGTGCTGGCGATTGTGAATGGCTGTACGGATGACGATGGATACGTGAAGTCCGATGGGCCCGAATCCTGGCGCCGTCGGAAGCAACAGTATCTGGATCATCTGGACGAAGCTTCCGACGCCGTGCGGCTGGTGTCGTGCGCGGACAAACTGCACAATGCCCGCAGCATTCTGGTGGACTACCGGCGTCATGGTGACCGCATCTGGCAACGCTTCCGCAGCGCGAATGCGGAAGACCATTTCTGGGTGCTAACGGAACTGGCCCAGCGCTTTGCGGGCAATCCGCGCGAACTTGCCGATGAGCTTGCCTGGACGGTAGAGCAACTGATGGCGCTCCACTACCGTCGGAAGGAGGGTGCGAGTGGAGGAGGGGCCACACCTGGATGTTGAGCGCATCCTTGGGTGATTAGATGTTCCAGCACTGCGAACCCGGAGGTAGCGGCCTCCTACGCGCGTGGCGCAACTAATCGCCGGGTTTTGCCGATAAGCGCAATGATCCAGGAAACCGTGTCGTAGCCGCGTGCATCGTTCGGGATGTGAGAAGATTACAGTGTAAGCTAAAGAGGTGATTTTCCTATGATCAGCCCCCTAATCAGCCGCCGTGGCTTCGCCTTGATGGTGTGTGCGATGGCGACGGTGAGCCGCCTGCCCGCGGCAGAGTACTTCCGCAAGACGGTGTGGTTTGAAAAGCAGGACGGCAGCGACAAGCCCATCCAACACGAAGGCAGCCTGCTGATTGACCGAGATGCCAGCACGTTGGCTTTCTCGGCCCAGGAGCGGCAGCGCCTGGAGGTGCCATTTGCGGCCATGAGCAACCTCATCTACGAACGTGCCAAGCGTCCCCGCTACGGCGTAGGTTTGCTGTTGGCGTGGCCGCTACTGTTCACCAAGACCAAGAAGCACTTCCTTACCGTCCAATACAAGGACAATGCAGGCGAGGGGCGCTATGTCCTCTTCCAACTCCACAAGGAGAACTTCAGGGAGGTGCTTGCTGCGATTGAGGCCGCAACGGATATGAAGGTGGAGCGACTGGAGGAGAACTAGCCTAAACTCTACCGTCCATTCCGCCGATGGTCCATTGTGAAGGCGGTTTGTTTCTCGCAATTCCGGGCGCGCTACGCGCGCGCCCATTTTCTTCTAACTGGCATCTGGTTGGTTCTGGCCCTTAGCCTAAACGGACAAGTTCCACCAACGGCATCGCCAGCAAAGCGGGACGCGTCCCCACGGGTAGAGCTACGGCCGCGGGGGGAGCCCCCGGTTTCTTCTAAGGTTTCCACCCCACCCGCAGCAGCGCCGGGTGCGCCTCCAACTGCCACTGCCAACGAAAGCAGCAATCCGAATGCCGCTGATGCCGATGAGCCTAGCGACGGCTCTAGGTCAGAGGTGGACGCTATCCCCGAGATTGCCGCTGCCGCTGCCGTGGCTCCTCCTGGCAACGCGATACAGCGGCAAACCTCTAGTGTGCAGCGACAGTTGGGCCGGGCGCGCCAGGGCAGCGATGGGTTTTTCGTTTCATCGTGGTTTTCCGATGGGCCGAGCCAGCCCTTGGCGCCGGAAGGGGTGGCAGCGTCGCAGGAGGACTGCGAAGCACTCGACAGCACGATTGCGGAGGCGTTCATGCGAGAAAGCGCCACGCGGGAGGGCGTTTCCCTGGATTTGGTGCGTGAGGTGGTGCGCCGCGAATCTGGTTTCGTTCCTTGTGCGGTGTCCCCCAAGGGCGCCATCGGCATGATGCAGTTGATGCCTGATACCGCCGCATCGCTGGGCGTTGTTGACCCCTTTGACCCTCGCGCGAACATTGACGGTGGCGTACGCCTGTTGCGTCGGCTGCTGGACAAGTACAATGGCCGACCGGACCTCGCCCTAGCGGCATACAACGCGGGTGAGGGCGCGGTGGACAAGGCCAATGGGGTTCCTGACTATGCAGAGACCCGGGAGTATGTGAGCGCAATCATGCAGAAGGTGTTTGAGGCACCACCAGAGCGTCCAAGACGCGGTGTCAGCGGCGGAAATGGCCTCCGGCAAAACGCACCGGCACGAATCGCCGCCCCGTCCGCAGCCATACCGCCCATCGGTGCCACGGTGCCCTCTACGCCAACGGCGCCCACAACAGCAAGATCGCCTAGTTCCACCACCAGACCAACGCCAGCCCAACCTGCGCTACAATGAGAATCTGCGGGCGCGTAGCTCAATTGGCAGAGCAACTGACTCTTAATCAGTAGGTTGAAGGTTCGATTCCTTCCGCGCTCACCACCCAAAGTTCAGGACTTAGCCGGAACGGTCCTCTTCCAACCCTCCCTATCCATATGGCAGCTCTGCTGGCATGGACACACTCACCGCATGCTGCCGTTCAGACCGACTGTAACCAAGTTGGACGGGCCCATGGCCTGAAACACGGGCTGACAAATGTCCTGGTGGATGGATCTGGGGAGTTTTCCGTTGGGCATCAACGACTTAGCAAATAGGTAAAGTCACGCCTGGCCCCGTTCGCTCAGGGATTGCCTACATTGTCGCAGGCCCTTCGGCAAATATACCTAGGGCTTCACCCTGGCCTCCCCAGAACGTGGCTTGCAGGCCCGGGGGCATGATGGTGTGCTCGCTGCTGCGGATGGGAACGCCGAAACGGTAACCCGAATGTCCCGTTCTGCGTGTGGCGTTTGTGCGTGCGGCCGGAAAGGCAGCTTCTGCTCAGCCCAGGGTGAAGCCCTGGGTACGGGTTCCCAGGACGCGTCAGGCCTGCAGGGTGCGTTCTCCCAGGCAGATGCCCTCAATCCCAGATGTAACGCTCGTCCCATTCGATGTGATGCTTGGTGAAGACCGTCCGGAGTTCGTCCTGGTAGGACTGCCGATGGTGGTGTTCCTCCTGGCGCCGGATGTAGGTCCGAACCGTATCCAGGTTGGAGTGGCTCACCGAGAAAGCGGCATAGCCGTTTTGCCAAGCGAAGTGGGTCGGCAACACCCGCGATTGGTTCACCCAGGCGGACGACGGTGATTTAATCTTTTCCATGACGGCGGCCACCGTGAGAGTGCGGCTGAGTTCAAAGAGGAGGTGGACATGATCGGCAACCCCGCCGACGATGAGGGACTGGCAGCCACACTTGTTGACAGCACCGCCGATAACGCGGAAGAGTTCGTCGCGCCAGGATTCGTCGAGAACGGGTTCCCGGGACTTGGTGGAGAAGATTGCGTGGAGGTGAATGCGGCTGAGTGACTGA
This sequence comes from Bryobacteraceae bacterium, assembly GCA_036821995.1. Lineage (GTDB taxonomy): Bacteria > Acidobacteriota > Terriglobia > Bryobacterales > Bryobacteraceae > JACTMJ01. The sequence goes on from DAISIM010000069.1 coordinate 12,788, forward strand.
CCCACGGTGTTGTTGAACGCCCCTTACAGGGTCGCATGGACGAGGGGGCATACATACCCAGGGCTGCACCCTGGGCTCCGCAGAACGTGCCTTGCAGGCCCGGAGCACTCATTTCCATTTACCATCGCATCTTCGATAGGCAAAGACATCCTAGATTTCGCCATCTGGCAACTCAATGCCCATTCTGAGTGAGAAATTTCCCGCGCTCTCGCCACTATACTCTCGAGCCAGCCGTCTCATCCCATCTGTCCCGCTGGGGTTCATCGCGGTTATAGTCGGCTGACGCAGCAATTCCTCTCACAGAA
>DAISIM010000070.1:0-12257 GCA_036821995.1 Bryobacteraceae bacterium
GTCCTTCATCTGCAGCCGGCGAAGCTTCCAGCAGCGGCCATGCTCCAGCGTTTCGAGGAAGCTGTAGCGCGTGCCAGCACGGATCGAGGACTGCACCGGACTCGTGCCATCCTCCCGCCTCAACCAGATCGCCTTGAGATGCCCCTTGCGCCCGTAGGACGGTTTGGCAAAGCCATTGGCCACCAGGCGCTGCGCGGTCTCCAATGGGCGATACCCGAGGGATTTCCCATCGGAAGCGTAGTACGGGATTTGCGTTGCGGTTGCCATCAAGACACACTTCGAGTGCGGCACGGAAGGGAAGGAGTTTTAAGAGAGTCCCGTCTCTCGGCATGAATCTGAGGGAGGTCTATCGGAGGATGCGCCTTGCGCTGGCCTGATCGAACTGTGTCCCTGACAATAGATACTCACGCACCGAACGAACTGTCTACTTTTGGCTCTACGGAACTACCGCACACTCCTGATCCACGGCTGGTCAACGCGCAGGTTGTAAAGCCTCTGGCGTACTCCATTGGACAGGATGATCTCGATGGACTGTGGGGTGACCTCGCCAATCTGGTCGCCAGGCTTCAAGCAGGCGAGCAAGCCCCCACGGAGGGAAAGTCCGAATTTGCCTGATGTGCCTGTGGCATAGAGTTGGTCGAGCGTCCAGCCCAAACTCAGTGCCTGGTCGCTGATTGCATCCACCTTGGCCACGATCTCGTCTTTCGCTGCGGACTCTAGTCGGGTTGGCTGAGCAGGCGCATCCGGCTCGGCCACAGGTGGCTGGTACATGCGGGTGTCGAGGCTGCGGACTGCCTCGAGCAGCACAGCTTCGCCGTATCGGCGGATGGCCCACTCCTGCATGGCGTTGAACTGTTGGCGGAGGTCATCGAACTCTTCTCGGCTGATCCGCCCTGCATTCGAAGCCAGCCTCGCCATCGTCATCTTGGAACGCAACCAGGCGTAGTAGTCGGGATCGAGCCGCCGGTACGCGGTGTCGTTGATCTGGACATCCCGCGCAAAGATCCACGGACGATCCGTTCTCCACATTCCGAGATCGGTCGAGACGTACATGTCGGTGTGCGCCCCGTGTTCCAGTGTTCCAGTCTCGGATTTCTCTCTCCGATCGACTGGAACACCGGAAGTGACAGAATCCAGGAGGCTTACGTGCCGGTGTTCCAGTGTTCCAGTTGCACTCCCGGTTTCCAAACTCTTTCCAGAAAAATTTGAAGTGTGTGTGTCTGCCACCATAACTGCCTCATGCATTTCTTCAACTCTTTCACGTGCGCGCGCGAGAATTGACTGGAACACTGGAACACGGCCAACAAAACAAAGCACTTAGACTGGAACACGAGACTGGAACACCGACTGGAACACGGGGTGAGACTGGAACACGCCGGACTCAATCCTCCAGCGTTGGGCATCGGTATCTCCACTCGCGCGCGCCGCGCGGACCAGCGTTGAAGCGAATCCATCCATTTGCCCGCAGACAACGCGCCACGCGGTTCCGGTCCCACTGCGTCCACATGTCTTTCTTCTTGTCGAGGCACAAGCTGAGGACATCCGCGATCGATACGGAATCACGTCCTGCTGCCCAATCGAGGATCAATTCGTCCCACGGGTCACCCTCGTACCGCTCGGCCTGCTCCTTGGCTGCCTCGCGATTGAGCGCCACCGAGTCCAGCCACCAGGGTTTCCCGTCGAAGTACAGCCACATTGCTTCCGCCCAGAGCTGGTCCCGGTTTTCCGCCAGCGAGTCGACATCGATGACTGGTGCCTGGCACTCGACTGGCCAGAAACGGCGCCCGCCCGTTTCATCACGCAGGTAAGCCGCATGATTGACACTGCCGGCAAAAACGCACTGCCGCGGGGACTCGATGGGACGCTTGCCGTAGGGCGGCCGGAACCGGTCGGTACTGCGGCTCATGAACGCCTTGATCTTTCCGATGTCCGACCTGGAGAGGGAATCCAACTCGGCGATCTCGATCACCCATACCCCGCGCGTTTGCAGCGCGGCATCCTTTGATCCGATATCGGCGATCTCGTCGGTAAACCAGGGCTGGGCCAGGATGCGGAGGGCGGTCGATTTCCGGATCCCTTGTTCGCCCTCAAGAATGAGGCAGCAATCAGCCTTGCATCCTGGCTCGAAGACCCGGGCCACAGCAGAGATCATCCAACGGGAGCCGACGGCGGCAGCGTAGGGCGACGGAGGGACGCCGAGATAGTCCGAGAGCCACAGGTGCAGGCGCGACCTGCCGTCCCATTCCAGCGCCTTGAGGTATTCGCGCACGGGGTGGAAGAGACGCTCGCGGGCAACGGACTCGACTGCCTGACCAGCGGTCTCGACGGACACGAAGATGCCCTGGTGATGCAGGCACTCGGTCGTCAGGATGTCATCGTTCGGAGACCAATCCTGCGGGAGCTTGGAATCCTCCGTCATCCATGGCGTCGGCTTCTGCAGGACAGTGAAGTTGGCAAATTCGTTGTAGGCGAGCACGCCCGACCACTCCGGCGCACCACGCAGCGCGGTGATCGCGTTGGCCAGCACCGGTTTCACCGTCCCGTTCAGGTTCAGCAGAAGTCGATCGCGCCACGACGATGAGCCAGGCTTGGTGGCGAGCGCGGCCTGCGCAGCCGATCGCCGGGCTCGTGGTCCGGGATTGCCGTCGATGCGCACCACCTTCATCTGCTGGCGCAGGGCTGAGATCGGGATGCGATCCTTGCCGCACTTTTCTTGAATGAGCTTGAGGTGACGCGGCTGTTCAATGGGATCGAGTTGCTTCACTTCCCCGAGGACCGGGCCCAGCGTTTTGGCCAGCTCCGCGTCTGGGGTGTTGGGAGAAAGTTTCGAGATTGCCGATTCGAGTGGCGTCTGCGCGGCGGCGAGGATCTGTTCGAAATCTGCGGCCGTCTTGCCGGAAGCGAAGTATTCGTTGACGTCGATCTTCGCCTCTTCCAGAAATCGCTTCGCCTCTGCGCTACCTGGTGGCAAAGTTGCGAGCGCTGCTCGCGCGGCCAGTTGCTTTTCACCGAGCGGCAGGATGGCCACACGGGTTGCGATCCCATGTTCCGCGAGGATGCGAGCTGTCTTGAGTGCTCCCTGCGTCCCCGCCTCGGAGACCTCATTGTCCTGGCAGATAAAGACGGTCTTGACGCCGGCGAGCTTTGGAAGCAGGCGTTCCCAGTCGGCATTCCGGATCTGCACCGTGACTGGAGACACCGTGGGGAGACCGCGCTCCATCAGGGAAATGCAATCGGTGACGCCTTCGGTGATGATCACTCGTTCCGGGCGCGTCAGCAGGATGTCCTCGTTGTAGAGAACGTCGTTGCGGATGCACGGCGCCACATGGCTGTTGTTTCGGTCGTTGCGGACCGCCAGCTTCTTGTACTTGGACTTCTCCCACTCGACGTCCGGTGTCCATTCCGTCCTGCGGCCGATCATGAACACGACGTGCCCGCGGCTCCAATAAGGGAAGACAATACGTCCATCAAAGAACGGAACAACACCGTCTTGGGCGGTGGGCCGAAATGCCGAGGTGGCGGTCAGTTCCCGCAGCGTGAACGCACCTGGCCCCTCTTGTAGCGTTCTGGCTGGACTCGGTTCCGCATTGTCCGCAAAACCGATTTTCAGCCGCGTGATGGTTTCGGAGCCAATGCCGTACTTTGCCTGAAACCACCCGAGGATCTCGGTGTTTCCGATCAGCCTCTGGTGATAGATCTCGGCCAGCGCGGTAAGTGCCTCGCGAATACGAAGCGTGAGCCGATGGTTCCCCTCGATTTCTGCGATTTCCTCTACACTACGCCCGATGCGCGAGAGAAGCGGCAAACCCGCACGTTCTGCGAGGAAATCCCGCGCCTGGCGGTGGGAGTCTGGCATCCTTCCCGATTGGCCACGCGTGACAACCCCACTCCGGATGAACTCAACCAACTGGAGAACATCGCCGCCAACGCCGCACCCGAAGCAGTACCAACCCTGCTTCTCGAGCATGATGTGCAACGAACGTTGCGACTGGCTGCGGTGGTTCGGACAGTCGCAGAACAGAGTGCTGCCCGATTCCTGCTGGATCCGCCCTCCCAGCATGTCCCTGGCAAGCTCGCCGATATCCACGTCGGTCACCCGGCGGTAGTATTCCTGGACATCCATGGGCTCACTCATCGTTGGCCGTCCTCATGCAGAAGGAAGGAGAGGAAGGTATTGCGGCGATCCACTTGCCGCTTCGTGGCGCAGTGCTCGATCCCCCACCGGTCGCCAAGGATGATGACCGATTCCTTGGCTCGCGTCACCGCTGTGTACAGCAGGTTTCGATGGTGCATGAAGGCGTGGGATTTGTGCGCGATCACTACCGCACAGGGGAACTCCGATCCCTGTACCTTGTGGATCGAGGTTGCATACGCCAGTTGGACGTTTCCGATGGCATCGGATCCAGCTTCGATCTCGACGGCGCGGCCATCCAATTGGATCACCAGTGAGCCGTCGGATTGGGCATCAAGCACGATGCCCATGGCGCCGTTCATCACGCCCAACTCATAGTCGTTCCTGGTTTGGATGACCTTGTCCCCGGCGTACAGCGGCGGTCGCCGTCTGGGATCGACATCAGGGACCGTGATCCCGTAGAGGCGCTTCTGCAGAAGCTGCTGAAGGGACAGGTTCAACTCGACTGTTCCCAGCGGACCCTTGTGGGTCGGCGTTAGAACCTGCACATCACGAATCAGGTCGTAGCCCAGCCGATCGCTCAACACTTCGTCGAACAACAGGAGGAGCATCCGCCGGATGTCCTCCCGATCGGAGAACTTGTCGATGATGTACCAAGGGCGACGCGCGCCCACCAGGACATCTGACGTTGGCCGGACCTCACCATCGAGAATCGCCGTGCAGTTCTCCTTGAGCACGCCCGCCTGTCGAATGATCCGGGTCAGGATGGTTGTCGGAATCGTTGCCGACCGCACGATATCCCTAAGCAGATTTCCCGGACCCACCGGAGGCAGCTGGTTATGGTCCCCAACCAGCACAACGGCTGTCCGCGACCGATCCACCGCCTGGAACAACCTCCAGGCAAGCGTCACATCCACCATGGAGACTTCGTCCACAACCAGGGTGTCTGCCTCGATCGGGTTCTGAGCATCGCGCGAGTAGATATGGCCATTGAAGCCAAGGAGCCGATGGATCGTGCTCGCCTCGATACCAACCACTTCCTCCAGGCGCTTCGCCGCTTTGCCCGTGGGTGCCGCAAGGACCACCTTCAGTTCCATTTGCTCGGAGATCGAAACAATCGTCGACACCGCATAGGTTTTTCCGCTGCCGGCGCCACCCGTGATGAGTGACAGCGAACATGTCAGTGCGTTTCGAACCGCTTGGCGCTGCTCCAGATTGAGTGTGCCTCCCTCGGCATCAAGCAAGCGATCGATATCACCAACTTCATGTGGGGTGGTTGCCCCACCCGCCTTCGAAATAGAGGCGAGCTCCGCCTCCATACGGTGGATCTCGGGATCAGCAACCACGAGCCGCTCAAATGCTTGAGAGGTCAAGCGTCCTTCGGCGATCAGACCTTCGAGGTGTGTCTCAATCACATCCCGGCTGTCGAGCGTGTCCATCACCAGCAGGGTGTTGGCGCGGTCGAGAAGGTCCTCGTGCTCCACCCAGCAATCGCCGTTGTCCAGAGCCTCGAAGACGCAGTAGTGCAGTCCCGCGCAGATCCGGGAAGGAAGATCCTTCGGCGTTCCGAGCTTGCGAGCGATCTTGTCGACCCGCTTGAACCCAAACCCCGGAATCTCGCGCACCATTACGTAGGGATCCCGCTCAAGAATCGGAACAACCTGGCTGCCGAACTTGCCGACCAGGGTGGTGACCTGATGATGGGTCAGCCCGAACGCCGCGAGGTAAGCCATCGCGGTGTTGAACTCGCTGTTGGCAATCCAGATTCGCTGCAGCTCCCTTGCCGTCTCGAAGGGAACCTTTGCTGTCGCGGCGATTTCCTCGGGCCGGTTGCGGATAACTTGGTCAAACTCGCGTCCAAATCGATCCGCGATCAGCCGTGCCTTTGCGGGCCCGATGCCCTTCACATCGGGGTGATTGGCGAGGAAGTTGGCCAGCCCGTCCGGGTCCATCTCCAAGTCGTGGCCCATGCAATCCGCTTCGAATTGCCGGCCATACTTCGGATGGGTCACCCAGTGCCCTTCCAGCCGGACCGCGTCTTTCGCTCGCACGAAGACGCGGCCGGCAAACTTCACGTCCTCTCCCTCGGGTGTGCGCAGCCGCCCTGCGCTGAATGTGGGCCTGGAATAGAACAGCGTCTCCACCGTGCCACGGATGCATGTGCGCTCTGCTGCGATCATCTCCACCTCCGCTGCGCGGCAAGCAGGTACGCCTGCGTAAACTGGCATGCCGCCTGCCGGTTGCCGCAGAAGAACACCGGGATACGGTAGTCGAGGATGATGGATAGCGCGCTGCCGAGAATGGCGTTCGGATGGGCAGCGCCGCGGTATCGCTGATGGAGGACGTCCGCGACGCCCCCCTCAACCACAACACAGGCCGCCCGGTAGCTAGCCATCTTCTGCAGTTCCCGCTGGAACCGGCTCCGTGCATGGACGACCGTCCCGACGAAATCGTCGAGGGATTTCCGCTCGACAGCCACCTCGTTCTCGAAACCCTCGATCGAGTAGTCCCCGGCTGGCAGTGCTCGCCGCACGGCAGCTACTAGCGGGGAATGGAACGAGTAAGGTTCCTGCTCGCGGGAGTCGATGACGATGGTGACGGGGGACTCGTTAGAACGGGACAAGCGCGTCCCCCGCCTCCTGGCGAAACGTGCCTGGCTCGCGGCTGGTGTCGATGCGGCGATTGAAGAAGATGTTCTCGTTGTCGCCCTTCGTCCGCTTGGTGACTTCGAGCTTGACGTCAAGAAGCCTGCTCAGCTGGTTGGGTAGGTCCGAGATCCGCTCCAGATCGAGTCCACACAAGTGGAGATCTGTCTTCACGTACCGCAGCGTGTTGTGAGTGATCACGCTGTTGCGCCACATCAGCCGGTTGACGAACTTGGGCGCAAGGACGCGGAGTGTCCATTTGATCATCGGGTTTCCGCTGGACTGCGCTTCCGTCAGTTCCACCTTCTCCACGTTCACCTGGTACTTGCCATCCGGCACGCTTTCGAACTCGCTACGCTCCTCGGGCTGTTCGCTGCGGAACCCGTCATCGAACTGCGAAAGGTCAATCGAATGTTTGCTCATGGATTTGTCTCCTGTTGGAAAATTCACTTGGTCACTACCGCTTCCTTCGCTTTGGCCGCGGGCTTCAGCGGGGCAACCGCGGAATCGAATGCGTCGAGGAACTTGCGGAAGTCGAGGTCGATCGTCTCGGGAAGACGCCCCGTGCGGTCGCCGGCCTCGTAGTACAGGCTCGGTTTCGTGCGAATCACTCGGCGCACACTCTGAGCTCCGTCTTCGCCTGTCACCATCTCTAGGTCGCAGAAAAGGACCATGTCCACCATGCCCAGCACGATCTTTCGGGCTTTCTCGGGCAAGGTCGGCACGATGCGGGTGTATTTGGCGGTCCGCGTTTCCACCTCGATCTCCTTGGCGTGTGAGATAAGGAACAGCCCATAGGGCAGGAACGCCAGTTTCGTGAGAACCCGCTGGAACTCGTTGTTGACGATCGCGTAGCCTTTTCCGTACGCGAGATCCGATTCGTGCTCCACCTTGAACTTCCGCAGGATGTACTCGGTGCAGAACTTGTAGGCGTTGTCGATCGTGTCGATGACGATGGTCTTGAAGGCGTGCTTCCCCTCGCCGATTTCCGCGCAGGCGTTGAGCAGATCGTCCCAGCTCTGGATGGGGACCTGATACACGTCGAGCGCATTGAGGCCGGGCTCGGTGGCAAGAAACAGCGCGCCATCGGCATTCGAACAGAACGTCGATTTGCCGATCTTCGTCTGCCCGTAAACCAGCACGGTCAGATCCGCGAGGTTGGGCTTTGGTTGCGTCTTGGCAGTTGGTAAAAGTGGCATGATTTCTCCCTTAGAAAGCTGGCGTGCTTGCGCCAGTGGTCAACACGCGGAGTTCCTCGTGAGGCTCGACGCGCTGGTAGAAGTTCTCCATCACGTTGGGATTGCCGTTCGAACGGCACAACGCGAAGTAGGAACAGGGTCGCTGGAAGTTGAAGCAGAAGCCGGTGTTCTGGTAAAAGGCGCCGCGGCGCCGGGCGTCGAGGAATGACTGCGTCAATTCCCACAGTTCCGCCTGCAGGATGGCGAAGCGATCCCGCGAGAGATACAGTCGCTCCCGATGGAACATGCCGGGTTCGGCGTACTTGTTGGCCAGCCGCTGCTGAAATTCCTCGTCCGTTTCCGGCAGCTTCCGCTTGGCCGTCGTCTTGCCGGTCTTGGATTTGGCCAGTAGCTCGGCCCGCCGCGCTTCGAACTCGGCTTCCGTCTCGCCCTGGCTTTGCTGCAGGCGTGTCTTGACGAGGATGTTGTAGAGGATCCCAGTAATCTGGAAGCCGAAACGCTGTTCGAGATACCAGGCGTAGAGCGTGATCTGGAAGTCGGTCCACAACCGCTCGAGGTAGTCGGAACCAAGCTGCGCCGCCGTCTTGTGTTCGAGCAGGTAGTAATCGCCGTCGATCCGGACGATGCCATCTACCTTGCCGGCCAACACAAAGCTGCGCGAGGTGGCGCCCGTGGCGGGATTCACGATCGGCATGTTCGTGAAGGTTTCCTCAAGGGCGATCACCTCGAATTCCTCCCCGGCATACCGTTCCGCGTAGCCCTTCATCATGGCCGTCGCGTAATGCCAGTCCCGGTGCTGGTCTTCGTCCTGCGCCCGGCTCGCGCAATGGCGATCGATGTGGTCGAGCACGCTCGCGAGATTCCGGTCCCGGTGCCACATTTCCAAGCACTCGTGAACCAGCGATCCGAAGTGCAGGTTGCGGTCCCGCTCGATGGGCGAGAGTTTTTCCAGGTAGCGCCACTCCACCGCCTTCCGGCAATTCCGGAACAGGCTCCACATCGAATACGTGGTCACCATCGGAGCTGCGCTCATCGGGTACCTCCCTCGGGAGCCAGGCCCGCTTCTTGGAAGGCGTGCCGAATCTCGCCGATCATCTGGTAGATCCGGGGGCGCGACTTGCCCGTCTCGCGCCGTACTTCCGCCACCGACATCTGGCTGAGCAGCGTGGCGACTTCGCGCAGGTGCTCGGGAAGCGAAGCAACAACCCTGCGCACATCCATCTGGAGATCAAGCGACCTGGCCGGCGCCGGAAGGGAGTTTTCGGCAAACGGGTTCCCCGCCAGAACATCGTCCTCGACGCCACTGATGAACGTGGGACGACGGCTCTGCTGCACAGCCAGACGTGCCGCACGGTTCCGCACCACGCCGAAGATGAAGCCACGGTGGTCGCCACGTCCGGGCTCATAGTGGCGGCTGCGCTACAGGTAGTCGAGCAGCAGGTCCTGCCGCAGATCGTCCCACGCCGTGCGGTTGAATCCGGTGGAGGCCACCAGTTGGCTGGCGCGGATCCCGGCTTGCTGAATGGCGAACGAATCGAAGCTGACTTGCGCGGGCGTCATGACAGCACCCCCGAAGGCTCCGTTTCGAAGATCATCCGGAACGGCAGTCCGTGCCGGACCTCGATCCGCTCAATCGTGCCGTCCTTCAACTGAGCAAGCCGCTCAAAGAAGCGCTCAACAGGTTGCCGCAAAGCAAAGTCGCTCCGCTGCGATTCAGGACGCGGACCATCATCCGCATCGAGCTTCACCTCCATGAACACACGAGGTGCCGGGTTGAATTGCGGCTCGCCGTTGCGGATCTCCAGTTCTTCGATTCGGCCGAAGTTGATCGTCTGAAAGAGCCGGACCAGGCGTGCCCGTTCGGGCGACAGGTCGTGAAACGGGATAGGGCGGATCATGCGGCGCTCTCCCCCATCCGGCCCCGATTGCGGGCCAGAAACTCATCCACTGCCGGGTGGGTGCGCGGCGGCCGCACGGGCGTCGGCTCAAACTCCTCGCGCCCCCTGATGCCGCTCAGATTGCGGAGCAGCCGGACGCGAATGCGGTCAAGCCGCTTCATGACTGTCCAAAGGATGTCGTCGTCGAGGTTGTGGATGGCGGCGGCGCTGCCCACCAACAGGGCAATGTCGTCGAAAGAGTCGCGGATGAGAGCGTCATGCGCCGCGGCAATTGCCAGCGGCGCCTTGGCGGCTGCCTCATTCCGCTTTGCAGGATTTGGTGCAGGTGAGGTCATTCTTGGTCTCCCTGCTACCCTTCCTGTGAACTTTCACATTCCGGGACCGCCGAACCGCGTAGTGAGGCCTAACCCTTTGAAACTGCTCGTGAAGATTTTCGAAAATACCCCAAAGTTTTTTTGGCGGTGCCGGACTTGGATTGTGAAATTCACAATCACGGGGGAGAAACGGCCAGTTTCCCGCGACCCTCCGCCAGGGTTAGTCGCTGCGAAATCGCGGCCGTTTTCGCGGTTGCCAGTTTCGGTATGCGTAGGTCTTGATTCGCCCCGTATTCGCCATGGTAGAATCGAGCTTTAATCCAACCACCATGGACCCTCCAGGCCACTCTCCCCCCGCCTTAGCAAATCTCTAGAACGCTTGCTTCGGAAGCCTCGGCCGCGGTCCACACCTAGAGGATCGATATGCCCTTTTACTACACTCCAAAAGCGTTCCTGCGGCATGTGCCAACCGGACTGTTGCAGAACTACTTCGCGCAGCGAAAACAACTCCAAGACTTTGATTGGGACCATTGCAACGAATCGAACATTGACGCTCTCCACGACGCCATCTTTCACCTGCCGGAAGTGGACTCCGGTGAAATCAGCAGCCACTTCCGCGCGGTCTGGGAGATGGCAGCGCGAGAGTACACACCGTGGCTGATCCAGGTAGCCCGTGAACACGGCGTCGACCTGGCTGCGTCGATCGGCAAACATTCGAGTGTCTACGAGCGCGCTTTCCGCGTTTTCCTGGAACACCCATCGATCTTTGAGGAAGCCAAAGCACTGGCGCACTGGGAAAACCTACCTCGCCGCTCCACAGAGCGGCGGAATGGAATGCCAAAGGTCGCTCCGGCCATCAATGAACTCACCCTCGAGCAGTTTGGTGCTGGCCTCTCCCAGTACTACCTGCAGACGCAGGGCCGCGGCGAGCACTGCAAGGTGGAGCATTTTGTGCGCGCCGGACACATCGATTTCCTGTTCGCATACCCCGCCGACTACTCGGACACAATGATCTGCTACGAGGATGACGGCAACTTTACCCGCAAGGAGTGGAAGCCGGCGTTTGAAGTGGTGATCATGTTTGACCGGAACTTCGGCGCCGCGGAGTTCTTCGCCGAAGGCAGCGCTGACGTCCGCGAGAGCATTGCCGGCATCTTCGCGCGGACCATACTGGGCACGGACGAAATCCCCAAGCGTGTGCCGAAGCCGCCCTATGACTTGCAGCCGCTGCTGAATCCGAATTTTGGCTTCCCAACGCGACCCGAAGACAACATCCTCCACGTCCGGCTCAAGTCCATCCGGCTGCAGAGATGGAACGACGATGGACGCATCCTCTTCGAAATGGGCGGCCGCAATTCACGCAAGAGCGCCATCGAAATCGTGGCGGAAGCCCTGAACGAGGTGCGGCTCCCGCGTGACACCTTCCGCGTTACGCAGGCGGGTTTCCAGGCAGTGTTCGAGAACGGAACCAAGCGCGGAAAAACGATAAGTTTCACCATCACGGCTCCCGCTGGTTGCTCCCTGCGGGACAGTGACGAGGACATGATCCTCCGCCGCTGCCTCCGGGATTGGGGGATCGCCACCGATGAGTGATCTCCTCCGCGAACTCTGGTCACGCGCCGAGTGCGAGGAGCCTGTCTTTTCCGCCGAGGAAGTCGAGTGGGCGCCACCCGGGCAGTTCGAACTGCTCTGCCAGCTCGGCTTCCTCAAAGAAACCAGCAGGGCAACCTGGGCTCGCTGCGAGGCGTGTGGCGATGGGCATGTGGAGGAAGTCATGTGGATCCGGAACGCGACCACCGGCAATCCCGCGCCCTTCGTCTCATGCCCGGAAACCGGCGCCTCCGCCGTTTCCCTCGATCGCCTCCGCCGCTGGGCCATCAACCTGGATGTGATCGCCCATGCACTTCGCCGCGAACTTGGCCTGATCCGCAATGACTCCGTCCTGGTACCGGGGCGCGTCTGGTTTCTCGGACAGCGCCATGTAGCCGGGCGGTACCGCGACTTCTTCTTCGTCGTTGGCGCCGCCCGCGAGGACGCACATACTGTGTGGGAACGTTGCCGCCAGATCG
>DAISIM010000071.1:0-12129 GCA_036821995.1 Bryobacteraceae bacterium
TGCTGCGAACGCATCAGATCATCGATGCGGGCGGCCATCTCATCCAAATCCCGAGCCAATTCGCTGAATTCGTCTTTGTGGCGGAACTCAGGATGGCTTGCCACCCTGAGCGATAGGTCCCCCAGCGAATAGCTCCGCGCCGCCGCCTGAAGCCGTCGCAGAGGCAGCAGAAATCTTCGAGTCAGCCACCAGCACACCACTCCCGCAACAACGATCACCAGCGCCAGCCGCACCCCAAAGGACCTCACCGGCACCGGCACCATCGACATCGGTAGCAGCAGCGGCACACGCCACACAACAACGTAGAGCCCGCCAGTCGAGCTCTGCACGGGCCGCGCCAGCAGCACGTCTGACTCCAACGGGGTGTGCTCGACTCCAGCGGAACGAACTGCGCGATTCACGAGCGCTTCCTGTCCTGCGGGCGCCCCTTGCCCGCAAACCGGCTTGCCGTCCACGCTGTACAGCCAGGCTGGAAGCTGGCTCTTGCGGGTGAATTGCGCAAGCACGCGCGTCCCCGCCGCCTCGCCTTCTGTTTCCAGGCGATCCGCCGCCATCGACCCGACGAAGATCATCCCTTGCTGGCCCACCGTGCGCCAGGAAGCCAGCGCATCGGGGCGGAGCACCACAATCCCCGCCGCAAGCGTCATCAGCAGCAACACGGTTGCGATCCAGAAGGACAGGAAGACCCGCAGAAAGAGTTGCCCCACGACTCAACTCCTGCCGTCAAGCGCGGAGTACGCGTAGATGTAACCGCTGTTGCGCACGGCCTTGATGCGCTCGGTATCCCCCAGCCTCGGCCCCAGCTTCTTACGCAAGCTGCTCACATGATTGTCTATGCTTCGATCGAATACCGAATACTCGCGCTGAAGTACCTTGTCGAACAGCTCTTCCCGCGCTACCACCTGGCCGGCGCTACGGAGCAGCACCTCCAGCGTGTCGAACTCCGCGGACGTCAGATCGATCACCTCTCCGGCGCGCCGGACCATCCGGGACCGTCGATCCAAGGTCACGTCACCCGCGCAGACGAGCTCTGTGTCCCCTTCCGCACGGCGGCTGCGCCGGAGAATCGCATGGATGCGGGCAAGGAGTTCGCGGGCGCTGAACGGCTTGGCTAGGTAATCATCGGAGCCGATCTCCAGCCCAACAATCCGGTCCACTTCCTGCCCTCGCGCGGTCAACATGATCACCGGGCACTGGCTCTGCGATCGCAGGCCCCGCAGCACTTCGAAACCGTTCATCCGAGGCAGCATCACGTCGAGGATCACGAGGTCGAAACTCTCGCTAAGCGCTCGCCGCAGCCCGTCCTCTCCGGTGTGGGAAGAATCCACCGCAAAACCTTCAGGGGAGAGATACTCAATGAGCATCTCGCTAAGGTCGCGGTCGTCATCGATAATCAGAATTCGTCGCATGCGCTTCTGCTGCCATCGCCATTAGCAAACCCAGGCACGGCCCACACCACGCCTGCAACCACCATTCTCTCAAACAACGCGCGACGGCACCTTCTAGAAATATCGAACCGGTTTGGGCAGGGTCTCTCGGATCGACGACGTGACCGTGGGGCGTTTGATTCAAGCTAAACAGCTGAATCGGTCCTCGGAAGAAGCAGTACAGCGTACGGACGCTGAAGGTCAGCCCAGCCAGGGTAGATTCGCGGCAGGAAGTTCCAGAAGAGGCGATCCGCGGGCTCGAGTTTCGGACGAGGTTGCTTGCGCTTGAAGACCACCAATTGCTGCCGCAGAGCAGCGCATTCCAATGCGAGCCTGTGCCGAGGTAGGAAGAGAGCAGAAAGGTACGTCGCAATCGCTGCCAAGACCGATTTCATCGGGTTGATCCTATCGAGCCCGCACGAAGCTACAAAATCGAACGTTTCCCAAGTCTCTGATTCTACGTCCCGATGGGATTTTGAGGAGCGACACCGGCCGAGATCGCCCGGGCGGCGGATGCCGGCAGGGTTAGCACCGTGATTCGCCCGTATCTGGAGGCGCTGACCGCCAATGGCTAAGGAGATCAAGGATATTGGCGCCTCGCTGCGTGCCCGGTTTCTAAGGAGACAGATCACCTTCAGATCCATGGGAATCGAATGTTCAGCGATCTCTCGGAAGAATTCGTTGCTCAGTACGATCACGATCTCGCGGTTTCCTGCCGGATGAGTCCGGGATGAATTGCGGTCGAACCAAATATGGGTCTCGCGAACAAAGTGGAACAGGGATTTGGAGAACAACTTTGCACCGTCTGCTGTTGGCTCACTACCAAAAAAGGATCGTGAAACCGAGGATCCATTCGATGCCGGCCACGAGGCGGCGGTACTCCTTCTCTCCCCTCTGCATGCCGAACATCTCCAGCATTTCCGCGCCGGATCGGAATCGAAGGGTCTGGCTCTGCTAGCGGACAGCAAGTGTCGCGAGAAAGATCAGAATCAGCCTGTCTTGGCCGCATGGCAGACCAAAGTCAGGGTGACCAGTGCGCGACAAGGTGCTTTCGGATGATGCGGAGCGGGCGTACGCGCGGGACAGGAGATCTGGCAGATGTGTTCACGGAGAGACGGGCGTATGTGCGGCTGGATGGCTTCCCTCCGTGTGCGCATGGCTCTCACCGCCGACGCCGCCACCGGACGCGAAGCGCTTGACTTCGTTCATCTCACTGACACCCATGTAATCTACACACAGGGCGTACATCCATGGCTGCTGGAGATGCGGAAGATGTTCGCCAGCACCATCGATACGCTCCCGCAGGACCTCGAGCGCTGTCGTCGCGAGAGGCTGGGCAGTTTCGCCTTCATCACCGGCGACCTGACTGATGTGCATTCCTTCTTTGGAGCCAAGGGTGGCGCGGTAGGCAAACAGGATGCCATCCAGCCGACGATTTCCATTCGCTGACGGCGTGTCTTGCGCGATCAATGTGCATCACGTCGACGATGCTCCCACGTGAGGAATTACTTCGCGCGCTTGGTCGCACTCTCCGTCTTGGGCACCACCGTGCGCCAGCGGTCGTCCACCCGCAACGTCTCAATGAAGCGAATCGTCTCGTCCAGACCATAGCGAACATGGGCCCGCGCCGCCGCATCTGCCGCCATCGGATCTCCCTGAAAGATGGCGCGTACCAGGGACTCGTGCCACTCGTCAGGTCGTTGCTTCGTCCTCAAGGAACTGTCAATCTGCACCTTGAACGTTAACACTTGGGACCGCCGGATCGCCTCCGTAAGCATCGGGCAGTTGACGGTCCCTGCCAGCGCGAGGTGGAACTCGACGTGACGGATTGCATGCTCCACGTTGGCCTCGCGGCTGTGCTCCCCCTTCCGCAGCGCAACGGACTTCCTGTCCAACTGCCGTGCCAACCGCAGCAACTCTTTCTGCTGGGAAGGGGTCGCCCGTTCACATGCCAATCGTGCTGCTTCCGCTTCCAGCGCGGCGCGTACGGTGAAGACTCCCTCAATGTCCTCCCGGGTGGGTACTCGAACCCGGCTGCCAACCCGGTCTTTTGTTTCGATCAGGCCCTCGGTTTCCAGCAGTCGCAAGGCCTCGGCAACCGGCAGAAAGCTCATGCCCAGTTCCTGGCAAATCTTTCTGGGAGAGATCACCGTCCCGAAGGCCAGCACACCATGGAGAATGTCTTCCTTGATCTTCTGGTAAGCCTGCTCCTTAAGAGGCACACCGGCAAAACGGGTTTCCGTGGCGGATACGAAATCCGCGCTCATGGCGGATCGATATCGTGGGGCGGTAGCAATCACAGGTATCCGCTAGGCTACCACGTGCGGACTTCGGCTCAAGCTTGTCATGAATGCCGAATGACACGGTGATGCTGGATGCCGTTCATTCGCGCTGGTCAGCTTCCTCGTGCTCATCCTCTCCCGCGGTCGCGCCCGGGTAAAAGATGCTCCGCCGCGGCGCCGGAGCGGGTCGCCCCTGGATTCCCTGGTAGAGGATGTCGTTCATCTCCTGGTCGTCAATCAAGTCCGCTTCCGAGAAGTCAAGCCGTGCGGAACGCGCCGCCAACCGGTTGCCGCCAGGGTTCCGCTCGAAACGTGATTGGCTGGGTTCAACCAGCGTATACGGCGTGAAGTCAGGGGTTGCAGTGAATGCTGTGAACATCGGCACCGCCGCCGCATCAAACTGTGTCATCGGCGGCAGCCCCAGAATGAGCTCCATCGTTCGTAACATCGACACCGTATTGTAGAAGTTGTGGTCCACATACCCGCGCTTGGCATAAGGTGACGCGATCAGTGCAATGGACCGGTGGGCGTCCACATGGTCAGGCCCCGCCTGGGCATCATCCTCCAATACGAAGATGGCAGTCTCTGCCCAGAAGCGGCTCTTGGATACAGCCTCAATCAGCTGCGCCATCGCCAGATCGTTGTCGGCGAACATCGCCTGCGGCGTGAACGCTCCCGCACTGAATCCAGATGTATGGTCGTTCCCCAATCGCATCACAATCAGCTGCGGCATCGTTCCGCCGCGCTCCCATTCCTCCAGTTCCTTCAAGAAGAACTGCATCCGCTCCACGTCAGGATAGGAGACGTCATAGCCGCGAAAGTACAGGTTCGTGGCTTCCATGAGTTGCTTGGATTCCGCATCCAGAATCTGGCGCTCCCCGGTCTTCGCATTCGGAATGTTCTTGGTCAGCCATCCGAAGTTTCTTACCGACAGGCCCGTCTCGAAAGCCCTGGTCCACAAGTATCCGCTGTGTGGACGGGAAGCATCCTCCGTGTGGTTCACCGGGGGCCGTCCCCAGTACAGGCTCATCGCCGCCCGCCTCCCGCTGTACAGGTTCGGATAGAGCTTGTTCGTGAAATCGGGCGAGATCGCGCCCGCTGACCAGTTGTGCCCATCCGCGCTCACATCTCCATTCACGTAGAAGTTGTCGAACAGGACAAAGTCCTTCGCCAGTCGCCTGTGATTGATGGAGCAATGTTCCGGGAAGATCAGCAGCGAAGGGTCCCCATTGCCTTCTTCCATATCGCCGAATACCTGGTCGTAAGTGCGGTTCTCCTTCACGATGTAGATCACATGCTTGATCGGCGATGGATCGCCAATGCGCGTCGGAATCGGGTTGCCCGCCGGCACACCGGCGTCGGCTAGTAGCTCATCCCGGTAGGGCGAGTTCTCGTAGACCCTCTTGGTGTAATCGGCCAGGTCATCACCGCGCATCGGCGCGACAATCGACATCCCGCCCACCTGTAATCGTCCAACGTGCTGGATGCCACGACGCTCCTCGCTGGACATCACGCGCTGTTCTTGCGTGTAGTTGGGACCCTTTGGGTTCGGGAACGACCGCAAGCCCTTCCCATTCAGGATCAGCAGCCGGCCTCCGGGCAACTCCGCTGTCTCGGTCGGATACCACCCTGCTGGGATGAAGCCCAGTACGCGTGATTGGGAGTCCTCAACGTCCGCCACGGCCACGGCGTTGCCATCGGAGCAGGAGATGAACAAGCGCCGCCCGTCAGCGGAGAGCGTCAGCGCGGACGGGGTCATCCCCGCGGGCTGCCGCGGGCTAAGCGACACACTGACGCGCTCCAGCTCCTTCAGGCTTCCATCCTCGCCCGATGCCAGCACGAACACATCGTTGGTGTGCGCCGCGCTCACAAATACCTTCAGTCCCTGCGCCATCCTGCGGCGTGACGCGCCCTTCCCCGGGGACTGCCAGACCAGATCCGTCGGGTGCGATCCCACCCCGATGCGCTGAACCATCTCGCCTGCGAACGTGTGCCGCGCCACCTCGGCGTCAGACCAACTCGTCACAAGAAATTCCTTGCGAGACGGATGGAACGAAATCCGGTACGGCATGCGCACCGTCGGCAGTTCCTTCACCGGGGCCGAGCCGTCGCGCTCGTATACGTAGATCACATTCCTGACGATGTCCGCGGCGTAGATCTGCCGCCGGTCCGGCGAGAGGGCCACGTCTCCGATGAACGCTCCCTCCTTGGTGCTCAAGGTATGCGTTGCCTTCTCCGCCAGCTTTCCATCCTCAGCCACAAACTCATAAACGCCGCCCGTCGTTCCGCCTCCCACATACACCGTGTTGCCCTCCAACACCAGACCGTGGAACGAATCCCGCAACTCCACATGCTGCAGCTCAGCGCCGTCTGCCGTGCGATGGAGGCTCAATCGCGGCTTGTTGTAGCCGGATTGCAAAATCACCATCTCCTTCCCGCCCGGCAGAATACGCACACCCAGCGGAAGGGTCTCCAGCGGAACCTGCTCACCCACAGGACGCACCAGCCACCCGCTGGGCAGCATGAATCCATCACTCACGCGGCCTACCTGCGTGGCGCCCGGCCGCCACAACAAATCCCGCTGCGACCACATCAAACCCACGGCCAGCAAGGCAACAACGGCGATGACGAGCATTCGCTTCTTCATGATTCCAGGCTCAACTTTCTCACCAGATCCAACGTAAACTCATACTCTGAGATCTCCGCCTTCCGGCCATAGATTACCAGAGGCACTTCCTCCTCATGCCGCGACCCATGGGTGCGGACAGCTACCTCCACGCGCTCAGCGGGCAGGGAACCAAACGCCACACCCTTCGCGCCAAGCACGAACAGGTCTCCGATCCGCCCCGGGTGCAGGTGGAACTGCCTGGCTGCTTCAGGTGCGGTGTAGACCTCTTCCACCCCGGCGGTCGCGCTGAGGGCAGACCTCGCCGCTTCCAGCGTGTCTGGCTTTGGCAGATAGACATAGGTGGACCCACCGAGCCCCCGGTGATGGATCATGTGCTTGTCCTGAATAATCGGTACCGCGTTCGATGCAATACCCTGTCGCGCCAACACGCGCACCGGGTCAATCGCCTCGTGCATCGCCGTCATGCCATGATCCGCAGTCAGGTAGATCTCAAGCCTGGGATGGTCATTGGCGATCTCGCCCAGCAACGCGTCCACCTGATGGAGGTGCTGCATCGATTCGTCCGCTCCCGCAGCGTAGGTGTGCATCATGTAGTCCGTGGTTGTCGCGTAGACCACATCGCAGCCCTCTTCCTTCAGCAGCTTCCGGGCCGCACGCAACGTCCAGAAGTCCACCGAAGGTGAGTACATTTCTTGCTTCGGACCTACGCGATCCACCCAGCCCTGTGGCGGCGCTTCCCCGGAAATGGCGATGTCCGCGCCAGCATTGCAGAGCGTGCGCACCTTATCCTTACTGGCCACCAACGCCGTCCGCAGGCCCAGTCTGCCAGCTCGTTGGAACACCGTCTCCGCAAGCAGCAATTGTGCGGACTCCATCGCCGAATACTCGCCCGTGGCTCGGTCGTACCGAAAGTTGCTCGTAATGCCATGGGTAACCGGAAACGAACCGGTGCTCAGTGAGGCATTGCCGACATTGGTGAGTGTCGGCATTACACCACGCCCCACCTTCCAAACGCCCTCCTTGCAAATCCGCATCAGATTGGGCATCTCGCTCCGGTGAAAGTACTCCGGAGAGAACCCATCAATCAGCACAATCAGAATCCTGCGCCGCGCAAAACTCTGCTGCGCCAGTGCCAACGGTGCGCCCAGCGCCCCGAAAAGAAAGTGTCTTCGATTCATTCTGCTAGTTCCATTGCCTTTGCGGTTCCAGAACAACTAGTAGGTCATCCGAAACGTGATCTGGATCAATCGGGGCGTGTTGACGAACGTGGCCACGCGGCCGAAGTTGGTGTTCAGCGGATTTGTGCCAGGCGCGCCCAGCACCTGCTTGTTCAGGGCATTGATCAGGTCGACTCGAAACTGCGCTTGCACGGCTTCCGTGAACCGAACGTTCCGCTGCAGGTTCGCATCCACTTGCATCAGTGTCTCTGTTCGCAGCCAGTTCATCCGGTTCGGAAACACACGCCGATGAAAGCTGGTGGGAGAGCGGCTCGCATTCGTCTCAAAGTTGGCGGTGTTGAACCACCGGTCCTGCGTTCGCTCGCTCTTGGGAAGCACAATGTCGCGGTAGTTGTCCCCGTAGTAGAACACGTTCCCAAAGTTGATGGGGGCGCCGCTCTGCCGCTGCATACTGCCGCCAATCTGCCACCCGCTCACTAGTAGCTTCGTGAGCCGCGAATTGGAAAGTAGTCGCTTGCCATGTCCAAAGGGCAGATCGTAGATCGCGTTCGCCACCCAGCGGTGTGGACGGGATAGCGTACTCTCCTGCCACAGCGGAGTCTGGTCAAAGGGGTTGGGAAACCAGTCCCTCGTCATGGTGTGTGACCACTCATAGTGAGTGTTGAACAGCAGGCCGTACGCGAACCGCTGCTCCAGACGGACAATCAGCGCGTTGTACTTGTTCGCGCCAATCGGTTCCTGCGTCTGCACCAAACCCGCCATGTGCGGGAACGGGCGCAGCAAGCGGTGCTTTGGCGCCACGCGGGCCGTGAAGAACGACGATGTGGACATCTGCTGGTACACACCCGGGTTGGACACCCGCAGCGATTCGAAATTGCTGATGTGGAAGGGATTCGGTACGTTCCTGTTCAAGTCGTTCTGTGTCGCGTTGTCCCGCGCCATCCCATTTGCCCAAAACTGTTCGGGCAACGCATTCAAGTCGCGGGTTACCCCTAAGTTGGGGACATAGGTCCAGTTATAGGAAACACCGATCACGATGTTATTGGCGACCTGCCGCTCCAATTCCACACGCGCTTTGTGAGAGAGTGCGGGCTGAAAGTTTGGCCCAATAAAGGAATAGCTACGTCCAAGATGACTATGTAGTCCCAAGGTGTTCCCGTAGGGCGTGTCAAACCGGGTTCCGTCACCGCGAACTGGGAATGGATCTGTCAATGGGTTTTGGCCGGGCGTCCCAAAGTAGCCGTAGTTCCAGGATGCACCCGCTTCATCGGTGATATTCGTCAAGGTGGACTGGTTGTAACCGAACTGATTGGCGTGCGTATGACTCGCATTCAAGCTGTCGTAGAAGGTCCCGTAGCCGCCACGCAGTACCGTCTTCGAATTGAATGAGTAGGCCGCGCTGAAGCGTGGCATCCATCGATAAGTGGGTTCTGTCAGCAGATCGGGGACATCAAGGCCAAGATAATTGGTGCCACCACGAACCCGAAAGTCAGCCACCGGCCGTTCGGCAAGTGGGCTGGCGGCGTAGGCTGCCTGAGCCGCAGAGCTGATAGCCAATTCGACATCGGGGTTGAAGTCGCGCAGACCCCGGTTGAATCGCTCCCGGATTGACCCTTCGTATTCCATCCGGAGTCCGAAGATCATCATCAGCTTCGAGTTCAACCGGAACGAATCCTGGATATAGAAGCTGTGACGCGGTGTGGTTGCATAATACGTATCGTTGGTATCCACCTGTGAAAGGGATGGTACTCCCAGCATGAACGCAGCCCACTCCACGCCAAGCTGCCCCACTCCAGCCTGTGCAGATGTCCGGCGCATCAGGTCGTTGTTGAAGCGAAACAATCCGGAAGTATAGCCCGGATAGCTCCTCCCGCTATCGCCACCCAGGGTGTAGTAAATGCGGCCGTCATATCCCATCTGCACACTATGCTTATTGATGTACTTGGTAAGTCCCACGCGTAACGCTCCCAGCGATGACGGCAGCAGAGACACCCTTTGGTTACTGATCTGCCGGTAGCTGGTAAACGCAATCGAGGGCAACGTGCTGAAATCGCCGGCCTTCTCATCCATGTATGCTGGCAATCCAACTTGAGACGGCTTGTATGCCCACTGCACCTCGTTCAATGGGCGATTGTCCCAGTAACGGTTGTACGAAAGATTGACGTTCAGGATCGTCTGCGCATTGAAGGTGTGTACCCAGTCCGTGGTGCCTCCGATGTTGTTCCGCCGCAGCGCCTCGGAGTGCAGGCGCGGAAACGTGGTGTATGACCAGTCCTGACGCTCGTTGGCAAACTTGTTCCAGCTCCAACGGAAGAAGAACCGGTCCTTTTCCCGTGGCGCCCAATCCACCCGGTTTTGTGCTGCCCAGTAGTCGAATGGCACTTCAGGGTCAGAGTAGAGATTGTTATTGCCATCCTGATCCATGATGCTCGGGTTATTCGGCAGTGGATAGACACTGGAATAGAAGTTGTACATCGTGGGATTGGCGATCCGGCTTAGCGGCACCCGATTCCCGGCGAAGGGGAGGCGCTCGAACAATCCCGTGACAGGGTTCGCCACCGTGGTAAGCGGATCATGAATCTGGTATCTTGCCGCGTTCAACGCCAGCAACCTTGAGAAGTCTCCGCCTCGCTCATCCGCTGTGGGAACGGTGTAGATCTTTCGATTGGTTTCCAAATCCCGAAATCGTTCTGTTTGGCCGGTGTAAATGAAAAAGAAGAACAGCTTGTTGCGCCCATCGTACAGCTTTGGGATCCGTACCGGACCACCCAAAGAGCCGGAGTACGTGTTCGAACGCCCGGAAGGCTGCCTGGGTTCGGAGCGGAGTTGTCTGGCAAGTTCAGAGTCTCCGGCAAGCTCCGCGTCTCGAATGCGGCCCCAATACAGTCCGTTGTCATTGCTTCCCGTCGCGTGCCATCGCTGCTGCCAGTGGGTATTGGAAAGCGCTCCATGGTACTCATTCGTTCCAGCCTTCGTGGTCATCATGATGAACGCGCCGCTGTTATTCCCCATCGTCGCGTCGAAGCTCATTGACTCTACGCGCATCTCCTGAATCGCATCCGTGAATGGCAGATAGGCAGCCCTCCGAAACTGGCCCTGGTTAGGCGTACCGTCAATCGACCATTCGTTGCCACCTACAGCTCCCGAAGCCCTGTGATTCGAGGATGCGTTCGTGAAGCTCAGGTTCACATTGTTGAAGGCCAGACGCTGCATCCCCACCGCCAACCCTGCCTGCAGAATCACACTGTTGCTCATCGTCGGCAGGTTCATCACCATCTTGTTTTCCATCACCTGGGCCGATGAGGCATCCACCGTATTTAGCACCGGCGCCGCTCCCACAACATCCACCGTCGTGGTCGCCTCACCCACCTCCATCTGGATGTCTATCCTCGCCCGCATGCCCAGTCGCAGCGTCAGTCCGGACCGCGTATGCACTTTGAACCCAGGTGCCTCTGCCCGAAGCTCGTAGGAGCCCTGCACCAGGAACGGCGCTTCGTAGGCCCCGGCTTTGTTCGTCACCACGCTGGTTTCCACATTCGTGTCCAGGTTTCGAATGGTGATCACCGCGCCGGCAATGACAGATGTTGACTGGTCAGTGACGACGCCCAGCAACGTAGCCCGGGTCTCCTGCGCCGCCAGACTGGCGATCGCACAGGCCCAGACCAAAGCAAGAGTAAGGAAAGTTCTCATAGCGAAGATCCTGACAGACTGATATTGCAGTAGAGTTAACCTGAAATGAAATGTCTGTGACGGCATGCGGCGCACGCGGCGAAGCTCCGCGCATCGCCTTGCTGCGAGGTCCGGCCTACCACACGGGATGAATCCCCTATCTGCGCCGTCCGTCATCCTTCTGTAAAACCAGCCTGCTACCCTTCAAGGCTTATGGATGCCCCCCTCTCCACCGAAACCAGCGCACACCGCGCGGGCATCGCCTCGCAGGACATTCAGCTTCGCCAGGAATGGTTTTCCATCCTTTGCCTCGCTTCGGAGTCGGAACTCCAGGCGGCCTGGGATCGCTTCGGTGGCGATCAGCCTTGGCGCTACTTGAAAGCCCCTGAGGTCGTGCTGGTGATGGTGTCGGGCCGCGCGGGTGGAGATGGGCAGACCTTTCACGTGGGGGAAGTGCCCGCTGTCCGCTGTGTGGTTGAGCTGGGTGTCCACCCGGTGTTGGGCTATGCCTGCGTCTTGGGTAGGCATCTGCGCAAAGCGGCCTTGGTCGCCTTGCTCGATGCGCGGCTGCAGCAGTTCATCACCACCGGCCAGGACTGCCAGCCGCTGCTTGGCCCCATGCGCTTCCGCCAGAACCATCAAGACAAAGCCTTGCTGGCAGAGGCT
Source organism: Bryobacteraceae bacterium (assembly GCA_036821995.1). GTDB lineage: Bacteria > Acidobacteriota > Terriglobia > Bryobacterales > Bryobacteraceae > JACTMJ01. The sequence goes on from DAISIM010000071.1 coordinate 11,852, forward strand.
GCCTCCACCAAGGTGGATTTCTTCACAATGGTGAGGGGCGAGTAGACCATGGACGCGGCGGCTGCAACCTTCCAGGAACCTGGGATGTCCTTCGCGTTCCCTCACCCACCCATCGATTCCCAAGCGACCTTCCGCGTCCTGCTGGAGGCCATGGCATCCCCCGGCACCGTCGTGCCGCTTCCACGCGTTGTCCCCGGTGTCGGTCCGTTGGCCGCATCGGTGGCGCAAGTCCTCCGCCGGTTCTGGAACGACTCTGGTAAGAAGCGAAGGAGGTCACC
>DAISIM010000072.1:0-11672 GCA_036821995.1 Bryobacteraceae bacterium
GGGTGGTGGGCGGTGAGGGACTTGAACCCCCGACATCCTGCTTGTAAGGCAGGCGCTCTAACCAACTGAGCTAACCGCCCAAGTTTTCATGGTATCACGAGGATTTCGCAACCCCCTTGGGGATAGGAGTGCCTGTGAGTATGGAAGCAGTTCAAGACTAGACGTCGTGTGTGACGCTACGGGTAATCCCAAACAAACTCGTAGTCCGGTACCGGCGGCAGTGCCGGGTTCATCGTGGCAGAAACATCTGGACAAGCATCGATGCGGCCTGGACACTGGTAGCCGACATCCATGTACCCAGCGGGGTGAAGACCATCGCCAGAATGAGCAGCAACAATCCCATGCGTGCAATCTCGTTCATCACAGCAGGAGGCACGTTGGCTGCGATGAGGATCTTTGAGCCGTCAAGCGGTGGAACGGGCATCATGTTGAAAATAGCCAGGAACACGGTGAGGTAGGTGGCACGCAAGCAGAATTGAGCGATGGCTTCCTGGTTGGACGCGAGAAAATAGGCTGCGAGCGCGGCGAAAGGGAAGGCCAGCAGAACGTTCATGGCCGGGCCGGCGAGGGCCACCTGCAGGAGACCCTGGGTGCCTCCTCGCAATTTGGCGGGATTGGTAAGGACAGGACGACCCCAGCCGAAGATGCCGCCACCAAGAAGACTTGCCGCTGCGGGAAGGATCACCGTTCCCAGCCAGTCAATGTGCGCGAGTGGGTTCAAGGTGACGCGGCCCTGCAAGACGGGCGTGTCGTCGCCCAACTGTTTGGCCACCCACGCGTGGGCGAACTCATGCGGTGCAACCAGAATCACAAACAGCAGCACGGTGAGGGCGGCATTGATCAAGGTATTTGTATCCATGGGGAGAAGAGAGACGCTACTTTCAGCTAAGCACAGATTGATTGGCGCAACGGAATTGACACCTCTGTCGTAGGATAGTTATAAGCAGAAAACGTCCCTCCGAGGTTTGGCTCCCGTATGAAACTGAAGCCCCGCGTCCTGATTGTTCCTGGAGTGATTCTGGTGTTCGCCCTGCTGGGTGGCTTGGCCGGGCCGGGTTCTGGCGGATCCACCGCTGCCGCGGCCGAACGGTCTGAGCAGGACATTGACCGCAGCGTGCGCACCTTCACCAAGGTGTTCTCCATTGTAGAAGAGAATGCGGCGGATCCGGTGGATCCTAGCCGGGCCATTTACAACGGAGCCATCCCTGGGATGCTGCACACCCTGGACCCGCACTCTAACTTCTACGATCCAAAGCTATTTCAGTTGCTCCGGGAAGATCAACGGGGCCAGTACTATGGCGTGGGCATGTTGGTGCGGATGCACCGTGGCCGCGTGGTGGTGGTGAACCCCTTCCCCGGTTCGCCTGCGTACAACGCTGGTATCCGGCCCAGCGATATCATCCACATGATTGACGGCGAGGTAACCGAGGGCTGGGACCAAGGTAAGGTGGCTGAGCGATTGAAGGGTGCCCGGGGTACCACTGTCAAGGTGGTGATGCTGCGGCGGGGCGCTGATGGACAGAAGGAACTGAATTTCGACATCGTGCGCGATGAGATCCCGCGCAAGAGCGTGGCGGATGCCTTCTATGTTCGGCCCGGCGTTGCGTATCTTCAGATTAAGCAGTTTAACGAGAACACCAGTGCGGAAATGGAGCAGAACCTCCGCCGGTTGAAGGAAGACCAGATCAAGGGATTGGTGCTGGATCTTCGCGGGAACCCCGGGGGCATCCTGAACGAAGGCGTAAACGTGGCCGACCACTTCCTGAAGAAGGGGCAGGCGATTGTTTCGCATCGGGGCAGGGCCTCCGCACAGCGCAAGTATGAAGCACGTCGCGGTAGCCGGGGCGCGGACTATCCCATCGTGGTGCTGGTGGACAGCAGTTCAGCGTCCGCGGCGGAAATCGTCGCGGGAGCCTTGCAGGACCATGACCGCGCCTGGATTTTGGGCGAGCAGACCTTCGGCAAGGGATTAGTGCAGACGGTGTTCCCATTGTCGGAAGACACAGGCCTGGCCCTGACGACTGCCAAGTACTACACACCCAGCGGGCGTCTGATTCAACGTGACTACTCCAAGGTGAGCTTCTACGACTACTACAGCCGCAAGAATGGCGACGCAAAGGACCCCGAGGACGTACGGATGACCGACAGTGGACGTACCGTATACGGCGGTGGGGGAATCACACCGGATGAGAAGTTTGACGGCCCCAAGCCGAACAGTGTCCAGTTTCGTTTGCGTGACCAGCACATGGCTTACTCCATGTTTGCTGCTCACTACTTTGCGCGGAACTCGGTGAACATTGGCGACGACTTCCAGATCACGGAAGGTATGCTAGGAGACTTTCAGGCTTTTCTGACGGAAGAGAAGATTGAGGTAAGCGCTGAGGAACTCCAGACCAACCGGCCGCAGGTGATGACGGACCTGAAGCGGGCAATGTTCACCTACGCGCTGGGGGATGAGAAGAGCGAGGCCCTGATGGTGCGCGAGGATCCGATGGTTGAGCGGGCGGTGGATGCGATGGGCCGCGCGCAAAGCCTGCAGGAAACGGCGCGCAAAACCATCGCCCAGCGGAATGGCGGCAGCCAGCCGGAAGAGTAGCCGTCCGCATCTGGTTCTGTAGCCACACGCGGAGTGCTGCCAGTGCCTCCGTGGTATAACGGGATTTGGGACCCGCACCGGAAAGGGCGGGTCCTTTCCGTATCCATGCATCCCTCCGCCAGCACTTACACTTCGATTGCCAAGCCGATGGTGGCGCAAGCTATCGTCCTCGATACAGGGGGGCAGTATTGCCACCTGATTGCCCGTAAGATCCGCGAACTGGGCGTTTATTCTGAGGTGAAGCCCTCCGAGACTCCGGCCAACCAGCTGCAGGGCGCCAAGGCGTTGATTATCTCCGGGGGGCCCAGCAGCGTGTACGACGCTGGCAGCCCCACGGTGGATCCGGCCATTTTCGATAGTGGCGCCGCGGTGCTGGGCATTTGCTATGGGCTGCAACTTGCCGCGCACCTTCTGGGCGGGAAGGTGGAAAAAGTTGACCGCGGCGAATATGGGCGCGCGCTGTTGGAAGTTCGCCAGCAATCTCCCCTGATGAATGGCTGGGCTGGCGATGCCCGGCAGGTGTGGATGAGCCATCGCGATACGGTAGTGGCGCTCCCTGGCGGATTCACTGGTTTGGCCGTCACCGATACCTGCCCCTATGCGGCCGTGGCGGATGAAGTCCGGCGAATCTACGGCGTGCAGTTTCATCCCGAGGTGGTACACACCCACGAGGGCAGCCGTCTGTTGCGGAATTTCCTGTTTGACATTGCGGGCTGCGAACCGGACTGGGATCCGTCGCAGGTGGTAGAGCAACTCGAAGAGGAAATCCGTCAGGTCGTAGGCGGACGTAAGGTATTCTTCTTCATCAGCGGTGGAGTTGACTCCACGGTGGCCTATACCTTGTCCCTGCGGGCGCTGGGCGCGGATCGCGTGCGTGGGATTTATGTCGATACCGGCCTCATGCGGAAGGACGAGACGCAGTTCGTGCGCGACCTCTTCGGGAGCCTGGGAGGCGGTGCATCCGTTCATGTCGCCGAAGCGGAGGAGCACTTTCTGGCGAAGCTGGAGGGAGTGGTTGAGCCGGAACGCAAGCGCCATCAGATTGGCCAGGAGTTCTTGGAAGAACAGAACCGGATTCTGGAAACAGAGCACTTCCTGGAAGAGGAATGGATTCTGGGTCAGGGCACCATTTATCCCGATACGATTGAGTCCGGCGGCACCGCCAAGGCGGACCTCATCAAGACCCACCACAACCGGGTGGAAGGCATCCAACGCTTGATGGCGGAAAACCGGATTGTGGAACCCCTGCACAATCTCTACAAGGACGAAGTGCGCGAGGTGGGGGCTCAGTTGGGCATTCCTCACGCATTTCTGCATCGTCACCCCTTCCCTGGGCCGGGTTTGGCAATCCGTTGTCTGTGCGCGGCGGAAACCGGGGAAGTGGAACGCATGGAGGGTGGTTGGCTGCTGCCGCTGCATTCTGTGGGGGTGCAGGGTGACTCGCGCAGCTACAAGCCGGTACTGCTGATGGACCTGCCGGCATCTTGGCCAGACTGTGGCTGGGACACAGCCTATGCGCGGGCAACAGAGCTGATCAACGTCAATGACCGGTTTAACCGGGTGGTATTGCAGCCAGTGCCAGGCAACGTGCTGGCGGAGCGCTGCAAGGTGCGACCAGCCTCCATCACGCGGGAGCGGCTGCACTTGCTGCGGGAGGCTGACGCGTTGGTCCGCCAGATGTGCGCGGACAGTGGGTTCGAGAATGAGGTATGGCAGTTCCCCGTGATTCTGGCGCCGTTTGGCGTGGAAGAGGTCACTGATTCCGTGGTGCTGCGCCCCATTCAGTCAGTGGATGGCATGACTGCGCAGTCAGTGGGCATGCGCTACGCCCTGCTGCAGGAATTGTGTAACCGGCTTCTGACCCTGCGCGGTGTCGCCTGCGTTCTGTACGACCTTACCCACAAGCCCCCAGGAACCATTGAGTGGGAATAGCTGCTGCGTTCGTTCCGCAGCCAGACGGTGCTTCTGTCACCGATTCGTAGCGTGATCGCGCTACCCTGCGAGTATGCCTTGGATCGTGTTGCTTACCTTTCTTCCCCTGCTGGTGCTGCCGCTAGCTGCGCAGGAGGCGAAGCCGCCAGCAAAACGAATCCTGGTTGAAGGGCACCGCGGCGCTCGCTGGGTGCTGCCGGAAAACACGCTTCCCGCCATGCGTCACGCCATGGAAATGGGCGCTGACGTATTGGAAATGGACCTGTCCGTAACCAAAGACAACGTCCTGGTGCTGTCGCACGACGCCGTGATGAATCCAGCTATCTGTAAGGGGCCGGATGGAATGTCGCGCGTCATTCGGGAACTCACTCTGAAGGAAATCAAGCAGTTTGACTGTGGATGGGCTCCGAACCCAGGTTTCCCTGCCCAGCAAGCGCTGCCCGGCACACGTATGCCGACGCTGGAGGAGGTGTTCCAGGAGTTCTCGGCGGTGGAGGGCTTCGACTTCAACATCGAGACGAAGATCGATCCGCGAAAGCCGGAACTCGCCCCAGCGCCTGATGAATTCGCCAGACTCTTGGTGGAGGTGGTGCGGAAGTACAAGATGGAGAGACGCGTGATTGTACAGAGCTTTGACTTTCGTACGCTTCTCGCGGTGAAAAAGCTGGCACCCGAGCTCCGCCGCTCAGCCCTGTTGGGAATGGGTGAGGAGAGTTTTCTGGAAACCGCAAAGCGAGCCGGCGACGCTCCCATTGTTTCGCCCCACTTCCGCCTGGTGACCCCTGCCAAGGTGAAGCAGGCCCAGGAAGCCGGACTGAAGATTGTACCCTGGACGGCCAATACGCCGGCGGAATGGCAGCCCCTGGTGGATGCGGGCGTGGACAGCATCATCACGGATAATCCGCAGGGGCTGATCCTCTATCTCGAAGAGCGTAAGCTCCGCTAGCCGTCGGCCTTCTCCAATCACTCGCAAGCGACTGGCTAAAGAGGGGAAGCAGTACCAGATTGGCCCCCGTCTTGCACCCCTCTGGGCCAGCCTGCGCTATTGTTTGTGATGAGGAGCGCGCATGAAACTCGAACTCATTGATGCGAAGGTGCCGGAAATCCAAGGGGCAGTTTTGGTGCTGCCAGCATTTGAGGTGAAACAGGGCTCGAATGACCTGTCCTCGGGCGGGTTGGATGAGGTGGATCGGGTAAGTGGCGGCCTCGTGCGCGAACTCTACCGAACCGGTGAATTTAAGGGAAAGCCCATGGAGGTGCTGCTGCTTCACCGTGTCTACGGCTTGCGCACTCCGCGATTGTTGCTGATTGGGTGTGGAGACCGCGAGAAGCTTACTGCGGCAACGCTGGGCAAAGTGGCCGGAGCGGCAGTGCGCACGCTGAAGCAGAAATCCCTGATGGATGCCACGCTGTATCTGGATGCGCTTCTGGCGAATGAGGCCAATGTGGCAGAGATCGCGGGCGGCGCGGTAACTGGCGATTTTGAGGTGCACTCCTTGAAGACCCAGGATAAGGACGACAAGATTTTCGCGCAGTTCCGCCTGGCGATGGATGGAGGCGCGGCAACACTGCAGGGAGCGCTGCAAAAGGGCGAAATTGTAGGGGAAGCGCAAAACTATGCCCGCAACCTTTCAAACCTTCCGGGGAATCTGCTTCCACCGCGCGAATTGGTTGAGCGAGCCAAAAATCTAGCGCGCGAGACTGCCGTGCAGGTAGACGTCCTCTACCGCAGCCGGCTCGAGGAAATCGGCATGGGGGCTTTGCTCGCTGTGGCCCAGGGCAGCGAGGAACCTCCCTTCCTGGTGCACATGGTCTACGAGCCCGATAATCCTTCCTCGGCGCTGCACCTGGGTTTGGTCGGCAAAGCGGTCACCTTCGACTCAGGGGGAATCTCGATCAAGCCTTCCGAAGGCATGGAGAAGATGAAGTACGACATGTCAGGCGGAGCGTCCGTGATGGGAGCCATGCGCGCAATCGCTGCCTTGCGGCCAAATATGCGCATTTCCGCCTTTATCCCGATTGTCGAGAATATGCCCAGCGGGAAGGCGATGCGTCCTGGTGACATCCTGAAATCCCTTTCCGGCAAGACAATTGAGGTGCTGAATACCGACGCCGAAGGGCGGTTGATTCTGGCTGACGCCATCACCTACGCCAAACAGCAGGGCTGCACCCATTTGGTTGATGCTGCCACCTTGACCGGCGCCATTGCCGTCGCGCTGGGTTATGAACATGTGGGTTTGTTCTGTAATCAGCCTGCGTTCAGTGCACAAATTCAGGAAGCAGCGAAGGCGGCAGGAGAACGTTTCTGGCCAATGCCCTTGGATGAGGAGTACAAGGAGTATCTGAAAAGCGACTTCGCCGATATCGCTAACATCGGGGGCCGTTGGGGTGGTGCATGTACAGCGGCCAAGTTCCTTGAGGAATTTGCAGGAGATACTCCGTGGGCGCACCTGGATATCGCCGGGACGGCATGGCTGGAAAACGCGAAGCCGTACATGCCGAAGGGTCCCACTGGTATCGCCGTGAAGACTTTTGTAGAACTCGCCATCCGGATGGCCACAGCGCAGCCAACGCCATCCATCTAGACTGCACCGCCGGCTGCGAGAGTTTCCATCTGGGAGCATCGCTGCCGGTTGTTTGCGGGAGCACTCTCATTAGCCTGACGGGATCCGCACCGAGTACCGTTAACGTGGCTAACTGATTCGGATAAATATATATAATAAATCCCACTTTCGATCTTGACGGCTAACCAGAATGAGCTATCCTGGTAGTACCGATGAATATGCAGTTATGGTACGAATCGGCGCGTGAAGTGGTGGACGGCGTAATTGAGTCCCACTTCGAAGACCTCAGTCCTGAAGGTCATCGCCAGCTAGCCCGCATTTGGCAGTATTTACGAGACCAGGAAGTGAAGGCGATCCAGAACGCAATGCGTAGGTGGCCAACAGCGGAGACTGAGTTCTCGTTCTCGCGAAGTGCACTGCCCTCGATGGGCGCGGCAGACTGAGTTTCAGCACGTTCCAGCAAGGCCGGACATCAGCCCCCTCGCTCGTCTCCCTGACGGAAGCTTTCGTGTTTGGGGCTACCAGCGGCGTCTTGGGTTGGCATTTCTAGCCCAAGAAGGCAGGCGTGCGGCGAGTTGGAATGCTGCGCACCCTTCCACGCCGCTGTCGCAGGTGGTGGTTCACCTCCTCTAGCGAAGCGAACAGGCCCACGAAGTTCTCGCCGCGTCGCTCGCGCTTTCCTGGGTGACGCCGAAAATCCCTCAATTGAAATCCCGTGTTGGCGGAAATTACCGCGGAGCCCCAGGCGCGGTACTCATGGGCACCCTCTGCCCAAGCCAAATCTCCATCAATCCATAACGCGTATCCCATCGGTACTTTCAGGATCTCACGGCAGCGCAGTTCCTTGGCCAGCCGTCTCTTCACCGCGCACGTGGAGCAACCTTGCCCGGCAATAGGAACGAAGGCCTTGTATTCTGGCTGAAGACCAATTAGGATATCGGCACTAAGGATCCTTGTAGAAGCCGAAAGGGATCCTTCAGCGAGAGGAGGGATGCCCGTCATGGTGCGCATCGCGCTATCTTTTTGGATTCTGGCTGGTTGGGCTGCGGTTGCCGTGAGCGCCCAGAACGCTCCCATGCTGCGGAGCTTGGATAAGCAGGAGGCCCTACGAGGGGACAAGGTGACCGTGACCGGGCAGAACCTGGCCAAGCCGCAGGTTGCCGGGCTCTACCTCACGAAGGGAAACGACGACATCGAAGTGACCGTTGAGGAACAAACTGACACCACGATTCGTTTTGTGGTGGGTAAGGATATGCCATTTGGCCGCTATGGGCTGCTGGTACTCACCGGGGGTGAGAGTCCGATGTATATTGACCAGCCGGTGAAGCTGAATGTGGTGGAGAAATTGACACCGAAACCTGAGCCCGCTGACCCTCCCGCGGAAGGCACGACGCCTCCGGGTAAGTAAGGGGCATCAGCCTGGAATGCGAGGGCCAGAAAGAGAAAAAAGGGGTGACCGCGCGTGCGATCCCCCCTTTTTGGTTAGAACTCCAGCGTAGGGTTAGAGTCCCTTTGCCTGTAGGAAGAGTGCAAGGTCAACGACGCGGCAGGAGTAACCCCACTCGTTGTCGTACCAGCTAAGTACCTTCACCATGTTGCCGCCCAGCACCTTTGTCAGGCCGGCATCGACGATGGAGCTGTTCGGGTTGCGCAGCATATCGGTGGAAACCACGGGGTCTTCCGTGTATGCGAGGATGCCCTTCAACGGGCCTTCAGCGGCAGCCTTGAGGAGTGCGTTCACCTCGGCCGCGGTAGTAGCCTTTTCCACTGTGGCGACAAGGTCAACCACTGAGACGTTGGGCGTGGGCACGCGCATGGCGAAGCCGTCCATTTTGCCCTTCAATGCCGGGAGCACCAGACCGATGGCCTTGGCGGCGCCAGTGGAGGTGGGGATCATGTTAACGGCGGCGGCGCGGGCGCGGCGCAGGTCCTTGTGCGGGAAATCCAGCACGTTCTGGTCATTGGTGTAGCTGTGGATGGTGGTCATCGAGCCCACCGTGATGGTGAAGTTCTCGTGCAGAACCTTGGCAAAAGGCGCCAGGCAGTTCGTTGTGCAGGATGCGTTGGAAATGACGTGGTGCTTGGATGCATCGTAAACGTCGTGGTTCACGCCCATCACGATGGTGACGTCCTCGTTCGTGGCGGGGGCGGAGATGATGACCTTCTTTACTGAGCCGCGCAGGTGCTTGGCTGCAACCGGGCCATCCGTGAAACGGCCTGTGGATTCCACAACGATTTCCGCGTCAACTGAGGGGAACTCGATTTCGGCGGGGTCCTTGGTGGCGAAAATGCGCAGCAACTTGCCGTCGACGATAACGCCATCGGGGCTGGCGGAAACCTCAGCGTCGAGCGGTCCGAGGATGGAATCGTATTTCAGCAGGTGGGCCAGCGTCTTGGTGTCCGTGAGGTCGTTGGCGGCCACAATTTCGATATTGGGGTTCTTAAAGGCCGCCCGGAAAACGTTCCTTCCGATGCGGCCGAAACCGTTAATTGCAACTTTCAGGGCCATGTAGAGAATGCTCCTTCCGATGTCCAGTGGCCGCTGATTTCGGGGTCCGCCTCAGCGGCCACGCGGCCAAACCTCAATAATATCAAAGGGAAGGAGTGAAAGTCACTCTGGAATCGGATAGAGCACTCTTTTGTCTTGCATCCGCAACCGCCGCGCGGCGGTGCTGTCGCAACCCGGCTAATGTGGAATGATCACGCGCGGCGCTGTTTGCCCCATGCCGGCCCATTCCTCACGGACCTCCACCACTTCTTCGCCGTCGAAGGTGATGAAGACGATCCGACCAGGGGGCTCCCCGTAGATCCAGTCCTCCAGTTCAATGCCATCCTTGGTTTCCCGCACCTTGCGCTTTGGCTTGCCCAGCGCAAGGATTACTTGATCGCGATCCATGCCGTTGATGGCCTTCTTTTCCGCGATGGCTTCTTTCACTTCCTCTGGGAGGCTCTCCATGTACTGCTCAGTAGCTGAGCGCTGGTTGAAGTTGAACACGCTGCCAAGCAATTCCTTCACCTCGTCAACGGTGCGCGGAGGGTCGTCCTTGGGGAAGCGCAACAGCAGGTTTGACCCGCCAGGAGCGGTGATGGCTTGGCTAGCTACCGGAGCGGTCCGATTGCCCATTCCCACTTCGAGACCCTGATACCACTTGCGACCGCCCATCCCGCCATTTAGTTCGAAGGTGATGGAGTCGTCTTCGATCTTGACCTTGGTGAACTGGACCAGGTCGCCAGTGCGTGCGGCGACTCCAGACTTGTTGTTGGCCGCATCCCACACTTCCTGGTTAAAGCGGCCGTCATCCTCAATCACCAGTGGCTTCTTTGAGCGGGGAATCAGTATCCGGGAGGTGGCATACTCCGACATCAAACCGCGGAGTAAACCTACTTTGTCCTCTGGGCGAAGGCGCTTGGGATCGTCGGCAGACAAGGGGGCGCAGGCAGACACCAGCAGAAGCAGCGTTAACGAGATCAGGGTGCGGGTTGGTGCAACCATCATAGGGCTCCCAGAACCGGCGAACCGGCTTACGGTTAGACGCTACGCAGGCGCGGCAGGCGCCAGATCAGCAAAAGCATTACAGGCATCGCGAGACTGCAAAAGATTCCAGCCTCAGGACCGTAGGCTCCACCAGCCCAGAAGGTATCGTCGCTGCGCAGGCGAATGCCGGTTACCTCCAGTGTAAACCCGCTGAGTTCCACACCCAGGAGGGGAAGCGTCCAATTCCAGGCCGCATGCAGGCCAATCGGAAGCCAAAGGTCACGGCTCCGCAAACGAGCCACCCCGAAAACTACGCCCCACAGCATCGTGTTTGCAAGGGCCACCCAGGTGACTGACAGGTTTCCGCCGTGCGCCCAGGCGAACAGCAGACTTGTTACTAGGATGCTTACGATGGGGCCGAAGGTTTCCTGAAGGCGCTGAAAGACGAGTCCTCGGAACAGCACCTCTTCGCCAATAGCTCCAAAGAGAATCAAAACGAAGAACATTGCCAGTGAGTCCCAGGAAAATGGAGTATCGGCTAGTTGCCAGGCGGCCTTTCCTAGCAGGACAGGCATGCTGGCGACCGCCGCGCCAAAGAACGCCCCCAGACCGATTCCCAGCAGGAGGTTGCTGCGGGTTTGCGTATTCCAGTGCAATCCGATGGACAGCAAAGTGCGGCCCTGGTGAAAGACCCGCAAGGCGATGGCTGTCGCAGCCAGGGAACCCAAAAACACTGAGATGGCGGAGACTAGCAGCAGATTCGGAATTAGCCCATAGAGGGCCGTGATCAACAGGGAAACAACGAAGAAGAGGAAGCCGAAGACAAGGATCTCGAGAATTGCCCGAATGCGAACTGGCACCAGAGGGGGCGGGGCATCCGGCTGATGGTCGGCGGCATCGGGGTTACCAGGGAAAGGAGACACTCCATCAACGGATGAGGCCGGGGAAGTGGCGGCTGAGGGGTGGGTCGAGTTGGGCGTCGATGGGTCCACGGGATCTGCTCCCATGATTTCAGACTGCAACTGTTTCCGCCAGCCTTGGGCTAGTGAGGATCCGGGATGATGCTGATGCCGGTCGATAGGTCGCGCTGCGGCCTGCCTTGCGG
>DAISIM010000073.1:0-8707 GCA_036821995.1 Bryobacteraceae bacterium
AGACCATTGCGTGCGCTGGCAAATCCCGCTCGCGGACGCTGGCGCGGCCCGTCGCCGCAAGCACCTCGCGCACCTTCGTTATGGGAGAGAACTTCGCGATCACACCGAGGCTGATGTAATCCGTAATGCGGCTTCCAGCCGGTAAGGACGCAAGCGTACACGCCAATCTGGGGGCCTCCCGCTCCAGGCTGAATAGAACAGTTATGTGCTCAAGTAAACAGTATTGGGGCTGGCGGATCATTCTCATCAGTCTGCTAGTTGTGAATAACTGGTGAGTCGTTCGGGAACTTCAACCGAAGCTGGGAAGCGGCCTTTCGGTGGCGGGTTCCCATCACCGTTTCACCAATGAGATGCACGCTACGCCCAGTCCGCACAGGCACGCGGTCAACAGGAAGACCGGCGCGGAATTTCCCGCTGACTCGATAATATGGCCATAGAGTGGTTCACTCACCGCCGCGAACGCGTAGGCGCTAGCATCCATTACCCCGATACTGGTGCCGATCCGGTGCCGCCCCAGCAGATCGCCGCAAAACGCCCACAGAGTGGACTGCGGTCCAAACACGAAAAATCCGGCGAAAAACAACAGAACAATACCCGTCACCGGGTCGCTGGACCGGAGAAAGTACAGCAGCAACGCCGTTACGGTGGCGCACGAAAGAAACAAAGCAATCGGCTGCGTTCGATTTGAACCGAAATAGCGATCAGAGAGGTGTCCGCACACCCAGGCTCCCAACGCCATGCCGACCGGCAGGGCAAGCACGATCCATAGACTTTCGGGGCGCTGTTTCCAGTCCGGGCCGAGGTACACCAGCGGAGTCCAGGTAAGCAAACCGTAGCGGGCGGCGCTTTCGAAGCCAATTGTCAGGCAGGCTAGTAGGAAGCTCCGGTTGCCGACGAGCGCTAAGTAGCGCTGCCGCCAATTGCCACGCTCGTGAACGGCTTCCTCCGTCGGCCCGCCACCTACATCGGCATCGAATCCGGCGTCGGCTGGGCTATTCCTTGCCACGAAAGCAAACACCACCCCTCCGACTAGTAACAGCAGCACCGGAACTCGAAACACCCAGCGCCAGCCGAGGTGGGTCAGCACGAAAATGCAGATTGCGTAAGTGATTACGGAGGAAAGACCCGCAGCCAGCAGATAGAAACCGAATGCTCGGCCTCGTTCCGAACCATGCCACCAGTTGGCCAACAACCTACCTCCGGGCGCGAACCCGAGCGACTGGACGTATCCGTTGGTGGACCAAGTGAGCAACATCGACCCCGGTGTGGCTGTAAAGCTAGTGATCCAGTTCATCGCGAACGATAGGATCGCACCGAGGCTCATCAACAAGCGCGCACCAAACGCGTCGCCCAAGTTGCCGTTTACCGCCTGGCCGATGCCATAGCACAGCAGCATGCCGCCATTAATCCAGCCCACCTGGGTGGGTGTGAAGCCGCTTTCAGTGATTAGCGCCGCAGTCACCCATGCGAAATTCTGCCTGCCAGTGTAGTAGAACGCATAACAGAACATCACCGCGAACAACATGCGCCACTGCATGCTTCGGAACGTCGCATGGTCCTTCGCTGGTGGCCGCTCGCGCACAGGTGCGGCACTCACTGTGACACTTCTTCGGGCGGCGCGAGTTCCGCCACGCTCCTACCGTTCACCCATACGCGGCGCACGCAGGTGACGTCGCCTTCCTCCGTGACGGCTAACAGGTCGGCCCGCTTGGTCACTTCAATCGAGCCTCGATCCGTAAGTCCGACGGCTTGGGCGGGACTAAGCGTACCCAATCGTACCGCTTCTGGAATCCCGATCTCGGACGTACGCGCCAGCATGAAGATCGCATTGAGCAGCGCCGCAGGCATGTAGTCCGAACACAGGCAGTCCGCCAAGTTCTCCCTCACGGCATCCAACGCTCGCACCGAGCCGCATTGGCTGGCCCCGCGAAGAATGTTCGGTGCGCCGAACACGGTATTCAGGCCCGCATCTCGAGCTGCTCTCGCGGTAGGTAGGTTGACAGGGAACTCGCAGATTCGGACGCCGTGCTGCTTGAGGAACGGAATGGAAGACGGTGTATCTTCGTCGTGGGCCGCGAGCGGAATCCCGTGGCGCCGAGCCGCCTCGGCCAGTTTCCAGATCCGCTCCGGTGCGCCTTCAGCATTTTCCCGCTTACGTACGACGCACAGATCTGCCTGCTGCCGAGTATGAGATGAACTCATTACCAGGTATTGCTGATAATCCGCGTCGCTTTTGAACTGCCCACGCCCCGGCGTGTGATCCATAAAGGAAACCAGATGGGCGCGTCTGGCGGCCATCAAATCAAGAATTGGTTCCAGTGAGCCTGGATCTGTGACTTCGTATCGGCAATGGCAGCGATGATCTAGACGGGCGCTGGTTCGAGCCCTCTCCAGCGCTTCGACCAATGCGAGCGCTGTTTCGCGACTCCTCAGACCCAGTTCCCCATCGGCGAAGGAGATCGAATGAAAAGGCGTAGTGATCCCGCACAACGCATTGAACCAGTCAGCTTGAGCGATTGCGAGCGCGAGGCCAAACCGCACGTTAGGGCGGGGCTCCAGCCACTTTTCGATGGCGTCGGAGTGGAGATCAACGAGGCCGGGAAGAACCCACGCGCCTCCGACGTCGACCTCTGGGGCACCACGACCGCTGTCCGCCTCTATCGATTCAATGCGCCCGCCTTCAACCAGCAGGGATGCATTGCGGAGTACAGTTTGCGGTAGCACCAGCCGGGCCCTGACGATGCGAAACATCATTGAGCACCGTTCCGCCCGCTGTCGCCGGTGACAGGCGCAAGCGTCACACGAACGTCCACAGACTGCGCCAGGATTACGGGATCGTGGAAGATAGCGATGATCCCGACACCGGCATTCCTCCGCTCCCTCATCAACTCCAGTGCGAGCTCCACGGAGCGCTCGTCTAGTCCTGCGGTCGGCTCGTCCAGCAGCAGCAACCGGGTCCCGGCCAGGACGCCTCGCGCGAGGTTCACTTTCTGGCGCTCCCCTCCTGACATCGTCGCCGGAGGCACGCTCCAGAGTGCTTTCGGCAGTCGAAGACGGTCCAGGACGTTTGCAGCCGCGTCGGCTGCGGCTTCCCGCCGCGTTCCGCGAACTACCAGCGGTTTGGCCACTACTTGAAGCGCGGGCTGCCTAGGAAGACAATGCAAGAACTGCGTCACGAATCCGATGTCGCGATCCCGCAGTTCGCCGACCAAATCCTCAGGGGCGGCCGCCAAGTCGACCATCGCACCGGAGGCCCTGCGATAGTGAATCCTGCCGGCATTGGGGAGATACGTCCGGTAGATGCACTTTAACACCGAAGACTTGCCGCATCCGGACGGGCCAGCTAGTCCGGTCACCAGCCCTGGCCACACCATCAGGCAGACGCTGTCGAGGGCGCGGATTCGCGCGCCCTGCTCGTGCAAGTAGAACTCCTTGCGCAGTCCCTCCACTTCGAGGATTGGTTCAATCGCCGCCGAGGACACTAGATCCTCAGGATGCCGCTGAGACCAACTGCTGCGTGAACGCATGTTGCGGGTCCTCCAGAATTTGGTCGCTCAGTCCCTCCTCCACCACCCGGCCGCACTTCAGCACCATCGCACGATGAGCTAGGAGTCTGACGACGTTTATGTCGTGCGTGACTACGATCATAGACATGGCGAGTTCCTGCTGCAGTTCCGCCAGCAGGTCGAGAATGCGAGCCTGCACGGAAGGATCGAGTCCACCGGTCACCTCGTCGAGAAGGGCAAGACTTGGCTCCGCCGCGAGCGCCTTCGCGATTTGAACGCGTTGCTGCATCCCTCCGGAGAAGCACGCCGGTGATTCCGTCATCCGCTCGACAGGAAACCCGGATCGCCTCAACAGCCGCTGTGCGCGTTCGTGAATTTCGCTGAAGGAGCGGCAGCCCTTGGATACAAGACGCTCGGCCACATTCCCGGCCGCCGAGACCTTAAAGTTTAGACCTAAAAACGGGTTTTGATGGACGATCGACAGCCTTGCATCTCGAAACCGCCGCTGCTCCGCCGGGTTCCACTCCAATGCCCTATGTTCAATGTCATCCGTCCGGTAGCTGATCTCGCCGTTTTGCGGTTGTTCCTGCAGATTGAGCAACCTTAGGAGCGTCGACTTGCCGCTACCGGACTCCCCGATCACCCCCAGTACTTCACCCGGTTGAACCTTCAGCGATACGTTTGCCAGCGCCACAACGCTGCCACATCGCGGACAGAGACTGCTTTCCCGGTCGGGGCCAGTCTCCTGCACGCACGACGTGCAGCCACGGCCGTAGATGCGCGTTAGGCCCTTCGCATCGAGAAGCTCGGTCACGTGGCTAGCCCCAATCGCACTTCTTTGCATCCATCCGTGTCGGAACACTGATACCGGGTCGTTCCTCCGCTCTCGGACTCCTCGAGATAATTCGACGATGAACCGCAGAGACTGCACACGGCCTTCACTCCCTCAGCGGTCACAAACCTTTCCACCCGGAAAGGTGCGTCCTCGAACGACAAAGGGACCGCGTCTGTGTACGGCGGTATCGCGTAGATCCTTTTTTCGCGGCCCGCCGCAAACAGGATGAGCGAAGGCCGCTGATTCAGCTTCAACGTATCGTGCCGTGGAATCGGCGACGGATCTACAATGTAATGGCTGTTGATCCGTGTCGGGTAGCGGTGTGAGATGGTGATCTCGCCGTAGTGCAGAAGATCCTCAAATAACTTCACGTAGAGGCGGGCGTAGTCGCCTTCGGCGTGCATCTGGCGCCTGCGCTGATCGTTGGGCTCGATCAGCACCAGCGGATCAGGGTATGGCACCTGGAGCACAAGCAGTTGCTGGCTCGTGAGGGGCCGCTCGGGAATCCTGTGACGCGATTGGATCACAGTTGCCTCCGCGGTTCGCGTGGTTGTTCGTACGCCCGGACACACGCGGCGGACGAACTCCCGAGTGTTGACAGAATTCACGGAGTCGTCGCTACCCTGATCGATGACCTTCAAGGTGTCGTCGACACCGATAAGCGACAGCGTAACTTGCAGTCCGCCAGTCCCGAAGCCCCTCGCCAGCGGCATCTCCCGGGACGAGTAAGGGACCTGGTAGCCGGGAATCGCGATCGCCTTCAGCACGGATCGCCGAATTTCGCGTTTTGCGTCGGAGTCGAGAAAGCCGAATTCATATTGACCCTGTGGCGGCGCGGTGGTCACGCAACTGCCTCCGTCCTTTGCTCCTGCGTTGCCTGTAGACGGTCAATATCGGAGGCGAACGTGACGTAGTGCGGCATTTTGTAGTGGGTGCAGAATCCCATCGACTCAATGCCGTCGATGTGGAGCAGGACGAACTCCGCGTCCTCGGAAGGATTGGCCGGTCCCTGCGCAGCTCCATTCTGTAGGGCGCGATCCAGAATGGCCATTGATATCGCTTTCACTTCATTGTGCCCGAAGCAGGCACCGTAGCCGATCGTGAAGGTGGGCACGGATCCAGCGTCCGGGGACTCGTACATGGCGACTACCTCGCACTCCGTCATCAGAATTTCCCCTGCCTCTACTGGTTCGCCCGTTGCAGGGTGTGGCGCGAATACAGGAGCGTAACCTACACGCAGTTCGGCCACGGTCGGGTGGACGTCGCCGTAGCCCCGCATGTTCGAGTATGCGAGTGCCAAAAGTGATCCGGTTTCCGCCCGCGCCATCGTAGCTAACACGGCCGATCTGGGTGCGGGGAATGCAAGCGACTCACGCGTGATGTCAAACGCCTCAGGCCGCTTGCCGCAGCGCTCGGGAAGGAAGCCGCGCTGGCGAAGCCCGTCGAGGACCTTCGGAAACTCACCGCATGCATCGTGCGGCTCGATATTCAGGAACCTAGCCGCCAACTCCTGCAATGCCAACGGGCTCTCGTCCAGCAGTTCGAACCTGAATAAGCGCACCGAGTAGTCCGGCGTCGGGCCGAGGCGTTGTCCGCCTTCCACATCCTTAAACGCCGCTGAGATTCGCCGGATCAACCGCATCGATCCGGCTGAGATGGGCACCGGCGCCCGCAGCCGCGGACGCGTGGACCGCCACGCCCGTAGCAGGAAGGCCGCCTCGAAAGTGTCGCCGCCTGATTGCTTGATTGCCAGCGCCGCCAGTCGCGTATCGTACACGCCACCCTCTGACAGGACCCGACCATGTAGTGCCCGCAACTGGTGCTCGATCTGGCTCACTTGTAGCGGTGCATCCGCGCCGCGCGCTCGAAGTGCCTCCAGCACCTCGGCAGCTTCGCGAATCGCTCTCTCGCCACCCCGGATCGCGACGTAGCCCATTTATCATTCCTCCGCGCTCAACACCGAAGTTCGTGGAATGCACGCCAGCCTTCGCCGGCCCGCCAGAACCAAATCGACACCCAGCGGGAACCGTCGTGTGTTCTCGTTCCGCCATCCAATCCAATCGAGATGGAGACCTACCACGAAAAGGGAACGACTGCCGTCAATCCCAGGACCGCTAAGTTTCAGTGCAATAGCATCAGAAGCCCTCCCGTCGTTACTGACGTCGCTCCCTGAAAGTATGACAGTCGCTCCCCGCTCCGGGCGCTCAATGTCACCCACACTTACCCGGAACGCCGGCGGCACGGGCCGCGAACCGTCAATCAGCACGAAGTGGGCGTCCTCCACTTTGGCATTGCCAACGCGCAGGTAACGACGCTCACTTTCCAGCACCAGCCCGTTCGGATCCGCGAGAGTAATGGCTCCGTCGGCCAGAGTTGCCAGGATACCGAGATAACACTTGTTCTCCGCGCTCGCATGATTCACCGCCACCACTTCTCCAGGGCTACTCATCGCGCGAATAAGACATCGAAAGACTACCTGCTGAAATCCCGGCAGCCAAAGCTGGTTCAGCGGCGAACTAGACTTCACCGGGGACTCCTTCAAGCAGCGAGAACTCCACGCGTGTGCGATCGAGAATCTCGAGCCGCAAAAGCCTCTCCTCTTCCACCCGCCGCCAACCTTCTGCGATCAAGGCTGCGGCTTTGGCGCCGCTCTCCCACCCTTCGGCAAGCACAGCGTCGAGGACGGCGATGGCCCAGCTCAGTTCGGCGTCGTCTCGAAGGATCACTGCGCCGCCTTGGGCGCTCCGCCCTGCCACCAACTCCGTTAGCAGCAACCGGCACGCCGACATCGGGACTTCGCCCAAGAAAAATGGCTCCTGGAAAGCGCCATCTTCCAACTCAACCAAGGCGAGGCCGCCAGCAGGCGCGTCGAGATCGACAACCGCACAGTTCTGTACCGCTTCCCGGGCCGCCACGAGCACCTCCAAACGGTCTGCCGCCAACAAGCATCGCGACCAATCGTGACGTTGCACTTCCAGGTCCGTGAGGCCCGCAGTGGTAACACTCATCGGCGTCTCCCTATCCGATGTCATGCCTAATCATCGCGTACATTCTGCTTCGGACGAAACAAATCAGTTCATGGATTTCGCACGATCGGGCGCAGTTTGATTGAAGTTAGCAATCGTTCTTCACACCCCCGAACTGCTGACCCCGGACTTCACAACAGCCTGACCTCTATGGCGGTATGCCTGGGGCGACAACCCGCTAATTGACTTGAACAGGGTGCAGAAGTGGCTCACCGACCCGAATCCTAGTCCATAGGCCACATCTTTAACCGGTCGGTCCGATGTCGCGAGCTGCTGCTGAGCCCGGTGGATGAGCAGCCGGTTGAAAAACGCAAGTGGGTTTGAACGTGTCGACGCGGAAAAGAGTTGAGTGAAACGCGACTCGCTGCTTCCCACCACCTCGCACAGATGCTGCAGGCGGAATTCATCCTTCGTGCATGAATGCATATACTCGATTGCTTTTACCAACTGGTGGCGGGGCAACTGCCGCAAGCGCGGTGTCGCCGGCCGTAGCGAGATCGTTTCCCTCGGCCAACGCCGGAACACCTCCGCTCCCATCTGGCGCGCAAGACCATCCACCACCAGCCGGTACCCTTGACCTCGGTCCTCAGTTTCCGCCATCAATCTCGAGACAGTTGGCATCAATTCGGGAACCTGAATCTTGCCGAGCAGGACCGGCTGACCCATCCCGATTTCGAACTCATGAAGCCATTCCGTAAGGCCTTCCGAGCTCAGGATGATGGTTACGCCTTCGCAATCCTGATCCGTGCATCGATACTCGCTTGCGTGGGGCACCTGAGCGTTGCCAACCACGACCTCGCCCGGCTTGACGCGCTGCGAGATCCCGAGTTGCTGCACCTGCAATTCGCCCCCGGCGCAGAATACCATCGAGTACTCGGGGTGGGCGTGGAGCGGATACGAGATATGCTCGCAGAACCGGAACGTCTGGATCCCAAGATGAGAACCTGGGCGGTGCCAGAAACTGTTGTGAGCGGATTCTAGCGGCATTTACAGAACCCCCAGTTCCACTACGTTAGCAAGGCCCTGTTGCAGCCGTATGACCAGCGCACCGTTCTCTGAGTGCCTGCCCCGAAGCCGCGCATGCGGCGGCACTGCACATTGCGGGCCTTGTACTACCTTCCAGAGGAGCATATTGAGGCCATAGATCGGAGTCCGGCCCTCTTGAGGGAAATCCAGCGCGCGCGATTCCCTGGAACCCCAGGAAGCCGCTATTTACAACATTTCCCGATCGACGGCCTGGTTTAAATGCCTTTTGGTCGTCAAGTCCCAGGTGGTGCCGAAAGAAGCGAGCCTAGGCATTGCGCCTGCGCCGTTCTGGCTAGTGTCCTGTCTCAGATAGT
>DAISIM010000074.1:0-7901 GCA_036821995.1 Bryobacteraceae bacterium
GCGCGCCGAGACGTGATGGATCACGTGATTCCGATCAACGAGCAGCATCTTCGTCGGCTCGCGAGGGAGTATGTGGCTTAATACCACGAGGACCGCACTCACATTGGGTTGGAGAAATCCACATCGAACAATCGACTGATGAAAACTCGAAGTGACGACGCATGCCAGGTGCAAGCCGACCCGGGGCTTGGCGGACTCCACCATCGCTACACTTGAAATCAGGCCGCCTAAGACAATTCGCCTGCCGGTGACCTTCTCAGTTGATCCGAGGGTTCTGCTAGAACCTCCCGGGAGACCTGCGCACCGACCTGCCCTTCTACCCTGAATTCAAGGCCGCATCGCACCACACAGTCAGCCCAACCTGGGTCTTCTGTGGCCCGCGTGTACTTTCGCGCAGCCGTTGAAGCGCCCGGATCCTCCGTCAGTGCCTCAGATTGGATTCTGAGGACCGACACCCAGTTTTGAGGAGTGAGCAGGGCCGCCTTGGTTGAGGTTCGGCCGTACCGCTCAATCGACTATCAGAAAACCAGAATACTGACTGCATTTCTGTTGGATTCGAAAACCGTATACTCATCTCCCGTCATTGGACCGTAACAGCCCGCTTTCAGACTTAGAGTATGAGCAACCGCATCCATCTCAAGCTTCGGTTTCTGAAGGCTCTAGCGCTGTGTCTATTGGTCTTTCCGCCAGCCTCATTCTCACAGATCAACACGGGAACAGTTGTCGGAACCGTCTACGACCCTGACGGGGGCGTAGTACCGGCTGCCGACGTAACGCTCCGGCGTCCACTTACCGGTGAGGTTTACAGGACGAAGACCAATCAAGCGGGCGACTATCGAAGCGATTCGGTTCCCGTGGGGGAGTATGAGCTCGCCGTCTCCACGCCGGGCTTCAAACTGTTTCAGCAACGTGGCATCCAGTTGGAAACCGGACGCACGATACGGCTTGACGCTTCGCTGCAGGTGGGCGACACAAACGAAACGGTTGAGGCTGTCGCCAACGATTTGCTGCTCGACTCCGAAAACTCGGCCATCTCGCACATCGTCAGCGGCCGCACACTAGCCAACTTTCCGATGGGGCAGCGGGACTTCACATACTTGGCTTTGCTCAACCCGGGAGTGGCGCCGAGGCGGCGGGGCGATGCGCAGGACGCGCGCGGTTACATGTTCGTCCGTGGTAGGCGAGAAACGGAAAACAACCTCTTCCTGGACGGAAGCCTGTTGAGCATTGCCAACGGCACTATCGACTTCAAGCCAAATCCCGACGCGCTGCAGGAGTTCGAGGTCAAGACCGGACTCTACGGGGCGCAGTTTGGCATACGTCCGGGGGGCCAGATGAGCGCCGTCATCAAGAGCGGGACCAACGAGTTGCATGGGGTCGCTTTTTGGTTGCTCCGCAACGATCAGCTTGACGCCCGGCCCTATTTCGCGGCTACGAGAACCGAGTTCAAACGTAACCAAGCAGGAGTCACGGCGGGTGGACCCATCTACCTGCCCAAGCTTTTTAACGGCAAAGACCGTTTGTGGTTTTTCGCCTCATTCGCGCAGGAGTCCATTCGTAGATTCGTCCCCCTCACTAACGTTGTTCCCACCACCAACCAGCGGGGCGGTGTGTTTTCAACATCCATCCGCGATCCTCTCAGCGGTTCGCCGTTTCCTAACAATACGATCCCGGTGAACCGGTTGGACAGAGTGTCTCAACAGTTGATCTCATTCTGGCCGGAGCCCAACTCGACGGGAGGCCTAAACTTCGTCAGTCCCAACAGCACATTTGCCTTCGATTCACCAGAGGTAATCACGAAAGTGGACATACGCCAGAACGACCAAAGTCGGTGGTTCGCAAGTTTCCTATACAATTCGGTTCCCATCATTCAGACCACCGTCATTCCCGCCTTCTCGAACGAGGAGCCGCTAACGGGTTGGGTGGGATCCGTCTCCAACACCAGAACGTGGTCAGGAAGGGCCGTCAATACGGCCAGCGTACACATCTTCCATCGCCCCTACATGACGGGGCCATCGAATCCGAAACCGGAGGCGGCGCGCGCCCTTGGCGTTCCGGATTTGCTCAGAAGTGCAGTGGATCAAAGCGGCATCCCGACGATCAGCATCGTGGGATTCGCCGGAATCGGAGACCGGGCAAGCATGGGTCCGGTAAACATCGGGAATTTTCAGGTGAAGGACGAGTTGTCGGTACAGCTCGGATCGCATACCCTCGCGTCAGGGATCGAATTCCGGCGCCACTACGCCTTCCTCGCCCGGCAGACGCGATCGAGTTTCAGCTTCGCCAACCGCTATACCGGCAACGCTTGGGGCGACTTTCTACTAGGCCACCCGATCACGAGCGTGTTTGGTGGCGAGGGCCAGCGCGGCCGAATGTACCAGGACAGCGTTTACACCTTTTTGCAGGACGATTGGAAGGTAAGCCCGAAGCTGACAATCAATTTGGGGCTTCGTCATGAACTTCGCCTCGGCTGGAAAGACCGGCGCGGATTCATGACAAATTTCAATACAGTGACGGGGCAGCTCGACCCCGCTGAAACCAGTGTTCCACTGCAGCCATGGGAAACCGGCAGATTTCCTACTAATACGCCGCTGATCCGGTTTAGCCGGAGGACGTTCCTGCCACGGGTGGGCTTCGCATACCGGCTAGCCTCGGATACCGTATTGCGGGGCGGTTTCGGAATCTATGCTAACGAGCCTGACGTTACCGTGCTTTATCGGCTCGCGGCCAATCCCCGCTCGAATGCACAACGGCTGACTTACTTATCGCCCGTTAGTTCTCCAGTGCTTTCGCTGTCGAACCCATTCCCCGCCAACTTAGCACAAACGGCCGTACCAGCGATCGCGGGCTTCGAGCGTTCGCTTCCCGCAATGGCGACGCACCAGTGGGGTCTCTCGGTACAGCGTCTTTTAGGGGACCAATTGTTGGTTGACGTTGGCTATCAGGCGTCACGGTCAACAAATCAAATTGACGTCGTCCAGCTTAACGACGCCGCTCCGGGGCCGGGAAACCGGCAGTCCCGCCGACCCTATCCGAACCTACAAGCGGTTCAGTTCATGATGGCCGACGGTGATGCCTGGTACAACTCACTGGAAGCCAAGATTGTGCGTCGCGCCGGCCGCGACGGACTGCAGTTGCAAGCGGCCGTCACCTTAGCCAAGGCGATCGATACCGCTGGAGGCGGCATATCGATGCCTGGAGAAATCCATGGCCGATCCCGCAACATCGACACGAAGGCGAATAAAGCGCTATCAGAATCACATACCGGCCGCCGGATCGCGCTCACCGCCGCCTACGAGTTTCCATTCGGCAAGGGGCGACCTTACTTGAACTCGGGCCCCCTATCGCACGTCCTTGGCGGTTGGACGCTACAGTCAATAGCCGTCTTTCAGACTGGCCCGTGGTTCACCGTCTTCGTGCCGGGCGACGCTTACGACGCTGGTTCAACCCTGTCGCAGTGGCCTGATCGACTGCGCAACCCGAACCTTCCCAGCGACCAACGCAACCCGACGCGATGGTTCGACACCACAGCCTTCGCCCGCCCCACTGAGCCTCGCTACGGGAATGCTGGCCGCTCGATCGTGCAGGCCCCTGGCCTTAACAACCTCGACCTCTCTCTACATCGCCGCTTTCCGGTTACCGACACTCTGCGCATCGAGCTTCGCGCGGAGTCTTTTAATCTCACCAATACGACCAACTTCCGCGTTCCGGGAAACAATTTTGGGACCGCGAATTTCGGTGTGCTGGGAAATGCTTGGGACAACCGCCAAATGCAGATTGGCTTAAGGATTGTTTACTAATGCGAATCATTTTTAGCGTATGCACAACGCTCGTCCTAGCCGTGCTGGTCCACGCCCAGGAGATCCCCTACAACCACGCCGCGCGCCAAAGTCTATGGCCTTCTCGCCTAGAGATGCCACCCTCAATGCGCCGCCAGGAACTCCATTTCCCGGCGGTTGGCGGGTGGAAGATCCTCAAGGCTGAGTTTCATGTCCACACGATTTACTCCGATGGACAGGTGACTCCCGAAGTACGCGTGCTCGAAGCCTGGCGGGACGGAATCGATGTCCTTGGAATCTCCGACCACGCCGAGCACATCGATGTCGCGCTGCCTCAGCACAAGGAGCGGAGCTACGGACGCGCCAAGGACCTCGCTGGGCGTTTGGGGCTGCAGCTCATCCTGACTTCCGAAATCTCGACCATAGCCCAGGTCAAGCGCCCACTTCGCAACAGCGACTTCATTGTGACGCTGCTGTCGGACGAGCAGGCTCTCAGCCGCGCGTATCCCGACGCCATGGCTCAGGCGAGCAAACAGAACGCGATAACCATCTGGGCTCATCCCGGAGCGGAGTGGAATGAGCACTCCCGATCAGTGCTGAACGCGGGAACGCTGCACGGAATCGAGATCTACAACTCCCACGTATCGTGGAGTCGCAGCCGCGGCCTCGAGTCCGTCCGCGGAGCGTGGATGTGGCCGCACGCGATGGAATGGGCCGAGCGGCATGAACTTGCTGTCTTCGCTGGATCCGACGCACATTGGCCGATCGACCTCATGACCCGGGGCGAGCCCGGTGGGCGTCGCCCAATGACATTGATTCTGAGCACAGGGTCCGATTCGAATGCGATTCGCGAGGCGATTCTCGAGAGGCGGACTGTTGCGTGGTTCGGCGAAATGCTATGGGGGCCGCGCCACTCGCTTGAAGGGCTGGTCAGAGCTTGCGTTTCGGTTGTCCGCCTTGAGCCAAATGCCGCCGTGCGGCCAAAGTTCGCGGTTGGCGTGACTAACGCGTGCCCGCTTCCCTTCAATTTGTTGCCCCGGGCTGAATCAGCGGACTTGAAGTTTAAAGCTGGAGAAATGGATATTCCTCCACAGGCAACTCTGTCCTTGCCGCTTTCAACCAGCGATGACAATCTTCCAAAATCATTCCGGGTTGAGCTTACGTTCGCTAATGTGTACACCGGTCCGGGCAACCCGTTAGTGCTCACCTACGACGTGAACTAGACAACCGAGGGAGGCCCACGGCTCTTGATCGTGCTGAGCGAGAAGTTCGTTCAGGAGATTGTCGCGCATCCGATTCCTGCGGATCTGGAGGTGGCGCGACTACTGGCCGCTTCGTCAGGAGCACTGGACTGCGCCGCTGAGTCTCCTTTCTTACGGTCTGCGGAGTGTTGGAGAAGATGCTTCAAATGGAAGAAATCAACTTCTGCTACCACGAGGGCGGAGTTGTGCTGGAGGCTGTTCGTAGCCTGTAGCGGCCTCAATGTAATCGCCGTCATCCAGGCAGACGCGGGAGCGACGGTCGGACTCATCCCCAGTTGCTGGCGTACGCGACAGTACCGTCCTCAGTGAACACGGCGGCAAACGGTGCGATGCCGGACGGAATGGACCGCTTCAGTTCGTCTGACTCGGTGTCGAGAACGTCCAACGCGTTGCCGAAGGTTAGCGGTACGACCACGGGGCGATAGCCGAGCCGATTCTTCTTCCGCGCCACGGCAAGAGACCCGCTCAAACGCTGGGCGGTGGAAGCGTTCAGAACAAAAGCGGACTCGCGGACCGCCGGCACTCCCACCTCGGCGCTGGCGGAACCGGCTCCGTCCTCTACGGCTGCCGTGGCCAGCAGATGTCGGCTGACCGGATCAAAGACTAGGCCCTGCAAGCCCACCGAGCCGTTAACGTCGCGCTCGAACGTGATCCGGTTCTTACGCCAGTCGAGGCGAAGCAGACGCCCGTTGGAACCATGGCGCACCCAATTGCGACCCAGCAGTGCCCACACTTCCTCGCTGCTTCGTCCGAAGGCGACGGCATACACTTTCTCGTCGAAAGCCGTGTGGACTCCAGCTGGCGTAATGAGCTGGCGGGTCGGGACGACGCTCGGCTGTTGCTTGCCACGTTCTTGGACGCTCGGATTTCGCGACTGCGCCTCATCAGGCGGCGCAGTTGCGAGGAGCAGGAGAACGGACAGCCCGACCCGGCCGGCAGTTCTCATGAGCGCGTCGTGTCTCCTATCTCTAGAAAATGAGTTCTAGGCCAAGTTGTAGGCTGCGCGCGGACTGGGCGGAGGTAACGGCTCCGCAAGTTGGCGTGCCGAACGCGTTGCCGGGGACGTTGAAGTTGGTGTGGTTGGTCGCGTTGAACGCCTCGAAGCGGAGATCACGCTCAGCGTTACGCTGCTGGCGAACGAGCGCGAGAGATTGGCGTCCAGTTCGAACGTGTTCTGCGCCTCGATGATCCGCCGACCAGCGTTGCCGCACTGGAAAGCGGCCGGCGTGGCGAACGCGCTGGTGTCGAAGGAACGCTGCGGCGTGCGCTGGTCCATAGGCGGATTCGGATTGGCCAGGGCATCGGGCCGCTGCGGAGTCGTGTTGCCGACATTCAGCCGGTCGAAGCTGTAGATCGGAGTTACCAGCGTCACCCGCCAGTAGTTGAAGATCGAGCTTATTGACCAGTTGCCGAAGATCCAAGCAGCCAGCCCACCCCTCCCAAAGGCGCGCCCCCGACCAAACGGGAGATCCTAGCTGGCAATGACCACGAAGCGCCCTCGGTTGTCCGCCTCGCCTCGCCTACGGTTCTGGGCGTTGGTCACGTTCCGAGAGCTGCATCCGCTGGCGCCCGGTGTGGCCGCGCGCCCGGCAATCATGTCAAACACAAGTGCTCGGTGATCTGCCGCAGGTAGCGGCGGACCATGCAGCTCCTGCTCGGACTTGAACCGCTAGTCACCTGTCTTACTTAATTCTTTACAACGGCGGACCTTGTCGAGGATGACATCCGCCGAGGCTTTCCAAACGAATGGCGTGGGCGAGCCATTCCAATGGGCTAGCCACTTGTAGATGGCCTGTTCCAATTCGGCGGCACTGTGGAACATGCCTCGACGGATCATCCGTTCCGTGATCAAGGCAAAGAACCGTTCGACCTGATTCAACCACGAACTGCTGGTCGGTGTGAAGTGAATGTGAAAGCGGCTCCGGCGTTTCGGTTTGAGCCAGCGCTGAACCTCTGCGCTCTTGTGTGTGCAGTAGTTGTCCATGATCAGGTGGACCTCCTGATCGGCGGGAAGCTGTCGCTCCAGGTGGTTGAGGAAGCGGATGAACTCCTTGCTGCGGTGACGGTCCTGACAGGTCCCGATCACCTTTCCATTGAGGATATTGAAGGCGGCAAACAACGTCGTGGTTCCATGGCGCTTGTAGTCGTGGGTTTGTCGCTCCGGCAGCCCCGGCCGTAGCGGGAGAATCGGCGCGGTCCGGTCCAATGCCTGAATTTGGCTCTTCTCGTCCATACACAGTACCAATGCACGCTCAGGCGGGTTCAGATAAAGGCCGACAATGTCCCGCACCTTGGCTTCAAATTGCGGATCGTTGGAGAGTTTGAAGTGCTCCACCCGATGTGGTTGCACGTCGTGCCGCTGCCAGACCCGGTGGACCATTGTTCTCGACACCCGAAGCTCGGCCGCGAGAGCGCGCACGCTCCAGTGTGTACTGCCGTCACCGGGCCGCGAGTTGAGCGTGGTGTCAAGGATGCGCTGCTCCAATTCGGCCTTCAACACCCACACCGATGTCGCACTGCGCCGGGTCGACGGCGTCCCGGCCTTCAACACCTTCGGCGACCGTTTGCGATGCCGAATGCCGGTAACCGCGGTCATGCCATCCCGGGCAAAGGCGGCGCGCAAGGCAATCACTGTGGGCCTGGAGATCTCCAACTGATCAGCGATACTGGAATTGGCCAAACCCTGCTGAGCCAGCAAAAGGATCTTGCAGCGCAGCGCGACTTTCTGCGGGGACCTACCGTTGCGAAGCAGCCGTTCCAGTTCCAGTCGGTCGCCGTCGGCCACGACAAGCGGAGCTGCTACGCTGGGCATGTCTCAGTGTGGAACAGCTCTGAACAATTGTCAATAACTATCTGAGAC
>DAISIM010000075.1:0-7514 GCA_036821995.1 Bryobacteraceae bacterium
ATTTCGATTGCAGTAAGTGATCGCGGACCGGGAGTTCCGGCGGCCGCGATAGGACGCATCTTTGACCCGTTCTTCCGCGTGGACGAGGCGCGCGACCGCGAAAGCGGCGGCGCGGGACTCGGGCTGGCAATCGCACAGCAGGCGATGCGGATGCATGGCGGCACGGCTCACGCCGAGAACTTACCCGAAGGCGGATTGCGGGTCACGCTAGCGCTGCGCTCATCCGCATAAGCCAGCCCGGACGGAACGGTTGCTCGTGGTGGCCTATCCGCCGAGATCGTACGCGGCGATATGACTCAGCGGATGCGCTTCCGCAGCTCCTCGCTTCTCTCCTGCTGTAACTTCTCGAATTCCTTGAGTTGCTGCTGCGAAAGAATGCCTGCTAGCCGCTTCTGGGTGTCGGCTTGGACTTTCTGAAGGTCGCTGCGTAGTTTGCGCCCTTCCCGCATTCCCAGCCTAGGTTTGGCGGCGCCCTCAGCTTCGAGATCGATGCCGTACTTCAACAAGACCGAACGCTGGGCATCGGCTGCATCCTGAAGTACGGGCCGAACCTGAGTAAGCTGCTCATCGGTGAGGTTCAGTCGTTTCTGCACCTCGGCGATCCGTTGTTCGCGCGTGGTGTTTTCATCCGGGCTAGCCCATGCCGGTTGAACCGTAAGCAGGTTGAACATACACATCGCTGCCACGAACGCCGTCCTCATCCAATGTGTCCTATGGGGAGAGTGCTGCCACGTGCGACCGCTCTTCGTATTTGCCAGATTGTTCATGCTGTCTCGTATCCTTTCGATGTGGTTGTGCCAGGTTGAATCTGTCCTGGATGTGTTGGTTAGAACCGCCGTTCGATGCCGAAGGTGGGCCCGCCCGTTCTGATGTTGAAAAACTGGTCACTCGTCTCCGACGTCCTGGCGGAGAACCGGCGCAGGCCGAACACGGCATGAGTGCCTTTGACCCGCAAAGCACAGAGGGCTTCGGCATTCCAGACTCGGCCGCTACTCAAGAAGCCGAAGCCGGAAAGGCGAGTATTGCATTCGAAGTTTTTTCGCGGGCGCCAATCAAAGCCAACCCCGAAGGTGGGTACGAAGAGAGATCTGGATTGCGAATTGCGTAAGGGAGTTTCGAGGTCGAGGGTGCGCACCTCTCCGCCAACTCGCAGATACTGCAATTCCCAGAGAGTCTTGAAGCGGAAACGATCCTTCTCCTTTGCCCCGGCGGGCCAACTGAGGTAATCCCAGGATGCCCGGAAACTCTGGACGTTGAACTTCGCTTCCAGTTCAGAATCGATATCGAAGGTTTGTCCGAAGAATTCGAAAGTCTGGTCGATCTCCCCGCTTCCCGTATACGAGGTGGTGAAGAACGAGAACACGAGACGGTTCCCATCGCCTGTTGGAACGCCCAACAAGAACTCGCGCGTGTTCCGTCTCCCGCTGTTCAGATCTTCGCTGAAGTCGAACCCGCTTTCACCAAGCCTAGTTGCGTTCCGGACCTCCGGCGCGGAATTTGAGAACCAGAAGCGGGTCTGGAAACTCGCCTGCGTGGCGTCCGTTCCATCCTGCGCAAGGAGTGTGGCAGGGATGGCGATGAGCAACAGCGCCAGCGTTGTTCGAGTCATGATTGCAGTTTGGCTTAGCGGGTGATGAATCGAGGTCAGGAATCGTCAGGAAATGTCGCCGCAAAAACGGCAAATCCTGAAATCGATATGGCGCTGGAACGCCCACAATGGAGGTGCTGCGGGAGTCCGGGCCTCTCGGGCGTAACGGGTGCTGCTGGCGGAATCCCCAAGGGGAGCGGGGGAAGATCGCATGAACGTAGTCGCGCTGCAAATGCTTTTCGGGGATCGTGGGAAAGCGATTGGAATGATCCTCGGCCTGACATTCGTTTCCCTGCTGATCACGCAATCCTCGGCGGTGTTCCTGGGGATCATGAGCCGCACGGTCTCGTCGATCACCGATGCGGCGATCGCGGACGTGTGGGTGATGGACCCGATGGTGCGATTTGTGGACGACATCAAGCCGTTGCGCGACACCGAACTCTACCGGGTGCGCCAGACGGCAGGTGTCGCGTGGGCTGTGCCGTACTTCAAAGGGCAGGCCAGGGCAAAACTGAGCAACGGCGCATTTCAAACGTGCAATTTGATTGGAATCGACGCCGGATCGCTGGCCGCGGGTCCAAGCATGGAAGTGGGCAGTCTGAGTTCGCTAAGGCGGCCGGACAGCGTACTGGTGGATGGGAACGGGGCGCGCTCGAAACTGGCGCGCAAGGATCCCGAGGGGGGCACACCGGTGCCACTGCAGGCGCTTGGGACCCTGGAACTCAATGACCAGCGGGTGGTGGTTACGGGGCTCTCCCGTGTGTCCCGAACCTTTCAGTCCCAACCAGTAATCCATACCACCTATCCGCGCGCTGTGGCCCTCTCCGGCGGCACCGGGAAAAGCCTCTCCTTCGTGCTGGTGAGGGCGGCAGATGGGCAGGACGCGACTGAGTTGGCGCAACGGATTGAGCGCAGCACCGGCCTGACCGCTTTGACCACTGACGCCTTCCGCTGGAAGACGATCTTGTATTACCTCACGAACACCGGAATTCCAATCAACTTCGGCACGGTGATCGGGATCTGCTTCGTGGTGGGCACAGCCATCGCGGGGCAGATCTTCCAAAACTTCACTACCGACAACTTGCGGCACTTTGGCGCACTGAAGGCGATGGGTGCAAGCGACCGCGTTCTATTGACGATGATTGTGCTGCAGGCGCTGCTGGTAGGGGCCATTGGCTATGGACTGGGCGTGGGAGGCGCGGCAATGTTCGGGTACCTCACTCGCAGTACTGAGGTAGCGTTCCTGCTGCCCCCGAACCTGCTGGTGATCAGTGCTGGCGCCGTACTGGCGATCTGCACACTCAGTGCCGTCACCAGCATCCGCCGGGTGCTGCAGCTGGAAGCCGCGATCGTATTTCGAGGTTGACGATGAAACAAGCAGCAATCGAATGTATCTGCCTAAGGAAGCAGTTCACCGTGGGGCAGCAAGCGGTGCACGCTCTTCGGGGGGTGAGTCTTGAAGTAGCGACGAACGAACTGCTGATGCTGGTAGGCCCGTCGGGATGCGGCAAGACCACGCTGATCTCGATCATTGCGGGCGTGCTGGACTCCACGTCCGGATCATGCAAGGTGTTCGGCAACGATTGGCGGCTGCTGAGCCAGAACCAGAAGGCCAAGTACCGCAGCAAGCAGGTGGGGTTTGTCTTCCAGTCCTACAATCTGATTCCCGCACTGACCGCACAAGACAACGTGATGGTGCCCCTGCTGATCGACGGGGTGAACCGCAAAGAGGCGAGAGCACGGGCCGCGACGGCACTAGAGAGGGTGGCCCTTGGCGAGAAATTGAAGGCGTTGCCGTCACAGCTTTCCGGAGGCCAGCAGCAGCGCGTGGCCATCGCACGGGCGCTGGTGCACAACCCCCGGCTGTTGGTTTGTGACGAGCCTACCAGCGCCTTGGACGAAGCGAACGGGCGAAACGTGATGACCTTGCTGCGAGAGCTCAGCCTGGCGCCGGACCGGGCCATCGTGGTAGTCACGCACGACCAGCGTATTTACCATTTTGCAGACCGGATAGCCGTCATGAATGACGGCGCCATCGTGGAAACCCACACGAATGGCCGGGAGCAGGGCCAGCTGGGTTCACATGCAGAGGGGGTACTGCAATGAAGGGACGCATCGCAATCGCTTGCCTGGCAGCGGTAGGCTTTGCCTTCGCGCTGTATTCGGCTCGCGCGACATCCCAGGTGGTCGCGCCGGAAGCACCGCTTGTGGAGCCGGCATCTTCGCCGTTTGCGCAGACCGTAGCCGGGCTGGGCGTGGTGGAAGCGAGTACGCAGAACATTGAGCTGAGCGCCCCCGTGGGTGGGGTGGTCAAGGCTGTGTTCGTTGAGGCGAACCAAACCATCCAGCCAGGTCAAAAGGTGTTCGAACTTGATGGGGCTTCGCAGCTGCGGGTTCTGGAGATGCGAAAAGCGGATCTGGAAAGCGCCGAGGCAAATCTAAATCGCCTGCAGGCGCTGCCGCGAGCTGAGGATCTGAAGGTCCTGGAGGCAAAGATTGCGGTGGCCGAAGCGCAGGTCCGAGACGCGGAAGCGCAGTTGCAGCTGCGGGCGTCGGTGGTGAACCCAAGGGCGATCAGCAGGGAGGAGCGGAGCCGCTTCGAGCACGCGGCAGAGATCGCGCGCGCCCAACGAGACGACCTGAAGGAACAGTGGAAACGCGAGAGCGCCGGCGCTTGGGATCCCGACATTGCCGTGGCCAAGGCGCAGGTGGGAGAGGCCGAAGCGCTGCTGAGAGCGGCACTAACCGATCTCGACAGGCTCACCATCCGGGCTCCCGTAGGAGGCACATGCCTGCGTGTAAGAGTGCAGCCTGGCGAGTATCTGCAGCCGGGCGGGGGCGAGGGCGCGATCGTGCTCGGTTCCACCCAGGACCTCCTCCTGCGTGCGGAGATTGACCAGGAGGATGCGTGGCGTGTGAAGCGGGGCGCCCACGCCGTCGCGTCCATGCGCGGCATGTCCAGGCACCGGGTGGATCTGGAGTTCGTTCGCATCGAACCGTACATCCAGCCGAAAAAGAACCTCGGTCAAGGCGGGACGGAGCGTGTCGATACCCGCGTACTGGAAGTAGTGTATCGGTTCAAAAATGACGGCGCAAACATCTACGTGGGACAGCAGATGGACGTGTATATCGAGGCCCAGGAGCCAGCCGGCCAAATGCTCTCCATGCAGAAGAGGCCATAAGGAAGGGGAGGAGGCCAATGCGAAACCTGTGTGTCTATTTCGTCCTGACAGTCAGCCCGTTCCTGGCAATTGGCTGTGGCGCGTCGCGGTCCTCCAAGGCGCTGGCTCCCAAAGTGCCGGTTTCCTTCCACGAAAGCCAGCGTGCGGAGCCCGCTGAGGATCTCGCCGAATGGTGGAAGCGCTTCGGCGATGCGCGCCTGCAGGAATTGATCGAGGAAGCCCTGGTCCGGAATCTGGATTTTGAGCTGGCCAAGGAACGCATCGTCGAATCACGTTCCAGCCTGCGGGGAGAGTTGTCCGGGTACCGGCCGCAGATTCGCATGTCCGACTCCTATTCGCGGACGCGCGGCGCCGGAAGCGCGATCGGACTGGTAGGATTGCCCGTCCTTAACGAGGACCGCAACGTATACTCACTGGGCTTCGATGCCAGTTGGGAGTTGGGTCTGTTCGGGAAGCGAGATGCGGCAAAGAAGTCCGGTCACGCGCAACTGGCTGCGAGCGAGGCTGCCGCACAGGCAATACGCGCCGCACTTGCAGCAGATGTAGGACATCGCTACTTCTCGCTGTGCGCCATGGAGAAGCAGATTCGAACGGCGACGGCGATGCTGGAGTTACACAAGGAATCCGCCGAGTTGGCCAAGAGCCGATTCGAGGCGGGGCTTGTACCGGAGCTGGATGTGGTGCAGGCTGAGGCGCAGGTGGCAGGAGCGGATGCGACACTGGCCGAGTTGGCCAACGAGCGGGCAAGACTACAGCATGCCCTGGCTGTTCTTCTGAACCGCCACACGGCGTGGTTGGAACGCGCACTCAGTGAAACGGTGGATCTTCCTGCGCCGCCCACAGTTGCCCCCGCGGGCATTCCGGCGGACCTGCTGCAAAGGCGGCCGGACCTATTGCAGGCGGGCTTCGAACTCCAGGCGGCGATCGCCAATGAGCGCCTCGCGCGGGCGGATCGGTATCCCCAGATCTCGCTCACCGGCAGCTTTGGGCGGCAATCGAACGAAGCCGGCAACCTGACGCTAGGGGCGTCCAGATTCTTCGCCGTGGGACCGACAATCCGGATTCCCCTCTTCACAGGCGGGGCCGTGAAATCGAATATCGAAGCGATGGGATCCCGAGAGCGGCAGGCAGCCATACGCTACCAGTTGCTGGCGAATCAGGCGATCCAGGAGGTCGAAGACTCTGTCGCTTCGGTCCGCAGCGGCGAGACTGCGGTCCGGATCTGGGAGCAGGCGGCGACGGGCCAGCGGGATGCCTTAGGGCTGGTGACGAGCCTCTACCAGGCTGGTTTGACGGACTTTCGGGCCGTTTTGGATGCGCAGCGTTCCCTCTCCGATGCCGAGGATCGGGTGGTGAGATCGAAACGGGATCTGCTGCTAGCTCACGTGGCGCTCTACCGGGCGCTGGGTGGCGGCTGGGGAGGCTGATCTGCCGATTCTACATGCGGAACGATTCCGATCGGTGGCGTTCAAGGAGCAGTGGGTCCGCAAGATCCCACTGGCATATAGATCTGGGGCGCGCGGCAGCGGGACATGTCGTTCTTTCGTGTGGTCTCGACACGATTCGTTTAACCAGTTCGGTCTTTGTAGCAGCAGCGATGTGCGTTTACGTCCCAGGCTAAACGCAACGGACTTGATGGCCGCGTCCGCGATGATGCCCTCAGGGCGCCAGCTCCAGAGCACATCCATTACGAACTGCCGAATTTAGGAATCCAGGTAGGTGCTGATCCCGGTACGCTGTTGAGCGAAAAATCGGACCGGGCGCTTCGCATAGGCGACCAGCGGTTGCGCGCGGAGCGAACCGCGAAATGTGGCCGCGACACCGCAAGGCAGCAGACCCGTCTCGGCAATGAGCATGCACATGAGCTCGCGAGACAGCATCAACGCTACGCCCTCAAAGGAGGCAGTATCTCTCGCGCTCTAGGATTCGGCCAGTGCAGGTTGGACGTGCATCCTGCCCGTTCTTCGTGGATCGTAGGCGCCTGGAAGGTAGGAAGTATGACGTAGTGTGCCGGGGTTGGTGATCATGATTTCACCGGAATGCAGAACCACAGTGTGCGCCTCTTCCCTGACCTCAGCGCATCCTGTCGGTCCTCAAAATCCCAACGGAACGTAGATTTTGCGACTTGGGAACCTGCGCTCTTGTAGCTTCGTGCGGACTCGATACGATTCGCTTGATGAAATCGGTCTTGGTCGCGATTGCTACATGCCTTTGGGATTTCCTCCTGCCGCGGCACCGGCTCGTGCTGGAATGCGCTGCTCTTCGGCAGCAAGTTTTGGACTTGTTATAAGCGCAAGCAGCCTCGCCAGAGACCGTTGCGGGGCCTGGCATCGTGCAGGCTTCGGCTACTCTGGCTCTGGCGTTACTGCAGAACTACAGGCCAGAACACAGCGAAGTCCGAGAAATGGCCTGTATTCGTGGGCCCCGCTGAGCGCTATTGTTGCGCAGGAGCCCCCATGCGTTGAGCGCGATCTGCATTTGATGGTGGGATGTTCGGATTGAGAGGGTAGCCCTGCAGCACTTTGTTTTTCAGGGGGTTACAGAAAAATCTTCAAGGAGCAACGTCCAGCGCGGGTGGAGGATCTAGATTTCCTGTCGATTCAGCAGCTTGGAGGCCTGGAAGGAACCGAAGAAACCTCGATTACTCCGATTTCTCACTGAATATTACTTTAAGAACAGACTGTAAGTTATTGTTTCTATGGAGCGGGAGATGGGACTCGAACCCACGACGTCCAGCTTGGGAA
>DAISIM010000076.1:0-3984 GCA_036821995.1 Bryobacteraceae bacterium
CGCCGCCATTCCTCTCACCAAAAGTTCGGGGGTTAATGTGTCTGTCCCCGGATCTTCGTCCAGCAGGGATCTTCGTCCAGCAGGAGAGATCTTCGTCCAGCAGGAGATGGCGAAGGCGGGATACCGCGTGCTGGAGGAGATTGAGTTCCTACCGCGCCAAACCTTCCAGATTTTCGGTGCCATTCCAGCCATGGGTTCGAACGCAGGCAAGGTCTGGGACGAGATGTATAGCCGCCCCGACTCTCCGCTCCGTACCGGGCCGACGCCGGCGCTTCCCAAGGCCGTGAAGGGGCTCCGCCCCGGCAAAGCGCTGGACTTCGGGATGGGGCTGGGCCGCAACGCCATCTATCTGGCCGAACTGGACTGGGAGGTGACGGGGGTTGACCTATCCGACGAAGCCATTCGGCAGGTGAGCGAGATCGCCGGCACACGCAAGCTCCGTCTCGACGCCGTCAAGGCGGACCTCCGCGAATGGGATCTCGGCAAGGAAAAGTGGGACCTCATTGTCGCCGCCAATATGCACTCTCTGCTGTTGGAGAGTGCGCCACGCATCCTTGCCGCTCTGAAGCCCGGCGGATTACTGGTTGTCGAGGGTTACCACGCCGATGTGAAGGACGCGGAGAACTTCAAAGTGCGAGTGCGCGTCCCACCCGGCCATCCCACGAATTCCTTGCCAAAGGTCTTTGACTCGCTCCGCGTGCTGTTCTATGAAGACACCCTGGCTGTTGCAGAACGGCAACAGGGTCTTCCGCCCACCTTTTCCCGCGTTCAGTTGGTGGCTTACAAGGAGCCTGCGAAGCCATAGCGTTTCGCGAACCGGCGAAGCCCGGCAAAGCGTCAATGCGGCTTCGCGCTGTTGGTGACCGTGACATTTTCCAGCCAGTAGGCGCCGTCGTCGCGCACCACCACGGTCGCGGCGATGGCGTCCCCTTTGCGCAGGCGGCGGAACTCTTCCGGGGATCGGATCTCGAATTCCATCGTCATGGCAGGCATCCAGCCTTCCACCGGTTCGTGGCGAATCATCGCCAGCCGCTCTTCCGGCACCAGCGCTCGCACTAGGCCTTTCAGCGGAAGGCGACGAGTGTTGGCCGTGGTCTTTTGGGGCTTCCCGTCACCGGATTTCGCGGCTGTTCCCGTGCGGTCCTGGCCGATGGCCCGCAGCACCGGCAGCGCGAAGGGCAGCGCCAGGCAGGCGTTGAGATAGCTGCGGCGCTTCATGGCAAGCGGCCTCCCTGGCGCTTGACGATCCGGATTCCCTCCAGCACATATTCCGCACCCTGCCGCCGTACCGCTGCCTCTACCTGGTCGCCCGGGGCGAGCGTTTCCAGCACCGTCGCGTCCGGCACCAGGAACTCCATCCCTCCGGGACCGCGCATGGCCGCCATCAGACCGGGGATCTCCTCATGGGTCATGGAGAGCGCGCCGTCTTCGGCGTACACCCGCAGCACCTCGCCACGCACGGTGTGCGTAGGTGGCTTGCGCCGCCGGCTTTCCGGCGCCGGGTTCCAGGGGTCGGCCAGGGCTGGATTGGAAAGCAGGGTCTCATCGGTCAGGCTGTTCAGAAACGCCAGCAGATCCGCTTTCTGTCCGGCGCTGAGGGTAAAGCCCTTTACGAACTCACTCCGGTTCGGGTTGCGCGAGCCCTCCCCCGCACAAGGGCCTTCGGCGATGGTTCGTCCGCCCGCTGCGTAGTGGTCAATCACCTCATCCAGGGTCCCGATGGACCCATCGTGCATATACGGGGCCGTCACCGCAATGTTGCGTAGCGTGGGCGCCTTGAACTTCCCCACGTCGTCCAGGTTCTGCGTGAATTCGTAGAGCCCGACGTTGGGGCTGGGGTAAGAAAGGTCGCCGGGCAGGTTGTAGAGGCCTGTGTTGTGGAACTCCACTTCGGCGAAGCCCTTCTCGTAGTAGTCCACGGTTCCGGTGAAGTTGAAGCCGCCGTGACAGTGGAAGCACTCTAGTTCCTCGCTAAAGAACAGCCGCTCACCGCGGCGGGCCGCCTCGGAAATCGCGTTAGGGTCGTCGCCGCGGCGGTAGCGGTCGTAGCTCGAATCGCCCGAAAGCAAGGTGCGCTCATAACTGGCGATGGCGTAGATGACGTTGCGGACGGTAAACGGGTCAGCCCCGCCGGAAAACGCCTCGCGAAAGAGCGGGGGATACCGGGGTTCGGCGCGCAGCCTTGCCAGCAATTCGGCCTCCCGCCCGGCCATGCCCATTTCCACCGGATGCTCGCCGAAGAGCGGCACGGCCATCTGGGCCTCCAGCCGCCGCAGCAGCGGATTCGCCCAGGTGAGCGCGGGTGTGTAGGCGAGGTTCACCAGGCTCATCGCGGAGCGCGGATGGGCTTCTCCGGTGGATCCCACGCTGCGTCCCTTGCCGTCGGTGAAGGCCAGTTCCTGCTGGTGGCACGATCCGCAGGATTGCGTCTGGTTGCCGGAGAGCCGCGCGTCGTAGAAGAGGTGACGGCCCAGTTCCACCTTCGCGGCCGTCATCGGATTGTCGGGCGGCACATTGGGCAGTGGAAAGCCGGGCGGCAGATTCCACCGATACGAACCCAGCTTCTGGCGGTCAATCGCGGCTTGCTGTTCCCGCAGCGCCCGGACATACTGCACCACCTGCCAGCGGGCTTCCTCCTGGAGTGCATCGCCGAAGGCGGGCATGCCGGCTTCGATGCCATGGGTCACCACCCAGTAGATCTCACCGTCTTTCATGGAGTCCATCAGATAATTGGCCAGGTCAGTGGGCCGGCGGGCAAGGGTGCCCGCCAGAGGCGTGCGGGAGCGGCCGTCCTGCCCGTGGCAGGAAGCGCACAAACGCTGGTAAGCGGCGCGACCCGCTTGGGCGTGTTCGGGACTGCGGGGGATGGGGCTGCGCAGACGCCGCGCTTCCGGTGGCGCCGTGGAACGGCCATGGGCATCGTGCGCCCACAGGACGACCCCCGCCGCCAGCAGGCCCATCCCCAGCACCAATGCCCAACCGATCCGCATGAGTTAATCAGTTCCCGGCTATCCGCTTTGCGCTTTGCACCGCGCCGCCGTGTTGCAGGCGGAAGAATCTCTGCTCGCCCGCGGGGCTCTGGCCGAAGGGAAGCCCCAGTGCGGCGAACATCGGCTGGCAACTCGGGTCGTTCGGACCGGACATGCAACCCGCGAAGTGTTCGCCGCGCACATCGACGTTCGCATCGCGCAGCAGCGCCGCGAGGTCCGCCACCACGTGGTCCTTGTCCGGGTCAAAGCCGGCAATCCTCACCGCCGGCCGGTTCGGGTTGGCGCAGGTAGTGGGGATGGTGGAACTGGTTGCATCCGGCGTGCAACCGGTGCTACCCAAATGCACAGCCACACCGCGCGGCTGTCCCATGCTGGAAAAATCCAGGCGCGCGAACTTGTGTCCGCTGTTCCAGGCCCAGTAGAGCGCGGTGATGTTCAAGGGCGAAGGCTGTGCGGTCACGTCCAGATGGTTCTTGTGGAAGGGAATCCCCATTTCGAAACGAATCTCTCCATATTGACATTCCGGCACCGTGCCACGCACGGCGGTATTGGTCTGGGGCGTGCCATTGGAGCAGCCGCCCGCGCCGTTCTCAAAGTCCAGCAGCGCTACATCGTCCAACTGCCACAGCCCGTCCTGCTTGAGGGTTACGGGGACTTCTTTCCCTGACCGGTCCACCAGCCGGACATTCGACACATAGAACCGGAAATCGCGGGGCCGGATCTTCGAATCGGTGGTGCCGATGTGCGGATATTCCTCCCCGCAGGCAAACGGCCGATCCCCCACCATCGCGGCGAACGAAAGCGTTACTTCGCGATCCGCGGCGGGCAACAGACCGGGCAGCACCAACACGGCAGTAGACAGCAGGACAGTGGTTAGCAGAAAGCGCTTCATGGGGAACTCCATCCGGCAGAGGGGAAAGGAAATGGAACCGATGGTTGACGATACGCACGGTGCCCACACAACAGATCCCCGGTCACCAACTGTCATCCTAGC
>DAISIM010000076.1:3994-4970 GCA_036821995.1 Bryobacteraceae bacterium
GCGGCCCGGCGCCTTCATTGTGGTGCGGCCGCTGCCACAACGAACGGCGCAACGCTGCTAGCGGGGCACCTTCTTCTTCGGCTTGAGGTTGTCAACGAACTTGCTGACGCGGGACCGCTACTGTGCGGTCAGTTGGGGGTCTGCTTCCGCGGCGGCTTCAGACGTTAGCTTCGGCGGGTAACTTGCGTGCGCAACCGTAGAACGCAATATCGCTGATGAACACGCCGTCGGTGGCTTCAAGCTCCAATCGAAGCCTTTCCGCTAGGCTCTCGATTCCAATCTGTTCCTCGGTTGCGACGCCTTGCTTTACGATGCGGGGAAGCATTGCCTGGACGATCGCTCCAATGGGATGCGGCGTGGTCTTCGTGCTGGTAATCGCCTCAGCACGGAGACCCTCCAGCTTCAATCCAACTCGCGCGAACACAGAGGGCAGTTTGAATCCCATCCTGCGGTTCGCACCTTCCCGTTCCACGGTTTCCCATACCCAGCGCGTCACCTGCTCATGAAGGGGAAAGGGAATGGAGGAGGCGGGCACCATCAGCCCATCGTGTTCCTGGAAGGCAACCACGCCACCAGGGCGCAGGAACTTGGCGAGACGGGCAAGTGTCTCCGCGGGGCTGGGAAGGTACATCAATACACGCCTTCCGATGATGGCGTCGCAGGGAGGAAGGGAAAGCGAAGCATCGTCGAGGTCGGCGTGAACGAAGTCCGACTTAGAATGACCCGCGGTGGCGGCGCGTTCCCGGGCGATCGCTAATGCCACTTCGCTGCGGTCTATCCCAACAATGGACCCGGATGGGCCCACCATCGCACCGGCTAGCAACGAAACGTCGCCCTGACCACAGCCGATGTCGAGCACGTGCATCCCGGGACGGATGCCTGCCAGCAGTAGCAGCCGTTCGGTGATGTCGCCGGCGATGCCGCGCGGATCGGAAACTGCGCGTGCAGCGCCCATGCAGGTTTGCGCTTCCGTGGG
>DAISIM010000076.1:4980-7285 GCA_036821995.1 Bryobacteraceae bacterium
ATCTTGTTTGTGAGGTGCCAGTGGTATCGGTCATGTCCCTGCGGTTCCCCTGCCGGGCCTCCCGGCAATCTATGCTGGCCTTGTCCGGCGGTCGAGAAGGCACGGTGAGTTAGCCGTGCATGTGGCGAAGGTAGATCTGTTCCAGGTCCGCGTGGCCGATCTCGCTGGTGGTGAGCACTTCGCGGAGCACCCCTTCGCGCATGATGCCGGCTCGATGCCCGGTTTCTTTGGCCCGGAAGAGATCATGGGTGGCCATCAGCACGGCGACGCCGTCCCCGCTGAGTTGCTTTAGCAACTCGCTGAACTCGTTAGATGCCTTGGGATCGAGGCCGCTGGTGGGTTCGTCCAGCAAGAGCGCTTTGGCCTGCTTGGCGAGGGCGATGGCAATACCAACCTTCTGGCGCATGCCCTTCGAATAGCTGCTTACACGGCGGCGTGCGATCTCTTCGCTTAAGCCAACGCGGGAGAGGAAGCCGAGCAACTCGGATTCGCTTCTCTGCCTTCCGGCCAAGGCAGCGAAGTAGTCGATATTCTCGAGCCCGGTGAGATTGCGGTAGAGCATTACCTGTTCCGGAATGTAAGCCAGAAACTCTTTTGTCTTCAGGGGCTCTTTGGGCACGGAAAGCCCATTCACCCGGGCGTCACCTCCGGTGGGACTCACAAAATGGAGGAAGAGATTGATGGTTGTTGTTTTGCCGGCACCATTTGCTCCCAGCAGGCAAAAGATCTCTCCCGCTGGCACGTTGAGATTCAGGCTGTCGAGGGCTGTGGTGTCGCCGTAGGTTTTGGTCAGGTTAATGGCTTCGAGCATACTCCGTTCCTTTCGCTGGTTACGACAATAGGCGCACTCACTCAGTTCGCAATAGCGAAGCTGCGCGCACGCCGCGCGGCGATCACAAAGATGAGGATGGCAATGGCGGCAAACAACACGAAGGGATTCAGCACTGCCGCTGCCAGGCTGGAGGTTGGTTCCTCCTCAAAAGAGAAGGCGGGCAGTTTCTCATAGTCGGCAGGGCTCAGCAAAGGTCCAAGGAACATGCGAGGGGCCAGCGTTTCCTTTATGGCTTCCAGGTGCGCCATGGTTTGCTTCTCAAAGCGGCGGAATCGATCAGGCCCGGTACCCGCCAAACGATTCAGTGCGCTTCGGAAGGAAACCGGCGGGCTCAGCAAGGACAATCCATTGATGAAACTCTCGCGTTGATCTAACGCTGCTTGGAACGCTTCGCGGCGTGGCCGCTGTTTCGCAACCGCTTGCTGAATGACGGCATAGTATTCCAGTGTCCCCTTATCCACCACGGTATTCCCGCTTGCTGGACCTTTCAGTTCGGGGTGCAATTGCAGCAAATCGCCCATCACGCGATCCCCTTGCTTGTCGGCTTCCACCAATACGAGCCGGGCTTCATTCACTAGTTCCCCTCGCGGAGGCAACGGATAGAGCAACTCGCCGCTCAAGGCCAGCAGGCCCGGACCCACGATGGCGAGGAACAGCCATAGCGCGCCGAGGACGATGGCATTCGTGGACGAACTCCAACGTGTGGTGTTCACCAAAGCCACCAGCGAAATCCAAACAGCGGCGTAGGCCACGATGGCAAGGGACGACAAGGCCAGCTTCGCGCCGGCGTCCTCCCCAAGTGGCCACCCGGTGATCAGAAGTCCAGCGATGACAAACGCTATCGCAGGTAGAACGACTGCGGCGGAGCGGACCCAAAGGCGGGAGAAGAGCAATCTGGCAACGGAGATCGGGTTGGCGAGGGCAAGCGTTAACGTGCCCTGCTCGCGTTCGGCGGAAAGGACATTAAAGCAGACAGCGAGGATTGCCAGCGGGAAAAGGAACACCAGCACAAACGCCGCGTCGAAGTGGCCCTGAAACAATGCGGCCGGATTCCTGATGTTCACGGCA
Source organism: Bryobacteraceae bacterium (assembly GCA_036821995.1). Taxonomy (GTDB): domain Bacteria; phylum Acidobacteriota; class Terriglobia; order Bryobacterales; family Bryobacteraceae; genus JACTMJ01. Next base: position 6,881 of record DAISIM010000076.1, read on the forward strand.
TTCATTACCGACTCTGGCGTGGCGAACAGACTGACGGTGCCGGTGGACGGTAGCATATCGGCCTGCCCCACAGAAAGCGCGAGGAATTGCGATGGCGGCAGCGCGGCAGCGCTTCTGGGTGCGTAGGGCATGGCGCCACGGACGGAGGACTCCTTGCCGGGTTCCGCGTTCGTGAGCCCTTGGACCAACTCCGTGCGCGCTTCGCGGGCTGCCTGTAGGAACGTGTCGTGCTGGCTTCGTGCCTCCGCCAGCCAAAGAAAGCCTGTGTAAAAACCGTAGGCAAAGAAAGCGCCCAGGAGGGCAATCGCCAACCAGTATCCGGGATCCTTCCGAAGCATCCGAAGTTCGTTTCGCACGATAGGATTCGCCATCGCGTTACCCTCTTTCCCCCAAGGAACTGCGGCC
>DAISIM010000077.1:0-6781 GCA_036821995.1 Bryobacteraceae bacterium
CCGCAAACAGCCCGCTCGCAATGCCGCCTGCTCCTGCGGCTCCGGAAAGAAATACAAACGATGCTGCGGCTCCGGCGCACCGCCCCAGCTACACCATTCCCATGCCGCCTGAAGCTGCCGAAAAGCGCGGTAGGGCCGGCTGCCGCATTGAGGCATCCTCCCGGTGCTCAGGGCTGGCGGACCGCTTCCATCTGCTTCCAGTCCCACAACTCGATGCGGATGCTTTCTTCCAGAACACGGTCCTGTGAATCCAGCAATACACGTAGACGGAAAATTGGATAGGGTTCGGGTGCCAGCCATAGATCGCTGAGGATTGCTTCGTTGGCATCAGCGGGAATGCCTGCCGGATATACGGTCCAATAGGGCATCCGCAGTCGCGGCTCCAGTTGGCGGAACCACTCGCTTTGATATTGGGCAAGCTGGCCTTGCGGGCGGGTGGTTTTCTTCAAGATCCGCGCTTCGGTAGCGTCGTACGAATCGCCGGGGAAGTAATCCACCTCCACCATGCCTGTGTCGGTTTCCAGGACGCAATGAACGCGGGCAAGGCTGTACTGGTTGGGATAGCAGGCCTCGCGCAGAGGTACTTCCCCGCCGTAACTGTGGTTGGGAACGACACTCAGCGCCTCAGCGATGTTCCCGGCGCGGTAGCCGCAATACACGCCTGCAAGCAGAAGCGTGGCCACCGCCAGCCCTTGTCCGGCGGTCTTGCGAATGCCCATCTCGACATTCACCAGGTGCGAGAGCAGGGGCCAGAATGCGAAGGTCAGCAACAGGCACAGCAGCCAGGGATCCATATAGGGCAGAATGCCCGCGCGGAACCACGCGTCGCTGAAGGGATAGAGTAGCTGCACGCCATACACCGGCATCAGGTCAACAACCAGGCGCAGCGCCAGTGCGGCTAGGCTCAACACAAAGAGCCGGATCAGAGATAGCGTACGGCGGGACAAGAGCCAAAGGCCAGCGGCAAAGGCTGCGGCTAACACAGGAGCGGCAGCCACCGAGTGCAGTGGACCGCCCACACCGGTGAGCAGATAGGCTGGTGACGCCAGCAGGCTAAGAACGTCCAGATCCGGCAGGTTTACGGCGGCAATCATCACCAGGTCACCTCGGGGCAACAGGCGCCCCAGACCCGTGCGGGCCAAGGTGAAAGCGGCCAGCGAGTTCGTCAGCGGGTCCATCGCAATCCTTTTCGTACGCTGGTGGGAATCAGGCTGCCCTCGGGGAGAGACGACGCAGGTAGGCGGGGGGTGTCAATAAGCGGAGGGCACCCGGGCAGGTGCGAATCCGCACAGGGAGGAATCCTGCATGTTCGCCATCTACCTGAAGGTGAACGGGCTCGTCGCCGGCAGGGGAAAGTTCAATCGTGTGGGCTCGCAAGGTGGTGATGCCTTGGGCCGATTGCACGCGACCGGCCAACACATTGGCGAGGTGGGCCAGATAGGTGGCGGTGAGCGTAGCCTCAAACAGCACCACCTCCAGGTCGTCATCCGTAAGTCGAATGGTGGGGGCAATCTCCAGGTCGCCCCCATAGTTGCGGACGCGGCTTGCAAGGCAGAAAGAGCCCTGCATCTCGCGCCCGTCCACGTGGACTCGGAGTTGTTCCAGCTTACGCCCAAGCTGGGAAAGACCTGCCATCCAATAGGCCAGCTTGCCCACTTTCCGCTTCATCGCGGGGTCCACGTGATAGACCATCCGGGCGTCGAAACCGGCTCCGGCCATCATAAGGAAGTGGCGGCGCGACCCGTCGGGAAACTCCAGCACTCCCGCAGGCACAGGCTGGGGATGACAGGACGCGACGGTGGCCAAGGCCTTGCTCCAGCGGCCGATACCCAGTTCGTTGGCAAGCACGTTAGCGGTGCCGGCAGGCAGGACACCCAACTCGACATCCAGCCCAACGATTCCATTCAACACTTCATTCAAGGTGCCGTCGCCACCTGCTACCAGAATCCGGGATACGCCCTCAGCCTGCACCAACTTGCGGGCGATCTCACCGGCAGTGTTCGGGCCGGTGGTGGCGCAAAGGGTGGCGGGCGTGCCTTGGGCTCCCAGGTACTGAATGGCATCCTGCAGCATACCCGCTCCGCCACGGCGGAGGCCACCGGCTTCCGGATTATAGATCACGCGGGTTGAGGGTGCCATTGGCATACGGACAACACCAGAAACTTTTACTGTGGGAAGCGACCACGCTAAATCCCTATAATAAACGCGAATGGTTCCGCAATCCGCAATCGACGAAGCAATGCGCCTCCGTGAGGAGATCCGTCAGCATGAGCATCGTTACTATGTCCTTGACCAACCCACCATCAGCGATGCCCAGTACGACGGGTTGATGCGCCACCTGCAGGCCCTGGAGGAGGCCCATCCAGAGCTGAGAACACCGGATTCGCCCACCCAGCGCGTGGGAGGGCAACCGCGTGCCGGCATGCAAACGGCGCTGCACAGTTCCCCCATGCTCAGCCTGGATAACGCGTTGAACGAAGGCGAATTGAGTGCCTTCGACAGCAGGATCCGCGAACTGCTTGGCGGGCCCCCCTTTCAGTATGTCGCGGAACTGAAACTGGACGGGCTGTCGCTGGCTTTGCGATACCGCGAGGCAGCGCTCAACATCGCCATCACACGCGGCAACGGGCAGGAAGGCGAGGTGGTTACTGAAAACGCACGTACCATCGGCAGCATCCCCCTGCGGGCACGGCTGGAAACTCTGGGCCATGCGCTGCCCGCTGACTTTGAGGTGCGCGGCGAAGTGGTGATGCCGCGTGCCGCATTTGAGCGGTTGAACCAGCAACGCGAGGCCGAGGGACTTCCCTTGTTCGCCAACCCCCGGAATGCCGCGGCTGGGGCACTCCGCGTTCTCGATCCCGCAATTACCGCATCGCGGCGTCTGGATTTCTACGCGTACTTCCTGCTGGTGAATGGTGCCCCCGCTTTTGACAGCCAGTGGCAATGCCTGGAAGCGCTGGCGGCGATGGGCTTCAAGGTCAATCCGCAGCGCCGCCGCTGCGACGGATTGCCTTACCTTCTGTCTGCCATTCAGGAATGGGAAACCCTGCGGCCCTCGCTGCCCTACGAAATCGATGGCGTCGTGGCCAAGGTGGATTCCCGTGCGCAACAGACGGCCCTGGGTTGGACGGCAAAGGCTCCACGCTGGGCCATCGCATTCAAGTACGCCGCCAGCCAGGCCGAGACGGTGCTGGAGAAGATCACCGTGCAGGTGGGGCGCACCGGGGCGCTAACTCCAGTGGCCAACCTGAAGCCAGTCGTCGTAGGAGGCGTCACCGTATCCCGCGCCACTCTGCACAACATGGACGAGATCGAACGGCTGGGTATTGCCGCCGGGGACACCGTGCTGGTGGAGCGCAGCGGCGACGTGATTCCAAAGGTGGTGCGCGTGCTTGCGCAAGGCGCGCAGAGGGAAAAGTTTGCCATGCCCGCGGCCTGCCCTGTGTGCGATGGCCACGTGGTGCGGGAACCGGGCGAAGTGGCTTACCGCTGCGTCAACGCCAGTTGCCCCGCCAAGCTGCGCGAGAGCCTTCTCCACTTTGCCTCGCGATCCGTGATGGACATCGACGGACTAGGCGATGCCATTGTCGATCAGCTCCTGAATGCGGAACTCGTGCGGGACGTGAGTGACCTCTATCGCCTTGAAGCGGAACAATTGGAAGCCCTGGAGCGGATGGGCAAGAAAAGCGCCCAGAACCTGGTGGCGCAGATTGCGAAATCGAAGCAACAGCCCATGCCACGGGTGATCAGCGCTTTGGGGATCCGCTTTGTCGGTGAGCGTACCGCCCAGTTCCTGGCGGCTGCATTCCCATCCATCGACGGCCTGATGGCAGCATCGGAAGAGGACCTGCAGCGCGCCGAAGAGATCGGCCCGAAAGTGGCACGCAGCATTCGCGACTTCTTTGAGGACCAGCGCAACGTCGCGCTGGTGGATCGCCTGGGAAAAGCCGGCCTGCAGTTCACCTACGACGCGCCCCAGCCCACCGCACAGGTGGCGGGCGTGGCCGGAAAGACCTTCGTCCTAACAGGAACCCTGCCCACCATAACCCGCGACGATGCCAAGGCGCGCATTGAGGATGCAGGTGGCAAAGTGACCGGTTCGGTCAGCAAGAAAACGCACTACGTGGTAGCGGGCGAGGAAGCAGGCTCAAAGCTGGATAAGGCCCGCGCCCTAGGGGTACCGGTGCTGGATGAGGCCGGGCTCCTCCAACTGCTCCAGTAATCTCGCCTCACGCCACGGGTGGGGTAGTGTCCCCCACGCGCCCCCCACCCCGGAAAGGGGACTGTCTTGGCGCCCAAGCGAACCCCCTCGCGCAGCGCCCCGCAATCCAGGCGCGGGACTGTCCCCCTCCGCCCGCCCCCCTGCCGCGAGCAGCCCCAAAGGGGCAAGACACGTCCATCAGATGAGACTGATGATTGAAGGCCCCAGCGACACAAAGGTGCCGATATCGTCAAACCGGTGCTTTAGAGCGTATCCGTTTCCAGTGGGCCAGTACCGATTCAGGATGGAAGCCCCCACATTTCGCGTGTACGCTCTCGAGCCCTGGAAAGCGGAGACTGCGACTCTTCCGAAAGGTCCCTTCGCCTGTACAAGCCTGCGACTACAAATCGTGCCCAGCTAAAGAGCCTTTGTCTCCAATTCAATCTATGGCGCGTGAGATTGCCTCGCTACTCCATTGGGTCCGGTCGGGTCTGGCAGCCCCTACAGGCGGATTCTGTCGATTCAGAGGATGTGTGAGCTATATTTGCAGGTGGGATGCCACCTAATGGGAGAGGACGGTTTCCCGATAACGAATGCGCGCAACCGGTACGCTGACTTATTGGAATGACGAGCGAGGCTTCGGCTTCATCCGGCCAGACACCGGAGGGCCTGACCTCTTTGCGCATATCAAGGCCTTTCCGGCGTATGGAATGCGGCCTTGCGTTTTGCAGCGAATCACCTTTGAGGTGGAGGTTGGGAAGGACGGCAAACCCTGTGCCCGAAATGCGGAGATCGAGGGCGGCGCTGGATTATCCCCGCACCGCCGTCTACAAACTGCCCCACCCCTTAGCGTGGGGGCATTATCTGCAATCCCTGCATTCCTGGTTGTTTGTCTCTGGCTGCAGTGGAAGGGGGCACTTCCGGGCGTGGCAATGCTTGGCTATCCGCTGCTGAGTATGGTGACGTTGGTGGCTTATGTTCTTGACAAGTCAGCCGCACAAAGTAACGAGTGGCGAACCCCAGAGTACTTCCTGCAACTATTGGCGCTAGCAGGTGGATGGCCTGGAGCGATTGTGGCTCAACAATTCCTGCGCCATAAGACAAGCAAGGAGTCTTTCCAGCGTAGATTTTGGTTTGTGGTGGCGGTGAATGTAACCGTATTCCTTCTGATTTGTCGGCGATACTAACTGGATGTTCTAGAAGATGGATTCAAGGACCTCAGCTTGGAACCAAGATCGGGCGTGGGTTGCATGCTGGCGCGGTCATTTTGTTGGATTTTCAGACAGAAGTGACTGAGATAAACTAACGGTTCTGGGTGGGGAGAGTGGAGCGATGCGTCACCTGCGATTGCGTGTTTTGTTATGGACCTTGTTGGTGTGCTTCCTGCCGGGCTGCAATACGGTGCGAGATATGGCCGGGACTTTAGGCGAACTGAATGAAGTTCGGAACGCGGTTGCCAAGTCCACCGGACACCGGGACGTGGGAGTGCATCTCCAGAATGGGCAGTATCTGACCTTGAGCTTTGTGAATTCCCCGTGGAATGGAGCAGGGAAAGTGGAGCAACAGGCCAAGGCAAGGGAGTTTGCTAAGGCAGCCTTTGTAGCGATGCCCAAGCGTGAGCGGCTATCTCAGATTAACGTCTCATTTGTGACGCGGAGGTCTCTGGTTGTGTTTCACTTCACGAACGTTAGGGGAGTGTACGCGTTTCCGGTTTCCGAATTCGCGGAACCGGGGCCTTGACGGGTCAAGGGAGGATGTATACGTGCCGCTGGTTTTGGAGGGTATCCGCAATTTTGTGTAGGCGGCGTTCTCGGAGAGGATGAGAGGACGCATGGACATCAAGAAACTGGAAGCAGCACTGCACGAGGTGCTGAAGGACTACCGGGACCCGGAGCAGATCGCGGGTTCGAACGGGTTGATGAAGCGGTTGAAGAAAGCATTGCTGGAACGGGCGATGGCGGCGGAGTTGACCTAGCAGCTTGTTGAAAAACCCACCTTCCCCGCATCCAGCGGGAGTTTCAGGTCATCTTATCAGTATCTGATATCGAACGATCTGGGAGGCTGTCTGGGATGCGGCGTCGGGATGAGTTGCAGGGGTCGATGTTCCTTTACGGCTCTCTCGAAGAGCGGGTTCCGGCCAGGCATCCGTTGCGGCGGATTCGGCCGATGGTGGACTTGGTGCTCAAAGAGATGTCGCCGTGGTTTTCCAAGCTTTACAGCAAGACCGGCCGCCCTTCGATTCCACCCGAGCGGCTGCTGCGGGCGTCGTTGCTGCAGATCTTCTACTCCATCCGCAGCGAGCGGCAGTTGATGGAGCAACTCGATTACAACCTGCTGTTCCGCTGGTTCGTCGGCCTTGATCTCAACGATCCGGTGTGGGATCACTCGACCTTCAGCAAGAACCGCGACCGGCTGCTGAATGAGAAGCTCGCCGACGGCTTCTTCGACCGCGTGCTGAAGCAGGCCAACGGGCTGATGAGCGATGAGCATTTCAGCGTGGATGGGACGCTGGTGGAAGCCTGGGCCAGTCACAAGAGCTTCCGTCCGAAGCAGGCAAGCGAGGGAGCGGAGGCTCCGGCA
>DAISIM010000078.1:0-4969 GCA_036821995.1 Bryobacteraceae bacterium
GGCTCCTCTGCCGGTGTATAGCGTCAATCGACTAGGGCCGACAATCGGTGATCCGACCGCCTACTCCCTGTGATCGTCATCAAATCAATGCTATCGAGCGCACAAACCCTTGCTGCGAGGCTAGGTGACGAGGTTCAGGGTCGCCCAGTGGCCTTACGTCGGCAGTAACGGCTTTGGAGTTCGAGGCAGTGCCATTTATTCTGAGGTTGTTCGGGAGGATTCCTCCGCATGCCACGAGTGCTCGGCTCCGAGGCAGGGAATTGGGGGCTGGCGTACTGGGTGGGCCAGCGCCTGCGGAGGGGTGTGGAGGGACTGGCGGCGGAGGCGGGGTTTCTTCAGGAGCGGGCGCGGAGGGCGAATTCGGTCCAGCGGGTTTCGTGGTTGTGGAGGTGCTGTGCCGCTTTGGCGCTGCTGGCGGCTTCGCGGGTGGTGTTCAGTTGGGCGAATGCGACGGCGGGGAGTCCGATTGCGCTGGTGGCGAGTTGGTTTGCGCTGCTGTTGATGCCGAGGCCGGTGCCGCGGTTGCTGCTCGTCTTCGCGAGGCTGCTGGTGGCGGCATTCACGACGGCGAATCTCGGGACCTTGATCGCGTGGGCGACGGCAGCGTATCGGGGCTTAATGCGGGGTCGGGTGTGTTGACGCTCGTCAACATGGCGGTCTGGATGGGCATGACGGTTTGGGCGCTGTCCGGGTTCCGGCGCCGGCGCGCCGGGGCAGCGGCGGCGGTTTCCACGTCCAAGGTGGCGGAGACTGTGAGTGTGGGGGTGGAAGCGAACATTCCGGCGATCACCTTCGCGTCGTTTGGCGGAGGGGACGAGGCCAAGCGCGAGGTGCGGATGGTGGCCGCGAACCGGTTCAAGCGGGGTGGGGCGCCGGTGGTCCGGAACGGGATTCTTCTGTATGGCCCGCAGGGGACGGGGAAGAACCTGCTGGCCGAGGCCACGGCGGGCGAGTTTCGCGCCAATTTCATTCATGTGCGCTGCCCGGAGTTGATGAGCGTGGGGGTGGGCTCCACGGCGGCGGAGATCCGCCGGGTGCTCGATGCGGCGGCGCAGTGCAGGCCGGCGGTGCTGTTCCTGGATGAGATGGATGCGATCGGCAGCCGTAAACAGCCGCAGGGCGTGGGGGCGGACATGGGCGGCGGCGGGCGCAGGCAAAGTTGCTGACGGCGGTTCTGAACAGTTCGCTGGCCGCTTGGTACTACTTTCATACTTCCGCGAACTTCGGCGCGGACCGAGCAGAAGGTGCATGAAGAGCAGCTGCTGCATCTTCCGTTTCCAAGCTTCGGTGAGACCCCCAACCCAGAGCGAGCGCTGGTAGCTCAACGCCAACTTATCGGGATTGTGAACCGCCTGCTGGAGTCAAAAGACCAACCGCTCGCCAGCGAGGAAATGGAACATTCATGTTGTTGTTGGATTGTCACGATTGGCGCGTATACTGATTTCGAGAAGAAAGTCCATGAGAGAGTTTTTAACTATTCTGTCATTGTTGTGTCTCAGCTCGTCCATCGGTGCCGCTCAGACCGCCACTGGAACATTTGTGGGTACGGTCACCGATTCCGCCGGGGCACTCGTGCTGGGCGCCTCGCTCCGCATCGTGAACCTGCGCACGGCCCTCGAACGCAAGACCGTGACTAACGAGACCGGGGAGTACCGGGCTCCCGCGCTTCCAGCGGGCTCCTACATGATTGAAGCTGGCGCTCCAGGCTTCCGTACCGAGGTCATCCGCCAGGTGACGCTGGAGGTGAACCAAACCGCCCGCATCGACGTCACGCTCACTCCCGGCGCCGAGACTGAGTCCGTGGAAGTGAAGGCGATCATTCCGCTGCTCAATACGGACACCGCCGCACTCGGCCATGTCATCGATACGCAGCGCATCCTTGAAATGCCGTTGAACGGCCGCCAGTTCCTCGAGTTGGCTCTGCTGGTGCCGGGCGTCAACGGCGGCAACGGTGGCCCGCAAAGCGGCACCTCCAGCCTGTTCCAGCGCCCCGGCCAGGACTCCAGCCTGTCCGTCAGCGGCGGGCGCGCCCAGAACAACAGCTTCCTACTCGATGGGACGATCAATACCGATGGCGACGTGAACGCGTACGTCCTGAGTCCCTCGGTTGAGGCGATCCAGGAGTTCAGAGTCGAAACCGGGAACTACTCGGCAGAATTCGGCCGTTCCAGCTCCGGACAGATCAATATTGTCACCAAATCCGGCGGCAACGAGTTCCATGGCAGTGTTTTTTACTTCTTTCGCAACAGTGCGCTCGACGCCCGCCCCTTCAACAATCCCAACGAACTCCCGAAGTTCCGATTCAACCAGTTCGGGGGCACGCTCGGAGGGCCGATTCGCAAGGATTCCACCTTCTTCTTCGTGAACTACGAGGGGCAGCGGGTGGTGCAGGGACAGAGCCGGATTCTGGCTGTCCCGCTGGCGTCGCAACGCGACGGTGTATTCACCCGGCCGATCTTTGACCCGGACACACTCCGGCAGGAGGGAGACCGGCGCGTCCGCTCGCCGTTTCCGGGGAACGCGGTCCCCACGACCCGTCATAATCCGATCGCGCGCCGGATGCTTGCCGAACTGGTCCCGTTGCCGAACCTGCCCGGGGCCACCAACAACCTCCTCGACACGCGGAACCAGCGCCAGCGGAACAACCAGCCATCCGGGCGCATCGATCAGCGCATCCTTCAGAATGGTTTTCTGTTCGGCCGCTACACGGTGAGCAATGAGACCGGTTTCGTTCCCAGCGGCTTGCCCGGCTCAGGTACGGTGAGCAACGTGCGCGGCCAGCACTTCACGCTCAGCGAGACGCACGCCTTCTCCCCGACGGTGGTCAATGAGTTGAAGCTCGGTTACGCCCGCCTGCGCCTCGAACGCCTGAGCGAGAATGCCTTCAAGCGGGACGTGGTGAGTGAACTCGGCATCCCCGGCGTCCAGTTCGGCGGACCTCAGGTATGGGGTATCCCCAACATCACCATCCCTGGCTACTCGACCATCGGCGACGACAATTTCTTCCTGCCGATGCGCCTCCGCAACAACACATATCAGGTGATTAACATTCTCTCCTGGAATCGAGGCAGTCACAATCTGCGCATGGGTGGTGAGTTCCGCCGCTTCCAGTTCAACATCATTCAGATCTTCACGCCGCGCGGCGACTTCCGCTTCAATGCGAACTACACGAACCAGTTCGCCGGCTCAATTGCGGGCGACACCTCGGGCGACGCGCTGGCAAGCTTCCTGCTGGGCCTGCCGTCGGCCCAGCGCCGGACCATCGGGACGGCGAACGCTTACTTGCGCCAGTCGGCGTGGGCGGGCTTCATCCAGGACGATTGGAAGGCGACACGCAATCTGACCGTCAACTTCGGGTTGCGCTACGAGTACACCTCGCCGTTCGTCGACAAGTTCGACCGTTTGTCCAATGTGTCTTTCAAGGGCATTCCAACGCTCAACGACGTCGTCGGGCAGAACCTCGTCGGGCAGGTGCCGGTGCCGATTGTTCTCGCCGGACGCGGCGGCACGCCCCGCGGGTTGACCGCGCCCGACCGCAACAACTGGGCTCCACGCCTGGGACTCGCCTGGCGTCCGGCCGGCAGCAACCGTTGGGTGGTCCGCGCGGGGGCCGGGATTTTTTACGGCGCGCAGGACGGCGAACACTACGGCCGCACCTCGATCAACCTGCCGTTTGTGCAGAGTGACATTCAGTCCGCCGACGCCTTCATCCCGGAGATCCGTGGCATTGGCTTCCTCGACGCGCCGCAGATCGGCGGAACTCCTTTACGGCAGGTCTTCGTGGGAATTGACGAAAACCTGCGGACCCCGTACTCGCAGCAATGGAGCCTGGCCGTGCAGCGCCAGATCTCCGCCACCATGGCTGTCGAGGCGGCTTACGTGGGTTCGGTCAGCCACAAGCTCGACACGCGCAACGCCTACAACGATGCCATCCCCGGCCCCGGTGGGCTTGACGCCCGGCGCTTCCACCAAGTCTTGGTGCTCCCGGAGATTTCCGCTCTGCCGGATGGGCTGCTCCCGGCGCCGGTGGTGGGCCGCCAAGTGTTCGCGGGCACCATCGAAAACCAGGTCAACCGCGTCAGCGCCAATTACCACGGCTTGCAGACCAAGATCGAGCAGCGGCTGCGGCGCGGGATGTCCTTCTCGGTCTCTTACACCTGGGCCAAGGCGATCTCCGACGGCAATTCGTACCGCCGCCAGGGCTTTCAGGGCGAACTGGCGCAGAGCTTCCTCAACGTCAGCGAGCGGGCGCTGACCGGCTTCGACATGCGCCACCGCTTTGTCGCGAACTTCCTGTACCAGATTCCGGTTTGCGCAACCCCGGACGCTTGCGGCTCGGCCGTGCTGCACCGGTTGCTCGGCGGCTGGCAGGTCAATGGCATTCTCCAGGCGCAGTCCGGCTTCCCGTTCACGGTTCTGATGGCCAACGCCTCGGCGAACAACGGTCGTGCGACGCGCGCAAACGTCGTGGCGGGCGTGTCGCCGTATCTGGATTCCTCCGAGCGCAGCGCAGCCCGGTGGTTTAATGGCAGCGCCTTCAGCGCCCCCGCCCCGTTCACCCTTGGCAACTCCGGAGTGAACGCCATGGTCGGGCCTGGCCTTTGGTCTCTCGACTCATCGCTTTTTAAGAACACCGCGCTGGCAGAGGGCGTCAATCTCCAGTTCCGCGCTGAGTTCTTTAATACCGTGAATCATCCAAATCTGGCGCGTCCTAATTCGCTTGTCGGTTCGCCGCAATTCGGTACGGTGACAGGACAGAGCATCCCGCCGCGGCAGATCCAGTTCGCGCTCAAGTTGCTCTTCTGAAGCGATCCCGCATTGCGGCAGACGCCCGCGATTCGATAGGATAACGCCCACTACCTATGGCTCCGCTCGCTGTTCTCGCGCTCGCCGCGCTGGCGGGGTCCGCTTCCGCGGCGGGCCGATGGTGGAGGAATTCTACGGCGGCTACCGGACCTTTCTGATTTAC
>DAISIM010000078.1:4979-6583 GCA_036821995.1 Bryobacteraceae bacterium
TGGGTCCATTTGCGGATTCCTGGCCAGCCCAACGCGATCCCCTTCGTGCCCGGAACGCCCGTGGATGCCGCCGTCATTCGCCAGATTCCTGACTCCAAGGCAATGGACTTCGTTGTCAGCTATGCTGGCCGTCCTGGCGTGCTCTACAAAGACCGCCTCGGCGGCAGCTTCGAGGCGCGTGACCTAAACGAAGTGCCCGCCAACGCCCACCAGTTCCAGGTAGCGGACTTTGACCAAAACGGCACCCTTGATCTGCTGTTTCTCGAAGGAACCCATGTCCATCTGTTGAAGAACCAGCGTGGCAGCTGGGCTTTGCACAAGCGCCTTCCATCTGGTTCCAGCTTTCTGCTGGCGGATTTCGCGGGAATGGCCGTGCACGACCTGCTTGCCGATGGAGTTCTGCTGTCAGGGGACAACTCCAGCTATTCCGAGTCTCGTGATGCCGCCAGCCTCGCGGAGCGCCACGCCTTGGCCGCTGCGGATTTCGATGGTGATGGCCGCCTTGACCTTGCGGGTGTCACCCGCGATGGCGCCTTGCTTCGCAGCCTCAACCAAACTGACGGTACCGGGCGCTGGCTACGAATTTCGCTGAAAGGCGTAAAGGCTCCACTGCGCGCCCAGGGCTCCATCGTGGAGGTAAAGGTGGGCGCCCGCTACCAGAAGTTCCTTTACACCGGAGCCCCGCTTCTTGTGGGGATGCGCCGCCATGAGAAGGCAGACACCATCCGCATCACCTGGCCCCATGGCCTTATCCAGAACGAGATGAACCAGACCACCAATCAGGCCTATCGCTACGAGGAAGCGCAGCGGCTCTCCGGCTCCTGCCCCATGATCTTCACCTGGAATGGCAAGAAGTTCACCTTCATCACCGATGTGCTGGGGGTGGCTCCGCTGGGTGCGAAGTCTGGCGATGGCAGCTACTTCCCCACCAATAGCGACGAGTACATCTGGATCGATGGTGAGCACCTTCGCGAGCGCAACGGCAAGCTGGAACTGCGCATCACGGAGGAACTCGGCGAGGTGTCTTACCTCGACATGCTGGAACTGATTGCGGTAGACCATCCGGCGGATGTGGACGTGTTCACCAACGAGAAATGGAAGTCGCCTCCCTACCCCGAATTCCGCCTTTTCGGAACGAACTCCCGGCGCTACCCTCGCGGTTGGTAAGGGTGTTTCGATGGAAGCCGGTGGCTATGCGCTGATCTGTGCTGGCGTTAGGGAGCAGGTCGCCGGCGATTTGCCAGGTGGTGAACTGGTCAAAGGGCATGTCGCGATTGATCGCGTCGATCACCCAGTGACGCCAGCGCCAGGCCCAAGGGCGGAACCAGTCTTTTTCGTAGCCGTCGGAATCAGCGTAGCGGGCCTGGTCGAGCCAGTTGCGCGCCCACTTTTCACCAAAGTGGGGGGAAGCGAGAAGGCGGTCGACCTGGCGCTCAAAAGCGGATGTAGAGGAATCCCCCAGAAACGCTGCCATTTCGTCAGGCGTCGGAGGCAGGCCTGTAAGGTCAAACGAGAGGCGGCGGAGCAGGGCGTGTTTGGCGGCCTCCGGGGATGGAATCACGTTTTCAGCTTCCAGCCGGGCGAGGATGAAGGCGTCCACGGGA
>DAISIM010000079.1:0-6063 GCA_036821995.1 Bryobacteraceae bacterium
GACCTGAAACTCCCGCTGGATGCGGCGAAGGTGGGTTTTTCAACAAGCTGCTAGTGTATTATGTTTTATGACCCAGTAGTATTAGCAGCTTGCTAAAGAATCCGAAAAGGGCGGAGGTCGACTACCCTCAGGTGCCCTCCAATCACTGGAAGTTGTCAATGATTCATCAACAGTCAATGCGATTCGAGTCACCGGACCGGCACTCCATACCTATTTCAACAAGCGGCTAGAAAACTCGAATTTCGTCCTGTATCTCCAACGGATTACCAACCGCGCCCACCTGAATCCGGTCGCCCGCAATCCTTAACTTTCGCCAGTGGTTTCGAGAAGTGCAATAGCCAGGGGTATCCACGCGATAGAGCGTAAGGCTCGGCGTTTCGATCTTCATCACTTCCTGCCGGTTATGGAGATGGCCCACCAACATCGTCACCGCAGCCTGCCGCCTACCGAGCGCATCAATCAGTTCTTCCAGCATGCCCCCAGTGGGTGGGATGTGGATGCCCAGAATGAGCGGGTCATTGGGGTGTTCCGCGCATAGCCGGCGCAGCCAGTCCAATTGGCCGCGTCCGAACGTGTAGGCGGGCTCGCGCTTCGGAAGATCGGGCGGTTGGTGGCCATAAAACCCGTTGTCGAGCGCGACGAAGCGGTAGGTGACGCCGCTCAGTGTGCGGCGGAACGAGTAGTAAGCGCCAACTTGAAAGCAGGGTAGCTGACGGATCCAGGCGGCGCGCGCTGCCCCCACCACACTCTGGTCTGCCAGTAGCCGATCTTCGTAGACGCCATAGTGCTGAACATCATGATTCCCTAATGTGCAGTAGACCGGCATCGGCGCTGCACGCACAATGCCTGCGAAAGCCTCTACCTGGTTCTCTACCACGCCACCATCTTCCGCAAGAAACGAATACACATCGACGAGGTCTCCGGTGAGAAACACAAAGCTGCCAAGATCCTCCCGCTCAAACCTGGCAAGGTCTTGCGGGAGGTTGCTGATGGTGCTTGCGAACATCTTTCGCATTTCCAATAGCCGTGGGTGTACGCCGGGCGCATGGATCACGTGGGGGTCAGTGAGGTGGATGAACTCGATGGCACCGCTGGATGCTCCGCGCGCACCTTTGGTAATTGACGCTGCCAAGCCAGCGCCCAGTATTCTTCTGCGTGTGAGCATCCTTTTCGCCTCCGATAGCCTCTAGCCTAAACAAATCAATCTAACCGCATATGCGCACGACAAAGCCAAGCCAACCGAGCCTGAACATGCCAGCCCTGTTGAGGAATCCACGCCCCCACTAAAACCGAATCTTCGCGCCAATTGTCACAATACGGCCAAGGTTGGAGCCAGACGCCTGCCCAAACAACGGAGTATTCCGGTTGACGTTAATGGCAGCGAAGCGATGTCGGTTGAATGCGTTGATAAACTGCGTAGACAGTTCGATAGAGCTCGATTCGGTGATTCGCGTGTTCTTGATCAGAGAGAAGTCCTCGTTGATTACAGGGAAGTTACGGACATCGTCATACGTCGCGGCAGCCGTTCCAAAACGGAAGGGCGCGGGCAGAGCAAACGCGTTCGGGTTGATGCGGCGATCGACGCCGGGCTGGAAATCTCCCAGCGAGATACCCGTGGCGCGATCCACCCCAGCAACGGCGTCTGGCCGCAACGCGCGGTTGAAGACCGGCAGCGTGTTGGACGTGAAGATCGACAACGGCACGCCGCTCTGATAGCGATGAATGCCAGACACTTGCCACCCACCCCAACGCTTCCCTTTGCCCAATGGCAGGTCATAGGTCCAGAAGCCCACTACGGCATGAGGCACGTCATTAGGCAGTAGAGCCCATTCCAATTGACGGTTTCCATCATCTTGCAGCACATTGTTGGTGGTGCCAAACCCAGCCTCTCCAGGATTGGAGAAGCCAAGGTTACGGGACCAGGTGTAGCTGGCTTCAAACTGTAGACCCTTTGAGAAGCGCTTCCGTAGCCGGGCGCTGGCGCCGTTGTAAAAGCTGCGGCCCGCCTTGGCAGCCTGCTCGGTGACAGTTAGGAACTGCGGGAAGGGCCGCAGAGACTGAGCGACGCTTCCTCGGAATCCTTCATAGGGAAGCGAAATGCCTGCCTGTTGGGCCGCAGCCGATGTGACCTGCTGCGTCAACAACGAACCTAAACTTAGCCGGTCGGCGGGCACCTGATTGATGTTGGTCATTCCCGGATTGGAGGATCCGGTGGTGTGGTTGGCCACATAGTTCATCTCAAGCATCCAGTCCTGCGCAAGTTCCCGTTGTAAAGAAAGGCTCCAATTCTGCGTGCGAGGTTGACGGTTCACCGTTCCGTTACGGGCGGTTACAGCCAAACCATTTAATAGCGCAGGGTTCGGCTGCGGAGTTGCACTCGATACTCCTTGGAACCCTTCAGACAGCAAGAAGGCCGGGGTAATGCCTGCGTCCAGCGACTGCCGGTTCACAAATTGGCGCAAACCAGCGGTGACGATGCCAACCCCTGGGTTGCCGTAGAAGATGCCGTATCCGCCGCGCAGCACGGTGTTTGGTCTCAGTGCATAGGCAAAACCGAAGCGGGGGCCGACTGCGCCGAAATTGGTTGAAAGCAGGCGGCGCTGCCCCACCCGTCCCGTTCCCTCTCCCGCAAAGATCGCCGCCCCAGGGCGATTCCCCGCTGCGGGGTTTGCGGCTTGCAAGTCTACTAGCACGTAACGGTCTTCCAACTCCCAGGGAGGGAGACTTATCTCGTAGCGTAA
This sequence comes from Bryobacteraceae bacterium, assembly GCA_036821995.1. Classification (GTDB taxonomy): domain Bacteria; phylum Acidobacteriota; class Terriglobia; order Bryobacterales; family Bryobacteraceae; genus JACTMJ01. The sequence goes on from DAISIM010000079.1 coordinate 2,742, forward strand.
TCCAAGGTTGAGTGTAAGCCGATTCGTCGCGCGGAGGTCGTCCTGGAAGTAGAAGCCCCAGTAAGGGCGCCGCGTACTGGTGGAGAAGGGGAAGTTCATGGACGCAGAATGCACCTGGCCAAGCAGAAAGCTGGCAAAACCGTCCCCAGTGGTGGCTGTCTGTGCCGGATTCGAGGTTCCCAATGCGTTGAAGGCATAGGCGCCAGCGGTATTGTCCGCGGCCACCGAAGTGCTGTAGTTGTGCCGATACTCCGCCCCGAACTTCATGACATGTCTGTTTACAGTGAGGCTTAGTGTGTTCTTGAAGATAAGTGCTCCATCCGTTCCATCGGAAGAGGAGCTTCTGCCGAGCGGTGCATAGCCATCCGTGAAACTGAAGGTCGGAAAAGTATCTCCAATAATGCCTCGAAGTCCAAATCGTTCCGCAAAGCCTTGATTAGCGAAGAAGCCTGAGAAGGGATTGCGAAAATAATTGAAACCAACCAAGAACGTGTTAAGTGCATTCGGCGCCAAAACCACGTCATGACTACCACGCACGGTATGGCTGGTTATCATTTGTAGAGTGCGGTCGCTAAAGGGGTCTTCCATTGGTGAAGTAATATTCTGACGCGGAATATCCGTCCGGTTGTAGGTGACATACATCCGCTGAGCGTCCGAAATCGCATGGTCAAAGCGTCCGGTAAAGACATCCGGATCCAGCAGGCGCTCGCCGGCGAAGGCCTGATAGTTCAGTGAGCCTGCTCCACTTAGGTTGGGTTGAGGCAGTAAGGCGGCCACGCGCGCGGAGACTGCGTCAATCCGGCTGACCGGAATCTGGTTGTTCGCAAAGGCAGTGCGCGTGAACCCGCTTCCGCTGCTGGTTGTACTGGCAGGGTCAAACACCAACCTTTGCCCGGCGAAGTCGCCACTAATCTGAGCGGGTGTAGCCACTCGGCGCCGAAATACCTGATCCAACCCTCGCTTTCGCGACCCACTGTAACTAAAGAAAAAGAAAGTCTTATCGCGACCGTCGTAGAGCTTGGGGATCAGAACGGGTCCACCGATGGTGAGCCCGAATTCGTTCTGCCGCAGTGGCGCGCGGTTTGGAGCCAGAAAACTGCGGGCGTCCAACTTCTCGTTGCGGAGGATGTTGAACGCAGTTCCATGTAGCGCATTCGTGCCGGATTTCAGCGTAAATGCCACCACGGCGGAGCCCGTATTTCCGTATTCGGCGGACAGCTGGTTGGCCTGCAGCTTAAACTCCGACACCGCATCTACAGGTGGCGCTACTTCGTTGAAATTGGTTCGTCCCGGTAACCCATCAAGGTAGATTTCGTTGGTGAATTTGCCACTGCCGTTGATTTGGATCTGGTTCGACGCAGCTACGTTGTCGCGCCCATTGTTGTTCACATTGCCCAACACGCCAGGGCTCAGGTAAAGGAACGTGGCAGGTGAACGCATCCGGTTCAACTGAATTTGAGGCAGGCGATCGTATTCTCGCGATGCAACCGTGGACCCAAACTCAGCGCTGCTCAACTGTAACATGGTGGCGTCCGCAACCACTTCCACCCGCTCCTCCAAACTTCCCACTTGGATCTGGACATCCAGCCGCTTCCGGTCAGCGGTTGCTAGCACGACACCAACCTGTCTGTAGGATCGGAACCCGGCTTGCGATACGTCTATGCTGTAGGTGGCGGGAACCAGGTTGGGGAATACGTAGAAGCCGGCGGCGTTGGTGGTTGTGCGGTTTGCCACACCCGTGCCCGCGTTCGTCACCTCCACCGTAGCGCCGGCCACCGCGGCCTGTGTCGGGTCAGTCACCAAACCGCTCCACTCTGTGGTCTGGCCCACCAGATGGGATGCGAAAAGTAGATTGAGGATCGCGAATGTGATCCACAGATGCTGGTTGCAGACTGGTGCTTTCCAATTCATGTGCAACGCCATATTTGTCCCCTTCCTCAATGTGCCTGTTAGTTGAAGTAATTGAGCCACTAGATAGAGTCACGCCCCAACGTGCTGCAGAAAGTAGGTATTTCTGGAGTCTCGACAGTAAAGAGTGGGCAGCTTCTTCTGAATATGATAATAGTGAGCCAAGATTACGACTGAATTAGATCGCCGACTCACTCCACCATTCTAAAGAGATAGTTCACTTCAATACAATGACATGATTGACGATTTCCATTCCATTTTCTTCGAAATGATCGATTCGGTCATCTCTTGGAAATCAACGCTTTCGCAGCGCTTGATCCTGGTAGGCAGCGGGACTTAACTTGGTCATACGGCGGAAGAAGTGAGAGAACTGGCTCGCCGAGGAAAACCCCAAATCGTAAGCTGCTTCCTTCACGGAGCAACAGGGCGCCTCGAGCTTGCGGCGCGCTCGCTCGAGCAGAATGCCGTTGAAGAGTTGCAGCGGAGGAGAACCCGTCGAGGCGTACATCCGGCGCCGGAGAGCCGCGGGACTCATTCCGATTGCCTTGCTGAGCACTTCAACACTGAAGCCGTCCTTGCCGCATTGCTGCATGAACTCTACAGCGCGAATATAGCTTGCGCGCGGGAGCGCCTCAAACTGGTTCCGGCAACGGCTGCTGATTCCGGCTGCCGGCCATGCCCATAGCACCTCCATCGCGAACTGGTGCAGCCAGGCCTGTATATAGGACTTCACGCCGGGCAGGTTCTGCTGGCAGACCTGCAGTGCCCGCCTGACGGGGCTGCCCATGCTCGTTGCGTTAATCTTTCCGCCGAACAAGGGGCTGCCGTCCCCCGGCAACAAATCGGTCTCCCGCAACAGAGAGCACATTTGCGACCGCGTCACCATAATCGCCCAACCCTCGCAGGAGGTCGGATGTCCGTTTGCAGTTGCCGGGTGGCATCCAACCGGCAGATACACGGTGCGCCTAGGCAAGTCCGGGTTGGAAATCATTATTTCCCCTGGAAGCAGCGTGCACATTCGGTCCTCTTCCCGAATAACGATCTGACCTTGCAAGCATTGAAGAATTACGTACTCCGGCGTGCGCCGGGAAGGCAGATGGAAAGCTTCGGTGTAGTGGAAGTAATGCAGAACGAATTCATTGCCAGAACTGGCAAAAAAGTGATTGCAGATTGTCTCCTGTCCTGCCTGCGGCATCCCGCGAGCCTCCTGTACCTTGAAGCTAACACCGTAACATTTCGGTGGTATGACGGGCTCGCCCTCGCTGGACTGCTGGGCATACCGCCACCTCGTTCCTGGGACAGCACGTGAACTGTCGGTCCTGGAAACTCAATTGAGGTAAAGACCCTGGCCCTCAATGGGCTAGTACTACTGTGTCATAAACGTAACAGGCCACAATAAGGGCACCTGGGCAGG
>DAISIM010000080.1:0-2968 GCA_036821995.1 Bryobacteraceae bacterium
AAGCCATACCCGAAGATAAACCGAAGATCGGGAGGCGCAATGGTGGGATGGGGGTGGTGCTCAGGGTGCGGTAAGGCGGTGCGAGCATCCCTGATGAAGATGATTGACAGGTCGCTGACATACCTCCCATGATGGAGGTGAACGGTTGTTCTCGTAGATGTCGACACTTCCGGCCCGCCACCGGAGGCTACCGCCCATGTCAGGACCCTCCGGGCTGGACCCCGCGTCCGCCGATGCCCACTTCCTTGTCCTCTACAGGGACTTCCACACCCTATGCTACCAAAGTGGCATGGGATGTTCTCGGCCATCACGACCAGGCGCTGGACGCCGCACAGGAGGTGTTCCTCCAACTCCTGGCCGGTCGCCCGGCTTCCCTGGCCCGATCGCTCGGTCCCGCCTTCTTCCGCATCGCCGCCCGGAATCAGGCGATCCGGATCCTCAAGAGGCGACGGGTGAGGTATGCGGCTCTAGGGCGACTTCGGGTGGAGCAGGCGAGCGCCGGGGTGATCGCCTCCCCGGATCTCGCCGCACACCCATCGCTTCCCGCGACCGTGCAGCGTTTCCTCGCGGGCCTCCCTCCCCTTCGGGCTCGGGTCTTCCAACTCTGTCTTGGGGAGGGATTCTCCTCGCGGGAGGCCGCAGAGGAACTGGGCGTGAGCAAGAAGGCGGTCGAGAAGCAGCGGGAGAAGTTGGAGAGGGACCTGCGGCGATTTCGGGGGGGAGAAATGGGGGGCTGAGGTGTTTATAGACATAGAGACTGATGAGGAGTTGCTCTCGAACGAGGACATTTGTGCCCGACGGACTTCTTCCGGGACCTTGAATTCGTCCTCATGCTTCCATATCAAGTGGTCGTACAGGAGACGCCAAGCGGCGGGATGATCCACTGGCAACGTAGATTTTAGAAACACCTTGACAGGTCCGGGGCAGACTGGCTCCTCCTGCCTAAGGCGTCCGTTCCTGGGTGGACGCGTTCAGCCCGCCATCGGAGTAGCGAAATGACTTCATCACGTTGGCTACCAAGAGGAAGCTCGGTCACTCCCGGAAAGGCGTTACTGGGTGTTATCGGAATATGTTTTCTCCTCGCCGTATCCTCACAAGTTCTTCGTCCGTCAGTAGATTCGAGTATGGTCCCGCCACACGGCTTTTTGGTGGGGGACGCTGTTGCCGCTGAGCTACCTCAAGGCGGTCGCATTGTGGTTGTGTCTGAAAACTGTGACGTGTGCCTGAAGCGAAAGACGGCTTACGCCCAGATTGCGTCAGGGGATCGATCCGATATCTTCATCGCCGTGCAAACGGGTGAGAACCGGGAAATTGAAAGGGCATTGTCGGCTGAGGCATTGCAATCTTCCCGCTTCGTAGTTCTGAACCAAGACGAGTTGTTTCGCACCCTAAGAGTCCAGGCCTTTCCGGTCAGCGTAACCGTTGATCGCGACCGCCGAGTAACCCATGCAGAAGTCTCCAGGGATGGTTGGCTCACCGGCATTGGAGGACCTGTGGCGTGGACTGAGGCTTGGAAGCGCCTACTCTTCGGGCAGCACTAGTAGAGTACTTTGCCCAACAGCGCCTTCCGCATCAACTCGGGTGCGGAAGCGATTTTCCCCGCAATGCGGAAGGTGGAGCATGCTTCGGACCGTGATCAGTAGGGTTGCGATGTGGTTGTCCATCTGTGTCGTCGTCGCTGCGGCGCCTTCATTCTTGGACGCGCAAGGGATCTGCGAATCCTTCTGCGCCGAATGTATGTCGAATGAAATAGTTATGTGCGCGGGTTTGGATGGATGCCAAGCTAGTCTCGGAGAGTGCTACTTCAGGACGGATACGGAGTGCACCGACTGCCCTCCCGACTGATCTAAAGGGCCCCTCGTCCAGCCCGACCTCATGATGTGGCCAGCGTGAAGCCGTTCCTCAGTTCACGAACAGGAGAAGCTTCTTTGAGACCTCTCTTCGCGACGCTATTGTGCCTTGCCTGCTCCTCTGACGCGGTACTCTACGAGGGCGGGGGATCCAGCGAATACGCACCGCTTCCGGTAGTGTTGGAGTTTGGCCATCGCATGGACGACGGGGGCGAAGCGCTACTCTTCCAGCCGCTGGACGCAGCGTTTCTAGGCGATACCCTAGCGGTATTGGATCGTATTCCTCCTTGGATTCGGCTTTACGACTCGAGCGGGGATTTTATTGAAGCGCGGGTGCCTCGGGGTGATGGCCCTGGCGAACTGCGTGCGGCTTATGGCCTCAGTAGCATGAGCGGAGGGCACCTGCTCGTAACTCATCCAAGAGGAGTTCTGGTACTCAGTGCGAATGGCGAATCCATTACGAACCTCGCCGTTCAAGGTCTCTGGTTGCGCGGCGCCGCGGAGGGGTGCGAGGAGGGCGTTTGGGGTTTTGCAAGCCCCATTGGTGAATCCGATGGACGCGGGGTGGTTGGCCGACTGAATGGGAGCAGCGCAGGCTTTGATGAGATCCTGAAGCTAGGTCAGAGAAGACTCACAGCCAGCACGCGACGAGACTCACCCTTCCTGAACGGCGATCATGGAGGCGTCTTGCTCTTCACGGAGGAGGTCGAGAATCCACGGATTGTTCGAATAGACTGTGAAGGGATGATCACTGAACAGGTAGGTGTTCCCCAGCTCGGTGCGCCAGAAGTGATGTTCCAAACTGACGAGCCCGGACGCTTCGGGATCAGTCGAGCAACCGCGCCCCTACCGGCGGGTTTCGCAGATACGAAAGCTGGACTCCTCTGGGTGTCCTTGGAGCTAGAATCTAGGCCAGATGGTGGTGCGGATTCGGTGACCGTTTTCCGGATTCTAGAGCCCCCAGGAAGTGTGAGCCGACGAATGCTCCGAGTCAAGGGTTGGTTTGTGCTTCATGATCAGAACCGGGCAGGGCATTTGTTGATGAGCGACTCGTATGCCATGATTCCCCGGATGGTCCTCGTGGATGCCAAACGGCTGCTCGCTCAGATGGATAGCGA
>DAISIM010000080.1:2978-5449 GCA_036821995.1 Bryobacteraceae bacterium
GATGCGGGAGGAGGATAGGCAGCGGTGGAGAGGCTTTCAACGCGTGCGCCTCTTGATTTTCCGACTAGGTAGTCGTGAGGACGGACTCAGTTTGTGGGAACGGATGTCAAGTCAAACCCAAGTTTGTGGAGGTAGTGAGATGATGGCGAAGGTGATCGGTAGGGTCGCGATGTGGTTGTGCATCGGTGTCTTTGCTTTCGCGGCACCCTCTCTCGTGATCGCGCAGGGAATATGCGAGAGTTTTTGCGCCCAGTGTGTTTCAACCGAACAGAACCCCTGTGCTTCGCTGGACGGATGTAGCGTGTCCGGCAACACGTGCTACTATGTGTCTGGTGATTGTCAGGATTGCGACCCCGACTAAGAACGTCGTACTCGGGATAGTTCCGTGAGTTGCTCGGCTCCTCAAGAATGTACCAGGTCGCTAATAGCCTGACTGAACAGTGTTGGTAATCGCCTGACAGCATTGAGAAGCCCTGTGTCGAGAGGACGGACGCTCCCTGAAGAGGGCCGTGGGCCATCGACTCGGTCCGGACCATCGGGGAAGGGGAGGGCGACGGCGATGGCGGAGAATTGTTCGGGCGGATCGTATCGGCGGTGCTGGTTTCAGATGGGGTCCTCCTCTCCGACGCCACCCTCAACGATCTCCGGATCCTCTCGCTGGAAGGGGATCTCGTGGCCCGATGGGGCTGAGGGAGAGGGGCCCGGCGAGTTCCGGCGCCTCCGGTGGGTGCAGGAGGCGGACGACGGGAACTTCCGTCTGGGACCAGGGGCTTCAGCGGCTCACCGTCTTCGCGGGGCCGGATTCCGTTCTCCGCACCGTGTCCGGTGGCACCTGGAGTTACCGGTGGCATGTCTCCCCTGGCGCGCGGGGAACCGGAGACTGGGACGATGCTTCCCCTGGCCGAGATCCCCAGCCCGCGGTTCCAGGTCGGTGAGGGGGGGCGGCGGGTCCCGATTCCCCTGAGCGTTTGATCCCGGATATGACGCCCGGGGCCGCTTCCTAGCCCCGGGGAACGGAGCGGATCATGAGATCTCCCTGTGGACCGTGGATGGGGCACGGCAGTTCGTGGTGCGGTTCGAGCCGAAGTACCAGGTCACCGATGCGGATCGGGAGGCGTGGCGGGTGGCCTCCGGGGAATCCGAGCGGGCCCCGCACCCGACAGCTCCTTTCCCTCCCATCACCCCAGCTTCGACCAGGTGATGGTGACGAAGGCCGGGGTCACCTGGCTCCGGACGGGTCCCGCCGGAACAGCCCGATGACGTCGGCGTCTCCCTGATCGATTCCCCTCGGTCCCGCGTCTAGCGGTGGATGTCATCGATCCGACGGGAATCTGCGTCCTGGACACGGAACGTCACTGCCTCGACTGCTCCCGGTTCCTGACGATCACGTCTGCGGCGGAGAGGGTCCGGTACGCGTCGTCGGGAGCGGCGAAGGCCTGGGCCAACTCCGCCTTCAGGCGCTTCATGGCTTCGTCCTCGCCTTCACCCTGGGCCGTGATTGTCCTCTTCTGGGCCATGTCCACTCTCCGCAGGAATCCACATGCAGTCTGATCAATGGTGGCGACAGGGGCCAGCGTCGTCACGGGAACCTCCTGCCCCCCTTCCCGTAGCCCTCATGAGAGAAGACATCAGAACAGGACGGCGCAACGGACATCCACAGGAGGTGGGGAATGGGTCGGTTCGACGGGAAGGTGGGGATCGTGACGGGCGGGGGATCGGGGTTGGGGGAAGCCATCGGGAAGGCCATGGCCGCCAGGGGGGCCAGCGTGGTCCTCACCGACATCAACCTCGAGGGGGCAGAGCGCGTGGCGGCGGAGATCGTGGAGGCGGGTGGTACTGCAAAGGCCATCGAGCAGGACACAGCCCGGCCGGAGGACTCCGAGAAGGTGGTGTCCTTTGCCCTCTCCACCTTCGGATCGCTCCACTACGCCGTGAACAACGCCGGGATCGGAGGGGCTCAGGCGCCCGCCGGGGAGACCGATCTGGACGAATGGAAGCGGGTCATCGACATCAACCTCAACGGCGTGCTCTACGGTATGCGATACCAGATCCCCGCCATGCTGGAGGCGGGTGCAGACCAGTGCGCCATCGTGAACATGGCCTCGATCCACGGCACGGTGGCGGCCCTGGGCAACGGCGCCTACACGGCAGCCAAGCACGGGGTGGTAGGGCTGACGAAGAATGCCGCAGCGGAGTACGGACCCCAGGGGCTCCGGATCAACTGCGTGGGACCGGCCTATATCGACACCCCGCTGCTGGCGGAGCTGCCGGAGGATGCCCGGGCCGGCCTGGTCCAGAAGCACCCCCTGGGTCGCCTGGGGCGCCCCGACGAAGTGGCCCCCCTGGTGTGCTTCCTCCTGTCCGACGAGGCGTCCTTCATGACGGGGGGCTACTACCTGATCGACGGGGGATACACGGCGGTGTGAAGGGGGAGGGGGGGCGGGCCGCCTCAGCCAACCCGGCCCCCCGCC
>DAISIM010000081.1:0-5371 GCA_036821995.1 Bryobacteraceae bacterium
AAAAATCCGACACTTCCGACACCACACCGTCCTTTCTGCCGCATTTGGTGCGACCAGGTGGGGTCCAGCATGTGATGGATGCGCGGGGACTTCCAGAGGACGTACCGAGCGATACTCCCTACCGCGAGTCACCGGAGATTCCCCTACCACGCCACACGTCAACACGGTATCTTTTGTCAGTCACTGAACTCCATGACATGGCGGTTGCTTCGCACCTCCGCATTACGGTGTGCCATCAACGGCTGTGTGGGACAATAAGGACTCTCAAATGTGGTTTCGTGATTCCTTGACGGCCCCGTTTCCGAATGTTGAACGTGGGGACATCGGATTGATGCGGTGCCGCCTTCCGCAAGCAAGTGACTCCGCCAACAGTGTGCTATCGAGCACGGGGAGGGTGGACACGCAGCTTGGCATCCTTGGTGATTCAAGGGCTACCTGGATGGATGAAGCCAGCGGACTTCACTGCCAGTTTCACGCACGCGGCATCGCGATTGGCAACGCGCGTGGCTTCGAACGTACTTTTCTAAACACTGGACGGATAGCCACCAACCATCGTCAGCCAGCTCAACGTTTGTTTGGCAGCGACGGAAGCGTCTTTGTAAACGCAGGCGCGGAACTGGAGGGGATGGGCAAACTGCTGTCCGCTGGGGTGACCGATCTCGTCTGCACTTCGCAGTGCGGGATAGATCGACCTCGTGTTGCCGGGTTAACCGCACGCTATCGGCAGCCCCGAGCCCAAGCTAATGTCACACATTCATACTCTTCGACTCCACTGGGTATCTGGCGCGCCTTCGGATCTAATAAAAGGGAACGCCAGATACAGTAGACGATAGGCCGAAGTGCGCAAGACGGGAGCCAGCACCATGTACAATGTTCTCACCCAGATTGAGCATTACACTAAGGACCATGAGTATCGCTTCGCGCAGTTTTTGGTGGTAGTCGTCCTGTTGGTGACCCTGCACGGAGCTGTAGTAAAGCCACTCGACCACGATGAGATCTTTACTTTTCTGGTCTCAACCATTGGCTCTCCAATAGAGGTATACAGTGCAATGAAGTCGGGGGCAGATAATCATCCCCCGGTCGACCACATGCTGCGGAGTACGATGCTGCAGTTCGGAACGGGCAACGTGCTGCTTCGCCTACCAACGATTGCTTATTTTCTAGGGTGGCTTCTGTGCTTGTACCACATAGGAAAGTATCTTGTTGGATTGGGCGGGGGACTGATGGCAATGACGCTTGGGGTCCAGTCTCTAGTCATTGGCCAAAGTGTGAATGCTCGCATGTATGGATTAGGTATCTTGATCCTGACCATGGCACTGTGGTTGTGGTTATCATGGGAAACCAGAGCTTCCAAGGTTCTTGCTGGTCTTGCGTTTGCTGTTCTATTTTTTCTGTCACCGCTAGTTCACTACTATCTACCGTTCTGGATGTTTGCAATCGCCGTTGCTGAGATCGCGTGGACATTAGAAAATCGACGAGTGAGATGGGTGCTATGGGCAGGCATGGCCTCAATTCTTCCGGGCGCGCTGGCCGCGCTTCCGTTTGCCCTTAATGCGCGACAATATGCAAAGGGCTTCTGGACATCCCTCTCTTTTACTGAAATATGGACGACGTATGGGCTTATTGTATATAATTATTTGCCACTACTGCTTAGCGCGTGCTTGATAACGATGCTGCTGTATGACAACCTTAGCAAGGCAGAGAAACCGGTCTCCCATCTCCCTTTCCGTATCGCGACGATTTACCTCATTTTGCTTCCATTCGTGATCTGGTTATTATCAAGAATCACCCACGCATACTCAGTCAAGTACACATTAGGCGCCGCACTTGGTGGTATCTTCGTTCTTCTGCTTGGATTCAGAAAAGTTGCTTTACCGATGGGCATGGTTTCGCTAATGTGTGCGCTTGCCCTATGTGGCTTGAAAGTGTTGAACGATCGAGGAGACCAGGGACAACGAGCATCGAGCGTCCTGCAGATGGAGAGTTTTCTTCAAGCACAGACGATGCCAGTAGCAACCCATTCGTCGAATGTATTCCTGGAGAACTGGATATCTCTGAAGACCGAATTGAAAGAGAAGTTGGTGTTTGTCGCAGACCCTGAAATGGAACGTCACTATACGGGAAGAGACACCGCATCGCGCGGGTTGCTGGGGATCCGCGCGCATGTCAAGGGCTTGAGGGTGATTACGCTGGAGGAGTTTGAGTCGTCTTATCCCAAGCTCACTGCACTGGAGCCTGGGAGCTGGTTTGTCAAGTGGGCACGAAGTAAAGAACATCAGATCGAAGAGGTGGAAGATAGCGGCCGGAAGGTATTGGTGATTACGAACAGAGAAGCTGCGGCGAGGTAGTGGGTATTGCACAGCAATTGGGTTGTGCAACTGAACTGGGGCTTCAGGGACACCCGATAACCCGGGCTACTCACCGAGAACTCCATGCATTGCTGCGTGCAGAACTTCGAAAGGCTGGAATTCCGTTGAATATCGGCGGCAGAGGCGGAAGCGCGCGTGCTTGGGTGGAGTATTTCCGCAGCAATCCCGGGTCGCAACAGAAAGCACTGGATGCATTAGTGCGGGTGTCCAAGTAGGCCGATGCACGATTCGGGTCTCAGACTGCGAATGCGATTTCAGAGAATCTTGGTCGTGGAAGCTGGAGCGCGTTCTAATGGCTAATAATGCGCTCTCCTACTACCACGTCCACATGAAGTCGAAGACAATTCTCGATCTCACCGTCGACCCGTGAAACGAGTTGCTGCGAAGGCAGTTCTGTCCAGAGTGCCATGACATTCGAACTAGGCCAGTGGCATTTGATGTGGTGCTCGTTAACCGCCGACCGCCAGCCGCCTCCCTCTGCTGGGTCTACGGATTCGGTTTGGGTTTGGTGGCAAGAAGTTTTCTTGCAAGAACCGGCTGGCAACTTGTGGAGCGTGAGCTAACTCTTGGCAAGATTTTCGGGGCAGATGGTCGTGAATGGACCGAGTTTGCCACCTTTCGCGCACGAGCATTCGGACAAATCCGAGGTGAAAAGGACGTCTCTTTGCGCGTCTGTGCAACCTGCGGACGAAACCTCTACTGGTCGCGACTACATCGGCCTTACCTCTACCCAGCGCCGCCTCCGGAACATCCCTTGTTTGAGAGCAGTTCCTTAGGCTTGGTAATGTCCGAGGAGTTGTTTGCGCGAGCCAACCTCTCTAAGTCAATGGGTGTTTATATTGACCAACTGAAAGTTCTCGATAGTCCGAGGGACAACATGCCGGGACTGCAGAAGGAGTTTGCCGAAAAGTGAAGCTGACCTTCGACGCCGAGAACCGGATCACGTCGAGCACCCGCACGGTGGGCAGCATCACCACCGCCGTGAACTACAGGTACGAGGGCGACGGTCGACGAATCGGGACAGCCTCCGGACGAGCTACCGGTGATCAGAACCCTTGCTGGTGGGGGCTGCCGGTAGCGGCCGGGCATTCATGCCGAAATCGCGTTCGACTGCGGTGTACCAGGATTCGTCATCCTGGGCGCTCCAATCCACCCATTGTTCGTCGCTTTGGCTCGCCCGCCAACCCAGGAACGGCCCCGCATCGGGACCCGAAAGATGCCGAAGTTGCCAGGTTCCGCTCTCAACGATGTTGCGAACCACGGCGGCGGTTACCTCGGGCGGGGTTGGGTTGGAGAGTGCTGCGCGGAACAGCCCGTTAAACCGGACCGAGTGTGGGTACAGCGACCCGTTGGTGTGCGAGATGCCCTGTGCCATGCGGGTATTCTGAATGCCCGGCTGCACAATGGCGACGCGAATGCCGAAGGGCTTCACTTCACCGGCGAGCGCTTCACTGATGGCCTCGACCGCATGCTTGGAAGCAGCGTAGGCGCCCAGCGGCGGGCTGGAAATCCGGCCCGAGACGGAGGAAATGTTGACGATGCAGCCGCTCCGCCTGTCGCGCATCCCCGGCAGCACCGCCTTGATGCAACGAACCGTTCCAAAGTAGTTCGTATTCATCACGGCGATGAGGGCCTCCATGGGCAATTCTTCCACGGAGCCGTGCACCTCTATCCCCGCATTGTTGACGAGGACATCGATGGGCGCATCGATCCCGGAAAAGCAGGCGCCAGCGGATTCGTCGGAATCGACGTCGAGCTTCCGGATCTCAATGGGCAGATTCTCCTCGGCGGCAATCTGGCCGAGGCGGGGAGCTGCTGCAGGATTCCGCATCGTAGCAATGATGCGGTGTCCCGCGCGAGCGAGTTCGAGCGCGGTGGCGAAACCGATACCCATGCTGCAGCCGGTGATGAGAATGTTGCTCATAGAGTGTGGCGAGTATAGCACGGGGGCAGCCTGGTCAACGTTTGCGATATAGTAGCTCGACCACCTGCCTCAACTGAGGGCGCAGGTGACCGCGCACCGGCGAGATAGAGGAGGCGGGATGGGGACCAGACGCGTGGTGACGGGACACGACACCAGTGGCAAAGCCGTATTCGTGAGCGATGGAAAGGTCGAAGCAATCTCTGTGAATCTCTTGCCCGGCACCGAATTCTACCGGCTGTGGGGAGCGGATCAGCCGTGCCGGTTCCCAGACGATGGGTCGCAGACCGCCGCTCCTGACTACTTTCCGCCGGTCGGCGGTTTCCGGTTCGGCTTATTCACGCTTGCTCCAGACGCCATCTCATTGCCGGACGACCTGGATATGGACGCGGCCATCAGCGAACTGAACGAAAAGCTTCCAGGCCTCGGCAAACCTCTCGAACCAGATCATCCTGGAATGCACACGACCGCCACAATCGATTACGAGTACATCGTCTCCGGGCGCTGCGTGCTCGAACTCGATAATGGCGCCACCCGGGAACTTGGGCCTGGAGACACCGTCATCCAGAACGGCACGCGGCACGCTTGGCGAAATCCTTACGACGAGCCCTGTTTCATCGTCTACGCCTTGATGGGAGCCCACCATGCCGGCGTTTCGTTTGGTTGAGGTGTGCGGCGACACCCAACTGATGTCCCGGCGGTCGAGGTCCACCTCATCGGCGCCCACGATGCTCACGACGCGCTCAGTTCCCTCGTCGTCGGCATCGCGCACCGTGGCTCCAAAATAGACCCTCTGCGCCGCCTGTCCGCTTCGCGGAGCCTCCGGTCCACCACCTCCGCGGCCTCGATGCGCTTCAGCAGGAAACGTAGCCGGGAATCAATCTGGCGCAGGCGCCGTTTGCCGTACAGATAGTCGGCGTTTTCACTGCGATCGCCGTTGCCCGCTGCCCACGCGACCACCTCTTTGACGGCCGGCCGTTCCAGGGTGTGGAGGAATCGGTACTCCTCGCGCAGCCGCTCAAAACCGCCAGGCGTGCCCGGTTCGGCGCAGCCGGATGTTCAGCCATTGCGAGTAGCTTCC
>DAISIM010000082.1:0-5286 GCA_036821995.1 Bryobacteraceae bacterium
TGCTCCGGCAGCCGCTCTGCAACTTGGTCGCGCTGCTCCGGCAGCCGCTCTGCAAAACCATCCCGCAGCAACGGTAACAGCAACAAACTCCCCCACCAGAACTGCAGCCCCTGCAAAGTCAGGAACGGCGCATCCGTCCAACCCAACGCCAGTTGCAGCGCGGCCACACCCGCGCCCGTAGCCAGCAGCAGGCTCAGCCCATCCCAGTGCACCAGAGGCCAGACGCCTTGCGCCAGCCGCAACAGCGCATATCCGCCTCCCAGCAGCAGCGCCACATTCCAGTACTCCGCTGCACTCGCATAGCCCGTCGGAACCAGCACGGCCACCGCCGCCAATGCCAACCATAAGGCCCAGCGCGGCGCAGCTACAACAGCGCCATGGGCCAGCTCGCGCTTCGTTTCTCGGGGTGCATCGACGCTTCCCGCAACGGAAGCCCATCCGTCATGTATTCCGCTCACCTGCCTTGCCATCGTCCGCCAACTCCTTGCCCGGCCGGTTACATTGAAAGTACGCTCAGGAACTGACGGGCAATCCCGCCCGCCCTAGGCCCACTCGATCGCATCCATGGAATCGTCACCCCGCAGTAGCGTGCGTGGGAAAGGGGATTCAACCTGCCTTTGTCCGACGGTTGCGGCGCTGCCCTCGTGGCCTGGTGCCTCTGCCGGCGTGTAGTCCGGGATCATCGCCTCCATCCACGCGCGCAACTGTTCCGGGTCGCCGCGCAACAGCGCACGCAGTTCCTGAATCCGCACGTCTACCCACTGGCGTTCCAGGGGTGGACCCTGCAGCACCAGGATCTTCTCGTGGACCGTGCGCACCAGGTTCTCGTCGTGCAGGTAGAGTTCCTCAAATAGCTTCTCTCCTGGCCGCAGCCCGGTGTATTCCAGTGCGATATCCTTCCCCGGACGCAACCCATACAGCCGGATCAGGTTCCGTGCCAGATCGTCAATGCGCACGGGCTGGCCCATATCCAGCACGAAAATCTCGTTGCGATCCCCCATCGCCATGGCCTGCAACACCAGCCGCGAGGCCTCCGGGATGGTCATGAAGTAGCGGCGCATCTCGGGGTGTGTCACCGTCACCGGCCCCCCTTGGGCAATCTGCCGCCGGAAGGTGGGTATCACGCTGCCGTTGCTTCCCAGCACGTTGCCAAAGCGTACGGAAACGAATCGGGTCCGGCTCGCCGCGCCCTCCCCGGAGCGCGACTTCACCACCATCTCCGCAATCCGCTTGGTTGCTCCCATCACGCTGGAGGGCCGCACGGCCTTGTCGGTGGAGATCATCACCACATCGCGAACCCCGGCCCGTTCCGCCGCCGCCGCCAGCGCGTATGTGCCCAGCACGTTGTTCTCAATCGCCGCCGCCACATGCCGCTCCATCATCGGCACGTGCTTGTAGGCCGCCGCATGGAACACCACGTCTACACGGTGCTCCTGCATCAGCCCATAGAGTTGCGCCTCCACCCGCACATCCCCAATCACGGGCTGCAATTGCGCCGCTGGATACCGGTCAGCAAACTGGTTCTCCAGCTCAAACAGCGGCGTTTCGGCAATGTCCAGCGCCACGATCCGTTGCGGACGGAAGCGCACCAGTTGCCGGCAGATCTCTGATCCTATTGAACCCGCCGCCCCCGTTACCAGCACCACCCTGCCGCTCAACCTCCCCCGGATGCCGCTCTCATCCAACGACACCTGGCTGCGGCCCAGCAGATCGGCCATGTCCAGTTGCCGGAACTCCGTCAGCCGCTCCGGTCGTTGCAACAGTTCCGCCAGCCCGGGCACGGTCTTGCAAGGGCGCCCGGCCTGGTCGCAGTAGGTGCGCAAGCGCCGCAATGTCTCGGGGCTTGCCGTCGGAATGGCGATCAGGATTTCGTCCACCTGTTCGCGCACCACCGCGGAGCATAGCCCCTCTCCCGTGCTCACCACCGGCAGCCCATGCAGAATCTCGCCATGCAACGCCTCGTTGTCGTCCACGAAGCCCACGGGCCGGTATCCAAGTTCTGGGTACAGATGTAGCGCCCGCAGCAGCGCCTGTCCGGCAAAACCCGCTCCATACAGAAACACGCGTCTCTGGCCCTGCGCTTGCTTCATTCCGGCGCTAGCCTGATGCTCCCGCCACAAGCGCACCGCAAGCCGCACGAGTACCGCGATTCCCAGCAGTGCCGCCCCTTGCAGGATGGGAACGCTCCGCGGCACGGGCTGTCGTGGCGTCATCATCAGCACCGCCGTCGACGCAGCCGCCGCCATCGCCACCATCTGCGCCAGAAGCCTCAGGTCAGGAAGCGCAACCGCATGCCAGCCCACCCGTCGCCAACCCATCAGCCACAGCAGCGGAGTCTGCACGGCCACGCACACCATTGAGGCGTATACAGCCCCCGGTAACCACGCAACTGGGATCTGCAGGTCAAACCGCAGCAGATAGGCGGCCCACACGCTCACCAACGGCACGCCTGCCACAATTGCCAAATGCAGCAGTGTATTCTTGCGCCAGCCGTTCAGCTTCATCTCCACTCCGGTCCCCAGGCACGGTGCTCAGACGCTCGCATGCCCTTGCTCTTGTCGCATTGGTTGTCCGTTAGCACTGCATGGCTATTCGGCTGAACGCCCTTGCTTCTGTACAGTTCTGGTACCGCACCACCGTCTTCCGGCCCTGGGAATTGCCCGCCACACTCCTCCAGCCGCCTGTACTTGGCTCTAACGCCGCCCGCGCCTTGCCCCGTTCCATCCAGTTTTTCTGCCCAGGCGCGCCAGACTTCCCAAACTACGCTGGCCAAAGAAGTCCTGGATCGCCGCGATCACCGCATCCTGCTCCTCGTCCTTCAGTGCACTCGAACTCGGCAAGCACAGCCCTTGCGCGAACAGAGACTCGCTCACTGCTCCGCCTAACCGCGGCGCGTCCCGGAACAGCGGTTGCAGGTGCATCGGCTTCCATAACGGTCTCGATTCCACACCGTACGCCTCCAGGTGCGCCATCAATGTGTCCCTGCACTCCTGCCGTTCCTCAACCGCCAAGCCCTCCGCCTGCACCAGGGCACAGCTCAGCCAGTGCGTTGCGCGGCACCCAGCCGGCTCCTGCTGGAAGTCCAGAAAGCCCAGCCCTTGCAGTTCCTTCCGGTAGCGCGCCGCAATCGCCCGCCGCCGCGCCACCTTCTCGTCCAGGCTCACCAACTGCGCGCTCCCCAGCGCCGCCAGTAGATTGCTCATCCGGTAGTTGAACCCCAATTCCGTGTGCTCATAGTGCGCCACCGCTTCCCGCGATTGCGTGCTCCACTTCCGCACCCGCGCCGCCTGCGCCGCATCCCGCAGCGCCAGCATACCGCCCCCCGCCGTCGTGATGATCTTGTTGCCGTTGAACGAGAACGCCGCCGCCATCCCATGCGTTCCCACCGGAGCCCCATCCACTTCCGCCCCCAGCGCCTCCGCCGCGTCCTCAATCAGAGTTACCCCATGCCGTTCGCACACGGCCGCAATGCGCGCAATCTCTGCCGGAGCCCCATATAGATGCACCGCCACCACGGCTTTGGCCCGCTTCCCCTGCCGCGCCAAACGCCGGATGGCCTCTTCCAGCAAATCCGCATCCAGGTTCCAGGTCCGCGGCTCACTGTCCACGAAGTACGGGATCGCCCGTTCATACAGAATCGAATTCGCCGTCGCCACAAACGTGAAGCTCTGGCAGATCACCGTATCGCCCACCTCTACGCCAGCGAGGCGCAGCGCCAGATGCAGCGCCGCCGTGCCACTCGATAGCGCCACGCAGGGCCGTCCCAGCCGCGCCGCCATCTCCTCCTCAAAGCGCCCGATCGCCGGTCCCACGGTAGAAATCCAATTGCTATCAAACGCCGCCAGCAGCGCCGCCCGCTCCCGTTCCCCCACATCCGGAGGCGACAGCAGCACCCGTGCCGGGCTTGCGTCCTTGCCGCAAGGGAGCGTCCCGCTAGCGCTGTTCGGCGCCACTTCCGCAGGGTCTGCGACTGCTACGGCCTTGGCCGGTTCCGCACCGGCTGCCGCATCCGCAAAAGCCACTGGCGGGACAGGTTGTTGCAAGAGGGACATCCCTCCCTATCGGCTTCCCCACGTGTTGGCTTTAGACGCGACGCGGCGGTGACAGCAACCCTCGCCAGAGACGAACCCGGCAGCTGCTTAACCGGGGTTGGCGCTCTCAACGTCGACCCTTAGACGGGCCTATACGATCATCGAAAACACCAACTGCGATTTCCTATCCCGAATGCCTTGCGTCTCCCACGGAACGCAAGGCGCAAAATCAATCACTTAAGCGGAATGACATTCTTACTTCTCTCGCACTATATTGTTGATTTCTATTGAATTGGCTCCAAGGCACCTTGACCGCTACGTACTTCCACTTAACAGATCTGATTATCTGATACACGTGATAGAATCAGCCCAGAAAGGACTTATCTATCGGCGATGATACCAACTTCAATCTATCGATTCGTTTTGGTGCTCGCAGTATTGGCTTCCGCTGCCCAAGGCCAATCTGGCTGCCCAGGCTGTCCGGCCTACTGCGAGTACTCACCCGGAACTTACCTGAACAATACCCCCACCATCTGCTACGTCGTTACTGGGCCTGTGGATGTTTGCACGTATCCCATGGGAAACGGCTGTAACGATGGCGAGAACATGGGAAATGGCTGCTGTGCCACATGTTACACGCCCTTGATTGTGGATCTGAACGGCGATGGTATCCGTCTTACCGGACCAACTGACGGGATTCTGATTAAGCCCAGGCCCGACTTACCTCCGGTACGGTTTTCCTGGCCTCGCGCGGCTAGCCAGGATGCCTGGCTGGCTCTCGACCGGAATGGCAATGGGCGCATCGATGATCTGACAGAACTCTTCGGTAACTATGCACACAGCCCAACATACCCGGGCAAATGCGCAATGGGTTCAGTGCCCTTGCTGAGTTTGACAAGCCAGAAAACGGTGGGAATGCGGATGGATGGATATCGTCTCAAGACCAGATTTGGCAAACACTGCTCCTTTGGCATGATGGCAACTTCGACGGCCAATCCAGTCCGGAGGAACTCATTCCGATAGCGCAATCAGACATCTTGTCCATATCCTTGAACTTCAAGGATTCCAGGGTCTCGGACGAGCATGGCAATCTGTTCTTATATCGTTCGCGCTTACGCGTTAAGCCACAAAGCACCATCCGGAAAGTCATCTGGGATGTTGCACTGCGCTCGATTCGGGGGGACTCATGATGAACCCGTTTACTCCATTGAAACCATTCGTTCTTAGTTTTGCGATCTGTTCGCTGCTCTGCGCA
>DAISIM010000083.1:0-5104 GCA_036821995.1 Bryobacteraceae bacterium
GATGTAATCAGGCATGGATCAGCGTTCCTCGACGCGTACGGTGAAGGAGCGGTCCTCGGTGCGACCACCGTCCGTCGAGATGCGGTTGGTGACGGTATAGCTCTGACCAGCCGTTCCGCCCGAGAGCCAGACCGTAGTGGTGGAGGTCGTCTTGGTGTGCGCGGTGAGCGTCAACTCGGCGGGCACTAGCCACTCACTGGTGGCGATGGTGTCGCCGGCGAGCCAGCGGGTCCAGTCGATGGTGTAGTCGAGGACCGCGTGCGGATCCTTGAGGAAGGTCATGCGTCGATCTTGCGGGTTTCGGCGGGGACGCGAAGGATGCGTGGCTCGCTGTCGAGCGCTAGGTTCCTGGATTCCGTATGGATACCAACGGTGCGCTCGGGCGCGGCGGCCGCTCGGCGATAGGCGATGAGATGAGACTCGCCAGCGATGACTGCGCTGCGCGCCACGCCTCGATAGGCCTCAGCGACGATCTCCGAATCCCCGTGGATCGTAGCCTGGCGGTACGCCACCAATGGGAGATACCAGAGGCGGCTGTTCCGCGCGAGTAGGGTCCAAGGGCCGAGAGCCAATTCGCGGAACTCCTCCGGGTACAGCGCCCGGGTCCAGGCACCGAAACCAAAGATCTCGACGAACATGCCTGGCGTGGATGTGGAGAGCGCCCAAACATCGAGATTGCCCGAAACAGCGCTCACATTCGAGAGCGTTCCCCGCACGGCAAGCACGCCGTTATGGTAGACAGACGCGGTCTTGCCCGCATCCATTGGCAAGGCGAAGCCCACGCAGTTCATCTTGCGGTAGTCAGCCGCATAGGAGCCCCATTCGAACGCGCCATACGGCGATGAGCTCGTCCGGAAGATGGCCTTGTACTTGCCCGTTGCCCCTCGCAAGCCCAGCCACCAGGAGTTTGAGAAGCTGTTCGCGATCATCGTCGGCGTGCCCGTCGAGTTCACGCGGTTGATCCGAAACCAGACGCACACCGAGATCACCTTGCCGGATCCATCACTTGCATAGATAGGGCAATACCCCAGCGGACCCACTGAGAGACCGAGTTGTTCACTGCTGTAGCCAAAGGCCCGTCCATAGGGTGTTGCGACATTGCCGCCTGACCCCGAGGGAATCTGCAGGGTCGCGGGCGATGGACTAAACTGCAATCGTCGCCCGTAATAGGCGGCGGTGTACTCGCCGTTGACGTCCTCGCGTAGAGGGTTCAGGTGCGCCGCGTTGTAGCTGATACGGGGATCCGCCCCATGGGGCAACCACAGCGAATGAATGCCTGTCGCGAGCGAGGATCCCCAGTCGAGGGTCTCTTCCACCTGGCCGCCGGGGAAGATCGACTGGGGTTCGGAATTAAGCAGAAGCTGCCGCATTAGGAGACCTCGAACTCGACGCCGCGCCAGATGCCGGCGTTCTCCGCGGCATCGAGGGCGACGCCACTGCGGTTCACGACGAGAACGCCCCACACCGGCGGCAGCACGTTGCCGAAGGCCGGAGCCACGGAGAACGGTGGACTGACCTGGACGCCAGAGCCTGCAAGATACAGCGAGCCGATGGGCCGCAGTGATAGCGTTTCGAGAACTACGCTTGCAGGCTGGTCGATGCCCGTAATACCAGTTGGGAACATGGGTGAGGCCTCATCCGCCGCGCCCCAGGCGAAGAAGAAGACCGCATACCGATCCGCGAACGAGCCGGAGACGGGCTTGATGGTGAACTGGCAGATGGCGTCGATATAGCGGGAGTTCTGGTTCGCGACGAGAGCGGAGCTTCTCGCGGTGCCCTGATTGAGACCGTTGAGTGTGATCTCAAAGTTGCCAACTGGGCCGAATTGAGGGCGGATGCGGGACAAGGAAACTCCTCAGTCTTGCAGGATGGCGAGGTCGTTCTCGCGCACAATGACGAAGTCGCCGTCGTTGACGGTGGCGGGTCCCGAAAGTAGGCCGCCACCCAGGAAGTTGCCGCCAGTGGGAGCGTCCCACAGGCCGATGTGCGTGTAGGTGCCAGCCGGAACCTGAAAGAAGAGCGCGGCGATGTTGCGGACTCGTTGCGCGGTACCATCCGTATCTGTCTCGGTGAACTGGGGAACCTGCTTGCGCTCGTAGGGAGTGCCAAATGCTTCATCGGTGCCCGTCTTTCCGGGGTCTGCGGTGTGCAGGCTGCACCAGCGCGCGGCAATCTCAAAGTCCTGCCCGTGGAAGGCCTTATTGAGCAGCTTCTGGTTCAGATAGTCAGAGAACGACATGGAAGATTGCTCGTAGTTCAGGCCAACTCGACGAGTTCGATCGCGAGATCCGTGCGGCCGAGCGTTACGGATTCGCTCCATGGATTCGCGAAGTGCACGGTGTACCGCCCCGCGGTCGCTTGGCCCGTGGGATCATGCGTAAACTTGGGACTCGTCTCGTAGGGGTCGTAGAAGTAGAAGGGCTCGGTGGGTCCGCGGCGGGCATCGTAGAAATCGCGGAGGGCGGTCAGTTCACCAGGCGCCAGCGCTTTCGGCTGTTCGACGCCTGGACGGATCGCTGGGACTCACCTTGGCGATACTCGTTGTCGAGCACCGGGTACTCCCGTTCGTGGACAAATGCTCGCGAGAGGCTCGCTGGCATCACGGTCAGTGGCGCCGCATTCTGAACTGAGCCGGGCATCATGCAGAAATCAAGGCAATGAGAGTCTGATTCATATCCACACCGAGCTTTGCGGCGACGAACCGCGCGTAGCCTTCTGGGTCGTTTCCGTCCGTGCCGGGTGCGTAGACCTGGAAGATCTCGATGAGCGAGGGCGGCTTCCCTTCGGTGAAGCGGCCATCGATGTACTGGCCAACGAGAACCCGCAGGACGCGCCAGCCCTCCTCGATCGCCTTCTGGCTCAGCACATCGCCAACGAGGCCTGTGTAGCGCGCGGATGCCCAAGCCACGAAGTCGACGTAGCCGCCATCGACTGGGTATCGTTTCCCGCGCGCATCACGCCAGGTTCGCACGTTGCCCGGATTCGCATTGCGCTGGGCGCGCGAGGGAAAGCGGATGCGCCGTTGCTTGGCTTTGGCTTCGGAAAAATAGAATCCTTCCTTCTCGGCAATTGCCTGGGCGATCCGTTCGATGAGTTCTTTTCGGGTCATGACACGATTAGTCCTGGGCTGAGTTGAAGGCCGGTCATTTCGCGGCGGCCAGCGTTGGCGCGTGTCGCGGTCATCGTTGCGGACTGCACGGCACGCGGGTTCTCGACGACAACGCGGACGGTTTCCTTCTCGAAGAACTCCTTGGCGCCGGGCACGGTGATGTTGATCACCGTGGGGCCAGCGCTCGAGGGAGAACCTCCGCCGATGCGATCGAGGGAGAATCCCCCAGGCCTTGCCTGGAAGAGGCTGCCGCCTTGCTGGAGGAGTCCGACCGGGCGCATGGTGGCGGGAACGCCAGAGGGCGATTGACCTGTTGAGAGCGCGTAGAGCTCCACCAGGTCGCGAATCTGTGGGCTGCGGATGGCCATGTCGAGATTGCCGCCGAAGCCCTGCTTGGCGATATCGACGATTTGCTTCAGGACGTTCTTGTCGCGGATGTCGACGCCATAGGTGGCCTTGATCTTCTCACGGGCTTTCTCTTGGGCACCCTTCACGAAAAGCCGCACCAGCCCGGCAACCGCACCAGCACTGGCGCCGATGGCTGCGCCTAGCGGGCCACCAAACTTGAATCCGATCAATGCGCCACCTGCGGTGGTCATCGCGAGCCCGGACATGCCACCACGCTGGAGGCCGGCCATGGCGAGCATGGCGCCGCCCATCAGAGCCGCATTCGATTTGCCGATCGCGGAAAGCTTCTGGGCAGCGGTCGCAGCTTCCCACGTCGTCGCCACGCCAGGCGCGAGTTGGACGCTTCCGCCCATCCCGAGGAAGGATTTCCAGTTGGCGAGGCCTCCCGCCCAGCCTGCCTTTGACAGCATCCCGCCATTAGCGGCGGTGCCTCCAGGAACGAAGGGAGGGGTGGCACCGGGCATGGTGCCCCCGAATGCGGGCGCGGCACCAATTCCCAACAATCCGCCGAGACTGCCGAGGACGCCACCGCTGGTGCCCTGCGATCCCAGCGACACTCTTTGGCCACCGAAGATCTGCATCAGCGTCGCGGCGACTCGGGAAGTAACCACGTCCTTGATGGCGGTCAGCAACGCGGTCTTGAGAGAGTTTCCAATGGCCGACCAGACCGACTGCGACTTCGTCAGCAGGGCGTCGAACACGCCCTCGGCTTGCCGTTTGAAGCTGTCGAAGATGTGCTGGTTATGATCCCTAATCAGTTGCCCCTGGCGCACGGCTGCCGACTCCTGCGCGCCGGCAACGGATGCGTCGGCCGCTTCCTGCTGGAACCTGCGGATCTCATCCCGTTGTGCGGTGAGTTCCGCGAGCCGCGCCCGGATCTCGTCCGTGCGATAGCCAAGTCGCTTGAGGTTCGCTTCCTCCTCAATCAGCATGCGCGTGCTTTCGAGATCGAAGAGCCGCACGCGGATCTCATGGACCCGCTGGATGTGCGCAATCTCGATTTCCGCCTTACGCTGCTCGACGGCCACCTTCTGTTCGATTGACTGCGCGTCCGTGGCCTCCAGTGCGCGTAGCTGTGCGTCACGCGAGGTGCCAGCCCGCTGCTCTTCGATCAGCAGCATCTGCTCCAGGTGATCGAGGTCCTGCCGGGCGATCTCTTCGTTGTGGGCCAGCCGCTGCGCGTATGCGCGGGAATCCCACTCGAGGCGGCGTCGCGCACCCTCCTCCTGCGCGGCGAGATACTCGGCCAGTTCCTTACGCGTCGTCTCCTGCACTTCCTGCTGCCAGGCTTTCAGCCGTTCGCGCAACTGCGCGATGGTGTTCTCCCATGCAGTGCGCGTGAGAGCAATCCGCTGCTCGTTGCCACGCTCGTCGACGTGAGTCGTCCACTTGCGAAGCTGATCTTCGACCTCGGCCATGTCGCGGCCAAAGCCCGTCAGGTTGCGCCGGCGCGATTCCGCCAATGCCCGGGCGCTCTCGCGCTCCACCTCCGCCTGCTGCTTTCGGATCGCGGCCATGCGTTTCAGCGCCTCTAGATCCGGTTCGTTGCCGGTCTTAATATGGAGCTTGGGACCCTCATAGGTGGGC
>DAISIM010000084.1:0-5099 GCA_036821995.1 Bryobacteraceae bacterium
ACCGACACGCCCGCTGCTGCACCTTCCTGGAGACGAGTGACATGGATTCTGTAGAGGCCTGCCGGCTGCGCACCGGGAAATACGATCAAGTCCTGCCAGCCGGGAGACAAGAATGATTCGGAAACCTCAATTTGGCCAACGTCGTCCGCGGAGACATGAACTCGCTCCCATTGATAGCCCAGGCTACCTGCATTGGCGGGAGTCAACAAAACGCCAGTAGGTAGTTCGACAGTGATCGCGAACTCATCGCTGGGCGCGCGCACAACAAGGAAGTCACTCCCTTCCGCGTAGGGATCCAACGTCAGCTCCGCCGTCTTCGAAAGATCAGATTCCCCGAAAAGTAAGTGACGCTGAGGTGCTGAACCCCACACGAAGGGGCGGCCGTCAGGCGCACCTTGCCCGAAGCTTGAAAGTGCCACGAGGACAATCAAAAACGTCTTCACAATACCCAAAGAGAGTGCGCGATAGTTCATTCCGGGAGCGTGCATATAATAACCTTTCCATCCAACTGATCTGAGGACACAAAAGTTCGATTATCAAGCCACCCAACGTTGTTGATGATATTGAAAACGGAAGACCTATTGAGCTTATACTTAATATCTACGATCCCTTTCCCTGTACTGAGATCCACCACCTGTAGATACACGGGAGAACTCTCGGTAAAGCTGGCATTTCCACCCCAAGATAACTTGAAAGAAGTTGCCCGCTCTAACCAATTATCCTCATCGCAAGAAGAGAGGATGACAAATCGGAGGTCCTTCGACGGGTTAACATCATCAATCCATTTAGATCCTAAAGCCCTAACACTAACCGTAGAGTATAAGAATACTCCACGCCTCAGCGCTAACTGGAATCTTTCATACTGTTGCATAGACTCATCACTTAAGTCAATACCACGTTGCAACTCAAATATCGGCCACTGATTCCAATCTGGATCGATTGGCGAAACGATAGAGCCTTCTTGAGTAACGCAGAGCATCTGTGATGATCGAGTCTCGGTATAAAGGTCCTTATGCACAAGGCACCAGCCCTCCGAATTGGATGACGCCTTCCGATACTCAAAATTTGCGTAGAGTGTTGGCTTTACCTCTCCAGTCGACTTTTCCCAGAACTCAGGCAAGGCAACAGTGCGACAAAACTCACTGCCCCCTAGTATTGATCCCTTCGATGACGGCCCGCTGCAATATCGGAATACCATAAGCCAAACCACAACTAAAGCAACAATGGATAGAGCAATATGCCAGTTGATTCGCATCAATCCTCCGGCGTCTGGAATCGCTGTAGGGAAAGGGTGAGTGAGTCAAGCACCATACGCCCCACGTCGTAACTGCCAATGCTGGCGTGATTCCGCTTAATGGGCGAGTGCATCGTCCCCAACGGTGTCCCTACAGGGGAGAATAGCTTCGCGTCTGTTGTTTGCTGAATACCATCGGCTGAGAAGAACTGGCTAGGTACGGTCACCACAAAATCGTTTAGCGGGTAAGGAGGCCCATGCATGACGGTCTCCAGAATGTGTCCATCGCTTGGATTCCAGCGAAGCTCCCGGTACTGCTGCATCATGCGATATAGTCCTGGCAAAACTGGCTTTTCTTTGAATCGCCAACCATCGGTTTCTGTGAAAGGATTGATAATACCGAATCCCTCTGTATTCTGGTTACTATCAAGATTGGCGTCTGCGCCAACCAATCGATAAAAGACACGGGTTGTTCTACCCTTCCAAGGAAATCCGGCTGGCAAGTGGGAATGGCGGTTGAAATCATCGACCGCGCTCGGTCGCAGGTCATCATCAGATTTGGAGTAGTGACTAGAAGCAAGGCACAGTGAGTGATCGAGTTGCGACGGTTGCGAGAGGATGCCAGCACCAGGGATCAGACTAAGCAGCGAAGACCGGCATGCCCTGCGAGTGTGACTATTCGAGTAAGTCGAGAAGTCGGCGAGAACACACCCACGATGCGGGGTATTTAGGGTCGTCAGCGAAAACACACCGATTTCCCCACCCTCCTCGCTGAGCGTTTCGATCGCGGCGCGGCTCCAGAGCCCACCCTTGCTGTGGGCTACGATGTGGACGCGGTCGGTTCCGTATTCCTTTGCCGCTGCTCGAATCTGGTTGCGCAGTCGCTTACTCGGGTCACCACGTATCGTTCCTTCGCCGAGCGATGGAAGGCCGTTCTTTCTGGCCTCGACACTATACGTAGGCGCGTAAAACACGGGAGCGCGCCTACTATGGAACTCATGGTCGAATCCTGGATTGCCCTGGAACCAGCCTGTACTGGAGTCCTTTCCATGCACTAGCACGATCGGCGCGAGTGCGCGGAAGGTGACACGCGCTGCTTCCACTAGCTCCAGATTCTGTTCATTTCGCTTCAGGCGAATGCCATAGGTGAATCCGTCGTGATCACCGCACTCCTTTGAGACGTTGTACGGATTTCCGGTGGTGATTCGTATCTCGTTAACAGCAGGTGTAGGTCCTGTGCCCTCAGTGGCTCCGCCTGGATTGCGCTGGCCAAATCGGAGTACCCCAGCCGGGAATGGGATTTTCAATAGCTTGATGCGTGGTCCTGCAGTACCATACACGACAAAGATCGAACCAACTTTGGTTCCATTCACCCAAATCTCGCTAGGGTTGACAACATGCCGCCATCCCTCGTGCATTCCTGAACCATTCCACAGTTCCAGTTCGACGAATGCAAACTGATCTAAAAGACCATTCTGAACATAGGGCCCAGGGAATTCACCTTCGTTTAGCAATTGGCCCTGGGCATTCACATCCTGCTCGCTGACCAAGCCTCGACCAACGACGCGTTTCGTCACTCCGCGCAAAACGATGGTTTTGCATGATTGAAAGCACATTCCGTGCTGGTCCTGAGGAGTGCAGTCAAATACCTGATGTAGCCGAAAGATGATTTCGTCGTCCCATTGGTATTCCGGTGGAACGGGTTCATGCGCAAGACCGCCAGCCGGGATGAGCGTGGCAACTGCTATCTGGGCTATTAGCACCTTGGCTCTACAGGAACAGAACCAGCGCCGAAGCAGAGAGAGAGAGAGAGAGACTTCATAAAACGGATAGGATAGTCGGAAATAAGCAACACAATCCTAATTTTAGGGATTTCCGCACAGAAAGCCAGAGGATTGTGGTGACAGTTCCATGACGGCACAGAAGTTTACACGCGGGGCATAAGAGGCGGACGAGCGGCTGTCCGCCGGCCGGTTGAACGCGCATCGATGCAGCAAGGGGCGTGCGTTGGAGGCACTAACTGCGCAGCACATGCCGTAGCGCGGCGTGCAGACCGGCGTATTGGAAGCGGAAGCCAGCCGCTTCGGCCGCTTCGGGCTTTACGCGCTGGCTGCCTAGCAGGGCCTGGGAGCCTTCCCCAAACAGCAGGCGCAACCCAAACTCAGGTACCCGGAAGATCGCCGGACGCTTCAGCATCCGGGCCAGCGTATCGGTGAATTCCTGGTTGGTTACCGGATTCGGTGACACCGCGTTCCATACCCCACGGATATGCGGATACTGCAGTGGGAACAGCATCATGCCTACCAGGTCGTCCAGGTGAATCCAACTCATCCACTGCGCGCCTGTGCCTAGCGGTCCGCCCAACCCCACGCGGAACGGTGGCAGCATCCGCTCCAGCGCGCCACCCTCGGCACCTAACACAATGCCGATGCGCAAGCGCACAACGCGCAGGCCCAACTCTTCCGCGGCGAGTGCTTCCTCTTCCCAACCCCGAGACACTTCAGCCAGAAAGTCAGTGCCCGAAGCGGAACCCTCCGTGAGGACTTCATCGCCTCTTGACCCGTAATAGCCAATCGCTGATGCTGACACCAGCACTTCCGGACGTTCCTCCATCCGGGCGATTGCCTGCACCAGATTTCGCGTCGAGAGCACCCTGCTGTCCCGGATGCGGCGCTTGATTTCCGGCGACCAACGTTGCGCCACGGGTTCTCCAATCAGGTGAATCACCGCGTTGCTGCCTTGCAGGCTGGCTGCAGGCGCAGGCTCCGCTTGCGGGTCCCAGACATGCGCACCGGCATCGGGAGGCAGATTTGACCGCAAGCTGCGCGTGAGCAACTGCACATCCCAACCGCCAGCCAACAACTGTTTCACCAGTCGTCCGCCAACGAACCCGGTTCCCCCTGTTACGGTAACCCGCATGCCACGCTCATTGTACGCGATGGGGATCCCTGCCGGTGACCTTCAGATACTCAATCTCCTTCAAGTAGGCCCCCACGTTCGTCTTCCGTTCCATCCCGCTTAGGGCCATGTAGCGCACTTTGCCGAAGATAGGCCGCTCAAACCAGGGCCGGTCATGCAAGCCGAAGCACCACAGAATGCTCGTGTAGGTATTGGGATCGCGCCCGTCCAAGGCATAGCGGTCATGGATGTAGATCATCGTCTCCAGGGCGTCCTGGCAGGTGGGCGACCACTCAATGATCTTCTTGCCCCAGTACATCCGGTAGTAACCGTGGATCTTGCCGCGCAGGCGCATCTCCCACTGGGTGGCGTTCCACAACTCGTCGTGGGTACAGGCCTGCTCAAACTGATCACGGCGATAGCAGGGCTCGCGAGGATCAGGGGCATGCGCCCGCAGCGTATCCAAAGCCCATTCCGGCAGATTTTTCAGGCTCTCTGGACGCGGCGAAAACAAGGCATGGTTGAACGCCAGTTCCCGGCGCACAATCAACTCCTCCAGAAAGCCCTCCGTGGATAGGCCCTGCTGCTTACCATAATCCCGCGCGGCCAGCGCCACTTCCAGCCCGCTCACCCGCCCATAGTGAAGATAGGGGCTTAGGTTGCTGGTGGCGTGCCGGCTGGGTTCGTTCCGTTCCCCTTCATATTTGCGCAGGCGTTCGCGCAGGAAGACATCCAGATGCCGAAGTGCACTCGCCCGGGTACCCGTGAAGCTGATGGATGGCTTCACTGTATGGTCAATGTCGCATGATGCTACCAGAGCGGGAATTACCTCTGCGGTCACTTCCGTGTGGAACTCTGGCGTGCGCAAGGTCCACGGAACATCCACCTTCCAGTCCGGGATCTCCGTCAGGTAGGTGGGCAGCAGGCGATGAATGCGCGGCCGGATGGTGTAGGCGGCGTACTGCTT
>DAISIM010000085.1:0-4870 GCA_036821995.1 Bryobacteraceae bacterium
CCAGGGGACCGATTGCCCGATGGGTTTGAAAAAGGATAACCTGATACCGAATTTCGCCGTGATTGGTTTCCTCCCGCAGATCGGTTCGCTTGAGTATACGGATGGGGTATGGCGATTCGTGTGCGGTGGGCGGGAAGTGATTGATTCCCAGAGAGATTGAGGTTGTGATCGGGGGTGGATGGGGGCGCTCTTGCGGTACGGAGTTACGCGGCAACTGTGGAGGAGGCTCCCCGGATCAGGAGAGCCGTCGGCGCGAGATTTCGGGCCATGGAGGGGAAGAGCACTCCGATGGTGCGACTCCAAAGAACCCGGAATCACATAGCCCCCGCATCCTCCAGGGAGAATGTGAAAAGTGGTGGCTGGGCTTCTTCGCCCGCTTTTCCGGGCGAAGAAGAACCGGCCGTAGGCTGGGTGTGGATCCGCGAAGTTGAGGATGATTTAGCGGACTTCCCCTTAGAATATGAGCTTCAACCCGAATTGAAGCTGGCGGGGCGCATTCGCTTGGGCCGTGACCCGCCCGAAAGCCGCGCCAGCGGTAACGCCCGTGTTGGGATTCGAAAACTGCACGCGGTTGGCGACGTTGAAGCTTTCCGCGCGGAACTGCAGGCGAACCCGTTCTACGGGCAGGAACTCCTTGAACAAAGAGAGGTCCATATTGTTGATGTGGTGGCCGCGGAGATCGGGCACAAGCGTCCCCACGTTCCCAAGGGTAAACGGTGCGGGCTGTGAGAAAACGCTCGTGTCAAACCAACGGTCCAGGCGGTCGCGAGCATCGATATTCAGCGCGGCGGACTGACCATTGTTGTTGGCGCGGGCAGCCATGTTGAAGAGGCCCGCAGTGTTGGAAGCGCCAATGCCCAATAAGCCGCCGGACTGAAGAGAGTAGATGCCGTTTACCTGCCAGCCTCCGATGAAAGCATCGGCAAGTTTGGACATGTCGCGGCCAAACTGCCGACCACGACCGAAGGGCAGTTCATAGACGCCAGAGAACACCAAGCGGTGTCGGATATCCGCGCTTGTGGGGCTACGGCCAAGGCGGAGATTGTAGCTATCAATAGCACTGGTGCCGTCGTCGATTGACTTAGCCCAGACGTAGTTGCCCTCGAAGACGATACCTCTGGAATAGCGCTTCGAGAAGCTGGTTTGTAGCGAATTATAGTCTGAGTTGGAGCCTGCACTGAATAGCGGCAACACATTGAGGAACTGGGGAAAGGGCCGAAGCAACTGTGCGCGGCTGATGCGGGGGTTCGCAAGTACACCGGGCAGCCCTTGGCCCAAGAAGGGGTTGTCTACGAGTTGATTCAGTTGCGAACCCAGCGATAGGAAGCGAGGATCGACCTGGTTCAGCGTGAAGCCTCCCTCGCCACCACGCGAAAGCTGACGACCGCGGTTGCCAACATAAGCCACCTCGAGCGAAATGCGGCCGGGGAGTTCGCGCTGCACGGTCAGGTTGTACTGGATGACATACGGGACAGGAGTATCGCGCAAGGGACCTTCAACGTTACCGCCAACGGCGGTGAGCAAGCCATCGCGGACGCCGGGAACGGGCTGGAAGCCAGCGGGGAACGGATTGCTCAGGTAGTTGAGCGGCGTGATGTTGTCGAGGGTGGCCACCCATGGAGTCTCCACACGGAAGCCGTAGGGGCCCACAGTTCCTTGCGCTCCCAAGGTGGACGAGGCAAACATCTGTGCCCATCCACCGCGAATGACCGTCTTCTCATTGGCCTGATATGCGAAGCCGAAACGGGGAGCAAAGTTGTTCCAGTCGCCATCGTATTGCACGCGGGGGTTGTCGTCGACGCCTACAAAGCGTAGCCCACCCGCCAAATCGCTCAGGCCAGGGGTTGTCTGCGCCAGTGGCGACCGGACCTCCGGATCGAACCAGCTCATCCGGTCATAACGCTCCTTGCGTGGAGTATCGAAGTCGTAACGAACGCCGAGGTTCAAGGTGAGCTTCCGCGTAACGCGAAAGTCGTCCTGGATGTAAAAGGCGTGATAGAAGCTCGTAGACGCCACGTTTTTCCAGTTTTGGAAGAAGTTGCCGCCTGACCCAGCGCCAAGCAGAAAGCTGGCGAGCCCATACCCAGCAGTGGCACTGGCCTGGTTTGGATTCGGGCCTTGCGTCATGCCGGCGTTGAAATTGAAGGTGCCAGCCGCCCGGGCTTCCCACACGTTGATGCGCAAATGACGCCCTTCGTATCCGATTTTGAGAGTGTGCTTGCCAAGAAACTTGCTGTAGCTTCCGGCAAGACCGTATTGATTGAAACCACTGCGGCGATGATCATTGCCGCCCAGCCCTGTTTGGCCGGCGACGGCAAAGCGCGGGAACATCGGCAGATCAACCGCCGAATCGAAATCACGCGGCAGACCGAGGGTGGAGGGTGCGAAGCCGAGACCTTGGTTATCGAACAGAAAGAAGTTACGCGCAAACGAGAGACGAAGATTGAGGACAGAACTGGCGCTCAATGTGTTGGTGTAGTCCGTCACCGCATTTGTACCCCAGTCGTTCAGGTTGACGCGGCCTTCTGCTTGACCGGTCTCACCGGGAAAGAACTGCGGCGGGCCGTTGAAGGAATAGCGCCGGGAAAAACGCCCAAAGATTTTCTGCGTCGCGGTGAGATTCTGGTCAACGCGGAAGTCGTAGTTGTTGGTGTCGACTGACCCAGACCCGGCGTTGTAGAAATTCTGCTGACGCGAACCGGGAAGTCCGGGCTGATTGGCTTCAGGGTAGAAGCTCATCACGTTTACGGCCACTGGGTCAAGACGGTTGGTTGGGATGATATTCCCGGGGAACGGGGAGCGGACAAGCCCGGCGCCAGAGGTCGTGGTGGATAGAGGATCGAAAATCGTGATAGCGCGGGCGGCATCCGCGCGGGTCAGCGAGAAATCGCCACGACGCTGTTCTGAAGTAGGTACAGTCGTCAGAGTTTCCCTGAAACTGCGTTCGCGCAAGCTTTCATAGGAAACCAGAAAGAACGTCTTGTCCTTGCGAATCGGCCCGGAAAATGTACCGCCGAACTGATTGCGCTTAAAACTGGCCAACGGAACGCCGCGCGAGTTGTTGAAGTAGTTGTTGGAATCGAGCACGGAGTTTCGAAGGAACTCGTAGGCAGAACCATGGAAATCGTTGGTCCCGGACTTGTACACCAAGTTCAGCACGCTGCCGTTGGAGCGTCCGAACTCAGCAGAGTAGTTGGAGGCTTGGACCTTGAATTCGGCCACCGCGTCAACACTAGGAAACACAGAGATCCCGTGGAAGCCATTCACTGTGGGGAAGGCGGCGGAAGAGCCATCAATCAGGGTGTCAAACAAACCACCACGCACGCCGTTGACAGAGTAGCCCACTTGATTGTGCGAATTGCCAATACCGCCAGACACGCCCGGTGTGAGGTAGATCAAGTTATACACATTGCGGGTGTTGAGTGGAAGGTCGAGGATGCGCTTGTTATCTACTACTTTGCCGACGGAAGAGGAGCTGCTCTCCAGCAATGCGGCGTCGGCTACAACGGAAACGCTCTCGGTGACGTCGCCCACATCGAGTTTGACATCCACGCGAGCCTGTTGCTGCACCTGGAGAACGATGCCATCCTGCTGGAAGGTCTTGAAGCCAGCCACTGACACTTCGATACGATAGGTACCTGGCTTAAGCAGAGGCGCAAAGTAATTGCCTTCATTGGAAGACTGTACCCGGATTGTTTCGTTCGTCGCCACATTACTGACAACCACGCTGGCAGAGGGCACGGAAGCGCCTGCGGGATCAGTTACGGTGCCACCAATGGACCCAGTAGCAGTTTGGGCAAAAAGCTGCACAAATAACGCGACTGCAGCAATCGACAGGTATAGAATTCTTAGCATTTTTCGACGATAGCAAACGGATCTTTCGAAACAGTAAACATGAGGTAACGAACGGGTGAATCTTGCAACTGGCACAGCTATCCAGGCTTCACGCTTCCGGTTTCGGGGATATCACCGGTTCTTGTCTCGTGCTCGGGATGGCTGTGCATGGCCGACCGGGACAGCTTGGCTAGCCGACCGGGACAGCTTGGCTTGAGCGGATGGCGTTTTTTTGTGACGGAGTACTCCCACACCTTCATTCGACTCTTCTTTACACCCGCGGGTAAGCCGATAAGGCTTTTTTTCAACAGCTTGGCCGTTCTTCATTCCTTAGCGGGCTGCAGACCGGCGTATCGATCAAGCACCGCGAACGGGGACGGAACTGTCGGATCTCGTTGCTATCCGAACTCCGTTACGGCACGAATTCCCGGAACAACTTGTCGCTTTTTGCGTAGAACCCATTGAGGCCGAACTGCATCATGTGGGAATCTATGCGCACGTTCACTACCCAAACCTTCTCGAACATGTGGCGTTACAAACTGCGCAGTTTTCTCACCATGTTCGGAATCGGCTGGGGCGTCGTGTCACTGGTGCTTCTAGGTGGTCTCTGCGATGGCTTCCGCGAAGGACAGCGCAACAATATGGCCCAGATTGGAAAAGACATCGTCATGGTGTGGGGCGGGAAGACTGAAATCCCTGCCCCAGGGCAGCCCGCCGGACGCTTCATCCGCCTCCGCCAGCGCGACGTCCAAATGATTCGCGAGCAGCTTTCCTCCGTCGCGACCGTCAGCGCGGAAGTCAAGTTCGGCGGATTGAATATCAATAGTGACCACAACAGCGGAAAGTTCCTTACCGTCGGAGTAAACGAGCACTACCTCGACCTGCGGAACTTCCCCATTGGGGCGGGCCGCTCCATCAACCACGAGGACGCACTGCAGGAACGCCGTGTGACTGTGTTGGGCGCTTCCGTGGCGGAGCAACTGTTCCCTAAAAACCACCGAGCACTTGGTTCGCGGCTCTACCTCAAGGGCGTCCC
>DAISIM010000086.1:0-4824 GCA_036821995.1 Bryobacteraceae bacterium
GACGTCGTTCGCGGAGGAAACCGAACGTCCCGGCCAGCTTCATCGGGGAACTATCTTGCCTTAACGGCCGCAGGGACAGCTATGGGTTTGTTGGCCTTGGCAAAGCGCGTGGTCAGCTTGCGGACCATCTTGCGAGTGGCACCCTTCCAGGCATCATCCACGGTAGCCGCGAGGTGGGTGACCGCAAGGGGGTCCATTCCCGCCGGGCGAACCTCCAGAAGGCATCGCTTGTCGATGTCACCACCGCGGTTGCCATTCAAGTCACTGAGGTGGACTTCCACACGGGTCACGCGCTCGCCGTAGCGATCAAAGGATTTCTTCAAGTGCGCCACTACGGCCGTCTTCAAACCGTCGTTGACGTCGACAGAGTTGTCGCTGTTTACTTGGATTCGCATGCTTTTCTGATGTATTCCTTCCGGGAATTGAGCAAAGCGGCTGCCGCCTACTCAACGCTTACAGCGTACCAATGCTGAATGCGATTGCAGGGCGGGATGAAAGCTCACTTGCGTCCGCCATCTGCGAGAGAATAAGCGGAACGACGGAGGTTCAGAATGCATTTGCCATCCCCTTTCACTCCATGGAAGATCCAGCGTAGGGGGTTGTTTCATGTGATTTTGCTGGCAATGGTGACTGGGGCATGCTTGGCCGGCACACCGGTGCGATTTCAACAGTCTGGGTTTGCCAAGGGACCTGAATTACCGGAAGGGTGGGAAATATGGAGCCACCGTCCCGCTAGCGCGCCACGGATGTTCGTGAGCGACGCACCCAGCCTGGGGGACGCTGGCTCCTTGGCGATCGCCGCCGATGGAAATGCCGCCGCACACGGAGGCTGGCAACGCTTGGTGAGGGACATCGTGCCTGGGCGCTGGTACCGGCTACAGGCCAGTTACCGGTGCGCAAAGGTGGCGGCTGAGAACTGGCAAGTGGTGGCGCGTATTGAATGGAGAGGGCCTGATGGTAAGCGGAAGGACCAGCCCGATTACGCCGCGTGGGCCACGCGCGAAGGGGAGTGGACCCGGGTTGACGATGTATTCCAAGCCCCAGAAGGAAGCGCCATCGCCGCCCTGCAGTTTCACTTGCTGCACGCGCCCCAGGGGACAGTGTGGTGGGATGCGATCCATTTCGCTGAGGTTCCCGCACCCGCGCCACGCCTGGTAACGGTGGCAAGCGTCAACCTGCGCCCGCGGCAGACGGCAGGAAAGCACGCCAGCCTGGCGGCGTTTGCTGAAACGGTTCGGAAGCAGGTCCCCTCTGGTGCGGACCTGATTCTGCTGCCCGAAGGGGTTACGGTAGTGGGCACCAATCGTAGCTACGTGGACGTGGCTGCGCCGGTACCGGGAGAAGACACGGCGTTTTTGGGACAGTTGGCCCGTGAGAAGAAAGCCTACGTCGCGGCGGGCGTGTATGAGCGCGAGGGCGATGTGGTGTACAACACGTCTGTTTTGCTTGACCGGCAGGGGAAGTTGGTGGGGAAGTATCGCAAGGTCTATCTACCACGCGAGGAACTGGAAGGGGGCATCACGCCGGGCGACAGTTACCCGGTGTTTGAGACGGACTTCGGTCGGGTGGGCATGATGATCTGTTACGACGTCTTCTTTCCCGACCCCGCGCGGGCACTGGCAGTACAAGGGGCTGACATCATCCTGATGCCCATTTGGGGCGGTCCGGAACGGTTGGCGGTGGCCCGGGCGCTGGAGAACCGGGTATATCTGGCTGCCTCCGGCTATGACCACCCCACCTATGTGATGGACCCGGACGGCGAGGTTCTGGCCCGCGCGAATGAGCAGGGCACGGTGGCGATAACCACGATTGACTTGAACCAGCGACATCGCGAACCGTGGCTGGGCGAAATGCGGACTCGCCGGCTAAGGGAGATCCGGACCGATGTGCCGTTGCCGATGCCCGGGTTGCTTACCGGCAACGGGGATGGGCCTAAGCCTTGATCGCTTCCCCGTTCCCATTTGGGGCAGGCCAATGGTGTTCTACCTTTTCCTGGGCAAGTGTGATGAGCTTGCGCCGCTGCAACTCCGTCACAAGCCCCGCTATGTCTTCGTCAGATAGTGCCTTCTTGAACACGGCATGTAACGCGTTTAATAGGGTCTTCTGCGTGCGCGGCCGGGTGACACCCGCCTTCTGGAAATGGCTCATTGTGGCAGCCACCCGATCATGCAAAGAGGCATCCCTGATTGGCTTCCAGACGGGAACGGCTTCAATGGACGAATGGCGGTAGACCTTGATGGTCCGCGTGCGCAGGTATTCAATGAGCGGATCGAATCCGGTATCGTTGGAGATAATGTGGAAGTAGGCGGAAGGGTCAGTAACCGCCATTTCCCCGATGCTGAAAGCGATCACGAAATCCAGTGCATCCTTGCCATTGGAGGTGATGCGAATGTATCGAGCGCGCGTACCCAGGGGTTGCATTTTTATTGCAAGCTCCACCGGAATGCGCGGCTGATTGGGGCCGAGAAAAATCCATAGGTGCAAGTCGTCGCGCTCAATGGGGGGTAACTTCTCAGGTTGTACGTTTTGGAAATCAACAAGAATGTAGTTGTTGGCCATAGATGCTTCCGACGCTGAATTGGTCTGAGTAGAACCTTGCGATCCCCCGGCAGTTTGCGGTGGATGCCATGTTGGGGATGTCTCTACAACGCCTTATCATCACGACTGCCCTACTGTTGACGGCAACTCTGGGTGGGCTGCATGCAAGCGCCCAGCAGCCTGTCGACTTCGTGAACGACATTCAGCCCGTGCTGCAGCAGGCTTGCTTGCAATGCCATGGGGAGAAGATGCAGATGGGTAATCTGCGGCTGGATGCCAAGGGGCTGGCGGCGCACACTATTCAGCCGGGGAAAGCAGCAGCAAGTTCGTTGTACATCCGCGTTGCCGGCCTGGATGAACAGCCACGAATGCCGATGGGCGGCAAGCCGCTGGCGCCGGAGGTGATCGAACGCATCAAGCAGTGGATTGATGAAGGGGCAGCGTGGCCGGAATCCGCTAGCGCAGCGGATGCGACCATCCAGAAGCACTGGGCCTTCGTGCCGCCAAAGCGTGCTGCGCTGCCGGTGGTGCGCACTACGGCATGGACACGCAATGCGGTGGATCGCTTCATCCTTGCGAAGTTGGAGCAGGAGAACTTGCAACCCTCAGGGGAGGCCGACCGCCCCACGCTGCTGCGCCGCTTGAGCCTTGACCTGATAGGCTTGCCGCCCAGCCCGGAAGACGTGGAGGCCTTCGTCAGCGACCCGAGTCCGCACGCCTACCAAAAGCAGGTGGAGCGCCTGCTGGCGTCGCCACATTACGGGGAGCGCTGGGGGCGGCTGTGGCTGGACGCCGCGCGCTACGCCGATTCCGACGGCTTCGAAAAGGACAAGCAACGATGGGTGTGGTTCTATCGTGACTGGGTGATTCAGGCGCTGAACCAGGACCTGCCCTACGACCAATTCATTCTGCACCAACTAGCCGGTGACCTGCTACCCGATGCGAACCAGCAGTCCCGCGTGGCCACAGGCTTCCTGCGCAACTCGATGATCAACGAAGAGGGGGGCATTGACCCTGAGCAGTTCCGCGTGGAGGCCACCTTTGACCGTATGGAGGCGATTGGCAAGGGCATCCTGGGCATTACCATCCAATGCGCGCAGTGCCACAACCACAAGTTTGAACCCATCTCGCAGGAGGAGTATTACCGACTGTTCGCGTTCCTGAACAACGCGCACGAAGCCAATATCAGCGTGTACACTCCGGCTGAGCAGAAGACCCGGGATCGCATCCCTCGAGACATCCAGCGGATTGAGGACGAGTTGAAGACCAGCACTCCAGACTGGCAGCAGAAGTTCGACAAATGGCGGACGCAGCGCGCCGCCGCACAGCCGGAATGGCATGCGTTTACTCCGGAAGTGGATGATATCTCCACCGGTGGACAGAAGTATCTGAAGCTGGATGACGGCAGCCTGATGGCCGCTGGCTATGCGCCCACACGGCACAAAGTGAAGCTGACGGCAGTGCTGCCCGCGGGCGAGATCCGGGCGTTGCGGCTGGACCTGCTGATGGACCCCAACCTACCTCGGGGCGGTCCTGGACGCAGCATCAAGGGCACGGGTGCGCTGACCGAATTTGAGGCGGAAGTGGTGTCAGAGGACGGGACGGCCAAACCGATGAAGGTGCGCTTCGCGAACGCGTATGCCAACCTCAACCTACCCGAGGCCCCGATTGACGAGATCCATCGCGACAAGAAAGAGCTGGCCGGCGAGAAGCCCCCGCGCGTGACGGGACCTATCGCCTACGCCATCGACGGCAAGCCTGAAACGGCGTGGGGCATTGATGCCGGGCCGGGCAGACGCAATCAGGCACGCAGTGCGGTGTTTGTTCCGTCAGTGCCCATCCGGCTGGAATCAGGGGCGAAGCTGGTGATCTATCTCAACCAAAGCCATGGCGGATGGAACAGCGACGACAACCAAAACCTAAATTTGGGCCGCTTTCGGCTTTCCTATACGACCGGTGAGGTACAGGAGGTACCCTTGCCGGCGGAATTCGCGCATTTCCGCCAGACAGTGGAAGAGTGGCGGGAAGCGAACTCGCGCATTGAAGCATTATGGCGACAGCACCCCGAAGGCTCGACACAACTTGTCTTGGACGAGCGCGAGGATATGCGCACCACGCGACTGCTAAAGCGCGGCGATTTCCTGAACCCAGGGCAAACGGTAGAGCCGGGCGTACCGGCGGTGCTGCATGCGTTACCCACGGAGACGGCCCACGAAGCGCCACGGCTACGCTTCGCGCGCTGGCTGGTTTCGCGCGAGTCGCCCACCACGGCGCGCAGTTTTGTGA
>DAISIM010000087.1:0-4691 GCA_036821995.1 Bryobacteraceae bacterium
TATAGTGGCCATCCGCCGCCATTCCTCTCACCAAAAGTTCGGGGGTTAATGTGTCCCCGGAATTCTTCCAGAAGCAGGTAGGGGGCGGGACGCCGGTGGCTGTCCATCACGACCCCGCACCGAGCACTTTCAGACCGACACGGAATGCCAGCGGTTCCTCATCAGCCTGAAGGCCGGTGGCGTGGGGCTAAACCTCACGGCCGCAAGCTATGTGTTCCTGCTTGATCCGTGGTGGAGCCCGACGGTGGAGGAACAAGCAATTGACCGCACTCACCGAATCGGCCAAACCCGCAATGTATTTCCCTACCAGCTCATCGCGCGCGGCACCGTGGAGGTGAAGGTGCTGGAGTTGCAGAAGTCCAAGCGCGACCTCGCCGACGCCATCCTGGGCGAGGCTAACAGCTTGCTGCGCGGCCTCAAACTCGAGGATCTCGAACTGATGCTTTCCAAGCGAACGAGCCATCGAGGATCGATACCACGCTTGACAATGCATCGGTAAGAGATGTATTGTTTCCCTATGGCTCGATCAGCGGATACCAACCAGGAAATCCTTCCCGGCACCCTTGACCTTCTTATCCTCAAGACCCTCTCGCGCGGACCCCTTCACGGATACGGCATCGCCCAGCATCTTCTCGCCGTTTCCGAGGACGTCCTAAATGTCGGCGAAGGTTCGCTCTACCCGGCTCTGCAGCGTCTTCTCGGAAAGGACTGGGTGAGCGCAGAGTGGGGAACCACAGACACCGGCCGCAAGGCTCGCATCTACCGCCTCACACCCGCCGGTGAGAAACGGCTCACAGTGGAAACCGGCAGCTTCGCCCGGATGGTACGCGCCATCCAGGCTGTGCTCACCGCATAGGAGGAGGCGCACGATGTCCTGGAGTCGAAAGTTCCACGAGATGTTGCATCGCGATGCACAGGACGGAGTTCTGGCCGAAGAAATGCGGCTGCACCTCGAAATGAAAGCCGAGCAGCTTCGAGCCGCGGGGATGTCCGAGCAGGAGGCCCGCGTCGCTGCCCGCCGCGCTTTCGGCAGTGCCCTGCGATTCGCAGAGGAGAGCCGCCGGCATTGGCTGCCACGCTGGCTGGACGAATGGCAGCAGGATGTCCGCTTCGCCTTTCGTAGCTTCCTCACCAACCGCGGCTTTGTACTTACCGTCCTGCTGACGATGGCTCTCGGCTTTGGCGCCAATACGGCCATCTTCTCCCTCGTGGAAGCCGTAATGCTCCGCAAACTCCCCGTCGCCAATCCCGACACCTTGATGGAAGTGTCCCCGCGTTTCAACCAGCCCGGACGCTGGACCAGCAGCGGCGAACCCATGTGGAGTATTTCGTACCCCCTCTTCCGCGAAGTTGCAGGCGCCCAGCAGAGTTTCTCCTGCCTTTATGGCAGTGCCCAGAGCATCCTTAGCTTCGTCGATTCCGGAAATGGACCCTGGGAGATCCGTCCTCGCGTGCATTTCGTCTCCACGTGCTTCTTTGACACGATTGGAGTCCCGCCACGGATCGGTCGAGGGTTGCAGGCGAGCGACGTCCAAGGGGAAGTCGCCGGCCCCGTCGCGGTTCTCAGCCACAAAACCTGGCAGGAGCGCTTCTCAGCTGACCCCGCGGTGCTCGGCCGCACCCTCACGGTCGGTAGCACCGCCTTTGAGATCGTGGGCGTCATGCCCCCTGGTTTCACCGGCGCATCGCCCGCGCAGCCCGCTGATTTCTGGCTGCCGCTAGAGTCCTTCGGTACTGTCTCCGGCTTCTCCTCCTGGAATGAACGCGGCGCCACGTGGTTCCAGGTGATGGGTCGATTGAAGCCCGCCGTCTCCAGGCAGCAGGCGGAGGTGGATTTGACGGCGCAGTTGCGTGCCTTCGTGAAGACCGATCTCCAGCAATGGCGCACGCAAAGCCCCTACTCCGACGCCACCCCTGAGATGTTTCGCGTGGAGTTGTTGCGCGGCTCCGGCGGATTCAACAACCTCCGTACCACCTACGGCCAGGCACTGCGGCTGTTGTTCGGTATCGTCGCGCTGCTGTTGCTGCTGGCCTGCCTGAATGTCGCTGGTCTGCTGATGGCGCGCGGCATGGCGCGCGGCCACGAGATCGCCGTCCGCCTCTCTCTGGGGGCCTCCCGCGCCCGGGTGATGCGGCAGCTCCTACTCGAAAGCCTCCTGCTGTGCTCCGGGGGCGCGGCCGCTGGCCTGCTACTGGCGCACGTATTCTCGGCGCGCCTCGTTTCCATGCTCAGTAAGGCCACAGCTCCCTTAGATCTCCCCTACCGATTGAACGACACCGTGCTGCTTTTCACCCTCGGGGTGACCATCCTCGCAACCCTCGTCTCAGGCTTACTGCCCGCGTGGCAATCCACCCGCGCCCACCTCTCGTCGCAGCTTGCCGCCTCCGGCCGTGCGGTCACTCAGCATCGCTCCCGGCTCTTCTGGAATCGCTCTCTTGTAGCCGCGCAAGTCGCCGTCGGCGTTCTCTTGGCTTGCGGTTCTGGGCTCATGCTGCGCTCACTCTACGGATTGTCCACGCAACCGATCGGTTATGACGTCGATCGTGTGCTGGTTGCCTTCCTCGAAAAAGCCCCCCATCGCGGCAAGGCTCCCAGCCTCTCGGCCGTTGAATTTCAGGCAGGTCGCACGGAGCCCCTCCGCACCCGGCTCGCTTCGCTGCCCGGCGCCACCGGAGCAGCCTTATCTCATATGGCTCCAATGTCGAATTGGATGATGTCCGCCACCGTCCAAACTCCCAACCGCAGCACCGGCCGCATCATGGCCCTGCAGAACAACGTCTCCGCGGGCTACTTCCAGACGCTTTCCTCCCCCCTCGTCGACGGGCGGCACTTCCGCCCTGAGGATCATGGTGCAGGCCGCCGGGTCTGCATGATCGACGAGGATCTCGCCAGGTCCCTCTTTCCCGATCGGCCCGCCGTCGGCCAGCTCCTTTCCACCGGAAGCAAGTTCGATCCCAAGGAGGCAATGGAGGTCGTGGGCGTCGTCCGCGCGAACCGCTGGTTCGGCCCCAAACAGGGGGACTCCGGGCCTTTCAAGGGAATGATCTGGACTACGCTCGAACAGGCGAAGCGCCCCTTCCTTGTAGCGATGGTAAAGGCCTCCGGCGAACCGGGCGCCTTGGCCGCAGCGGTGCGCCAGATCTTCCGTGACGATATGCCTGAGCTCCTGGTGACCAACACCACCACGCTCGAGCGCCTCCGCGACGACACCATCCAGCAGGAGCGGATGCTGGCCGCCCTCTGCACCGGTTTCGGCGTGGTGGCTCTGGCGATCCTCTTCACCGGCCTCCTCGGGCTGCTCACCTACTCCGTCGAACGGCGGATTCCTGAGCTGGGTGTACGCATCGCGATGGGCGCAACACGCGCCCATCTTCTGCGGCTTGTCGGCAGCGAATCCCTGTTGTTAGTTGCCATCGGGCTGCTGGTCGGCATTCCCGCCGCCCTCGGCGTTTCCAGGCTCCTCGGCACTTTCCTCGGCCAAGTGCAGCCCTCAGACCCCCTAACCTACGCGGCCACCGTACTTGTCGTGGCCGCCATCGGCCTTGCGGCCTCCCTATCCCCCGCCCGCCGCGCCGCCAGAATCTCTCCTACGGAGGTATTGCGGAACTAGCCAACGCGTTGCGTGACCAGCCAACGCTGGCGGAACAGTTGAATCGATATGCCGCCGAGAAACCCCAAACTCAGTTTTTCACTTGGCTTGCCAACGCTCCGGTGTAGCGCTCGCCCACCACTCTGATCTTGGAGACGGATTCTGTGAAGTGCTTCCACTCCTCGGGAGTGAATTCGAGATCCACCGACAGCATATTCTCCCGCAGATGGGCCAGTTCTGTTGTCCCTGGAATCGGCACAATCCAGGGGCGCTGAATTCCGGTGAAAGGCACATTATCCCCCGATCTCCGTTGCGCAGTGGCTTTCCCCCTGCGGCGCTGGAGCGGGCTTTGGCTTCGGTCCTGGTTTGTTGGGAAAGAGCGATCGATCCAGCTTCGCCTCCAACTCCGATACGAAGTCGTTCGTTGCAAACGGCTGCCGGTTCTCGTCGCCTCGCGGAGGCGATCCGGGATTCAGGGACGGTCACAGGAGTCGACAGGAAGAAGGCGGACGCGTGCAGGAATAGCCGCACTTCTGCCGGGGTGAGTGTGGCACTCCGCCACCTAGACGAGAGTTCAGAGCGGCGGCCGTTTCGCGTGGAAGTCGGTTTCCTGCTGAAAGGCCGCGGCGGCGCTCAGCACGGTCGCGTCGGCATCCGGCTTCCCGGTCAGTTGTAGGCCGATCGGCAAGCCACTTTCGCTGAAGCCGCACGGAATGCTCACTGAGGGGAGTCCGTAGAAATTCCATGGTGCGGTGTTCCGCAGAAAGACAAGGTCAGGATTTGAACCCAGCGGAAACGCAACGCCGGGCGCCGTGGGAGTGAGAAGAAGATCCGCATCGCGAAAGAGAACGGCGGACGCGCTAGCTCGCAGGCTTTCCATTTCTCTGCGAGCAAGGATGTAGGTGGCTGCGTCAATCGGTTTACCCGATTCAATGCTGGTGCGGGTGCCGGGATGGTAGCCCTCCGGGTTGCGGAGGAGCATGTCGCGGTGGAACGTGTAAGCCTCGGAAAAGATGACGCGGGTAGAGGCCGCTGGCAGGGGCGTGCCTTCGGCCAACGGAAGCAGCGGGATCCGCACATCGCGGATACCCCCACAGATGC
>DAISIM010000088.1:0-4518 GCA_036821995.1 Bryobacteraceae bacterium
ACCGCGCAAGTTTCCACCAGCTCATATTCACTGTCCCTAAGCCCCGAATCTGTTCGAGGCGCTTGAGACACATGGAGCGCCATCTCAAGCCGCATCGTGGCCTGTGTCCCTCGTGCCCGAAAAGGAACGAGGGCGTGCTGCATGCTGGTCCCACGGTGTTCGTGGCGGACGTCGATGGCCGCGTCCATCAGCCCGAATCCAGTTTGTCTACGGTCGTGCGGGATGCTGGATCTGAAGCCGGCAGCAGCTTGCCGGCCGGGTGGCGTCAGCCGCGCGCAATGGCCAGTTGGCCTTTGCCCCAGACGGTCTGGCGTCCCACTCCCGTGAGGGTGGCGGCGTGCAGCCATGGTTCCAGGAACTCGACCGCCTCCGTCTCCCCTTCCAATACCAAGTGGCCGACGTAGCCCCCGAGGGGATGCCGCTGTCCGGTGCGGCTGCTGCTGCGGTCTGCACTCACCTGGCTTAGCTCTCTGTGGAGTTCTTTACAGCCATCCGCAGCCTGCAGGAGCGCTGTGCGCGTTGTGGATGCGGGGTGGGTGAATGGCAAGGCGGTTTGCGGTTCCTGGCTGGCATACGGGGTCTGGAACGTATGGATGGGCTGTGCGGCGGTGGGGCTGGCGAGGCTCTCCAGT
Source organism: Bryobacteraceae bacterium (assembly GCA_036821995.1). Taxonomy (GTDB): domain Bacteria; phylum Acidobacteriota; class Terriglobia; order Bryobacterales; family Bryobacteraceae; genus JACTMJ01. The sequence continues at coordinate 633 of DAISIM010000088.1, forward strand.
CTGTCAAAGATGCGGGCGACCAGCAGAGGCAGGGAGGGAGGGGCGATGGTTCCATGCTGCTTGAGTTCGGTTGGGGTGACGAAGTGAACGTGAATGCGCGAACGGCGTAAGGACGCAGCCGGTGGGCCGCACTGCGTACCGGGCGTTGCGGGGTTGACGGGGCCAGCAAGCATGGGAAGCCTAATCTCGAGGGGGGCGGGCGGCGATTCGAGCGATTCCAGGTGGGGATAAATGCGCTGAGAGGGGCTGCCGTCAAGCTGCAGCAGTTCCACGTGCAGGAGTTGCGCGGGGGCACGGCGGGGGCCGAGTCCCGCGTGGGCGAGGGCCCGGAAAGCCAGACACAGACAGGCTAGGGTGAAGGCGCTGCCGTCGAAGGTATGGACGTCGCAATGGAAGAGTGATCCCGGGGGAAGGGTGCGGCCATCGAGGTGGGAGGCACGGAAGACCAAGGGGCGGGGCAGGTCACGGAAGCGGCTGGCGGGGCTGCGGCGATCCATGGGGGAGAAGATCTGCTCGTATGGACAGTCGCCCTGGCGCGGGCAGTGGGCGGGTTCGGGGCAATCGGGCTGGCAGGCGACGCGGCGGAACTGGTCTCCGAATGCGCCACGGAAGATGTTGCTGGACTTGAAATCAGGGAAGTGGACGGAGCTATGGGCGTGGAAGTGGAAGCGGGCGCGATAGAGGTGGATTTGCATAGCGATGGCTTCCGGCCAAGAGGGAGGTGGTATCCGGTGAGTGCAGGATAGCATTCCGGAAGTGGGATAGGGGTTCGCGGTGACGCCTGCCGAGATGGCGCGGAACACTTGAGATGCTGGTGCAGGGAACGCCGCGGGAAGGGCCGGGGTTTGGGCCTTCCCGCGGGAGTTCGGGTAGGGATGGGGTTGATGCCGTTTGGCTTAGTGGATGCCGTGGGCGCCTAGCCAGCGTTCGGCTTCGATGGCGGCCATGCAGCCTGCGCCGGAGGCGGTGATGGCCTGGCGGTAGATCTTGTCCTGGACGTCTCCAGCGTGGAATACGCCGTCAATATTGGTTCGCGCGCCGCCGTGCGAAACGATATAGCCGTCGCTATCCAGCTCTAATTGGCTCTGGAATATTTTGGTATTGGGAATATGTCCGATGGCCACAAATAGGCCGTCGACTTCATATTCCGTCTTTTCGCCGGATACTACATTCCGCAGGGTTACGCCGGTGACATGACCCTTTTCCACGTCGTGGATGGCGTCGACTACGTGGTTGGTGACGATTTCAATTTTGGGGTTATCCAGGGCGCGCTGGACCATGATCTTGGAGGCGCGGAATTCCTCGCGGCGGTGGACCAGGCGGACGCGCTTGCCGAACTTGGTGAGGAAGGTGGCTTCCTCCATGGCGGAGTCTCCGCCGCCAATCACCATGATTTCCTTGTCGCGGTAGAAGAACCCATCACAGGTGGCGCAGGAGCTGAGTCCGTGGCCAATGAGCTTCTTTTCTTCCGGGAGGTCCAGCCAGCGGGCGGATGCGCCGGTGGCCACGATGAGGGTTTGGGTTTCGATCCACTCGCCATCCACGTTGAGACGGAAGGGGCGCTGGCTGAGGTCTGCTTCCGAGACGGTGCCGCTGCGATAGACAGCACCGAAGCGTTCGGCTTGCTTGCGCATGTTCTCAACGAGTTCGGGGCCCATCACTCCTTCGACGAAGCCGGGGTAGTTTTCTACCTCCGTGGTGAGGGAAAGCTGGCCGCCGGGCTCGTGGCCGGAGATGACCAGGGGGTTCAGGTTGGCGCGGGAGGTATAAATCGCGGCGGTGTTGCCAGCACAGCCGGAGCCTAAAATCACGACGTGATGCATCTCTTAACGGATGCTACCACGGGCGGAAAGGTCGCATGCGTCCTAGCGCCAGGCTGTTTCCGGAATGCGGTCTAAGGGAAGGACGGCATCGGCGAGGCCAGCATGGACAATCGCGCCGGGCATGCCCCAGACAACACTGGAGGCCTCATCCTGAGCGATGACGTTGGCGCCGGCGGCCTTGAGAGCGGATGCGCCGCGCAGGCCGTCCTGGCCCATGCCGGTAAGGATGAGGGCGCGGACGTGGGCTCCGCAAGATTCAGCCAGGGAGAACCACAGGGCGTCCACGGCGGGCCGGCAGGAGTTGAGCGGGGGCCCATCATCCAACAGCAGTCGCAAGTGTTGACCTTGCATTTCCGTCCGCAGATGGAAGTTGCCGGGTGCGATATAGATATGGCCGGGTTGGGCGAGGGTGCCGTGCACGGCTTCCAGCGCGGTGACAGCGCAGGTTTGGTTGAGACGCTCCGCCAGCAGGCGCGTGAAGAGGGCGGGCATGTGCTGGACCACCAGAATGGGCAGGGGGAATTGAGCGGGGATGGTGGGGAGGATCTGCCCGAGCGCGTTGGGGCCTCCGGTGGAGACGCCAATGGTGAGCGCCCGCAGCGTCTCAATGGGCGCCAGCGGGGTGGGTTTCGCGGAAGCAGTGGCATTGGCGGCATGGCCATGCGTTGGGGCCACCGGTGCGGAGGCGGGGCGCACGGGTTCGGTGGCGGTGCGGAGGGGGGATGTGGAGTGGCCGTGGACGGTTCCTGGCCGGATGAAGAACTGCTTTACCTTGGGGATGAGTTCGTCGCGGAGCCGGGCGAGCGAGCGGTCCAGGCTGCCTTCGTTGGAGGCCTTGGTGACATAGTCGTCGGCTCCCAAGCTGAGTGCTTCCAGGGTGTGCTGGCCGCCGCGTTCGGTGAGGGTGCTAAACATCACGACGCGGAGGTCCGGATAGAGGCGGCGGATGTGGCGTAAGGTTTCCAGGCCGTCCATCTCGGGCATTTCGATATCGAGGGTAACGACATCAGGGTTGACCTGGGGGATGCGTTGCAGGGCAATACCGCCGTGGGCGGCGACTCCGGCCACTTCCAGTTCGGAGTCACTTTCGAGGGCGTGGGTGACCAAGCGGCGGATGACGACGGAATCGTCGACGATGAGGGCGCGGATTTTCTGGCCGGGGAGCAGGGTTTTGGGCCGGATCAAGGAGTATTCCTTCCATATGCACGGCGATATGGCGCAACGCATCCTGGATGCGCGGGGTACTTGCTGGCTGGGCTACGCCAGCCTGCCGCCGCCGGACCCTCTGGGCTAGAGGGGCATCCAGATGGTGGGTTCTTCCGGTACATTGGGTGCTTGCCGCAGAACTGGAGGAAGAACGCCCAAGACTGCGAGCCGTGCTTTCCCTGCGCCGCCGTGGCAGGGGTCTAATCGGCGGTAGGCCGAAAGTCTTTAGCTGATGGGCCGGTTGGCAACCGGCAGGGATGGGCGGCGGCGGAGACATGCCACTGCATGCCGCCGCCGCTGTCCGGAAGGGGGGCGCAGCCGGCACTCAGAGGGAGTACTTGGACACGATCTTCCTTCTAGAACGTGTACTTGGACACGGTCCCCCTTCTAAAACGTGTACTTGGACACGATCTCCCTTCTAAAACGTGTACTTGGACACGATGGTTTGCAGTTGAGAGGCCATGCGGCTGAGTTCCTGGGCAGCACGCTGGGTGTCGCCCGCGCCTTGGGTAGTGCTTTTGGCGGCGGTGGCCACGCCAGAGATGTTCCCGGCGATGTCGCTGGTGCCGCGCGCGGCCTCTGTCACGTTGCGCCCGATCTCGTTTGTGGTGACGGTCTGCTCTTCCACGGCCGAGGCGATCGAGTTGGAGATGTCATTGATCTGGTTGATGATGCTGCTGATTTCCCCAATGGCACTCACTGCGCCCTTGGTGTCGCTCTGGATTGCCTCAATCTTCTGGCTGATGTCTTCGGTGGCCTTGGCGGTCTGGTTGGCAAGTTCCTTCACCTCGTTGGCCACCACCGCAAAGCCCTTGCCGGCTTCCCCGGCGCGAGCCGCCTCGATGGTGGCGTTCAGG
>DAISIM010000089.1:0-3980 GCA_036821995.1 Bryobacteraceae bacterium
CCACTGACCGCTTGGGGGATCAAATTGTGGTCACTGCCGCCCTGTTTCAGGCTGGGGCCTACGCTGGAGACCCCCATGCGTTGGATACAATCAAGGCCCGCTGGATTGAGTTTCAATCTGAGGTTGCAAAGGTACTCGAGTTGTTCGAAACACCCAAAGTTAGAAACGAGACCAGCAGTCTCCAAAAACTTGTGCGCATACGCGAGCAGGGATTAGAGGCCGGTCATTCGACTGCTGAGCGACCGTTGAGCGTTCGATTTGCACGGTCAGATGAAGGAGGTTTTGCATTCCCCATCATCGGCACCTTCGCGACCTTAGCTGCATTTCCGCACCAGAACGAAGATCAGTCCGAGAAAGTGCTGCGTTTCATACGAACAATCGCAGAGCAGCAAGACCAGGAGTACAGACGGCTGATTGAGATTTTTGAAGTATCGCAAGCTAAGGGATCCGAGGTGACAAAATGAATCCACTAGGTTTACTCTTCTTATTTCTCCTATGTGCCAACATTTACGGCCAGGAGGTATGTTCAGCCATGTCCGCATCGTATAGCGAATGGGGTGAATATTGCCTCAACAACACTTTCGAAACCACGCGGACTTACTCCATCGGGTACGAGGTGCGTGAAATGTTCTGGATTCCTTCGGAAACGTTTACTCGTGAAATCAAAGGCCAGGGTGAGTGTTGGCTTGGCATAATGCAATGTAATCCTACTTTCAATGCTTCCAACACGACTGGAGCCAGCTCACATCGCTTTACCGTGTCCCGTTGGAGTTACGCTATTGGCTCTTTTCTAGGAGTTCCATATTGCTATCCAACCACGATGTACGAGATCCCCGACCCCATCGAACGGCCAGTGGTCCTATGCCCGCTGGCCTGTGGATAGCCGCCCGAGAACACTCTTGGGGGCCATGCCGGTTACGGGATTCCTTCCCTATCATCGGCGCGGCCCCCGAACTGCTCAGTCCCCTCCACCAACTCGCCCTACCCCTTCCCCTCTACACCCCGCCATGTCCCACAAATTCCGCCCTTACCCTCCGGTTTCCGCGTATCGCTATCCAATTTTCTCAATCGTGTCCCACCGTACCTCTCCACGCTCCTCCCCACCTAGGGGGAATCCAAATTTTTTTCTAGGTCGATAATCACAGTTCCATGACTACGCCAGCTCCTCCCTACGGCCTAACTTTCTCATTTCACTTGGGCTTGGCTGTGGAAACATTGTGGATTTCCTGTGCATCTCTTCTAATCGCGCACTAGATGTAGGCCAAAACCCATTGACAGGCCCTACAGGTTGGGGTTACCTTCTCAATTGTCCCTGCTGTGCGGGTTTCCAGTTCCCGCGCCCGGGAGGATCTCCAGTCCGCGCCAGCCCCTCCGGCCAGATTCGCCGCTTTTGCTGCCTCTGTGCCCCTGTCTGCGCGCCTGGATGCCGCCCATCCGCAGGTCAATCGGACGTTCTTTCGCAAAGGCAGGCATCAAGGAATCAGTATTATGGGCCAACTCACCGTGGATCTCTCCAGTAAGATTGATAGCGTGAAGCGCAGTCTTCCCATCGCCGAGCGCAAGGGAATGCAGTTCCCCCGCTACTTCACCGCCAAACTAGCCGAGGGCCGCACCCCCTACGACGAAGTCACCTGGGAAAAGCGCGTCTCCTCCATCACCAACTCCAAGGGCGAGGTGATCTTTGAGCAGCACGACGTCGAGATCCCCGCCGATTGGTCCCAGACCGCCACGAATATTGTTGTCTCCAAGTACTTCCACGGCAAGATGGGCTCGCCAGACCGCGAACATTCGGTCCGCCAGCTTGTCCATCGCGTCGTCGACACCATCGCCGATTGGGGACTCGCTGACCGCTACTTCGCCACCGCCGACGACGCCGAGAACTTCCGGCATGAGCTCGCCCACCTCATGCTCACCCAGAAGGCCTGCTTCAATTCCCCTGTCTGGTTCAACGTCGGCGTCAAGGACATCCGCGGCTATGGCTGGACCTACGACCGCCCCTCCGACACCGTCAAGACCCTCGCCGAAGCCGGCAAGAAGCCCCAGTGCTCGGCCTGCTTCATCATCTCCGTCAAAGATTCCCTTGAGTCCATCCTCGACCTCGCCAAAACCGAAGGCATGCTCTTCAAGTGGGGCTCCGGCACCGGCACTAACCTATCCGCCCTGCGCGAAGAAGATGCCATCCTTTCGGGCGGTGGCCGCGCCTCTGGCCCCCTAAGCTTCATGAAGGGTTTTGATGCGTTTGCGGGCGTGATCAAGTCTGGCGGTAAGACCCGCCGCGCCGCCAAGATGGTGATCCTCAACGCTGACCATCCCGACGTCGAAAAGTTCATCTGGTGCAAGGCCAAGGAAGAGAAGAAGGCCCACACGCTCATCGGCGCGGGCTACGATTCCTCCCTTGACGGCGAGGCCTACTCGTCCATCTTCTTCCAGAACGCCAACAACTCCGTCCGCGCCTCCGACGAGTTCATGACCGCCGCCGAAACCGGTGGTGACTTCTGGACCAAGAGCGTCTTCACCGGCACCCCCCTCAACCGCTACAACGGCCGCGAGCTCCTCGGCCAGATTGCCGAAGCCACCTGGCAGTGCGGCGACCCCGGCATGCAGTTCGACACCACCATCAACAAGTGGCACACCTGCAAGAACACTGACCGCATCAACGCCTCCAACCCCTGCAGCGAGTACATGTTCCTGGACGACTCTGCCTGCAACCTCGCCAGCTTCAACCTCCGCAAGTTCTGCCGCGCCGATGGCACCTTCGACGTCGAAGCCTACCGCCATGCCGTCGATACCCTCATCACGGCCATGGAAATCCTGGTGGATAACGCCGCCTACCCCACCCAGCGCATCGCCCAGAACTCCCACGACTTCCGCCCCTTGGGCCTCGGCTACGCCAACCTCGGCGCCATGCTGATGGCCATGGGCGTCCCCTACGATTCCGAAGAAGGCCGCGCCATCGCCGGAGCCGTCACCGCCATCATGTGCGGCCAGGCTTACCTCACCAGCGCCCGCATCGCCGAAGCCACCGGACCCTTCCCCGGCTACGCCCTCAATGAGCAGCCCTTCCTGGAAGTCATCGCCATGCACCGCGACAGTGTGCCCACCATCAACCGCAAACTCGCCGGTGAAGAACTCTTCCAGGGAGCCAAGGAAAGCTGGGACCTCGCCCTCGAATACGGCAAGCAGCACGGCTACCGCAACGCCCAAACCACCGTCCTCGCCCCCACCGGCACCATCGGCTTCATGATGGATTGCGACACCACCGGCATTGAGCCCGATCTCGCCCTCGTCAAGTACAAGAAGCTCGTCGGCGGCGGCCTCATCAAGATCGTCAACAACACCGTGCCCCAGGCCCTCCTCCGCCGCGGCTACACCCCCGAGCAGGTCGACACCATCGTCAACCACATCGACGCCACCGGCACCATCGAAGGCGCGCCCCACATCAAGCCCGAGCACCTCGCCATCTTCGATTGCAGCTTCAAACCCCAGAACGGCAAGCGCTTCATCCACCACATGGGCCACGTCAACATGATGGCCGCCGCCCAGCCCTTCATCTCCGGAGCCATCTCCAAAACCATCAACATGCCGGAGCACTCCACGGCCGCGGAGATCGCCGACGCCTACCTCCAAAGCTGGAAGATGGGCCTGAAGGCCGTGGCCATCTACCGCGACAACTCCAAGATGGTCCAGCCCCTCAGCTCCGGCACCGCCAAGGGAGCCAGCAACGCCCAGACGGTCGTAAAGGAAGTGGTGAAAGAGGTCGAAAAGATCGTCTACCGCCCGGTCCGCCGCAAGCTCCCCGACGAGCGCGCCGCCATCACCCACAAGTTCTCCATCGCCGGCCACGAAGGCTACTTCACCGTTGGCTTGTATGACGACGGCCAGCCCGGCGAGATCTTCATCTCCATGGCCAAAGAAGGCAGCACCATCAGCGGCCTTATGGACTCCTTCGCCACCGCCATCTCCTACGGACTCCAATACGG
>DAISIM010000089.1:3990-4299 GCA_036821995.1 Bryobacteraceae bacterium
TCGTAGACAAGTTCAGCCACGTACGGTTTGAGCCGAGTGGTTGGACGGGGAACAAGGACATCCCCTACGCGAAGTCCATCATGGACTACATCTTCCGCTGGATGGGCAACCGCTTCCTAGGCCCCGAATACGCCCTAGGCGAAGCCCCGGCCACGGTAGGCAAACTGGAACCAACGGAGCCCGACCCCCAAGCCGAACTCCCCTTCGAGGAAGCGATTCAGGCCGATGCCCCGAGCTGCAGCGAATGCGGCAGCATCATGACAAGGAACGGGAGTTGCTACAAGTGCGGGAATTGCGGCACGACGAGTG
>DAISIM010000090.1:0-4100 GCA_036821995.1 Bryobacteraceae bacterium
AATCCAAGTGCTCTCCCCCGCCCGCAGCGTGGTCGTCACCGGCTCCAACGTAATCTCCACCGGAGGCAGCAGGACAAAGTTCGCGTACCCCTCCCGGCTCGGATCCGCAGTGCTTCTTGCCACAACACCCGCCACAGACCGCACAGCAACCGGCGCCGTCAGGGTGAGTAAGCCCTGCGCCGAAACGGTTGCCACGCCAGCCGGTTCCACGCGCCAGTCTACAGCTTGGGTGCTGGCATTCTGCACAGTGGCAGTGAACTGCCGACTCGTCCCTGGGTGCAGAAAGTTGCCCGTCTGCGGCGTAACCGTCACTTCTGGGACCATCGACGAGACATGCACGGGCAGTTCGAAAGTACGCACCAGAGCACCCGCTCTGCCCTCAATCGTAATCGAGTGGACACCAGTGCTGGCATCCGCGTCAGCGGTCAGTTCCAACCAAGCGCCACCACGAATCGAAATTGGGGAATCGATCATTCCCGCAATGCCAGCGGGCAGGCCAAGGAGCGTGAGATCCACCATCTCATCGAATCCATTGCGGCCTGCGATCTGAACAAGGAACATCCGGGCCTCACTGCGGGCCAGGCCGAGGCTCGGAAGAACGACCTCAAAATCCACAATCCCGGAAGTGAATGCGCTCGCTGTCAGTTCTTCGGAGGTAGCCAAGGTCGATTCCGATATCTCGGAGTAGCCGCAACTCAGACGAAAACCGCTTGCCCGGTAGGGTCCGTCGCGGCCGCTTTGGACGATTCGCGGTCCGTTGAAATCCACAACGAAATCGTGTTCCCCGGCAGCGACTTCCACGCTGTTGGTCAAACGCTGGATTGCATTACCCTGTGAATCCGTGAGGGTGACAGCCCAGCCGCAAGCATCCGCCGTTGGCACCGCCGCGCGGAATGAGAGGCGCAGGAACTCGAACCCGGCGGCTGCGTCCGTATCCACCGCTTGCAGTTGGGCTTGGCCGACGAGGTGCAAGCGTCCCTGTTTCCATGTACTCAAGGGATAGGCACCTGTGACTCCGGCGCTTTCTCTCGAATCGGCCACCGAGTTTCGTCTTGCTCCAGAGTTCAGCTTTAGGATCGCCCGGCGCAACTCGTAGGGCCCATCGGACTGGAAGCGCCTCAGGATGGATTGCCTGTGAAGAAGCACCGACATCTGCTGCGTTCCCGATGGCAACTCCGCGATTCCCGTTGCGTCAACTCCCCGAGTTCCGGGCTCTGCAACGTCAATGCCGAAATAGTATTCGCCGGGTTCGTTCACATGGATCGTAGCGGTGATGCGAATCCCATCGGGGAGCGAGTCTCCATCGGTATCGACGACGGTATCACTAAACGAAACGAGACTCGCCGGAACGCTGGCAACCTGGAGATGCATTCCCGCTTGCCTTGCAAAAGGCCGCTGGCTCTGCGAAGAGCCACTCGCCTCAACGTCAAGCCAGTACTCGCCTGCCAGATTCGCGGGAAACGTGCCGGAATACATTCCGTCTCCGGACGTTGGGTATTCCGGAGTGGAATCGACCAGGACGAAAGGAATCTCGGGCGCTTCCGCAGCGACCGCGACAGCAAAGGAACTGGTGTCAGGCTCCGGCGACGTTGGCGCGGTGAGTTCCAGGCACAGCGTACACGGTCGCGTTTCGCCACTGGCCGCGTCCCGGAACCAGACCGTGTCGTCTGTGATGGAAACGTCCGGGTCGGGGCTCTTCACCTGGACACGAAAGCTGGAATAGGGCGAAGCGCTGTTTGCCAGGTCCGCACTGTAAACATAAAGAGACCGGCCCTCGCCGATGTCGGTCTTCAATCGCTTCTGCCAATTGCCCACGCTCACACCCGAGGCAATGGGAACCACGGGATGCGCCTTCCCCTGCACCGTCGCACCCGAGATCGGCAGCGCGCCATCGGTAAGGACCGCAACTACCGTGGGGGATTGCCCTGGCTCCGGCCGTTCCTGCTTCGTGGTGATGCCAAGACGCACACCGGAGCGAGAATAGAACGTGGAAGAGACGCCAAGTGCGAGGCCGCCCACTGGCCGCGCGATCTGCAACTCGTACGTACCTGCGGGCTGCGATGGGGGAAACGTGATCAAGTCGTTCCAGCCCGGCGCCACAATTGCAAGACCTGTGTACTCTCCTGGCGCAGGGTCTAGGGGCACTTCCGTCCGTTGCCAGATGAAGCCATAGCTCGCAGCATTGGAAGCGCTTACGACAACGCCGGTCGGCAGGACGAGGGAATAGCTGACATCGGCTGAGTGTGCACGCACGTGCAACAGATCACCACCGCCGGTGCTTGGGTCGAGAACCATGGAGGCAGACTTGGTGAGGTCTGTTTCCGCAAGCATGACTTGCCGATAGGGGCCTCCGCCGGTGACGAGAGTGCGCTCGTTTGCGAATGCGAACGACACCAATGCGAAAGTGAGTGCGACACAAAGAACGCTGCGAAAGCGCGAAGTGGTACGGTGTGGAATAGTCATGGGAGTCTGCATACGATGATTTTGTTGCTGTAAGTTTGCATCGAGAGAACGGTTCGGACGTCGAGCCAGCCTGTTGCCGACAGTACTGTGCTGGCGAACATTCCAGATAGGTCCCAGCGAACTACAATGAGTTCCTGGCCCGAAGTGAGGTCGAAGACCTGGATGTAGACCGGGGAGTTGGCATTACCCTCCGCAGGCCCGAAGATCCCGATATTCGTGCTTCTCTCGATGAAATTGTCATTGTCCTGGGATTGTAGAATCACGTAGCGATAGTCAGTGGTACGATTGGCTCTCAAGGCCCATTCATCGCCTCGCTTCCGAAAGGAGTGGTCTTGGAACACGAACCGGTTCCCGCGAAATCCTTTCTCGAACTCTCGTGAGGCCGCCTTAAACTCCGGGCGATCTTCTTCGCGTCGGACCGACAGAAGTCGCCCGCGCTCCCAATCCGGGTCGGTCGGTACGATTTGGCCTTGATCGCCTTGAAAACAGAACATTTCTGTGGCGACCAGTTTCGCGAACTGGAGCCGCTGAGTCGCGCAGACTTGCTCAGGACGCGACTGGAGAACTCGAAACTCAACACGATCGGAGTAAAGTGCTTCTGTTCGGCCGTCTGGAAAGGTCCAGGCGTGGGGTAACTCGTAGGTATTGCAGTATTCGCGGCCCGTCTCGATGGAGGATTCGGCGCTATTTCCACGCCAGATACAACCTGCCAGGGCAACTGTCGTAGCCAGCGTTAGGGCACACAGGAGGGGATTTTGTCGCCTTGTCATGTTTACTCTTTCGGGTCCGTTCGTTCTTGTAGCGCAGGGCTGAAGGTATCGAGAACCAATCTGCCGATCGCATCATCGCCGACGCTCGTGTGGTTTCGTCCCAAGGGTTGATTTGGGCTTCCCAGCAGGCCACCCATCGGCTTGAACGCGTTTGCGTCCTGCGCTTCGGGATTCTCCGACGCCATGAAGAACTGACTGGGCACAGTTACTGCGAAGTCGTTCAACGGATAGGGCGGCTCATTGTGCACAATTGAGGTAATCTGGCCGGTCGTGGAGTTCCAGCGGATTACCCTGTGCTTCTGAAGAGCCCAATAGAGCGTCGGACAAAACGGCGCTTCTTTCCATCCCCAGCCAGCGGTCTCCGAAGGCACCTCGATGATTCCAAGCCCCTCGCTCTCCCCGGGACCCTCCACATTGTGATTGAGATTTGCATCAGAACCAACGGTTCGGTAGAAAGGAACGAACTCTCGACCACGCACATGAAAGTTCTCCGGGAGCTTAGAGCCCTTATTGAACTCCGCCAGGGCATCCGGACCGAGGTCGATGTCAGAAGGACCATTCTGGTATCTCGCACCGCACAACAGCCACTCCGTTTTCGATCTTGGAAAAGCGGGCGCTGCGCCACCAAGAAGCGGGATGAGTGGGCTGCATACCTTCCGCCAGTGCGCGGAAGAGTAGTTTGAGAAGTCCGCAAGGACAGATCCATGGTGAGGAGTATCGAGCGTCGTCAATGAGTACACGCCAACGGCAGTTTCAGTTGGGGAAGCCTCTTTCGCCTTCAATTGACTAATCGCATATCGGCTCCACAATCCACCCTTACTATGTGCGATCACGTGCACGTTATCGCTCCCGAACTCCTTGGCCGCG
>DAISIM010000091.1:0-3974 GCA_036821995.1 Bryobacteraceae bacterium
TCCAATGCCTTCTGGTTCAACACTGGGGGCACGGCCAGCCCGATCTTCACTCAACCGGCCGCCGGCACCTTCAGCGCTCCGGGTTGGCGTGGCTCTTACTACAACCCCGGCCTGCAGAGCTGGAACCTTTCCATGAGCAAGGACTTTGCCTTGTTCGAGAACAACCGCCTGCAGTTCCGTGGGGAGTTCTTCAACTTCCCGAACTACGCGAACCTCAGCGGTCCGAACACCAATCCCAACAACCTGGCAACCTTCGGCAAGATCACGGGCAAGAGCAATGATGCCCGCCAGATTCAGCTGAGCTTGCGCTACCAGTTCTAAGCTGGACGCTGTCCAGACTCGAACAACCCTTCAGCGGGGAGATCGCTTCGGCGGTTTCCCCGCTGTTTCTTTTTGGGACGGACCCCCTCAAAGGACACCGTCCGGAGCGAAGCCCGACTGTGCCGCCTTCCTTAGACCGGCAACCACGCTGGCCGTCGGGCAGACAAAAGGGAAAAGGGGCATACCCAATGGGCTTGCCCCTTGTTCGTGTCCGGAACTGTGGCGCGGTTGGCGTCTAGACCAACGTCACTTTGCCATGATCGTCGCAGTGGTCACCGTGCGGGTGGTGCAGGTGGCCGTCCACCAGATAGTCAACGTGGTCGCCGTGGGGGATGGCAGGATGGCCACAGTCAGGGCCATGGACATGGCCTTCTTCGTGGCCGCCGCAGATATGTTCTGGGGTGCAAGCATCCGGGTTGGCGGCGGACACTTCGAGGGCGCATTCGTCCACATGCCCTGCGTGGGCGTGGTGGAGATGGCCGTCGTGCAGATAGTCAATATGGTCACCGTGCTGAATGGCCTGATGACCGCAGCCAGGACCATGCACGTGCGGATGGTTTTCGTGGATCACATGAGCGTTCATGGGGTTTGTTTCCTTTTCGGTGAAGTGGTTGCCGGTTGCGGCTGGACAGATACGAGCGCGGTACGATGAGGCCGATCAAGGGCCCCGGAAATCAGGGGAATCGGTTCGGGTGGATGCTCAGTCGCGTGGGCCATGGCGTTGAAGAGCAGATCCACGACATGCTGGTCAGCCAGCATGTACTGGATATGCTTACCCTGGCGTTTGCGCGTCACCAGATTCTCCGCGTGCAGCACCTTCAGGCGCTGCGAGATGGTAGAGATGTTTTCCGTTTCCGCTTCGGCCAGCTCCGTCACACAGGCCGGACCTTGCGAAAGCAGGGCTAGCAGCCGAAGGCGTGGGGTGTCGCCCAGAGCGCGGAAGATGCCGGCAGCGCGTTCCATCGCCTGAGGACGCAGCACGGGCAGCGCACGGCCTGCATGATCCTCGGGTTGGCAGCCGGGGGCGGCATCGGCTTGTATACGCTTCATCATTCCATCATTCGTTGAAATGATAGAGTATCACGCGGACGAGAAGGAGTCCAGCGGAATTGCCAGCAGCATCGCTGGCTTCGACGGTGGGCAGCCTGCCTGGCACGTACAGCCCGACGCAGGAAGCAGAACCATGGCATCAGCGACCGGCTGTGAGACGTTGCCCACGCCAGGACCCAGTCCCTCGCGAATCCGCTGGACCCCGTCGAGTGACGTCAGCAGCGGTTGGACCGCTGACGCGGACTCCGACGCGTTGCGCAACCGGCAGGTTGCCAGCGCCGCGGCGCAATGCGGGAACTGCGGCGCAAAAGGGGAAACCTCTCCTCAACGTGGGAAACATCTCCCCTCGCTCAATATCAGACTAAACTGTCCGCTCATCTGGTATTCTGGTGCTTGCATGCCGCCTGCCACGGGGTCTGATGGGCCATCGGACATCTTTGCGGCTGGCAACCACGAAGAGGAAATCGCACGATGCTTTCTGTAGTCCTCCTCACACCGCTGCTGGGCTTTCTGGCGCTGCTGCTGATCCCGGGCAACCGGTTGAAGGAGATCCGTCTGGCGGCCAATGGTTTCGGCATGCTGGGCTTTTTGGTGTACCTGCCAGTGCTGATGCAATTTCAGCCTGCCGCTGACTTCCAGTTTGTTGAGCGGGTGCCGTGGATTTCCGGCATCGGGGCCAGCTATCACCTCTCGATGGATGGCATCAGCCTATTGCTGGTGGGCATGACCGCCCTGGTAGGCTTCCTGGCGATCCTTTCCAGTTGGAACGCCATCCAGCATCGCACCAAAGAATATTACGCCAATTTCCTGTTTCTGCAGTTCGCCATGACGGGCGTCTTCCTGGCTCGGGATCTGCTGCTATTCTTCGTATTCTGGGAACTGGTGCTGATTCCCATGTACTTCATCATCGCCATCTGGGGCGGTGAGCGGCGCGCGTATGCGTCGATGAAGTTCCTCATCTACACCTCCGTGGGCAGCGTCCTGATGCTGCTGAGTGTGCTGGCCCTGTACTACCACCACTATCTGGAAGCGGGCTTCTATAGCTTCGACATGGACCATCTGTTGGCTACCCCGCCGGGCGGGGATTGGGGCTGGTACATCTTCTGGGGATTGTTCATGGGCTTCGCGGTGAAGGTGCCCATGTTCCCCTTCCATACTTGGCTGCCTGATGCACATACGGAAGCACCGACGGCGGGCAGTGTGGTTCTGGCCAGCGTGCTACTGAAGCTAGGCACTTATGGGCTGCTGCGGATCTCGCTACCGATGCTGCCGGAAACGTCGCGGGATCCTGTGGTAGTGAGCATCATGGCTGCCCTGTCGATCATCGCCATCATCTACGGCGCGCTGGTAAGCCTGATGCAGACCGATTGGAAGAAACTGGTGGCCTATTCGTCCATCAGCCACATGGGTTTTTGTACGCTGGGCATCTTTGCACTGAATCCGGCGGGCGTGGCGGGATCCGTACTGCAGCAGGTAAATCATGGCATCTCCACAGGAATGCTCTTCCTTGTAGTAGGGATTGTGTACGAGCGCCGCCACACGCGCGCCATCAAGGAATACGGCGGCCTGTTCAAAGTGATGCCGGTGTTCGCCATTGTGTTCCTGATCGCGGCGCTGAGTTCGATGGGCATGCCGCTGATGAACGGCTTTATCGGCGAGTTCACCATCCTGAAGGGCGTGTTTGAAGTTTCCCTGCCCTGGGCTTTTGCAGTGGTGCTAGGCATTGCGTTAGGCGCGGCTTACCTGCTGTGGCTTTACCAGCGGACGATGCTGGGTGATGTGGCTGAGAAGAACGCAAAGTTGACTGACTTGAGCGTCCGCGAGCTGGCCGTGTTTGCGCCGTTCGTACTGCTGGTGTTCTGGATCGGCCTGTATCCGACACCCTTTTTCCGGATGCTGGAGCGGCCCAGCGCTCAGATTGTGGAACGGGTGCAGCCTGGCTATTTCGCCGCAAGAGGTCTGCCGAATCCACTCAAAACGTCGCCACCCCCGGTAGTGGCCGAAGTGAGCCCTGGCCGATAACAGCCAGGTTGCCGTTGCCATTCGTTACGCCGCAAAGGGAAACCATGACATCCTAAGACACGTGCAGGACCGTGTCTTTCGTGCCAACAGCCAGCCCTTCCGCGACGAGGGGCGCTACATCCTTTATTGGAGCCAGGCGAATCGTCGGTCGGAGGCCAACCACGCGCTGGCCTACGCCGTCCAGCTTGCCAATGAGCGGCGCATCCCGCTGTTGGTTTACGAAGCCCTCACCTATAGCTTTCCCCTTGCCAACGACCGCCTGCATACCTTCATCCTGGAGGGCGTGCCAGAGATGGCCGCCGGGGTTCGGGCACGGGGGGCGGGCTACTGCTTCTACCTGCACCGGAATGCGAAGGATCCAAACGATGTGCTCTACCGGCTGGCGGGCGAGGCGGCGGCCGTCATCAGCGATGACTTCCCCACTTTCTTGACCCGCAAGCATAACGAGAGCGTGGCGCAGAAGATTGGCGTGGCTTACTTCCAGGTGGACGCCAGTTGCGTGGTGCCCATGCGGAAGATTGAGAAGAAGCAGTACGCCGCCTACACCATCCGGCCGCGCATTCATCGCCTGCTGCCCACCT
>DAISIM010000092.1:0-3967 GCA_036821995.1 Bryobacteraceae bacterium
ACCGGTTGCGGGGCGGCGCGCGCTGGGCGCTTTGAGGCCTTTGCCGTCACAGGGGCCAACTATACCAAGGCTCGCAGTGAGTTCCTGCGGCAATCCCTTGAATCCACCATTGAGCGCGACACCCTGGAACTGCGACGGCAACACACGGCACTGGACGCCACCGGCCGAGTCCAGGTCCTGGGGGAGCAGGACAAAATCCTACGCGAGCGCATCGAGATCATGAACGACCTCGAAAGGCACGGTCAGGTATTGCGCCAGTACTTCAATGCCTTGTCGCGGCTGGCAACCTCCAAGGAGGACGCCAACGCCGGAGCGGCGGCAACCCAGCTATCCAGCGAGTTGGGTGGAATCTCCAGCGCGCTGGCCACAAGGTCGATTGGAGGAAACCCCATCAGCAGCTTGTTGGGTCAGGGGACCCGATTGGTGGTGGGTTCGTTTCGTAATCGCGCCCTCGCTCGACACTTGAACGAAAGTGCTGCTGCCATCGATCGGGAGCTGCGTCTGGAGGAAGAACTCCTTCGGCTGCTGGCGGAGGAGTTCATTGCCGATCGCCTGGCGCTGCAGGCGGAAGAGCGACGGGCAAAAGTGGTCACTCCGTTTCGTAACGCCACGGCCCTTTCCCCATCCTGGGATCAGGAGCGCAAACGATTCTTGATGGCGGAGCTGGACGTCGCCAAGGCAAGCTCCGCACAAGACGCGGCGAGGCAGCTCCGCCTCACCTTCGAAGCGCTCAGCGGCGGCGGCGAAGGTGCGGGTGTTGTTGAGTTGCAGTCAGCGGTGCAACGCTTGAGCGATTTTGTGAGTGACTTCGTGAAGTCCAAAGCGCCCAACCCCTGAGGATTGAGGAATCGTCTATGGCCACCACCACTCCAGCGCTTCCGGAAAGTCTCCCACCGCATGAATTGCGAAATCTATTGCGGACCACGCTCCGGCGTACACTCGCCCACATGGATAGCGATGAGTTCCAGATGGAACTGGACAACCTAACCGAACCGGAGCGAAAAGCAGCGGACATCACGCGCGGCGAGACGTACCGCGCCTGGCGGCGAATCAACAACCAGCAATTGGACGAGATCCGGAACCAGTTGGTGGAGCATGAAGCGGATCTGCTCAAGGCCACCCATGCGGTTAGCCATTCGTTGGACAGCCTTGCCCAAGTGACGGCTGTGATCGATAGCGCAAATAAACTGCTATCGGTGGTCTCCCGACTCTTCATGTTGTTGTGAAGAGAGACACCGGAGAGGACCAGTAACGCTGGCGCCTCCGGCTCGTAGCGGTGAGTTTGTCCGTATCATACGGACAACATAGACAGCCCGAGCGGCGTATGCCATACATGCAAAGTGATTTATTTTCAATTACTTAAGGACAATGTCTGCGCCACAGAAGGCCAACTCCGTTTCCTGTGGATACGGACAGACACCACCGGAGGAGGACTGCGGAGGAAGTGCACCCACCGGGTGGGACAGTTTCGCCAGGGCTACGGTAGCGGCCGAATCCGAACGTTGCGGAACTCAGCTGCGCTCTTGTGTCCCAGAATGGCGAGGTAGCCACTCTTGTACCGCAAGCCGGGATGCTTCTTTAGCACCTCCGCTTCCTTCACGAGGGCCAGGTCGAAATCGACGATCACTACCCCGTTCAGGGTCACCCGGATGTGGCTGCCGTCCGCCATAATCTCCTGCTCGTTCCATTGCCCCGCGGGCTTCTGAAACCCGGTGCGCGCTGGCACGACGCCATAGACAGACCCGTGGTGCTGTTCTGGCTTTAGCCAGCCCTTGTACTTCTCGTGGGTGTCGTCGAGGATCTGGATCTCCATTCCCTCGTAAGCGGCATCGCCTTTGCCGGGATACCGGATGCCGATGCCACAGTTGCCACCGGCCTCGATCCTGTACTCGAAACGAAGGACGAAGTTGGCGTACTGCTTTTCCGTCACCAGGTTGCCGCCTGTCTCCACGGGCACCGTCAGTAATCCGTCCCTGACAAGATAGCGATTTTCCGGCTTGGCTGGTGCCTGCCAGCCGGCAAGTGTCCGGCCATCAAACAGCGACACGAAGCCAGCCTCGGCATCGGCGCCCAGAGCGGACATTGTCACCAACAGGACAGCCAAACAGATACGCTTCATTCCATGCTCCTCAATTCGCGAGTCGACACTCCAACGGCGACGCGCTGAGTGTCATATCTTGAGAACAGCAGCCAAGTCCTGACCAAGCAGGCCAGGCATCGCAGGTACTCACCAAGTTGGCAGGCAGAACTACAGGTTAGCAAGCAATCAGGCTATCCGGCGATGATCGTTCAGCAGCTTAGGAATGAGCTACTTGCTTTAGGCAAGTGACCCCATGTCCTCCTTCGTGAACGACCATACGGGGATGGTACTATCAAATCCCTGCGATTTTCATGGTACTGAACGGCTTTAGCGTCGCAGGATCGACGACCGCCCTGAAGCGAGCCAGAAATTGCAGCAGTAGTACCTACAGGGCCTATTTCCATTTATTATCAATATCTTACAGATAAGACAACCCAGTCAGTCTAGCGGTCCATCCTCTGTACTGCTATACCTTAACCTTATCTTCGCCTAGCCGTATTGCGATCTCATGCGCCAAAGTGAAAGTGTACCGATCGGGAGTCATCGGTATCGGGCCAGAAAGGATTCAGTTTCTGGTAATCGATTCTCCCAATAGGAGCACGCCCTCATGAGAACGCCGAAATCCGTAGCGAAGATCCTGGTTGCCGGTCCAGTGGGGTCTGGAAAGTCCACGTTTGTGCGCACGTTGTCCGATACGCCCTTTGTGGACACCGACGTGATGGCCAGTGAAGACATAGGGAAATTCGCCACTACGGTGGGCATCGACTTCGGGACGAGGAATGTCGACGATGTACGCATCCTGCTGTTTGGCGTTCCCGGGCAGAACCGGTTCGACTTTATGTGGGAAGTGACCTGCGAAGGTGCCCAAGGATTGGTTCTGCTGGTGGCTGCTGACCGCCCTGCATGCTTCATTGAGGCGAAACGAACCCTGCGCTTTCTGCGCGAACGCATCACAGTACCAGTTGTGATAGGACTAACCCGTTCTGATATCGGCGAGCAGTGGGACCCCAGAGAAGTAGCAGCTTACTTGAGCGTTCCTGTGGAATGCATTGCAAACATTGACGCTCGTGACGTCGATAGTTGCATGGAGGCCATGCGGTTGCTGTTCGAGTACGTCACGCCAAAATCGAGTCTAATGACATCTATGGAATCATTTGCGATGGTTTAGGAGTACAATTCACCCATGGACGCAGCCATATATCAACGACTCGAAGCGCCGCTGGAAGAGTTATCTTTGGCGACGCGCGGCATTCGCGGCTGCCTTTTGGCGACCGCAGACGGAGTGACCATTGCCCAACGAAACCTGGAAGACCAAGCTGAATCTCTGGCTGCATTGAGCGCATCCGCACTCGGAATCGGCCGCAAGATAAGCACGGTTGGTGAATGTGGGCAACTGGAGGAAATTTGCTTTAAGGGGATAGACGGTTGGGTAAGCGTCGTGGCTGTAGGGAACCGGGCAGTGTTGAGCACCGTGGCGCACGAGGGGTGCAGCATCGGAATGGTGATGTACTACTCACGAAAGTTCGCGGATGAGATCCTCTCGATTATTGATCCGGAACAGGCACGCTTGCGGGAGGAGCAGGAAGACGAACGACAGGAGGAAGAGGTAGGCAGTATGCGGTCAGCGTTGCGAGCACTGGCCGCTCTGGACACGTCCTCCATGGAAGTTGAGGGGCACGCAGAGCTCCCGTAACGACAGCCATTCAGAGTGAGTTAGCGGAATGCAGGGCCCGCCAGCATCTTGTTGGCGGGCCTTGCTTTTATTGCCTGGTGAGAAAGCAGACTTCGCCCAAGCAGTACGGATTCAAAATGTGCTGGAGCTAGAGTGCAAGAAAGAGGAAGCCCGCCAAGTGGGGGCTTGGCGGGCTGGGGTGCCTTCCGGGGGGT
>DAISIM010000093.1:0-2765 GCA_036821995.1 Bryobacteraceae bacterium
AGCGTCCACATCAACATGCAGCAAGCCTTCACCGAGCGCGCCGCGGACATGCAGCCTTTGCGCGACCGCAACTACGGAGGCTTCTTCATCCGTGCCGAAAGACCGACGGCAAAGATCCTGGTAAAGGAGCACGTCTTCAGCCAGAGCCGCCAGGTGGCCTCGCCGTATTATGGCTTCCCTGACCAGCTATTCAGTCACGATATCTACGGCCATCCTAGTTGGATGACAGCCGGTAGCCACGCGTGGACCGACACGCACACCTGTTACCAGTCCGGCTGTTACCTCAACCAATTCGCGATCTCATCCCAGCAGACATCCATTATCTCGGTGAGCTGGAATGGGGGTCCTTTCCTGTGGGCGCAACAACCCGGCCACGCCACGCTTCAGTCGGTGGCCACAGGCTCGGGAGAATTTTACGGAACACAAGTCACGCTGTACGCCTTCGCAGGCATATCGGTTTACGACTCCACCCCCGTGATCACCTCAATCGTGCCGAATACCATTCCGGCGGGCGGCTGGCAGATTGCGACGATCAACGGATTCAACTTTGGAACGAATCCACAAGTGTCGGCGACAGGTGGCATCCTTGTCACTCGCCTTTCCCACACGCCGACCCAGATCAACGTACGCTTCGACGCCCCAGTCACCCCGCCCGGCAGCTACAACGTGATGGTGACCTCCAACGGGCTCACAGGCGTCTTCCTACAGGCCCCAGGGGGAGGCTGGCAGGCGCAGAGCGGACCGAGAACTGTACACGTGGACTGCAGCGAAACGCCAACAGTGACGATCACCTCACGACCTTTGACGTTGACAGCCGTATCTGGGACGTCCCACTACCAGGGCACGCTGTCTGCCAACGCAACCCCCGCCGGTGGCGTTTTCTTATGGAGTGCAGACAGCACAAAGGTTACTTTCCCCGGCGGCACGAGCGGACAAAGCATCCCCGTTCGAATCGTGGACTCAGGAACTACCACGCTGCGAGTCCAGTACACGGGGCCATGTGGCCAACAGGTGATTGATGAGTTGAAGCTGGTGGTCACTGACGAGATATCGGTGATGGGCTGGGTTGATCCGCAATATGTGCAGAACTCGGACGCCGCCGGGATCAACTTTGGAACGGTTAGTCAAGCAATCAAAAATGACTTGAGGACTGATCTAATTGGCGATATGCCTGGATGCATCGGTGCTCTTCTTAGTTGGGTAAATGCGGGTGGGGATAATGATCCATCTCTTGCTGACCCACCAGTCAATACAGACAATGATCGAAGATACGTGAATTGGTGGGTCAACTTAAGAAGCGCTAACAGTAATCCTCCAAGTAGCGTCACCTCCTCGTCTTTCCAGAATCAGACTGACCAGTTCCGCCTGTTCAATAGCTTTCGGGCGAAGTTTGAAGTGACGAATAGTCGAATCACGAATCACCAGGCACTCGTCGCGATAGCCCGTGGGGACGGGAAGACCCTGGAACCCTGCTCGGGCCTGAGATTAGCAATTGCCTCACCGCCCGGGGAGCCACATGCCGGTTTCAACGGCTTTGTCGGCGTCACAAGCGACGGCCAACGGGTGTATCACGTCACTGAGACCAGAATCGGACAAGACGGTCAAAAAGCGAATAGATACCTCAACAAACGGACTTACCCCAACGTTACATCGGCTACCCCGTATGTCTGGACCGCTATCCAGTTTAACCTTTCTGGCCAGCTTCAGCCTATTGCGGCCGGTGGAACTTCGGATACCGCGTCTCCCTTCCCGAGCTTGCGTCTGTTCCGAAATGGCCAGTTCCTGAACGACGTCTCACAGCAGGCATTGGAAAGTTTCATTGACAAGGATGCACAGTTTTACCATCGGAGGCCTCAGTAATGCGAAATCACAGAAGTTGCGCAAACCGACTGTCCCAATTTGTACTTCTTTCACTAGCTCTTCTGATGGTCCCCGGAATCCTGTGGGCGCAGGAGGACACCCGCACAGAATACGAGCGTTGGCTCGCGGGAGACTTCCTTGACGGGGAGATGGAAAGTGCTGGTAGGAAACAGCAGACCTGGGCGATTCCAGGCCTAGAAAAGGTCTTCGCGCGCGAGTCCGATCCATGGCGACGTCTTGTCTCCGCAGCGACGCTCATAGAATTGGGAAGTACAGAGCAGCAGTATTGGGATTTTGTTGAGGCGGCCGTTAGACAAGCGATGGCGTATCGCGGACCGAATCCTATTAAGCGATCAGAGTCCGGCCGAATGCTGGACGGGAAGCTCTCCGACGAGTTCATCGCATGGTGCGGGGCAAGAAATGTCGACCCTATTGCCTATTACGGTGGCATGGCGTATGGAGACGAGGCACGTCTGTTCCGAGTGTTGGCCTTCTTTCAAGATCGTCGGCTGATTCCCCTGCTGCGAGAGGCTCTGCAGAGCAACAATCCATACGTGGTGAGTGCCGCTGGTATGGGTTTGGGGAATCGGGGGGATATTGAAGGGCTGAATCTCATCGTAACGCGGTATCGCGCACTGGGCCTCATGCACGATGACTACGAGAGCAGTTTGAGTCGTGTATTATCCCGCATGAAGCAAAGCGAAATTCGCAGAATCCCCGAACAGTGGCGCAAGGAACATCAAGAGGCGTTAGCGGAGGCGGAGCAGAGGCGTCCCGACGCCTATAAGCTGCAGTAAGGCAGAGACGCACTTTACCGGAGCGTCTATCGGTGCATGCCGCGAACCCTGGAACTTCCGGGCAAGGCGAGCGTCCACATCAACATGCAGCAGGACTTCACCCAGCGT
>DAISIM010000093.1:2775-3813 GCA_036821995.1 Bryobacteraceae bacterium
AAGTCCTGGTGAAAGAGCACATCTTCAGCCAGAGCCGTCAGGTGGCTTCGCCCTACTATGGTTTCCCTGACCAACTGTTCAGCCACGAAATCTATGGGCATCCCAACAAATGGGGACAGTGCTTTATCTATTTTCTAAGTTGTTGCTTCCACAAGGAAATAGTCTTCTGATCGAACGGAATCCTCTCCTGATTCGTGTCTCAGGCAGAGGGTCCAGGGATTCAGCCAAAGGCTCTGGGTAGGCCTTTCGCGCCAAGCGACACCGCCCGTTTTGCGATGCCAACAGCCGCCGGTTACCGGCGTTTCGAGTACGGCCAAAACATCGAGAAGCTCTTCGGCTACCCCGCCATTGCCCTTCCCGCGTACCCGCCGTCACCAGAGTCTCCCAACTAAATCTCGAACATCGTCAATCACATAGCCCCGCGAATTGCAGACTCCATCCCCTCCGCTCCGTACAATCTCTGCGAGGTGAATCCAATGCAGACGACATCCTTCTCCGCCATTCAGCAGACCGTCCTCGAAGCCATCGCAAACGGAGCAACCAAGACCGCCGCCGCCAGCGAATCAGGTATCCACCGCGACACCATCAACCACTGGGAGCACACGGTCCCCGGCTTCCGCGATGCGCTCCTCGCCGCCCAGGCTGCCTATCGCGAAGAACTCAGCTCCCAGCTCCGCCGCGTCTCGGCCAAGGCCATCCTCCGTCTCGAAGCCCTGCTCGACGATCCCGCCACGCCCGCCGCGGTCCTCTTCCGCGCCATCCAGTTCACGCTCACCCGTCCCAGCTTCCCGCAGAAGGAATGGGCGCTTCCCGAGAACCTGAACCCGCCCGAGATCCAGCAAATGCAGCAAAGTATGGCCATCATCGAAGGCGATTACCTCGCTGCTCGCCAGTACGACGCCATCCGCAAACACACCGCTCCCGTCGGAAACGTCGGAAACGTCGGAAATGTCGGACCTGCCCATTCCGTCGACGCCCACTTCCCGCCCAGCCGCCATGTACCCATCGGGTTCCCAAACCCGGACACGATCCACAGGC
>DAISIM010000094.1:0-1476 GCA_036821995.1 Bryobacteraceae bacterium
GATTGATCGCTTTACCGGAGGCGGAGTGGACAAGCTGAAGTTCAATGCGCGCGGGTTTCAACAACCAGAGATTATTGGCAGTTTGAAGATTGACCTTCGCGCCCTTCGCCACTTGAGGAAGGAGCGCAGCAACCCGCCGCTGGTTCGCAATGGAGGCCAGGGATGGGAGGACGTGTGGCGATTGTTGGCCTTCACCCTGCGCGATCTGGCAGAGGAAGACATCCCGCTTGGTGCGGCTGCTGCTAAAGGTTACGCGGTTTGCAAGGCAAGGTTCTCGCTACCGTCGCAACAGCCCTTTGAATTCGCCGCTCTCGTGCGGGAACTGGAGGAACGAACCCGTGGGTAGCTTTCATCCCCTTTATCATTTCTTTCCGCACGTTGAGCAACACGGCCAGGAGAATGACGTTCCCCGCGCACAATTCCCGGATGGGCTTCCTGAGGCGGTAACGCATGCCCGCTACGTGCCAAACACACGAAGCGGCCGGATTGTATGCCGGCTTACCACCACTACTCCTATCGTGGCTGGCGGGGATCAGCGACCGGCTGCGGATGGGATGAAAGAGGTATTTAACTATCAAATTGGAGGTAAACCGGCCATCGCAGCGTCGTCCCTGCGCGGTATGGTTTCGAATGTTGCTGAAGCGGTGAGCAACTCGGCCTATCGCGTATTGGACTTCGAGCAACGCTATACGTACCGGAAGTCGATGGAAGATGGCACAGGCAAACTATCCGCTTTGGGAATGGTCATTCTGCACAACGGTAGCTATTGGTTGCAGCCGCTCACTATCCCTACGCTCGTCGCGGATCGCAATGGCGAGGCGCGGCTTCCCAGGGGCTATGAGCGGTTCTTTCCAAAGCCGGTGCTGCGGGTGTACCTTGGCGACTACGGCTCAATTCGTGATGAACGAAGGGCACCTCGCAATCCGGAACCCAACCAATTCGTAAGCCTCCCGCTTCAGGAACGTGTATGGCAGCCGGGCTACCGCTTGTCGGATGACAACTTGCAGTACAGGAAGCCAGTTGCGACCCGGCGATTCGTGCTGAGCCAGCATCCCACTCAAAACGTAGTTCCCGCTCCGTATCGCACTGATAGCGGATGGACACCTGGAGTGATCCGGGCGCTTGGGTGCTGGCCGAAGAAGCGGTCTGATTCGATTCCAGAGACAAAGAAGCATGAATTGTTTCTGCCCGTTCCGACGGATCCTAGTTGGCCAAGAATCCCGATCCCAAACTCGGTTGTGGACAGATTTCACTCACTATGCGATGAGCGGACCGAGACCACTTTTGATCGGTGGCAACGTGGTCGAGATGTCCTTCTCCCCTTCGAGCCCTACGGCACCCGGCCGGAGCGCATGGATCCCCATGGTGCAACAGAAGATAGCGTGCGGTTGCGGTTGCGGACCTGGGATGTCGTCTATTTTCACGCCGATGAGCGTGGCGAGATTGCCGAGATCTCGTTCTCCTCGATCTGGCGGG
>DAISIM010000094.1:1486-1945 GCA_036821995.1 Bryobacteraceae bacterium
AAGGTGAAGGCCTACTTCCCCTCCCGGCTGTTGCCGTTCCATCGGGGACCCGGCGAACGAGAGCAGAAAGCTCAGTTGACTCTCACGGATCTTCTGATGGGTTTTGTCGAGCAGCGCGTTGAGTCCCGCAGTCCTGAGTCTGGCGCAAACCAGCAGGGCGGTCGACATGCGAATCCGCAAACGGAAACCAAAGAAGAGAAGCCTAATCTCGCGCTAGCCAGTCGCGTACGCTTTGCCGCGGCGGAGACTGCTGAGAACGTGACCGCACGGCAGTTACGCCGGGTGGTACGCAAGATCCTGGATTCGCCCAAGCCGCCCAGCCCTTCCTTTTACTTCCGCTCCCGGCAAGGGCAAGGGGTTATCCGGAAGGCGAGCCTAAACGCGAGGCAGCATACGGCGCAGGGTCGCAAGGTGTATTTGCACCAACGATATACACCGAAACAGGAGACGTGGGAAACG
>DAISIM010000094.1:1955-3587 GCA_036821995.1 Bryobacteraceae bacterium
TGGACGCCGGACAGGAGTTCTTCTTCCACGTGGACTTCGACAATCTGACGGAACGAGAGTTTTTGCTCCTGCTGTATGCGCTGAATCCGATGGCCGCTTATCACCACAAACTGGGGGGAGGTAAGGCGTTGGGCCTAGGTAGTGTGAAAGTAGAGCCCTTAGCGTTTTTTGAAGTTGACCGGATGGCGAGGTATGCGGTTGCTGGCTTGTCAACGCCCCGCTATGCAAGCGCGATCACCAGTGAGGTGGCTACCAGCGTTACATGGCCTGCGCGTTACGCCGAGGAGTTTGCTGCGTTAGACCGAGCCACGCCCGGTGCCAGGGTTGAGGCCTTGCGAGATCAACAGCATCATCAGGTGCACCCGAGCATCCGCCGGGCTTTGGAGCTTCTCGGAGACCCAGCGCAGCTGCAATATGCTGTTTCTCAACCTTTGACGACGGACAACAGGAATCCGGAAGACAAGACCTACGAGTGGTATGTCGCGAACGAGCGAGCCGATGCACCCCAGATGCTGGCACCGATTACGGAAGCTACGCAGCAGCTGCCATATCTGTCGAGGACACCGAAATGGACTGGGCGAAGATAGCGGAAAGCATGCCCGTCGCCGGGGTAACGCTACCAATCGCAGTCGCTGCGGTGGTTACCATGGTCTACACCAGGCAACGAGTGCGTGACGCACGGCTGTTTCAAGCGGTGAAATTATTAGGCTCAAACCGCCTTCCCGCTAGGCTGGCTGCCATCAGTGTCTTGGGTGAGCTCCTGAGGCAGCCGTCGAAGATTCAGCAAGTTGTTCATGATTCGCTGGTTGATTTCCTGCGGGCGGTGTCCTCTCCGCAGCGAGGAAAGCCCGAAGTGGATGCGCTGCGTGCATTGCAATTACTGGCAGAGCACCAACTGCTTTGCGAGCAGCGTAACGAAAAGTTTGAGCCTATCGATTTGCGAGAAAGTTGCTGGACTGGCGTTGATTTCGCCGCGAACGGTGTGTTTCGTTTCCCGCAGGCAAACTTAGAAGGTGCCCGATTTGCAAAGTGCAATTTGCAGGGGGTCGACTTTCAGCAGTGCGACCTGAGTGGCGCGAACTTCCAGGCAGCCCTGCTTTGCGCAGCTGTTTTGCCTGAAGGGGCTTGCTGGTTCTGACTTTTCGGATGCTGTTTGCGAGGGATTACACTTGGCGGACTGCAATCTCGAAAGTGCCATCTTCGCCGGCGCAGACTTGTCCAACTGCACGCTAGCGAATGCCAATCTGAAGAAAGCCGATCTTTCGAATTGTGAATGCAACGGGCATACCTGCTTCAATAATGCGGACTTGGACGGCGCAAGCTTGTTTGGTATGCGTGGGATTAGCCTAGAGTATCTTGAGAGTGTGGCCCGTAATGTGACCATTCCAGTGGCTGATGAGGAAGGATTTCCGCGTGAAGTGCCTGACCTGATACGTCCGTTCATTGACTGAGCGTACGGGCGAACCACAAGTGGAGTCATGGCTAACGCGATGCGGAATCGGGACGGGCGGAGTTCCCGGAGGTACAGGATTTCTATATCCTGTAGGATCAGGCTTTGTCGAATGTTACAGATTGTTGAGGGGGTTGCATTCGGGAATGATTTGTGATTTTCGGGTAAGTGATTTGAGAGCA
>DAISIM010000095.1:0-601 GCA_036821995.1 Bryobacteraceae bacterium
TGTGTCCGCCGCTTTCCAATAGCAGCATTCCCTGCGCCAGCCAGATCAACGGCACTGTATCAATCAGACCGATCCCACGCCCCCACAGCCGACCGCGGATTGCTTGGCCAAACTCAAGATTTGGGTTCATTCGCGTCTCTTTATCCACAAACCATACCCGCATCAGGTTCCACGCATGGCTGGCATAGCGCGGCTCCTTCAACAGTACCGCCGCCGTCGCCAGGCACAACACCGTTTCGCACAACGCGCGCAGGTCATCGTGGTTGCGCGTGAACCGTTCCGGATTCACCTCCCCATCGCGCCGAACAAACGCTCCGCCCGGCTTTTCCGGATCTGGCCACCAGTAAGGACCCTCGCTGAAGAAATCATTCGTCTCCGCGGGTGTATCCTTAGGCCGTTCCGCAGTGACACTCCATGGGCCCTTGCCCAACGCCGCCTTGGCGTCGGCGTCCAGGCGCGATCGCTCCTTTGCCAGTGGTCCGCCGGGCTCTGCCAGAGCGCGCCTCACAAGTTCCACATCGGACGCGCGCAGAAGAAGCAGCGGCCTGGCGTTCTGCCGCGATGGTCTTTCTGAATGAGTGGCCACCGTATGGATGTTCGC
>DAISIM010000095.1:611-3582 GCA_036821995.1 Bryobacteraceae bacterium
GCTATACTACCCAGCGCCGCCGCCAACAGGCCCAGCGCCTCCCGGCGTCGTACCGCCCTCCAGCCCGCTACCACTCGATGCGTTCCGTCCTGTCGCCCTTCCCGCATGGCGGCATCATACAGCAGGCGCCCCATGGATGTATACTCCTCAACATAGGCGATTCTGGGGCCCTTCATTCTCATGCGCACTGTCCGTCTTAGCCTTTCTCTGCTGCTGCTGTGTTCTCTGCGCGCTCCGGCCCAGACTCCCACCGTAGACTACGCCCGTGACATCGCCCCCATCTTTGCCCGAAACTGTTACGCGTGTCACGGTCCCAAACTTCAAACCAGCGGCTTTCGACTCGATGAACCTGCTGCAGCCCTCCAGGGCGGCTATACCGGCCCTTCCATCCTCCCCGGCAATGGCACCTCCAGCCCCCTTGTCCGGCGTGTCTCGGCTACCAACGGCGTACCCGTGATGCCCCCTGGCAGCAAGGGCCTCAGCCCGGAGCAGGTGGACCTCATCCGCCGCTGGATTGACGAAGGAGCACTGCATCCCGTTAGTGAGGCATCTCTCGCCAGCCCCATTGCGCCAAAAGAGATTGACTCGAACACCCACTGGAGCTTCCGTCCCATCGCATTTCCGGAACCGCCCCGCGTCCGCGATGCCTCCTGGGTCCGCAATCCGATTGACGCCTTCATCCTCGCCCGCCTGGAAGCTGAGAACCTGAAGCCCTCCCCGGAAGCTGCCAAGCATGCACTCCTCCGCCGTCTCTCCTTTGACCTCACCGGTCTGCCTCCAACTCCCGATGAGATGGCCGCCTTTCTGGCGGACGCCTCACCTGCTGCCTTTGAGCGCCAGGTTGACCGCATCCTCGCCTCCCCTCACTTCGGCGAAAAGTGGGCCCGCAACTGGCTCGACCAAGCTCGCTACGCTGATTCCGACGGCTACGAAAAGGACTGGTTCCGCCCATGGGCCTGGCGCTGGCGTCACTGGGTGATCGACGCCATCAACCGCGACATGCCCTTTGACCAGTTCACTACCTGGCAGATCGCCGGCGATCTCGTTCCCAACGCCAGCATCGATCAGCGCGTCGCCACTGGCTTCCATCGCAACACCCTCACCAACCGCGAGGGCGGCATTGACAACGCCCAGTTCGCCTTCGAAGCCGCCGTCGATCGCGCCAGCACCGTCGGCGCCGTCTGGCTGGGCCTCTCCGTTGGTTGCGCCCAATGCCACGACCATAAGTTCGACCCCATTTCCCAGAAGGACTTCTACTCCCTCTACGCTTGGTTTGAGCCCGTCGAGGAAATCGAAATTGATGCCCCACTCGACGGCGAAATCGGCCCCTGGATGCGCACCTATGCTGAGTATCGCCAGAAGCGCGAACTGATCCTTAACCAGTTTCAAGTGCCCACTCTCCAGGCGGCCTGGGAGAAGGACATCCTTTTCACCATTGCCAACCCCGGTAAGCGCACCGATTGGGACCTCGCCTGGGATTGCGTCCTCAAGCTCACCGAAGCGGGCGACGGCGGCAAGATCGTTCAACTCACTCCAGCCCAGCGCACCCAACGCGAACAGGACATCCTTACTGACCACTTTGTCGGCAACGCTCACTTCGCCTATGGCGGCAAAGTGTATCGCCAGATGAAGCTAGACCAGGCCAAGAAGGAACTTGACGCCCTCAAGGCGGCCTACCCCCAACTTACCCAGGCCATGGTGATCACCGAAGAGCAGCGGCCCCGCCAGTTTCATTTGCGCGTCCGTGGCGATTACCGAACCAAGGGTGTTGAGGTGAGGCCCGCCACCCCAGGCTTCCTGCCTTCCCCAACCGGCGGTACCCGTCTTGATCTGGCCCAGTGGCTCGTTAGCAAAGCGAACCCCCTCACCGCCCGCGTCACTGTCAACCGCATCTGGCAGGAACTCTTCGGTGCCGGCATCGTTCCCACCGTCGATGATTTCGGTACTCGTGCCGAGGCTCCTTCCCATCCCGAATTACTGGATTGGCTCGCTACCCAGTTCCGAGACAATGGCTGGAGCCGAAAGCAGCTCATCCGCCTTATCATTACGTCCGCTGCCTATCGCCAGAGCGCCAACGCCCGGCCTGACCTCCACGACCGCGATCCCAATAACCGCCTTCTCGCCCGCCAGAGCCGCCTCCGCCTGCCTGCTGAGCATATCCGAGATGCCTCCCTCGCCGTCAGCGGCTTGCTCACCCGCTCCATCGGAGGCCCCTCCGTTCGTCCGCCCCAGCCCGAGGGCGTGATGGAACTCTCCTACGCCTCTCGCTACGCAGGTTCGGCCTGGAAGGAATCCACCGGGCCTGACCGCTACCGCCGCGGCATCTATGTCCAGTTCCTGCGCACCACGCCGTACCCGCAATTGATGAACTTCGACGCGCCTAAGGCCGTTCTTGCCGCCTGCCGCCGTGACCGTTCGAATACACCCCTCCAGGCCCTCAATCTCCTGAACGATCCGGTCTTCGTCGAAGCCGCCCAGGCCCTAGCCATGCAAACCCTTGTCCAAGCCCCGCAAGGCTTCGTCAACCGCCTCCAGTACGCTTACCGCAATGCCCTTGGCCGCGAAGCCACCGCCGCAGAGCAGGTCCGACTCCACCAATACTACGAACAGCAGCGCCTCCTGCTTGCGGACGACCTGCAGGCCATCGCACGCCTCGCTCCCAGCCCTGCACCCGGTGCCACCGCCCTCGAAACCGCTACCTGGACCGGCGTCGCCAGCGTGTTGCTGAACCTCGACGAATTTATCACCAGGGAGTAGGCCGTGAACGAACTCGATTTCCTTGCCACCCATCTCCGCCGCGACTTTCTCCGCCGCACTCTTGCCGGCATGGGCACTCTCGCCCTTTCCCAACTGCTTGAGGCTGCCCCCGGCTCAGAGGCCCCCGCTAAAGATCCCCTCTCCCCCAGGCCGTCTCACTTCGCGCCCAAGGCCAAGAACGTCATTTTCCTTTTCCAGGAAGGCGCACCTTCCC
>DAISIM010000096.1:0-3493 GCA_036821995.1 Bryobacteraceae bacterium
AATCCAAGTGCTCTCCCCCGCCCGCAGCGTGGTCGTCACCGGCTCCAACGTAATCACCACCGGCGGCAGGAGCTGTAAGTTCACCAAGCCAAATCGAGTCGGATCAAACGCGCTGTTTGCTTGAATGTATTCGACACTGGCTTCGCTGATGGCACCTAACTGAAAGGTGGCCGTAGATCCTTGCGGCGTCAATAACCCAGCCCCCGACGATGTCTGCCACGTTACTGCCTGGTTGGCAATCTGTTGGACTGTCGCCGTGAGGGTGGTGCTCATCCCCGGATGCAGGTAGACACCACTGCTGCTACTCACGCTGACCGTCGCATCCTGGGCGCTCACGACAACAGGCACGGTCAGGTTCTTGGTCCTGGTTCCATCGGTCGCCATCACACCAATCGAGTAGGTACCAGGGAGCATGGACTCCTCGGCGCTGATCTTCAACAAAGTGAGCGAGCCCACAGTCGCCTGCGGATAATCCAGCGTCGGCGTCAAACCCGGCGACGCCGCAGTCACAGACGCCGTGACTGTGCCTTCGTAAGCACCAATGGACTCAACGCTGAGCGGTACGAAACGAGTCTCGCCCGGCTTGATGCTAATACCCGGCAATCGCAACTGAAACTCTGGTTCTACTGCGGCGAAACTGGAGTACGGATATGCCGCAGTGGTCAATAGAGTATCTGCATGGTCCGTGAAGCCCAAACAATCAAGTTTCACCGCCTTTACTGCGTAAGGTCCGTCAATGAGACTGCGGGCGATCTTCGGGCCACGGAAATCCACCTGTGCCATACTCGAACCGCCTCCGATGTTTGTCACCGTATCGACGGAATCAATCCCTACGCCACTACTGCCCCGCAACGACGCCCTTAGCTGGCATGGAAGTACGTCGGATGTAGCACCCGACACGCGGGCAATGCCAATGTGAACGCGGACTACATCGTAACCTGGCTGCGCATCCAGATTCAACGCTTGTTCGTACCCTTGCCCGGTAAGGTAAACGGAGCCACGATCAAAATCGCCAACATCATACGGAGGCGTAACGCCCATCGTCTCGTGGTAGTCAACGACGGTATCGCGGCCAAAGACTTCACGGCGCAGAGCAACCTTGACGATCGAAAGCGGGCCATTCGTGAAGCCCGCCCGCTGCAGAGTCTTCGCCTCCTCCTCGAACACCATCTGGTTCGCGCCCTGGTTCAACTCGGTACGCCGCATGAACGTTTGCGTGTGTTCGTGCGCATCCGAAATCTGGAAGGACAACGTGTACTCGCCCGCTACTTGGACATCGATGCCTGCGGTGAAGCGCAGGGCCTCCAGCTTCTGGTTGTTGTTCGCATCGATACCTTCGCAAGTGATCGACGCAACAGTGCCCTGGGCAGGATGTACAGAGAACCCGGACGACGCGACCCGATAGAACGGCTTGCCAGACGGGCTCGTTCCCTGGATCGCTGCTCCAATCTCGAAGAGCCCGGCTTCGGAGGGTACAAACATGGCGGTGAATACACCGTCTGCAGTGAGATCGTTTCCAGGTCCAACGTCCACCAGCGACAACTCGACTGGGGCTGTGAAGGCTGTCACTTCCCACTCAAGGGCGGATGGGTTGTAGTTCGGAGACGTGGGCGCCAGCACCAGTATCGTTTCTTCGCTTACGACCGGTGTACTGCCACTGATGGCGTCAAACCCAAGACTACCGCGGATGATGCGAACCTCGTCTTCGAATGTATCTGCTGTCGCGACGAACCGCCATTGGCTATTTCCTGTATTATTAGTCAAGGCTACCTTGTATGCATATCTGGAAAGCCCATTTCCCAAATCGGTCTTGGATTCGAGTGAGAACCCCCCAACCGTAACATCCCCAGTGACAAACCGATGTCCGACGATTGATGCCTTTGCCGTCGCATTGACCACCGGCTGGCCATTCTCGAACACCACCGCCGCAACCGTAACCGGGTCACCGAGCCGATAGTCGCTGGCATTACTACTTGCGGTGACTGCGATGGGCGAGTCCAGGTAGGCGGTCACCTGCAAGGAGGTAACTGTTGTAACACTCCGTGAGTCCACCACGATCACGTAAGTACCGGCAGCTTGGCTTGGCGGAAACATCAGGAGCGTATGCGCTCCTTCCGCCGTAACATCTGGGCCGAAGCCATCGGAATCATCTTCCACTACAACGCTGTCCACCTGGATATTCGCTTCCTTCCAGGTGAATCCGTGGGTGGCAGCCGTAACGGCAGTGAGCACCGTCCCCGTCGGTGTACGCACCGAGATTGCTGCCGCTGGTTGGTCCCGAAAGATGTGAATAAAGTCCTTGCCCGAAGGATTGGGATCCAGGACAATCGGGATCTCAAATGCCCCCTCTCCAGCCGGAACCACATCCGCCTTGGCCGCTGCGCTGCTTAGCGGAAACTCTCCGGTGATTGGCCGCACCTGGCCGAGGGCGCTTGCCGTAGCCATGGCCACCATGATCGTGAGGAACAGCGCGCGGAATACTACTCCGGTACATTGCATAATAAGACACCCCTTTGTGCTTCCGGATCGGGTATCAGGACCACCATGTTGTCGGTCACCCAATCGGTGAGCGTGAAGAAACTCCAGGACGCGGCGCCTCTCCAGCTTCCGTCCACCCAGAAGATCTCCTCGCCCGTCTGTAAGTCATAGACTTGGTAATAGAAACGGCCACGGTGGAACTCACCCCGCCGTTCGTCAAACTTTCCGTTCATGCTGTGCAGAACTGCATAGCGGCCATCGGGAGAAACGTCGACACGGTCATTCGGATAGGGCCAGTACTTCCCTCGGATCGGCAACTTATGCCCGTTCAAGACAGCATGGTCCTCGGCGGCAACGCGCTTACCGAACGCATTCTCTCGGTTGCGTTCCTCCCAGCTCTTGTGCGGGTTCAAGACCTGCGCCCGCTTCCATTCCTCCTCAGTCACCTCAACGGCGGTCGGCTTGCCAGTAAGGGAGATGCGGTAGATTGGCTTGGTGTACTTCAGAATGGAAAGGTCCCAGCCAATGGGCAGTCTTCCCCTCACCAGCAAGGAATCGGGCCGGGGGTCCTCCCGAGCAAACTCCAAATATAGCTGTCTGGACATAAGGGCTTGCCCATTCATCAAAGCCCAATAGGTGAAGGAATACGCGCGACAGCGCCCACCGGCGTGCTTCAGCGAATAACTGAACCCCGCTACCGCAAATTGCTGCGGAATGAGCAGCAGCGTCACGGCAAGAGCCGCCCGCAACAGCCGGAAGGTCGATCGGCTTCGACATTCATTCGTCATTGGTTTTCCTTGAGAGTGCGCTGCTCCCCAGCGCGTAGGGGGAAAACCAGCAATTCTTCCGCCACAGAGCGATGCCCGACCATCGAATGGTTGGCAAACCGGTAAGAGCGTCCGCCGGGCCCAGGTAGAGCTTTGAAGTGCCGAAAAAACATGTTCTCCGTTCGCAGAGTGAAATCATTCAGCGGGTAGCGGCCATGGGGACAGTTGGCTGTGGGCGGCTCGGCGGG
>DAISIM010000097.1:0-3066 GCA_036821995.1 Bryobacteraceae bacterium
TTTGCAGATGCGGAGATTTCGAACCTCTGTTCTCGATCAGCCTCTCCGGCTGGCCCCGTCGCTGCAGGAGTGGCTTCCGGAAAAGCACTTGGCCCGCTTTATCTGTGAGATTGTCGGCGAGCTGAACCTCAAGCCCATTCTGGACGTGTATTAGCGTAAGCACGGCCGTGGCACTGAGGGCTATCATCCGGAACTGCCCGTCCGCCTGCTGCTCTATGGCTACGCCACCGGCATCACGAGGTCGCGCCGCATGGAGAAGGCCACCTACGACATGGTGCCCTTCCGCTATCTCGCCGCCGATCAGCACCCTGACCACGACACCACCGCGGCGTTTCGTCAGCGGCACTTGGTGGATCTCAGCAAGCTCTTCATCCAGGCGCTCGAACTGTGCCAGCGCGCGGGGCTGGTCAAGCTCGCCAACGTGGCCATCGACGGCACCAAATTGAAGGCCAATGCGGGGTGGGTCGCGGCGTTGGTGGACCACTGGATGGAGCAGGCACAACGCACCGACGCGGAAGAGGACGCGCGCTTTGGCAAAGGCCAGAAGGAAGAGGATCTGCCTGCGAACCTGGCCAGCGCCAAGCAGCGGCTGGAGCGGATCCGCGCGGCCAAGAAGGAACTGGAAGAAGAGGCCAAGCGCGAGTATCCACCGCGCAAGCGCGGGCCGATTCCCAAGCAGGGAGCCACGCAGCAGCCCCTGACGGCCGAGGAGAAACAGGCGCGCGAGAAGCGCAAGAGCCGACTCAAAAAGGCCCGCGACAACGTCAAACAACCGAAGCGCCGCTACAACTTCACCGATCCCGAGAGCATCATGATGATGGACAAAGGCCAGCGTCACCTGACCTACGCCTACAACGCGCAAGCGGCCGTGGACGGCCACGCGCAGGTGATTGTCAGCGAGGAACTCACGCAGGACGAAACCGACTTCGCCATGCTGTTGCCGATGGTGGCGGCGGTGGAACAAACCATGGGCACCAAGCCCGCCGCGATCACCGCGGAAGCCGGTTACTGGGATACCGAGAACGTCAATAGCGAAGCGCTGAAGGGCATGCTGGCCCTGGTGAATCCGGATGGCGACAAGAAGAAGAACCAGGACGACGAACAAGATAAACGGCGCGCGAATCCGACGATGGAGCGCATGCGGGAACTGCTGAAGACCGACGAAGCGAAAGCGATTTACAAGCAGCGCAAGACGATCGTGGAGGCGGTCTTCGGCCAGATCAAACAAGCGCGCGGCATCCGGGAATTTCGCTTACGCGGGTTCGAGAAAACG
The DNA here is from genome assembly GCA_036821995.1 of Bryobacteraceae bacterium. Taxonomy (GTDB): domain Bacteria; phylum Acidobacteriota; class Terriglobia; order Bryobacterales; family Bryobacteraceae; genus JACTMJ01. Next base: position 1,274 of record DAISIM010000097.1, read on the forward strand.
AAGGCGGAATGGCAACTGACCTGCCTGACGCACAATCTGCTGAAGCTCTATCGCCACGACTGGCTACCCAAGAAGGCCAGCCAAGCCGCCTGAGAGCTCACGGAGGCCCAAAACCGACCGAAAAGCACTCCGAAAACCGTCCCGCGGGCCGAGATGCGAGTTGCTGGCGATCCGCCACGCAAGAAGCGCCCCAACCTGTTCGTGAGCGTCCCACAAACTCTCAAACTGAGGCAGCACCGCAGCAACAGCCGAAGACAATCCGCGATTTCATTCCGACAGGCTCCTACGGTGTCCCCGCACAGAGGCCCGTTGACCCTAACCGCGACCGGCCCCGCGGTGAGAGAATGGTGTCACCATGCCCCGCATCGAAAAGCCATATCTCCGTCTGCGCGCAGCCCTGCCGGAGCGCATTGCTATTCTGTGCGCGATCTTCCTCTCTGCGATTGCTCATGCGGGCGCACAAGTGCCCAACCTGGTGCCTTCGAAGCCTGCGACAGCGCCCAACTACTGGTGTACGTGGTACGCCCAGAATTACTGGATTGGACGTGGCGGCGAGGTTTCCGACCTCAGCATCGTCTCTAATCCGAACGCGAGAGATACGCTCAACTACCAGGCGGTCTTTAACCCCAAGGATGGTTGGGCGACGAAGTATTTGCCGCGCGGCCGGGCCGACTACTACTTCCTGATCGATCATGGCTGGCAGACGAAAGTGGCCGCGGAACGGACTGCGGGGGGAGGACCCTTCTATAGCCTGCAAATCGACCCCCGCGACTTCGAAGAATACGCCGACACCGATCCCCAGGAGGCCTTACGCCTCTTCAACGAAGAGATCAAGAGCCTGGGCTGGAGAGGGCTGGGCATCTGGGTCCGCGGCTCCGTCACTCCGGAGCGCGCCCGCACGTTTGTCACATGGTCCAAGTACGCGGGAGTCGAATACTGGAAGATCGATGGAGGCGATATCGACACCTTCAATGCCTTCCATGCCAAGCAGGAGATCTTCCCGGAACTCGTTCTCGAGTATGTCACCGGCGCGGAGGGCAACTTGAATCCGAAGTGGGACCAGCCGGGTTTGACAGAATACCCGTCAGTCTATGAGGTGAACGGTTCGAAGCAGGAGTCCATGCTGAAGGTCCTGCAGTTCACCGACGCGTTCCGCACCTACGATGCCACTCCCATTCTGATGACCTCCACCACCTTGCGCAGGACGCACGACATCCTCAAGCAGACCGCGGGTAATCCTCAGTATCGGGCGGTGCTTAATGTCCAGGACGATTGCAATGCCGCCATCGGTCTTGGCGTTCTGGTGGCCAGCAAGCGCCATCCCAACTACATGGAGCGAACCTACAAAGACAAGGATCTCCACCACCAGCTTTCTGGAAAGCGGCACATGCAGAAGCGCATAAATGAAGTGGAGCGCTTCGGCCGCTGGTCGCGCATCGCTCCGGCCTTTCCTGCCGGGCAGGGCACGTATGCGGCCTCCAGCGTGGAACTGGTCGACAGCTACCCCTTTACGGAATGGGATACCTGGAACAGCGCCACGTACGGCGTGACGGTTCACCAGAGCGCCCCGGCCATCATCGCCCGTAACATGCCTCTCCCGAAGGTTGAGGTGGAAGGCGACGCTCCGTTTGTGATGGCCACCAGCTATCCGAACGGCCCAGTCGGCATTGCCACCGAGGGGCGCGTGAAGCCATCAGACCAGTGGTATTACCCGCGCGCCACCGTTACCGTGCAGATCAAGGACGCCACACAGCCCATCGGTATCGCCGGGCACTACCGCGCGTTGGTGTTGG
>DAISIM010000097.1:3076-3362 GCA_036821995.1 Bryobacteraceae bacterium
AGGATTTGCTTGCGGATGCGGCCATCGACGTGAAGGATCGCGTGGGCATCAAGGGCAGCACCCTGACAATTCCAGGGTCGCTCATCGATGAGATTGGCACTTCCGCCGGCGACGAAGGCGACAACTCCGCACCCGGGATGCTGCTGCGCTTGGAACGATAAGCGCTCGGCATCCATCGCGCCAATACTTGGCGGCAATTAGTCGGTGGCAGCCTACGGTCTCCCCTGAGCGCCTTAGAAATGCACTAGGTCAACTCCGCCGCCATCGCCCGTTCCAGCAATGCTTT
>DAISIM010000098.1:0-3349 GCA_036821995.1 Bryobacteraceae bacterium
TTCGCGAAGCCCAAGGTAAAGGTGGTGGGCGGGTGGACGACCCCTTCGGCCTCCGCTGAGGGGGTGGCCTTCGCGTCCGTTTTCCGCAGGTCCAATGCCAACACGGCCGATCTCCACAGCAGCGTGACGCGCCCCATCAAAGCCGCCGCGCCGGATGCGGATCTCGAAGCGTTCGCTTATGATGTCTATGTGAAGGTGGTGGAAGCTAATGCCCCCTAGCGCGCTCCCAACCGGCAATGCCGACGCCTTGCGCAACTTCGTCGCTGGGAGCGAGCAATTCGGCTCATACCTTGAAACCGGCCTGGGATCCCGCCTCAACGAGGCCCATGCGAGTTTCACCAACGCCGCCGCAGCCGATCCCGAGTTCCAACTTTCCATATTCTATCGGTCTCTGGTGCAAAGCGAATTACGCGATTCCGACTCTGCGATCAAAGGCTTTTCCGAACTTCTCGACAAGGGTGTGAAGTTCCAGACGGAAGTCCTAATCCACCTCGCGTATGCTCACATTAAGCGCTACACGGACCCGGACTACTACGAAGCCGAGGGCCTGATGGAACGCGCGAGGATGATGGCGGGGCAGCAGGGCCGAAAAGATCTGCAACTGTTGATCGACGGTCTGAAGGTCTTTCTCTACGCGGTGATGGGAGGACGGCTGTCGGACCGCGAAAGCCGTCCGCAATATCTGAAGCAGGCTCTCGAACTGGGGCAGAAGCTGCTGAACGATACGGCAGGACAGCCGGAAGTTCACTTCGAAGTCCTGAACGGTCTAGGCATCGCGCAGATGCGCAAAGGTCAGGCGTCCGAGGACGCGTCGGAGAAGCTCGCCCATTGGACAAGTGCCGACGAGCGATACAGGCAAGCGCTGGCCCTGCGTCCGCACGCTGTGCGGGTGATGCAGAACTTGGGGACCTTGAAAGGTATTGAGGCGTTGTTCGCCCGTCAAACGAGAGATTTGGATACTGCGCATACGGCGTTCGAACAGGCGAAGGACTGGGTATTGCAGTCGTTGCAACTGAATCCCAACGACGAGTTCCCGCACTACCGGTTAAGCCAGTTGTACGCGATGACGGGCGATTGGGAAAACGCCCGGAAGTACTACGACAGTGGCATGGGGCATGGCGGCGCTGTGAAGCCGAATCAATGGTCTGAACTGCTGTCGGCCATCGATAGCCACAACGCGTCCACTATTGCGTGGCAGTGAGCGGTCAAAGTAGATTCCACAACTTATTACTTTGCAAATCATTCGGGCTGAGACTATGCACGCTACCTCTCGTACTGGTGCTGTGTTGACTAACTGGTCGGTCAACGAAGCAGGTCGGAAGGTGGCCCTTCCGAGACCCGTGCTGGCATCGTCTACTACGCAGGCGTGGAAGCGCGGGTGAACAGCGATAGGACGGCATCTACTCCTACTTCCGATGAGCCGTCGCGCTGTCAGACTCCATCAGATCACGGCTGTGCCGTTCCGAGCGGATCGTCGGCCATCCGGAAGTTGAGCGGGATGCCTTCTCGTAAGTCCAGACCTGGAGAGCAATGATGCCGAAGTCCGTCGCAGCTTCACTACTTGCTTAGTGCATTGTGCTCCTGTCGGTGGACGATCACAGACTCTGACATGCGGGCCTTCCGGATGGTCCTTTCAACGTAGTCTTGTTGCCTCATTGGACCTCCCTTTTTCGTCAAGTCACGAGAGCGCAGCGCCTCCCGTAGTTCCTCCTCTCCGACTCCATTGGATACTGCGTAGACGGCGTAGGCCAAGTCGGTTCGGCTCTGGTCTCCAGAGTATTTGGGATTGGACCGGAAGTCCTCGATGCTCTTCAGATGTCGGCGCTTGCTTGATCCGTTCCGCGAGGCAACAGCGGACGCAGCTCCGTTGCCGCAGTTGTCATTCTTGCGTTCCGGTTGGATCGCTGTTCGTAGCCATACGGCCTCGGAACAGACACATTGCGGTTTCGCGTCGACCAAACGCACGAACGGATACCGCCCATCCTCCTGCCTGTACTTCTCTTTCCGGTTCGTAAACCCGGCGAGGCGGCCGAAGTGGCGCCAGTCGGCGGCTCCTTGGTCTCCTCCGAAGCGCTGGGCTAGCAATCTCGCTGCGAGAGTGGATTCATCTTTGGGAAATACCTTTCCGTGATTGAGCCATGCCTGGAAGTTACCAGGGGAGGTTTCGACCACGACGCAGGGCTCGAAGCCTTGCTGCTTCATTTGGTGGATGGCTTCGGCGGTGAGGTCGTCCACCATGCTGAGGGGGTGCTCTCCTTTGGGGCGGATGTAGATGTTGCGGCCCTGGCTGTTCTGGTAGCGGAGCCAGCCGACGGAGCGGAGGAGGGTCTGCTTGTCCCAGGTGCGGGGGAGCATCTCTGGTTCCGGCTTCTCGTCGCCAGGGTCCGCCGGCTTGAAGAGGCCGATCTCGAACACGTCCACTGCCATGGCGTCCGCCTGGCGTTTCACGGCGCGCCAGGTGGCTTTCCATCCGTTTGATTTCGGTGTGTTCGCTTTTTCCGTTGACATCGATTCGCCTTTCACGGTATAGCTAGCTTGTACCAGCTACCTTGAGCACGTCAAGGTGTGGTGTAGGGGAGCAAGGCGGGGGAATGGCAGCCACCATGCACGTGATCGCGGGAAATGCGGACCAGCGATTGCGGCTCGACGCGAAGTTGCGGCGGGAAATGGGGGAGACCGTTCTCTCCGCCTTGCGTGATCCGCGGACGGAGGACATTGTGCTGAATCCGGATTCGCGGATCTGGGTGAAGCGGCAGGGGGAGCCGTTTGTGGCGGTGGGGACGATGCCGCCGGCGCAGGCGCAGTCCGCGCTGGGGACGATTGCCTCGCAGCGGGGGACGGTGGTGCACCATGACCGGCCGTTTCTGGAAACGGAGTTCCCGATTGATGGGAGCCGGTTTGAGGGGATTGTGTCGCCGGTGACGCGGGAGCCGGTGTTTGCGATCCGGCTGCGGCCGCGCAAGGTGTTCACGCTGGCCGATTACGAGGCGGCGGGGATTGTGACGATGCGGAGCGATGCGCGGAACCGGCTTTTGCGGCGGAGCACGTTTGCCGAGGATGTGCGGGGGATGGGCCACGCGGAGATTCTGCGGGAGGCGGTGCGGCGGCGGAAGAACGTGCTGATTGTGGGGTCCACGGGTTCCGGGAAGACGACGCTGGCGAATGCGGTGCTGGATGCGATTGCGGAACTGACGCCGCGGGACCGCGTGGTGCTGATTGAGGACACGATGGAGCTGCAATGCCGCGTGGAGAACCACGTGGGACTGCAGGCGGTGGGTGCGGTGACGATGCTCGATTGCCTGCGGGCGTGCATGCGGCTGAAGCCGACGCGGATTGTGGTGGGCGAGGT
>DAISIM010000099.1:0-3301 GCA_036821995.1 Bryobacteraceae bacterium
CGCCTGCCTTACAAGCAGGATGTCGGGGGTTCAAGTCCCTCACCGCCCACCACCCTACTTCAGCCCTACCTTCCGTTCTGGTTGCAGATGTCCCTGCCGCCAGGCCACACCACCACACTTGTCGAATCCACGCGCCTGAACACCTCCTGCGCGCGCCGGTAGTTGTTGGCTGTAGATGGGTTCTTTCGCCAGGATCTTCGCCCTGGGACTTTGTGAGCGGAGAAAGAAGCCAACGGAGGCGCGGCGGGCAGGGATTGCAGTTCGGCACTGCGCGGGGTGAAGGCGTGGTGCGTATTGACGCGGGCGCTCGCCTTGACCGGAAGTTCCACGGTCCGCAGTATCATCGAGCCCACATCGGGCTTGGCCCAATCGCCGAAGCGCTGAGGGGGCGCAGTCCTGGTGACCAATTCCAAACGTGCTCCGGTTCCCCACGGTTCGTCTCTGCGTGAGGATTGTGCGGATCTGGATGCAGGGGCACCGCTGACGCGGTGTGGGAGTACTTCCTGGGGTTCGATCCAGGTATTGGAAGCACGTTTGATCTTCACTTCCTGTCGCTGACTCGATGGGGCGCCGCGTAGTCCGGTAGCGAGTGCAGCCTTCGAATCAGGCACGTCTGTCACAACAATCCAATTCGGATACACTAGGGTCGTGCAGCACGATGTGTTTGAATCGTGGAGGTTGAGTGATGGCTGAGAATCAAGGTGAGGTCACCCGGCGAGGGTTCGGAAAAACGTTGGCCGCGGCCACCGCGGTAGCGGCTCCCGCGTCCGTCGCCTCGGCGCAAATCGCCACCCCCGGCGCGGGCCAGTTTGGACCCGCCGTCGTCGGCAATTTCCGCCAGGTCGACCAGATCAAGGTGGGCGGTATCGGCATCCGCTCCCGCGGCATGGCGGATCTCCGCATGCTGCTGGGTGATGAACGCATCAAGTTCACCGGCATCGCCGACGTCCGCGAAGATGCCCGCGAGATGGTGAAGAGCACCGTTGACGGCTTCTACAAGGACAACCAGTGCAAGGTGTACCGCGACGCCGCCGAGATCCTGGCCAATCCCGACATCGATGCCCTGCTCATCGCCACCAGTGACCGTTGGCATGGCCTGATGGCAATGTGGGCAGCCCAATCTGGCAAGGACATCTACATCGAAAAGCCCGGCGCCATGTCCATCGCCGAATCCTACGCAATGATGGAAAACGTCGAACGCTACGGCATCGTCTATCAGTCCGGCGCCCAGCGCAAGAACCAGTTCGCCTTTGAGTTTGCCGTCGGCCTCGCCCGCAGTGGCGCCCTCGGTCGCCTCACCGCCGTTCACGCCGATACCGCCATCGGCCTCGGCACCGTCGACGCGGGCGGCCATAGCTGGTGGCCCGAGGACCAACCGGCACCAGACCCCCTCGTCTTCGATTGGGATAAGTGGCTGGGCCCCTGCCTCTGGCGGCCCTACAACTCGCAGTACAGAGATCGCGGGCGCGGCCAGTTCTGGGATTTCCACGCCGGCCTGCTCGAATGGGCCTCCCACACGGTCGCCATGGCCCAATGGGCCGCAGACATGGAACACACCCAGCCCGTCGAATACATCCCCGAAGGCCCCGTCTTTCGCGGCGACGGCCTCATTGAGCGCTATACCATCCGCTGCAACTACACCAACGGGGTCCAGCTCATCCTCCGCAACCATAGCTGGCGGCTGCTGGGCTCCTGCAGCAACCTCTTTGAGGGCACCGAAGGCTGGGTGGAAGTGGGCGACAGCGGCCGCATTGAGGTCTCTGATAACCTCAAGTCCCTCGTGCCCAAGAAGCAAGGCCGCGCCTACGACCCCACCTTCGCCCACATCCAGGAATTCGTCAGTTGCATCCGCTCCCGCACGCCACCGCGGGCCAATGCCCGCGTGACCTGCAACACCCACGTTGCCTCGCACGCCGCCTGGATTGCCGCCCAACTCAACCGCCGCCTGGAATGGGATCCGGAAAAGCGCATGTTCCTCAACGATGAGGAAGCCAACCGCATGCGCAGCCGCGCCTACCGGGAACCCTGGCGGGGCGAAGCTCTCGCCACCAGCATGTAATCGCGCAGAAAGGGGATCATCGCCATGCCACAACAACCTACCGGAACTACCCAGGCAACACCCGCAGCGGCCGCGCCCCAGGCAGCGCCGCCCAAGCCCGAGCGTCCCAAACCGGCGCCGCTGCCGACCATTCCGCCCGAACTTGACGCGCTCCCCATCTGGACCATGCCCGCCCCCCAACTGGTAGCCATGCTCAAGGACCCCAAGTCCACCGTCTTCCAGAAGGCCATCGCCTGCAAGAAGCTGTCCATCTCCGGGGGCAAGGACGCCATCCCCCCCATGGCCGCCCTACTCAGCCACCCGCAGCTATCCTGCTACGCCCGTTTTGGCATGGAGCCCAACCCTGACCCGTCCGTCGACGACGCCTTCCGTGCGGCCTTACCGCAGCTAACGGGCAAGCTACAAATCGGCGTCATCAACAGCATTGGTTTCCGTCGCGACGCCAAGGCAGTGGACGCGCTGGCAAAGCTCCTAAGCAGCAGCGACGCCGAGACGGCCCAGGCGGCAGCGGCCTCCCTAGGCATGATTGGCGGCGAACCAGCCACCCGCGCCCTACAAACGGCGCTAGCCCGCCCGCAAACGCCCGTCTTCCCGGTAGCAGCCCGCGCGATGCTCCTGTGCGCAGAAAAGGCCATCGCCACCAACCGCGCCCGCGGCCTTGAGCTCTACCAGGAACTAGCCGCCGCCACGATGCCCAAGCCAGTCCGCCTAGCGGCAACGCGCATATTAAACGCCGCCGGCCCGGCCCCCGCCTACACCAACCGCTGGCCCGCCCCCACCGGCGAAGCCGCCAAGCAAGACAAGAGCGGCTTCCTCGGCCGCAACCCGTGACGCGCACCCACCACGGAAACCGCCCCAGCCCCCGCAGGCCGACCGCAAGCGGTCGGCCTGCGCTCGCTCCCGTGCAAGAAATCCGGCTGCATGATGTCCGGCACAGGGCCGCCGCCTCGTAACTCGCTCAAGGCGTTCCCGCATGCGTGGTGATGGCTCTGCTAGGACATTCAACGACCAGCCTCACCCTTGGCACTTACAGCCATGTCCGCGAAGGTATGACCCTTCAGGCTGCCGCGAACATGAATGCCGGCCTGGGCGGTTTCGAGGAAATGAGAACGATCGCGTGGGTCCCAGCGTGGTGCCAAAAGTGGGGTCTGGCATCGTTCCTTGGGGTCTAGGTGAGTGGAAAAGATTGGTGACTCGGGCGGGGCTCGAACCCGCGACCCTCTGATTAAAAGTCAGATGCTC
>DAISIM010000100.1:0-3118 GCA_036821995.1 Bryobacteraceae bacterium
CAGGAGTATCTGGCGCTGAACGCGGAAGCTTTTCCGGGCATTGACCGGCAGCCATACTTTCTGTATCAGCGCGGCCTTTCCGTGGTGGCCAAGCCGGGGACAGAGGTGCTTGCCACCTACGCCCATCCGTACTTTGACCGCAGCCCGAAAACCTTCAGCAGCCACCAGCAGACGCCGCCCGGCCCCGTGACCACCGAACCCGTCATCACCTTGCGCGGGAAGGTGGCCTACATCGCCAACCCGTTTTTCACCAGCTATGCCACGGATGGCTTCGGCGTCCAGAAGCAGGTGGTGGCTTCGCTGCTGCGGCGATTGCTGCCGGAACCCGTGTTCCGTGTGGAGGGCATGCCGTCAGCAGGGCAAGTGACCCTTCTGGAACAGAACGAACCCAGCGTCAAGCGGCTGGTGGCGCACCTGCTGTACTATCCGGCCACCCGGCGCGCGCCCAACATCGACATCATCGAAGAGGCGGGCCTGGTGGAAAACGTCACCTTGCGCCTTCGCACCCGAGGCAAGCCGCGGGGAGCGATGCTGGTCCCGCAGCGGCAAAGCATCCCCGTTAGCTGGCAGAATGGAGTGGCCACCCTTGTCGTGCCGCGCGTTGCCGGGCACCAGGCCGTGGCCATCGAAGGGGAACTCGCTTAAGGCTTATGGAAACGCTTGCACCCGCCACTGCCCAAGACTTCGCTGAAGTTTATGGGGCCGCGTACGCTGCGGGGAAGCAGATCCGCGTGATCGGCAACGACACCAAGTGGCGCTGCGCTGGCCCCATCACCGCTCCAGACCTCACCCTTGCCACTAGCGGCATGCGCCAGGTGGAGGAATACAATCCGGGCGATTTGTGCGTCCGGGTGCAGACAGGCATGCCCTTTCGTGAACTCAACAGCATGCTGGCTGAATGCGGGCAGATGCTACCCTTTGACCCTCCCTTCCATGACGACGCCACCATCGGCGGCGTGGTGGCAACCAACCTCTGCGGACCCCGGCGCCGCGCTTATGGGACCGCTCGCGACTACGTGATTGGCGTTGAATTCGTCAATCATCAGGGGCAGCGGGTACAATCCGGCGCAATGGTGGCCAAGAACGTCGCGGGCTACGACCTGAACAAGCTGTTCGTGGGATCGTGGGGCGTGCTGGGGCCTATCGTTACGCTGAACCTGCGGGTATCGCCTGTTGAAAAGTTCAACCATAGCTTCACATTTACGGGTATAAACGCAGCGGAGTTAGGCATCTTACGCGATGTCATCCTGGGCGCTCCCGTCCCGCCCGTAGCGCTGGATTATGTGAATGCAACCGCTGCGGACAAGATGCGCCTGGACGGCCCCACCCTGCTAGCACGCTTCGCTTGCATGCCTGAAGTGCTGCCCCGGATCCGCACGCATCTGGCAAAGGCCGGCTTCACCCTGCCTGAACCACTGCCTGAGGAGCCCGCATTCTACGTCTGGCAACGCGTGCGGGAATGGCTGAACACGCGCGCCCAAGGCCATGCCGATGGCGTGGTACTCCAACTGGCCAGCCAGAACAGCCGCCTCTTCCACGACGCCAATATGCTGGGCGGACAGGTGGTGGCGCGCGCCGCATCTGGGGTGGTCTACGCCGCTTACCGGGATACCGAAACTGCCATGGATACCCTGCAGTATCTCGAAACCCAGGGCCGGCATGCGGTCATCCTGCAGGCCAGCCAACTCACCCGCGAACAGCGCACGCTTTGGGTAGGCAAGCAATCGGATTTCACTGTGATGCGCAAATTGAAGGACCACTTTGACCCTTCCGGGCTGGTGAATACGGGGAGGCTTTATGGCCGCGTCTGAATTGCCGGTGCTGGCCGGGGGCGCCTCCGAGAAGATCGGCCCAAAGCTCAAGGACCTCGACACCTGTGTTCACTGCGGTCTCTGCCTGAACGCCTGCCCAACCTACCGCGAACTGGGGCTGGAAGCGGATTCCCCCCGCGGACGCGTCTACCAGATGCTGCAGGTGCACGAAGGCAAGGCCGTGATCAGCGACAGCTATCAGCAGCACATTGACCTCTGCTTGGCCTGCCGCGCTTGCGAAACCGCCTGCCCTTCCGGCGTTCCCTATGGCCGGCTGGTGGAGGCCGCCCGGGCGGAAATTGAACTCACGGCCAAACGCCCCTTCGGTGAACGTCTGATACGCGATTTCGTTTTCGGCCGCGTGCTGCCCTCCGCCCGCTGGCTGCGATTGCTGGCCTATCCGCTCTACCTGTATCAGCGCTGGGGCATCGAACGCCGCGTGTTGCGCAGCAAGCTGCTTGCGCGCTTTCCCCGGCTGCTGCAACTGGCCCGCCTCGCGCCGCGCGCCCAGTTCCCCAGCTTCTTTCGGCACTACGGCAAGAGCTTCCACGCCCAGGGCGCCCAGCGTTACCGTGTGGCAATGCTGGGCGGCTGCATGGCCAATGTCTGCTATGCGCGACTGCATGAGGCCACCGTGCGCGTGCTGCGTCGCAACGGGTGCGAGGTGGTGGTGCCCGCGGAACAAACCTGTTGTGGCGCCCTCCACGTGCACGCTGGCCGCAAGGCGGAGGCCCAAGCCTTGGCCCGGAAAAACATCGACGCGCTGCTGAACGGCGGCTTCGACGCCATCCTTACCAACACCGCCGGCTGCGGCTGCGCGCTGAAGGAATACCACGACCTGTTGGAGGACGACCCCGCCTACGCCAGCCGCGCCCATGAGTTCAGCCGCAAGGTGAAAGATGTGAACGAGTTTCTGGCGTCCATTGACTTCCGCCCGCCGGAACGCGAGTACAAGGCCTGGGTGACCTACCAGGATTCCTGCCACCTCACACACGGGCAGAAGTTGCCCAGCCCGCCGCGCAAACTGCTGAAGTCCATCCCAGGCGTGACCCTAAAAGAGATGGCGCAGGCGGACCACTGCTGCGGCAGCGCCGGCATCTACAACGTGCTGCATACTGACCTCTCCATGAGCCTGCTGACCAAGAAGATGGGCAACGCCAACACCACAGGCGCGGAGATTATCGCTAGCGCCAACCCCGGCTGTCTGCTGCAACTGGAAGCGGGCGTGCGCGAGCACGGCAATGGGCAGCGCGTACTTCACGTGATGGAAGTGCTGGACGAAGCCTACGGCGGCAAAGAAGGGCTTG
>DAISIM010000101.1:0-3111 GCA_036821995.1 Bryobacteraceae bacterium
CGTCGGGCATGGTTTTTCAGAGCGACGTGATTCCCTCGTCGAAGCGCTACTTCTCTGCGCGCATGGAAGATGGCTATGCCGTGGCCGACGCTGCCCTGCGCGAGGAGATCAGCGACCGCTTCCCCGCCTGCGCCGCCCGCTGCGAAGCCCGCCGCGCCTTCCTGCGCGACACGCTGGGGATTCCGGTTTCCGACGACGTCCTGCCGCTGTCAAATATGAGCGGGTTAGTGCCGCCCTACTTGCTGAAGCCGCGGCTGGTGATGGCAATGGGCTAACTTTCAGCGGTCCAGTTGCACCCGCAGCAGCGGCGCATCCGCAATGGGGCGATAGCCGCCGGGACCGTCCTCGCCGACGGTAAGCGACAGGCAGCCTACAACCGCGTACGGCACAGCGAAGTCGGCAGGAACGCGCAGATTCGCTTGCACCAATCCCGCCGCGAACCCGGGTGCAGCTCCGAAATACTCGACGGACAACTCCTGTGAGCCCGAAGCTCCGCAGCCGATGCCAAGGAATGCCCGCAAGCGCAGCCGCGGTGCATCCAACGGGGCCTCTGCTCGCGCGCCTGCCTGCGAAGCGTCACGCCAGACGCCCGCGCCGTTCATCCAGAGCGTCAGCACATCACCGGGTTTGATGGCGGAGCCCGGCAACCCGCTTGCCTCACGCCCGTAAACCTGCAGAATCGGAAAGGCTCCCGTTTCTGTGGTCACAGGATTCGGCTTCCACTCGCGAAGCACGTGAAACACATGCGGCTGGGTCTGCGCGGCAGCCACGCGCGCCAGCGCCCGCACTACCCCCTGATGCTTTACTTCAACCAGAAGTGTCCCGCTCGGCGCATCGAATACCCCTGCGTCGAAGGGAGCGATGAGATTTATCTGAACGCCGCTGGCATAGAGAAGTGGGCACGGCGTGCCGTTCAGCAGAACCTCCACTCCATTCAGTTGCTGCGGCAACTTGCCCGAACTGTCAAACACCGCGCCCTGGCCCGCATCCGGGCCGAATCCAACGCCATACAGGCTGACGATCTCGCCCGGCGAGATCCTCCCTGAAGTCTCCAGACCTGCCCCGTTGGCTATGCCGAGAATACCGTCGCTGGGCGTACTGCGAAGGATTTGCTGCAGCCCACCCGTGCGTCCGGCCAGCCATAGGCCGTTGCTGCCGCTGTCTTGCTTCAGGAAGGTTGCGTTCCCATGCGGCAGCAGCAGGTAACGCTCTAAGACCCGAGAGACAGGGTTGAAGCGCAACAGATATTGGCTGCCGGCGCGCGTTTCCGCGGGAATAGGCTCCCACTGGGCAGCACCCGCGGAACCCGACAGCCAGTACTTGCCGTCCACATCCAGCTGAAACCCATCCAGCGTTGCATCTAGCCCCTCGGCCAGCACATCCCGCTGCAACAGAGACCCTCCATCGGAGGAAATCCGCAAGATGTCGATGCTGTGGCGCTCCGGGCTTCCAAGCGGCTCGCGCAGTCCAGCTTCCAGCGCCATTGCGATGGTTCCCTGCGCATCCATATCTAGTCTTGGAATACCCGTCCTCGGGTACCGCGGCCGTCCCAAATCCGCTGACCACAGCAGTGCTGCATTCTGCATATCAAACGCCGCGAGGCTGAGATGCCTATACCGGCTTGGCTGCCCATTCGCGGCATACTCGTTCACTGTTAGTGAACCGGGGGTTACGGGCAGCGCGGCGTTCTCCGCTAGCAGGATGACACGGCCGTTCGCCCCCACCTTCATGGCCAATGGCAGGCTGCGGTGATCTACATGTGCACAACCGCTGCCACCCTGACAACCGGAATGGGTCCAGCCAAGCATCGCCGAAAACAGATACTCGCTTAGATCGCCATCGAACACCAAAAGAAATGTTCCGCCGCGTCGCCCCTCCATGGAAGGCCAGTTGGAGCCGCGCGCGAGATTGCGATTCCCCGGCGCAACCGGGAGGTCTGCCGCGTCCGTTGCGCCGGCAATCGCGTCCGTTGCGCCGGCTATGTAGATCCGGCTGGAGGCATCGACTGCGATCAGGCTGGGATCGGTACCGAACCGGAATTCCGTGTTGGGGTCACCCAACAACGTCGCGCGCAGCACGACCGAAAGGTCTTTCGAGTAGATCGTGATAAAGCCCTGCCCGCGGCTCAGGTCTCCATTAGAACTGGGAACGTGAATCGAAGGGAACAGCGGGCTAACAACCGTAAAGTCCGGTGATTGCGTCCATCCCGTCACCACTACGCGGCCATCCGGCATCGCGGCGACGCCGCGGATGACTGTCTTTCCGCTGCCTCCGGGTTCGCGCTCCGCCAGCACCTCCCCCTTCTCGTTCAGCAACCTTAGTACACCCTGTAGTTCTTGTTTCCACGGAAACTGATCTCCTGGGTCCATCCGCTTGCTGCGCATCGAGGCCACCACCATCCGCCCTTCCGGAAGCATCGCCACATCTACCAGACGCTCTCCGTCTGGTAGGGGTGCGACGTACGCCGGGAGCGATGACTGGGCGTTCAAACTGGTGATTGGCACGAAACCGCTGAAAAGGAGAGCAATGCCAGTAAAGAAGTATCTATAAAAACACATTTGGGATACTAGCCTCTGATTTAAAGGATACCCCCCCCCCGCGAAAACGAAAGCTCCTCCAGCGTGAATTTACATGATGCCCACACGGGAGCCCAGCTTTTCGTGGCTATCGGTGGCGCGTGTTGTAACAACAGAAATGGCCTCGCAAAGGTGACTTCCGCTTTCAGAAGTCTGCCCAGCGAGGCCACACTCGCAATCAATCACACCTGCTGTGATCGCCTTGCTCAGCCCTGCGACGCCGCTAGCGCCTGGTCCAAATCCCACAGCAGGTCGTCCAGATCCTCCAACCCAATCGAGAGCCGGACCATATCCGGCTCCACACCCGCAGCCTTCTGCTCTGCCGCGCTTAGTTGCTGGTGCGTCGTCGATGCCGGGTGAATCACCAGGCTGCGGGCGTCGCCCACATTGGCCAGGTGCGAGAAGATCTTCAGGTTATCGATGAACTTCACACCAGCTTCGAAGCCACCCTCAATGCCGAAACTGAACACCGCTCCCGCGCCCTTCGGCAAATACTTCTGGGCCAGCCCGTTGTAGAGGCTCGACGGCAGCGAGG
>DAISIM010000102.1:0-2994 GCA_036821995.1 Bryobacteraceae bacterium
CCGTGTCTTTTTGGAACCCCACCAAGGGCAACTACACCCGCTATGGCGACATACTTGGGCTCATCACCGAAGTGGACGACCGCTTCGCCATCATGGGCTCGGCGGACGAGGTCCGTTTGGCCTACCGCGCGTCTGACGCGCCGCCCCTGCCCAACGGCTGGAAGCGCGACTACCTACTGCGAGTGGAAGGCTGGGCCAAGGACGCCGACGCAAACACGGCCTTCGGTGACACCGTAGAGCCGCTTCCCTTCCGCAGCATGTCGCAGTACCCTTATCCGCCCAATGAGCGCTACCCCGACACCCCGGCCCACCGCGAGTATCGGGAAACCATGAACACCCGCCCGGCCCTGCTTTACACCCGCCCTCTGGCGCGCTAGGCTGGAACCGTTCGGGCCTTTTCCGATTAAAGTATCTGAAACCGCACCACGACGGTTGGCCGTCAAACCCGGCTGTAGAGAGGTCACGTAGCAAGTATGTCTGTACGATCCACCACCCTTTGGGTGCTGTCCTCAATCCTGCTCACCACCAGTTTCCTGGGGCTAGCGCCCGTTGCGCCTGCGGCCTCCCCGGTGAGCCATGAATTGTACCCGCTCCAGCCCGGCGAGCAACTGCTCGATGCCATCCCGCGCCCCCGTGGGGGCACCTACCTGGTGGTGGGGCGGCAAGCGCAAAGAATCATAGAGGTTCCTATTGCAGTCCCAGGCCCAGGAGACTTTGCTCTATTCCCGACGGTGAACTTTGGCGGTACAAACACGAGGACGACTACCTTTTCGGCCTACTCGTTGGTGCTCCGACCGACAGCCATCGTGCGCCTCGGCCTTGACAACGAAGAGGTGTCCCGAATTCCGCTCGTCACCAGTCCGTGGGTCTCCTTCCGCAAGGCCCTTGTAGATGCCGACGGCAGCCTGATTGTCCTGCTGAACACCTCCATGCCTGGCCTCCCGCTGGTGAACCCGCTATTCCCTCTAGAAATTCCTCCAACACCAGAGCCGCCCGCGGCGACACTTCCGGGTTCCTACGGCTACCTGCTGAAAACCAACGCGGCTGGCAGCCGGATTGACCGCTCCACCCTCATCGGCGGCACGGGCAACTCTTTGCCCACATTCTCCAACGCCATGGGCACCGAAATCACCGACATCACGCAGGATGGCGCAGGCAACCTCTACCTTACCGGTAGCACCAGCCACCCGGACTTCCCGGTTTCGCCAACGGCGGCGAAGGTCAACCCTCGCTTCGACCTCGAAGGAAAGGGGTCCGAGGGCTTTCTGATGAAGCTCAGCCGAAACCTTGACCGCTTGATCTACTCCACGTTTCTGGGATCCGACGAAGTGCTGCCCTACGACTGCACAGGACTTGGCCCACCCTTCGTGAATCGATCGCACTTCAGCCGAGGCTATGCCGTGAAGGTGAATCAGCAGCAGCAAGCAATCGTCTACGCATCCACCAACGGCAAGCCCATCCCGGTGACCCTGGGCGCGTTTCAGGCGACCGATTCGCCAGGTATCCCCGCCTGCCAGAATCCTCCGCCGGTCCTGAACAATCCATTCCGCAACCAACTGCCCATTTCGTTGCTACGCTTCAGCGCGGATGGCGGCACGCTGCTCTCCTCCGCCTATCTGGGACGAAGTGGGCTCACTGGTTTGGCGAACGCCAGAGGTGCCGCCCTGCAACTACAAGCCAGCGGTACGGTGCTTGTCGCCCTGGACCAAGCCAGCACGAATCCTGGCGCTGCCTTGCGGCTTCTGCGCCTGGACTCCAGCCTGTCCACCGTCCTCCTGCAGCACGACCTCGCCACGAACGGCTACCCGATTCTCGGTCGCACCCTCACCACGCAGCCGGACGGAAGCCTTTGGCTGTCTGGCACCCTATGGCCCAACTCCTTCCGGGTACCCATTGGCAGCCAACAACCGCCCAGTAACCTGGTAGATCGCATTGGCTCCGTTCCGTTTACTGTGCGGCTTGGCAGTGATCTGCTGCTACGGCTAAGCGCCAACAATCTGCAGCCGGAGGCCGCCTACCTGTTGCCTATGGGTACATCCACCGCGGGCATCCGCACCACGGCGGCGGGGCTGCAATTGTATTCGGCCAGCGGGGGACGCATCAGCATCCCTGCCTCTGGCAGCGTCTCGCCGGCCGTCCTGGGAACGGCCAATGCCGCCGGGCTCAGCGCGAAGCCCACCGTTTCACCGTACGAATTTCTCAGCCTTTACGGCGAGGGCATTGGCCCCGCTACTGGCGCGGGCGCGGCGTTCAACGCGCAAGGCGACCTGCCCACGTTGCTGGGCGGCGTGCGGGTTTGGCTTGATGGCGTCGCAGCCCCCTTGCTGTACACAGGCAACGGCCAGATTAACCTCATCGCCCCCGCGCAGCTTGCTGACCGCGCACCCGGCTCCCGCGTTCTGCTGGAGGTGGAGCGTGATGGCACTATCATCGCCAACGCTCCGCTGCGCGCCACGGCTTGGGACATCCACCCCTTCCGCCATACGAGCCCGGAGCGAATTGGCGACGTGATCGTGCTGAACCAGGACGGCACGGTGAACGGTACCCTGAACCCGGCAGCCCGGGGCGAAGCAGTCACCCTCTTCCTGAACGGCGGTGGTGCACCGCTGGACCGCTTCCCCGCAGGCCGCCGCGTGGCGTCCGCGCGCCCCTTCAGCACGCTGACCCCGCGCATGGAGTCCGCCCGTGATGATTTCCTCCCCATCCCCGGCCCCTCACCCATGGTCCCCTGGCCCGTGGAGTACTTCGGCGCCGCCCCAACTCTGGCCGCGGGCACCCTGCAACTGAACCTCCGCGTACCTCAGGATCTGGCCTTCGCTATCCACCCCCTTGATTTCGACGAGGCCTGGGCAACGCTTCAGTTCACTGCCTCGGACGCCGACCCGGAGGAAGAACCGATTGCGCCACCCATCCGTGTGAACGTCTGGCTGAAGCCCTAACCGGCCCTGCTTTACACCCGCCCCCTGGCGCGCTAGGCTGGGACCGTTGGGGTCA
>DAISIM010000103.1:0-2950 GCA_036821995.1 Bryobacteraceae bacterium
GGGGGGTCGCACGCCATTGCTAGCGGTCGTGCCGCACGCCATTTGATTCAATGAATTCGGGGGTATCGCATTGCCTCTTGGAAAAAATTGACCGGACGAAACCAGTGCATCCAAGAACCTGCGGGAAAAGGGGTCAGCCCGGAATGGCACTAACTTAAGGCCACTTTCAATGGGGTGGGGCCGGGCATGGATGCGCGCAATCGTGCCTGTAAAATCCGTCGCGGAACTGTCATCAGCGCGAGGATTTTTGGACGTCGTTTGTTGGCCCGTGGTTCCACCCGGTTCGGGCGCTCCGGCACGCGTTGTGCGATGAGATTCGCATGGAGTTCCCGCCGCATCCGACTGGCGTTGGCTTTCCAGTCCCGGAAGCGGCCTTCCCACGCCTTGGCCACCTGCAGGCAGCCTTTGAAGCTCAGGCGGTGCCGGTCGATTCCCGCTTCGTCCGCGGCCTTCGCCTGCAAGTAGCGGATCGCGTTGTATCCGATCAGAAACATCCAGAGTTCCCGGGCGATCATGGCGGGTGTCTTACACCGCAGGATGGGGCAACCGAGGGTTTGCTTCAGGTGGCGGAACGAGACTTCGGCATGCCAGCGCAGGCGGTACATCTCCGCGATTTGCTCCCGCGTGTACTCTTCTTCGGACAACGTGGTGATGACCACGATCTTCCGGGAACGGAAGCCCGCCGCTTCGATGCGGTAGGTGATCCTGCGAACCCGGACGGTCTCCGGAATGGCGTCCCAACGAGCGTCGTCCAGATGTCCGGGCCGCTTGCGCGGGCGTTTCCATTCTACCCAATGGTCGTCCTCGGCAACGATGTCCACGGGTCCGGACACCGGGACTTCCTTCCTCGCCTGGTGTTCCCGGACCACCACATCCACGCCCCTGGCCTTGAGTTCCACGAGATCGCAATATGAGCAAAACGCGCGGTCTTTGACCAAAATGTCCCCCTTTTGGAAGCCATCCCCCAACGCGCGGCATAGGGTCAATTCGTGCTCGTGCTTGCTCCCCGCCTGGCCATCCAACAGCGCTCCGCTGTCCAGGGAAAAGGACGCGACGACCTTCATGAGGGGAAAGCCCAGTCCTTCCTTTTGCTCGCCGGATTGGGGCCATGCCGTTTGGTTGGCCGGCGTGTCGGGCATGCTGAAACATGTGCCATCCACCGCGACCAAGGGGCGGCCGAACAGCCGGTGGGCATCCTCTTCCAAGGCCCCGGCTCCGTGGTAAAACGCGTCCGCGAGTTCGTCCTCGTCCAGCCGGGCGCGGGCTTTGGCATAGGCGGCCGTGTTGGCCGAGGGAGCGGGGATTCCCTGGGCCAAGGCCTGTTCCCGCAAGCGGTGCACGGTATCCTGGCACCCGCCGTCATCGTGCAAAACCTGTCCGAGAAAGGCGAAGAACGTGTTCGCTTTGGTGAAAAACCGGCGCCGGGAATGGTCGCCCGCCGCGTTCTGGGCGAGGAGGGACTCCGGCAGGAATCCCGCCAGCATCCGGTGCCATTGCAGGAAGGAAGCGGCCATCAGTTTCCGGTGGGTTTCCTCCAGAATTTGTTTCCGGGAACGGCGTTTCCGTGACAGGGTGGCCATGTGGAATCCGGGGAAAAGGGGCGTTGAGTTCGAGATGGGTTTGGTCATTCATCTCCCTTAGCAACCCACCCCGGTTTTCACACCTTTTACCGGGTCTAAATCCCATGCTAAAGAGCCTTAAGTTAGTGCCATTCAGGGCTGACCCCTCTTCCGGTCGATGTATTCAAAACCATCCTCTTGAATGGAAAGGATACCGTCTTGGACGCATCGTAACGCAACCGGAATCTGCTAAACTGTTACCTGTTTTCCATTTTCTCGGTCTGACGGGCTTGTTCTTCCACGCCTGGAGAATGGCTATTTTCTATTTACTCGATCTGACCAGACTGGCCGGAGAGCTTCCCCATCTTCTGAAGCTCGGCAGACAGGGCTTTGCCGAACTTCGTCTTCAGATCAAGAGGATAAGATAGCTCCTGGTATTCTGGCAGACGCTCCCTCAGCTTCTGATACTGCGAGAGCCCCTCATCGCCATCAATGGCGTATGCGAGGTAGACGAGTTCAGCCATCTCCAGCTTACTGAGGCCCACCATGCCGCTAGTGCCACGTAGCTTCGCACGATTAGCACGCTGCCCCTCGAGCAGGCTCCTATTGAGACGCATCAACTCCGTCTCGGGCAGTTCGGGTGCGGGGTACGTGACGACCAAAACGCACCCATCCCGCAGTGCATACATTCTACCGTCGAGCGCCTCTTCCAAACCATACTCCGCGCAGAGCTCCGCTGCAGGCATTGCCTTCGCGTCGCTCACGAAATTTGTAAGCGACACGTCGCGATCGTCGCTTGCCCATCGTTCCTTGTCCGGAGTATCCAGTGCTAACAGCAGCATTAGCCTGACATCATCGTCCGCGAGAAGTCGAGGAAGGTAGGGCGGGCGCTTCGTTGACGCGCGCCTAGTGTTGGTCTGCGCCCACTTCATTGGGTCGGGCAGATATAGGTATATGGCCTCACCCGGCTTCACCGCTCCCCCCTTCAGCCGCTCCACGCAGCGAGCAACTGACAAGCCCAGGACTCGAAGCTGCCCTGCGGTAATACCATCGTAGTCTGCTCTTGCCCATTCATCCTGCCGCTGCTGAACCAGCAGAAGCTCACTCGTGTCCAGCTCGGCGGCAAGTCGCTGCACAATGTAGTCTTGCACGCGAGTATCGACCTTGTCGAATGTATCGCCCCAGGCGGTTGTGGTTGCCAGAAGCAGTGCTGTCATAATATATCTCATGTTATCTCTCCTTTAGCTAGCGAACGAATTACGGAGCGTACGCAGGGTGAACGGCATTGGTGGGAGCAGGATCACCGTGGCGTGCGTACGTACAGTAGTATGTCCATGTGTCGGCGCCAAGATGAAAGTGGTGCCAAAGTGCCGGGTTGAAAGTCCTTTTTC
>DAISIM010000104.1:0-2827 GCA_036821995.1 Bryobacteraceae bacterium
GGCGATACTCTGACGCACTCCCGTGAGACCTTGCACCAAACGCGCTTCGCTGAGTTCCAGGTATCCGCACATCTCCCAGAAACCCACTACGGGCTCCCACCCGCATTGATTGCCCATCCTCAATGGCAACAATTTCCCTGATCGCTGAGGGACATTCCCATCGAACTTCGCCAATACCACCGTATGGGATGGCTTTCCGGTGAGGTGGGCCGCG
Organism: Bryobacteraceae bacterium; assembly: GCA_036821995.1. GTDB lineage: Bacteria > Acidobacteriota > Terriglobia > Bryobacterales > Bryobacteraceae > JACTMJ01. The sequence goes on from DAISIM010000104.1 coordinate 215, forward strand.
AGACCGCTTTCTATTCGGGCGGGCGCGTAAGGGAAAGAGATGTTCCGCTTGTGGAGGACACGCACATGATTGGCAGAGGAATGTGGCTCGGGCTTGTGATTGCGCTTTGTACGTCGTTCGCACCCCACCTGTTTGCACAGCAACCAATGAACAAGCAGTTCCACAGCATGGCGGTGGATCCGTTTGATGGGGACACAATTTGGGGTGTCACCCGCGTGCGCAACGGTGCCGTTACGGATGCGAACGCACCCGGTGCCTTTACCTCCACGCTGTACAAGACCACCGATGGCGGTTTGCTGTGGCGCGCCTTACGCACTCCGTGGAACCACCACGACACAGCCAAGCTGCATTTCGACGCCCGAAACCGCCTTACTCTTTATGCGATCCTCAGCCGGAATCCCCAATTGCTCTGGCGCAGTGACAACGGCGGCGACACGTGGAGTGCCGTGGTTAACGGGCTGCCCAACGCAGCCCTGGTGTCGCCAAGTGCTCTCCATTCGGATCCGAACCAGAACGTCCTCTACCTGCAGCTTGGCAAGGTCTTGTACAAATCCACAAATCGCGGGGACACCTGGGCGAAGCACGCGGATATCCCTTGTACCTTCGCAATTGAAATCAACCGAAACGACCCGCAGCAAATGTTCTGTGCCGTCAGTCTTGGCGATCAGATGGCGCGCAGCACGAATGAAGGCAAGAACTGGCAAACCGGCGCGAAGCTTGCCCACCCGTCTGGAGCGTTCACTTCGATGGTATCAGCCGTCATCTATAGCGATCCAAAGAGCCCCAACACGCTGCTAATCGGCCTGTTCGGAACCCGTGCTTCGGGCTGGCAGGCTCTCCAAGCAGACGCGGTGTTCCGCTCCACCAACGGCGGGGCCACCGCCACCGCCATCTCCGGAATGCCCGGCCTGCATCGGATGCACCCGTCGCCAGACCGTAGCGTGGTGATCGTCTCCGGAAGTGGCAACTTCTCACGACGCACCAGGGACATGGGTGCTACCTGGACCAACGGGCCAACGCTCCTCAACACAACCCAGAATGACCAGATCGCCTACAACCCTGCGAACCCGGAAGTGGCTTGGCTCAGCCCCACCAGCAAAACCGTGAATGCGGGCGCGAGTTCGGAAACCGTAGCCGGTCAGGTGAACGTCATCGTCGTTGCCACGGAGACATCCCCCATTCGGCAGACCCTGCGCAAGGGCACCGCCTTCTTGCGTCCGCACCGGTTCACTGACAGTGATCGCGACCTGGCAAGCGGTATCCAGATGATTCCGGCCCCGGCGGCCGCGTGGCTGCATCCGGGTTATTTCAACGACGTCCTGCTGTCGGCGGCATCGGTGGAACCAGGCAACTATCAGGCCACCGCCCGCTTTGGCAATGCCGATCACACCGCCACTCTCGCGTTCCAGCTTGAGGTGACTCCCGCCACCGATTCCATCCTGCCTCTCACGGTCCAGACGATCGCCGGAAACGGGCTGGCCATCCCCAGCAACGTGCAGACGATCCCAGGACCCCTCTCCATCGAAGGCCAACAGGCCGCTGCATCTCCATTCGTCTGCTGTGGCAAGACGGCAATCGACGCCGATGGCAATATGTACGTGCTGTCTCGCACCAGAATCATGAGGGTCACCCCGGACGGGGTGATCCGTGGCTTTGCAGGTACGGGTGCCGAAGCGTCGGCGAACTCGCTGGATGCCGATAAAGGCAAGCCGGCCTTGTGGGCGAGGTTTCGCCAAATTGCGGCCGCGCTGGCCACCCCGCAAGGTCTGGTATTCGCCGACAATCTTGACCATCAGATCTGGCGCGTAGACGCAAACGGCATTCTGCAGAACCTCTACAATCGCAGCTCGTTCCAAATGCCTTCGTTGGGTTTTAGTCCGATGGGTCTTGCGCGGGATCCAGCAGGCAACATCCACTTCACGGCGTCCAACGGCATCTACCGGGTAGTGTCCCCCACCCAGTCGACATTGGTGGTGCACGCCAGTGACTTCCCTCAGGCACAGGGATCCCCCACCGCCATCGCATTTCAGCCTAACGGCAATATGGTGGTGGCCTTTGACAACGCCATCTACCGGCGTACCCCGCAAGGATCCTTCTCCATCATTGGCGGAACTCCGCGGGTCTATGGGTTCCGGGGCGATGGAGGCCCAGTCGCGGGCAGTCTCGTTTCGTTGGTTGCGGATCTCGCCCTCGATAGCAAGGGCAACATCTTCATCGCTGATCGCCAACGGGTAAGGGTGCTTAGCGCCGATGGCCGGATTGACACCGTCGCCGGAGACGGCGAATATGGTCCGGCACTGGCGACGGGGGCTTTGGCCACCAGCGGCGGCATGTCGCCCGTGAATGGCGTAGCCGTGGGCAAGAATGATGAGCTAATCGTGTCCACCGGAGCCTATCTCTACCGGCTAACCACCGCGGGCGCGAAGCCATCCCCACAGCCCAATACTGGCGGAGTCGTCAGCTTGGCCGCTGGTTCACCCACGGTGGCCGCGGGGGCAATTTTCTCCATTTACGGTGTGAACCTCAGTGGAATGACAGGTGCCGCACAGAGAGTGCCGCTGCCGCTGATTCTGGCCGGCGTGGAAGTACGAGTGAACGGGCGCAACGTCCCCC
>DAISIM010000105.1:0-2696 GCA_036821995.1 Bryobacteraceae bacterium
GGCAGCCACCTTGTTTGCACTTCGCCGGTGGGCACGGGCAATGCGTATAGCTGCCCGCTGACGCCTCCTCCATCGGTGTATAGCGAAGGAATGCGGATTTACTGGCGGCCGTCAGTGAACAGCGTTGGCGGCGAAACCACGCTTGCCGTGAATGCGCTGGGGACGCGTCCTGTGAAGTTGGCCGATGGGATAACCAACCCCGGGGTGGATGAGTTGCAAGCGGGACAGTTGTACTTGGTTTGGTACGACGGTGTTCAGTTTCGCGTGCTGGATTTCCTGCCGCAACGAGTTGCGCTTCGCAGTGAACTGCAGTCGAGTGCACGCTTACGCTGCACCTCGTCAGGCACATTCGCCCAGGACTTCACATGCCAGATGTCGCCCGCGTTGGCGTCGTATAGCGCGGGTCTGGTTGTTCACTGGATTCCGGATGTGACCGCCGATGGCTCAGCCGTGACGCTGAACGTTGACGCATTGGGTCCGATTGCGGTGAAGCGAAGCGATGGCACGGACACCCGCGCAGAGGACTTCGCATCAGGGACATTGCAACCTCTGTGGTTTGACGGCGTTCACTTCCGGATGGTGTTGTCGCGCCCTTCGGTGGGGGAAGGACTTCGGCCCACCTGCGATGCTGCCGTTCGTGGCCGATGGTGGTTCGTGTCCGGTGGCACTGGCGTCGCGGACACCATGGCAGTTTGTGCCAAGGATGATCTGGACGCTTACTCCTGGCGAGAGATCTATCCCTAACGTATTCGTCGTTGATCCTCTTCTTGCACCGTGATGCGCGCACACGCCGATTCACCATAGCGTCGGCGCGTGGGGTCTTGCTTTGCAATTTTGCCCCCAGTCCGGCGTGGATCGAGCAAAATCGACTATCCTATGCGCAGATGTTACAAATTCAACGGACCTGCGATTGGCTACGATCCGCCTCCGCTCTGGCCCTTCGTGGCGCGGCTCTGTTGTCGGCAGTACGTGCGCAGAACCTTCACCCTTACCCGGGACGGTAATCTACTGGCGTCCTGTTACAACAGAGGAAGAACGATGAAGCGGTGGATCATTTTATTGTTTCTGTTTCCATTGTTGGTTTCCGGAGGTCAGTCTCTCCGGAATCCAACCACCACGCGTGCGATCAACGTATCCGACAATGTCCCGGATAGCGCATCTGTGCGGGTGGAGTTCCATTTGCACGACATCACGGGACCATCCTCGTCGGGCGATTTTCTGAGGTTGGATTTTTTCGATTTCCGCATCGGCTGGCTAAGCATTAACTCGATCACAGTTACCTTCCTACGCACTGTGGGAACGACGCCAGCACCAACTTGCAGCCTCCCCATGTCTGGCCGCAATGCCGCACTAATCCGCGCGCAAGCGAACCTGTCATCGGGTAAGTTGCAGTGTGAAGTGTGGAATGCAGACGGAAGTGGATATGTGTATCGGGAGGCGGATCTGATTGAGGGTGGCACGGCAAGCTCCGTTACTTCAGGAAACATCAGCGCCTTTCCTACTGGAAGCTACCGCATGGGCTTCCTTCGAGGATCCACCACGATGGTCCCCGTTGGATCTCGTCCTCCCGTAACCTCCGATTCAGCGGATTACTTCGACCTCAGGTTTGAAGGCAACGGGAACGATAGTTCTGGAAGCGGGCGGTCTGTGGACCTAAGTGGCCAGACCTTTTCCGCCACTCCCGGACTGCAGGCGTACGGAAGGCCGCGAACGGTAGGAGCCAAGCTGTGGATGCCGTTCAAGCCATTACGCGCCGGACATTCCAACTCGCTGGATGGAACCAGTAGCTTCTCCATGTCAGACTCGACGGGCTCAGTCAGTTGCTACTGGCAGCAGGTGAGTGGGCCTTCCAAGTTGCTGTGGACGGGAAGAAATACGTGTTCCCCAAGTATATCGGGGGCAGTATTTGGAACATATATTTTGAGACTTCGGGCTTCTGACGCCAATTCATCAAGCACCGCGGATCTGGAGGTGGGTGCGGTAGCCTACGATGACAACGGCGTAGTGATCTACCCGGATGAACGGCTCTATGACTTGTTGGGTCCGGTGGTGGTATTGGGGGCGAATCCCTGGGAGTTTGCTGAGTATACCGAAGTGGAGACTTCCAAGAACAATTGGAATAACTACACGGTGAATGGGGGCAACTGGAATGCCGGCCACTATGAAGAGGTACTGAACGGGCTCAACCGAACCGGCACAGTACACCGTCCCGCGCCAGTCACGGAACCCACCAAGCTCTACGGAGAGAACACCAATTGGATGACGCAATTTTGCGGTGGGAGGGTTGGACCAGCGTTCGAACCAGGGCTTGCCGGGATTCTGGTGCAGCGTGACTTGCCGTTGCCCGCGGGGCAACAGCGATACACCAACATGAAGGTCCAAAGCTGCCAGAGCGAAACGGAAGTGACGATTGAGAGCAATCCCACCGTCATCAGCACTCCCCGCAAGTGGCGTACGTTGTGGATGGATGATTTCCAGATTGCCACGGTGACAGGCACGGTCTATATCGATCCCGCCGCAGACCCTCGCAAGGTCTACGGCGTGGGCACCAATCTAGCCACGGAGTTCTGTAATGGCGGCACCACCAAAGAGATTGGCAACATGCGCATCGTGATCTTCGGTGGCGGTGAAACCCACACCGTTGCGGTAGCCTCCTGCCAAAGCCAGACCGAGATCACGCTTTCGGCGGATTACAC
>DAISIM010000106.1:0-2617 GCA_036821995.1 Bryobacteraceae bacterium
TTCCGCCCCAGGAAGTACACATACCGCACCACCTCCCCAGTTCGCCCAGGCCAACCCGTTCGCCCAGGCCAACAAGCATGCGGCTGCACCCCCGTCCCCGTCCGGTTCGCCTCCAACAGCAGTTCGCCCCCGAATCCGTACAAACTGAAGCGCCGTTTCAACGTCCCAAACTCCGTCAATCATCCAGATGGCATGAAGCGCGGATCCCCCGGATGTACCACCACCCATCCATGTGGACCTTCGCCATGCTCACCGTCAGCAGTCGCCAATTTCCCCCCTCATCATAGCGACATCCTGCAGGAAAAGGATAACCTGATCCCGAGTTTCCCTACTTGGAGTTTCCCTACTTGTACTTCCCGTTGATGTTCGCTTCGAGCACCGCCAACAGATCGCGAAGCAATTGCGCGTCGAAACCGCGATGGACTTCCACCGCCCGGCCGTTGCCAAGGCGAACCACCACCGCGCTCTGTGCGCCACGCGCCGCAGGCTCCTCGTGCTCGCCAGTGACGAGTTCCACCGGCAAGATGCGGCTCACCGAAGCTTCTTCAGCAGAACTGTTCCGGTTCACGCGGCGGATGTAGTAATCCAGCGTAGTGACGGGGATCCCCGCCTCCGCCGCAAACTCCTTGCGCGTCCGTCCGCTCCGGCGGTAACGCCAAACCAGATCTTCGCCATAATCCAGAAAACCAACGCCATCGCTCATGCCTCCAGATCAACAGAATTCGCAGATACAGGCTAGAATGGAGTTGGCCGTACGCTTACGATCAAGCGGGTAAATGACGTGCTTTCAATAGCAGCAAGGAAAAATGGGGCTAATTCGGACAGGCCTCGCGTCACCGTACCACGCGTCATCACCGCCGAGACTAACTGGCGGCGGAAGTTGAACTCGCCAGTATGTTGCCCCAGCGCACTACTACGGTACTGAGACATTATGCAGTTTCAATAGCGAAACGACGCCACTTCGAGTCAATACGATAACACTATCCTCTCGCACGTATAAAGAGGCCTCTTCCTCTATAGGTATCGCAACGGATGCAACTTCTTCAATATGGTCGTCTATCAAGGAGAGAACGAAAACGCCCTGGCGCGACAGGACCACGAGCGTATTGGAGTGGGAGTTGGGCACCAGCGACATTGCCATCGCACCGTTCAAACCATCCCACCAGACTACAGAACGATCACGCAGAGATAAAGCGCTAAGTATCGACACTTTGTGGTCTTCTGAATCTACGTTACCGACACATTTGACTAACGCGCCAGCAATCAAGTAGCGAGCTACTGAAAAATCGCGCAACACGAAATGCGCAGGATTCTCATGTGTTGGAAGTAGCTGAGAATGCCATTTGAAATCGGGCCACAAAACGCCTGATAGTGAGACGCCGCATAAACCAGATGCTGTTGAGACTAAATTGCCACACGCAGCAATCCCCCCTCCCAGCGAGGCAACTTCTAACGTTTGCAGGTCCACCTGATAGACCGCCCCATCTGCGTTGGATGTGCTGACAGTAACGCTATTCTGGCACTGTAATTGCATTGCGGTAACATAATGAGGTTCAAGCCCTAGCCGGACTATTCTGCAATCACCTCCACTCTTGAGAGACATTACGCAAAGTGTTGATTCAGTAGTTGCCATTATCAACGATTCCGTTAGGGCTGAGAATGCTGATGGAGGTACCAAGTCTATTGGCCTATCGAGGGAGTCTTCGCTCGGCCAATACATGGTACTCTCAACACGACCTGAAAGTTCCGATACCAGGACTGTAGTAGTAGTGGGAATAAGTACTCTGCGATTCTTAACAAATATCCCAGCAGATCCCCAGCCATCAAGGGGTTGCACAGAGGCAACAGCACCAGTATTAAGCGAAAGTCGAACGGAGAAGCACGGTGAGAACGTACTAATCCAAACCTGACTATTCACGACTCTTAGCGCCGTTGCTGCTCCGGGTACCGGATAAAAAGCAACTACTGAGCCAATAGTAGGTTTTAGGTCTCTTGTCCACTGATGACTGATCGAAGCATAGTTAGTCATGAAATACCTACATAACAGTGCCACCCGGTGGCATGGGGAACGGGAATAGTGGCTCTGGAAGGTTTAGTGGACAAAGATCAAACGGCCATTCTCCATCTTGAGCAATACAGCGATGTAAACAAATACCACAATCCCCACGGTTGCAAATCTCAAAAAGACGTTGACACATCTGCCGAGTCCAGTCTTTTTCACGGTCTCTACGCCTTAGCGCTTCCCGAACCTCGCGAATTAGCCAATCTATTTCTAGGTATCCGACATATATTAGTGCAGTAACAATGGCTGCTGGTAGTGCTGCTTCCCCAATCGCGATGGTGACGCTCCGTCCTCCCAAGACCCATATCGTTTCTACCGTAAATACCGGGCCTATTGTGCTTGATGGTTGTGTTTGATGTTGAATATAGTAAATCCCATCGACACCAAGATTCACTGGGTCCACACCACGCGGAATACTTCGCTGCTGCCCGTAGGTGGGGTCTGGCCGGGTCCACGGTGGGCATGTAAATGGATTCGCTTCAGAACTGGATTTGGGTCGGTCAAAATCAAGGGGATCCTCCCAGTCACCGCAGCCCCAATTGCCCCCGACCGGGC
>DAISIM010000107.1:0-2375 GCA_036821995.1 Bryobacteraceae bacterium
CTGCCGCGAAGGCTTGTCCGGGAATGGGTGCCAGGACGGTGGGGGGCGCGGATCGGCTGCCATCGCTCGCTCAAGCAGCGCCTTGGTCAGCTGCTTCATCAGCCCGTTCGGCCCCGTGATTTGCTCCGGGTCCCGGTAGTCCTTCAACACCTCGTCCAGTGCTGCTTCCAGTTTCTTGATGTCCATGCGTCCTCTCATCCTCTCTGAGAACGCCGTTTACACAAAATTCCGGATACCCTCGGCCGTCACGGTGCGCGGTGGCAGCTATCTGCACCAGGAACCTTGAAGAGGCAGCCCGGTCTTTCAGCCGGGCCGCGCGAAACTTGAAGCTAACAGCCCACGCGTCGCGATCTGAATCTCAACCAAATTCCGAGGGTTAGCACTGCGGAGACCAGCGGGAAGGTGGCCGGTTCCGGAACAGGGTTCACCTGGTAGTTGACGATGTCGAATCTCCCGAGGGCCTGCCCTCCTGCGCAACCGCTTCCGATCGCTCCCGTACATAGATCCACCTCTGTTGGCAGGAAGGCGTTCAGCCCATACCCGTCCGCATTCTGAGCAAAGGTCCGGAAGTTGAAATCCACCACCTGACCCGCCGCATCTGTCGTCAGGATCCAGGCAAACAGGTCCGCCAGCCCGAATGTGGTAGACGACGGAGTCGACGACAGGCCTGACAGGGAGACTGACCAGTCGTATAGCTGCGCGAAATCATCGATGGTGCTGGAATTTGGCGCCAGAATGGAACTGTCGACCACCGCGTAACCGCTACCTGAGCCGGTGCTCCCGGTCTGGGGCAACGATGTCAAAGGTGAGTAGCATGGGCGTTGCTGATGCAATCGACGAAACGAGAGCAGCGCACAGCAAGAGTAGTGCCGTGATTCCGAAAAAGCGCGTGAACATGATCTGCCTCCCTGACAGCAAACTGGCCTGAGGCTTCGACCTGAGCTTTCAGACGCCACGTTCCGGTAAAGAGACAAGCGCGGAGAATTGGATCTATCGAAACCTCTCAGATTCAGTTCGGCTTAACGAAGACTATCAAGGATAGTCATGGCGATATCCGCAACCTCTTGCGCTCCACACCATTTTGGGGCTTACCGATCGTACAGGACTTTGGTTTGAGTGGCGACCTTGCCGGCGTAGGGGAAAAGGCCCGGTAAGGCTGCTGGCATGAAGGAAATTTGCAGTTGTGCTGATGACGATGCGCTCTAACGCCTGGAACGGCCTGTTCGTTTCGGAAGCGCTGGACGGTGCGGTGTTCGGGGTCGCACGGCCAAGCAGGGCCGTGCTCTGTTGATGGTCGCGCACGGGCCGGCGTGCGCTGGGTGGACTCGTTGCGCGGCCTAGGATTGCCTTAGCTAAGTTGCTGGACTAAGCTGGAGACAGGATGCAAGTGAACGTACACGAAGCGAAGAGCCAGCTTTCCCGGTTGCTGGAACTCGTCGAAAGTGGCGAATCGGTGGTGATTGCGCGGAACGGCACTCCGGTGGCCCGCCTGGTGCCGGCCGCGCGGCCGGGGGCATTTCCGTTCGGAGCCGCTGCCGCGGAGCCGTTGACGGCTACCGGGGATTCCTGGTGGGCGCCGATGAACGACGATGAGGCGGAAGACTGGGCCGCCCCGGGCCGGTAATCCGCCATGGCGCAACGTCTCCTTTTGGACACGCACACCCTGGTTTGGGCTCTTGCGGAACCCAAGCGGTTGAGCCGTCGGGCGCGCCACGCCCTGAGCGAAGGGGAACGGATACTGAGCGTCGCCAGCCTTTGGGAATTGATCCTGAAACGCGACAAGCCGGGGGCTCTGCAGGCCGACCCTTTGACGTGGTGGCAGAAGTACGTTCCACTCACCACCCTCCCGGTCCTGGCCATCCGACAATCCCACGTGGAGCAGTTGGCGCAATTGCCGCATCATCACAAGGACCCGTTTGATCGCATCCTACTGGCGCAGGCAATTGTCGAATCCGCCGCCATCGTCACGAAGGACCAAGCCCTGAAGCCCTACGGCGTTCCCCTCATCTGGTAACCATCGCCGCCGCGTTCCGCACGCGGTCGCCCTGGTGGCCGCAATTGCGTGAAACGGACATCCATCGGGGCAAGGCAAGTGCAAAGTCGACCGCGCGGCGCTACCGGCGGGCGGCATCAGGGACGGCCTGTTCGGGCCGGCATGCGAAACCGCTGCGGGTGTGCCGGAGGGCTGTTGGCCGTCTTAGCGCCAGAAACAGAAGCCGCGAGCGCACTGTGGCCTGAGCGTGGGGTGGACGGAGATTGGTGATTGACGTGTGGAAATTCGAAATTTGGAAATTCCGGGGACGTGCATGATGGGTATTTATCAAGGGGAGACGGAGGTCCCCCGTGTTCTCCCGGCGGCAGAACGGTTTTGAGAT
>DAISIM010000108.1:0-2371 GCA_036821995.1 Bryobacteraceae bacterium
GGATACGTATGCCCTTGTCTAAAGTAACCTATCCCGAATCCGAACTTCTTCCGCTGTCGGCGTTGCAGCACTTGGTGTTCTGCGCGCGGCAGTGTGCGCTGATTCACCTGGAGCAGGCTTGGGAAGAAAATGCGCTGACGGCGGAAGGGCGGATCCTCCACGAGAAGACGGATTCGGCGAAGGCGGAATGGCGGGGCGGGGTGCGGATTGCGCGGAGTTTGCGGATTCGCAGCCTGCGCCTCGGTCTGGCCGGGGTGGCGGATGTGGTGGAGTTCCATCCGGTGGAAGAAGATCACCGGATAGAGGAGAGGTGCCAGTTGCCCAAGCTTCGTGGCTGGTGGCGCCCGTTTCCGGTGGAGTACAAGAGAGGGAAGCCAAAGAAGGACCTGAGCGACAAAGCGCAGTTGTGCGCCCAGGCACTCTGCCTGGAGGAAATGCTTGGTGTCGCAATTGCGGAAGGCGCGTTGTTCTATGGGGAGACGCGCCGACGATTGGATGTGCCCTTTGACGCAGGTCTTCGCCAATTCACCGAAGAATTGGCGGTAAGGCTCCACCGTTTGTTGGGCGACGGTGTGACCCCTGCGCCTGTCTTTGCTGCAAAGTGCAAGCGGTGTTCCCTGATTGATATCTGCCTGCCGGAGCGGATGGAATCGGCGGGAAAGGTTGAACAGTTCGTATCTCGTGCCGTGGTGCGAGCCATGGAGGATTAGGCGAGCCCAAAAGCGCCTGATGCATTGCAGATCGGGGAACGGGGGAAGCGGAGGCCATGCGGGCATGAAAGCATTGGGCAACACTTTATACGTGACCACACAAGGCTCATACCTTTCTAAGGAAGGCGAGGCGGTGAGGGTGCAAGTGGGGGACGAACTGAGGTTGCGGATACCGATGCACACGCTGTCTAGTGTGGTGTGCTTTGGGCAGGTAAGCTGCAGTCCGTTTCTGATGGGAGCGTTAGCTGCGCGCGGTGTGTGTCTGGCCTTCTTGAGCGAGCATGGCCGATTCCTTGCCAGTGTGCATGGAAACACTAGCGGCAATGTGATGTTGCGGCGTGAGCAGTACAAAGTAACGGATGATGGAAAGCGGTGCGCAGCGGTGGCACGGAACGCTGTGCTGGGCAAGGTTGCGAACTGCCGGAGTGTACTGCTGCGGGCGGCGCGGGAGGATGGGACAGACGACCACGCCGGGGAACTTGGCGCGGCTGCGGAGCGGTTGGCAAGCGCGCTGCGCAGTTTGGAGCGTGGAGCGGATCTGGATTCCGTAAGGGGTATTGAGGGTGATGCGGCGCGGGTGTACTTTGGGGTCTTCGACCACCTCTTAACGGGGGAGAAGCCTGCACTGGGTTTCGCCAAGCGCAGCCGGAGGCCACCACTGGACCCGGTGAATGCGGTGCTCTCGTTTGTTTACACATTGCTGGTACATGACGTGCGGGGCGCGTGTGAGAGCGTGGGGTTGGATCCTGCAGTCGGGTTTCTCCACCGCGACCGCCCAGGGAGGCCGAGCCTAGCACTCGACTTGATGGAGGAACTGCGGCCGCATCTGGCAGACCGGTTGGTGATTTCGCTGGTGAACCGGAGGCAACTGCAATCGAAGGATTTCGAGCGGCAGGAGAGTGGGGCAGTGACTCTAGTTGCTGAGGCTCGCAAGCGGGTGTTGGTGGCTTATCAGGAGCGGAAGCAGGACGAGATTGTACACCCCTTTCTGGAGGAGAAGATCTCCATTGGACTCATTCCATTCGTGCAAGCGAAGCTACTGGCACGGCACTTGAGGGGCGATCTTGATGGTTATCCTCCCTTCTTCTGGAAATAGGTGGACGCGATGCTCGTGCTAGTGACCTATGACGTTTCCACAGAGACTGAAGGTGGGCGTAGACGGCTACGCCGCATTGCAAAGCTGTGCGTGAGTTACGGACAGCGGGTGCAGAAATCAGTCTTTGAGTGTTTGGTTGACCCCGCACAATGGGCAAAGCTGAAGAATACGTTGGAGAGCGAGATCAATGACGGGGAAGACAGCCTGCGGTATTACTACCTGGGGTCGAACTGGAAGAACCGGGTGGAACACGTAGGCGCAAGGCCCAGCTACGATCCCGAAGGGCCGCTGATCCTCTAGCGCGAACCGCAAGCATGTTGGGTTTTCCCGGGAGGTTCGCGGCAGTGGTAAGGCCGGACAACGGAACAGGTTAGGCGACCACGCCTGCAGGAGTTTAAGAAATTCTGAAGTAGCAGGCCTGGGTTCGCGATTTTCAACTGATAACCTAATGCAAGCGTGCGGTTTATCCGCAAGCGGTCGCCCCCCGCGCGGGGGCGTGGATTGAAACGCCTGGTCCTCCGCCTTCTTGCCACCCTCCGCGCGTCGCCCCCCGCGCGGGGGCGTG
>DAISIM010000109.1:0-2163 GCA_036821995.1 Bryobacteraceae bacterium
GGGATGGATGGCGAGTTTCGGCACGGCCCTGGCGATGGTGTTCGCGGCGCTGCTCTCGTTTCTTGCGTTCCTGGGGATCACCGTTCAGTTGGTCGTCACCCTGGTGGAAAGCTACCTGGTGGTAGGGGCGGGATTCCTGTTCCTGGGCTTCGGCGCCTCGCGGTGGACAGCGCCTTATGTTGAGCGCTACATCGCGTTCGCGGTCTCCACGGGTGTGAAGGTGATGGTGCTGTATCTGATCCTCGGAGCCAGCTTGGCGCTTACACGGAATTGGGTGAACGAATCGCAGTTCATTGCGGCGAGCGCGCAACCTGCCATTGACGCTCTGGATATTGCTGGATCCGCCGTTCTGTTGCTGATGGTCTGTTGGAATGTGCCGAAGCTGGCCGCAAGTGTCCTTGGTGGTGCCCCGGCGTTGACGGGTGGAGACGCAGTGAGCACGGTGGGCGGCGTGGCTCAGGGAGCACTGGTTGCGAGTGCCGCGGTTGCCGGTCTGGTGGCGCTGGGAGCGAAGGCGGCTGCCACCCGAGGGGCTGCGGTTTCGGTGAGCCAAGCCGCCGGGCCTGGCGGCGGAGCATCGGGGGGTGCTGCGGGAGGCTCGGCGTCCTTTGGTGGCGGAGGCACGGGCGGTGCACCTTCGGGCGGAGGTACTGGCGGATCTGCTCCGCAGCGGCCCGGCGGGGGAAACAGGGGTGGTAGCGGAGGATCAAGCAGTGCAGCACCAACTACCGCGGACCGTTCTTCCGCCGGTGAAAACACACCCACGCGGTCGGCATCCGTGTCGCCTCCAACGCGCAGCGGTCCGCGTAGCTCTTCGGATGGGTCATCTCCTGCCGGCAATGCAGGTGCTTCGGGCACTGTCTCAGCGGGGGCACCGGCTGGCGTTGGCGCTGTGACGGACCGGACGGAGTTCGGCGCAGCGGAGAGCCGCGCGACGAGGGTCATGAGTGCGAGCACGAACGCGGCGAAGAACTTGGCCGTGGGGACGCAACTGACGCGGGCGGCCCAAGGAGCAGTGCCACCGGATCACGCGCCGCACGCGGCGCCACCGAACCTACGCATGGAGGATAGCGAGTGACATCGGAAGACATTCTCGAATTGTCGTCGGCCGGCGGTGGTGCAGAACGGGAACTACCGAGGGAGTTTGAACCCCGGTCCTGCGTTCCGCCGAAGCCCGCAGAGAATCGTTATCTCTCCGCGCGGAGGGAGTGGGATGAGCGATACGGCGATCTGCTCACGCGGGCGCGGAACTGGCGGATGGCCGCATTCCTGGCGTTGTTGACTGCTGCGGTCGCCGCCGGTGGCATGGTCGCGCTGGCGTTGCAGACCCGCATTGTTCCCTTTGTGGTTGCAGTGGATAGCCTTGGACGCCCGGTGGCTTCAGGCCTGGCTGAACAGGCATCCGTCGCCGATGATCGATTGAAGCGCGCGGCCCTTATCCAATGGGTGGGCGACCTGCGGACGGTGACGTCAGACGGGATCTCCCAGCGGAAAGCGATTGATCGGGTGTACGCGATGATCGCGCGGGGGAGCGCTGCCCAACTCGAAGTAAGTGAGTTCTACCGCAAGGAACCGCCGCAGAAGCGTGCGCAAAGCGCCATGGTGAGCGTAGATGTGAAAGCGATTTACGCGAGCAGCGAACGCACCTACGAAGTGGAGTGGGTAGAGACCACGCGCGGGCTGAGTGGGGATCTCCAAGCCGAGCAAGCGTGGAAGGGCTCCTTCACGATCGCGGTGAATCCACCAACGGATGAGCAGTTGGCGCGGGTGAACCCGCTGGGCGTGTATGTGGTGAATGCAAGCTGGTCGAAGGTGCTGTAGGGGGAGAGAAATGATGCGGTTGATTTCTTCGGTGAAGGTCCTGGTGGTGATTGGAATGTTGCTGGGCTGCGCGCCGGTCGCCTTGTTTGCGCAGAGTGGCGGGCAGCCGGGTGCGGCAGCGCAGCCCGGTCCAAGCGCAGTGCGACCCACTGCCGCTCAGACCACCGCTGTTCCCTCGCCTGCGGAGTACCCGCTCACGCAAATGATTGAGCAGTTGGAACGCGACCCACTGCGCTCTGAGCGCACGGCACCGGCGGTGGTCTCCCCTCAGGGGGCAGTACCGGTTCGTTCGCAAGGCAAATTGGCGGCCTCGGACGATGAGGTGCCGAAGGACTTCGTAAT
>DAISIM010000110.1:0-1777 GCA_036821995.1 Bryobacteraceae bacterium
GATCCCAGGACCTCCCGGAGTCAGCAAGAATGCAGCAAGGAATGAACACGTGGGAGCGCTCCGTCCCCTTCACAAGAAAATCGAACTGCTCAAGCCAGACTGTCCCCGTCGGCCCAGTTCAACAGCAGTCACTGATTCCTTCAAGAGTGGGGTTGCTCTTACGCTTACGCTGAACTGGTCCCGATTCAATCGCCCCACCCGCAAGTACGTCCCGTCCTGCCGAGTTCTGCATCCCTATCCAGAAGAGCGCTTCTTTGCGTCAGGCACCTTAGGCAAGAGCCGTATGCGGTAACTCCGCACGTACGGATCTGTGCGGGGGCGGTCAGCAATGGCCGTCCCTACCGCGACTTCTCATTCACGACAAGGCAAGCTACTTGGCTAATCGGCGGATCAGTGGAGGATCAACCGGATTATGCGATACAAACATATCTAAGTCGCCCTCGTCTCCGATGGCCGCGAGTTCCTTCCCGTTAATGTCAAGTAGCCAGTACCAGTTCCACACTCGCACCAGGGTATGTTTTCGCAGAGCGCAAACGAGATTGCCCTGGTATTGGCCACTAATCACCTCGGAGCATCCAACAACAACGGCTATTGGCTTTATGGCAGTCTCCGATACATCATACCTAAAGAGGTGCGCGTAAGTATCACCCATATATCCTTCAAAGAACAAACTCCGATTATCATGACTCCATCTAACATTCCCATAAATCTGCATTGTGAATCCACCTGCAACAATAGGACCGTCTATCTGAAAGAATTGACGGCAAGCGGGCGGCATATTTTGGTACAATTCTATAGTCTTTGAGACATTAGGCCACGGATGGCTATGCCGAACAACTGCGATCATCTGTTTGTCGCGCGATAAAGATACCTGTGCAAGGCCATCGGGCGAGATTCGGCAGGTTGAAAGCAAGTCTGCAGCTACAATCGCACCCTGGTCTGTAGCGCCAACGGTGCGATGTGTTACTTGTGCTGGGCTGCTCGCAGGAAAGAACATAAACAGTATTACTAACGGGATGCACATCAACACATTGCTACGGTACATACCCATTCTCCTTCAGGCAATCCAACCGCATTTCAACGAACGTTCCGGCTACGTTTGCCCCATAAGCCTGGTTCAGAGCATCGTGCCCTAGTTCAACCAAAGCCTGGAATGCGGGTCCAATTGATAGTCCTGATTTGAATGCGTTTGAAAGAAACTCACCCGCGGTGTACTGATTGCCGTTGCGCGGATCTCTTCGGACGCTTAATAGTGCTGATTGGGTCGCATCGGAGAAGTTCGCGAAGCACGCCCATTCAGGGTATGTTCCCTCGCCACATGCAGTCTGGCTGATCCAGTTCATGCCTGTCCGCAAGCCATAGAAGTTCCCGTTCTTCGTCGCGCCTCCCGACCTACCCCACCCACTTTCTTGGGCTGCCCATGCCAGAATCCACTCTGACGGCAAACCTGCTTGCTCCGCTGCGTCCGACGCCGCACTGTAATTATTGACAAGGAAATCTAGATTGAGATCTTCCTGTTCACTTCCTGAACGATTGCACTCGGTGTAGCGTGTTTGATAACGCGGTGCCGTAGGTGCGCGTCGTTGTCCCCAGAGCATATACCCCCAATACGGATACTCGCTCAATCGACCGGCCAAGTAAATGTAAGCACCTGTGTACCAAACGTCCCCGCCACCACCTCGCGCGATAATCCCACCACCGTCCTCTGGTGGTGCCATCAAGCATCCGCCAATCGAGCAGTCCTCTGCCCATAGGCCATTGCGATCGGCGTAACGTA